>PAHP01000007.1 GCA_002705205.1 Flavobacteriales bacterium
AGAATCTCACAATGCACTAAGTACTCAAATTGGTTTAGTTAATCTATCAATAGGTGAAGGAACCATAATTACTGGTATATTTAGTACTATTGATTGGGGCAGCCATAGCTACTTTATTCAAGTAGGTGTTGATGTTACAGGAGGTAATAACTATGTTACAATGGGCACTACTCAATTAAGAAGTGTTCCTTATGCTCTATATGCCGAAACTTCAGGAACACCCGGCACACCAGGACCACAAGGACCTCCAGGAGTGGATGGATTAGATGGACAGGATGGTGCTGACGGTGCAACAGGTCCTCAAGGACCCGCAGGTAATGATGGTGCTGATGGACAAGATGGTGCAGACGGTGCAACAGGACCGCAAGGACCAATAGGCTTAACTGGAGCTCAAGGTATTGCAGGTAATGATGGTGCTGATGGAAATGACGGAGCAGTAGGAGCAACAGGCCCCCAGGGACCTGCAGGAGCTGACGGACAAGATGGACAAGATGGACAAGATGGGAATGACGGACAAGACGGAGCAACAGGTGCCATAGGACCGCAAGGACCTATTGGTTTAACAGGTCCTCCAGGTAATGATGGTGCTGATGGAAATGACGGAGCAGTTGGTGCAACAGGCCCTCCAGGTAATGATGGTGCTCCTGGTGTAGATGGAATAAACGGAGTTGACGGAATAGATGCAGTAGTAGATTACGATTCATTAGCTAATCTTATTAGTGCAGACTCTACTTTTATCACAACAGTTGGAGTAGAAAATATGGTGTTTGGAGATTATGAGGACATAACTTCTCAGATTAATAGCAACCTAACTAATATAGCTCCTTATCCAGAGTATCAACAAAATGAAGATGGATTTCTTTATATTATACTTCAGCCTTCAAATCAGTGGTTTCAGATTTCTATAGATTCAGTATCTATGCTCCCTAATGGTCCTTCTGGGGGATATTATTACCCAGATAATGGTAATATGTCATTATTAATTCCTTTAAAAAAAGATTATTATTGGACTTTTAGCTCATCTCTAACATATGTTAATAAAGCATTTTGGATTCCATTAGAAAGTGGTGTGGGTTCTTCAAGTTCAACATCAAGTCTTGATTCAACTACAATTGCTAATATGATAGCAGGAGCTGGTGGCGGAAATATGGTATTTGGAGATATAACTCCAATTAACACCTCAGTTGAAACCCAAGCTTTATCTGATGGATTTCTTTATGGTTGGTTTAGTACTAGTACCACTAGTGAAACCGAAATTTTTTGTGACACTTTTAGTGGAAACACAACTGTTAGAGGGATGATAAGTCAATATATTCAACCTGGTATTACGCTATCTAGAAAAGGTATGTTTAATATCCCTATTAAGAAAAATGAATATTTTTCATTTTTAAGTAGTAATACAGGAATTTCGGCTTTTTTTATCCCATTAGAAGGCGGAAATTCTTCAAATTCATCAAGTAATTCTTCTTTTCAAATCAACGGACCAGGTAATTATGCTCAAAATATATACAATGGAGATTTTTTCTTACTTGATCAAGTAATTAATTCTGGTAGCACAGAGTATTTTATTGTTCCTAGTGGTAAAAATCTGTATTTTGATGATATAACTTACATTGGTGTAACTTGTCAAATATATTCAGATGGCAATCTTTTTAATTTTGGAAATCCTAATTTTCTTGAAGAATTAATATTAAAAGAAGGAGACTCTATACTATTTCCATCATCTTCAAGTTCGCAGGGTTTTGTAACTGGATATGGATATTTAGTTGATACTGATAGTAATATAGAGATAGTTAATATTTTACTTGATGTTAGTTCTCCAACTTATACTGTACCAACAAATAAGAAAATTATAATAACTAACATCTTAAGCGATGGTACTGAAGATATAACGCTTACACTTTCAAATAATCAGTCATTTAATACAAACACACATATGCCAAAAAATGCAGATTATTTATCTCCAAATACAATAATTCAGGCAAACCCTAATCCTAATCCAAATGCACCACCAATGATATATATTATGTCAGGATATCTAATTAATAATTAAAAAATATTAATAAATGAAGAGAATACTAAGCATACTAAGTGCAATGACATTAAGTATAATGTTATTAGCTCAAGCCCCACAATCATTTACATATCAAACTGTAATAAGAGATGGGAACTTTAATACCTTAAACAATCAGAATGTTGGAATTAAAATATCAATACTAGAAGATACTCCAAATGGAACGGCTATTTATGAAGAATCTCATAATGCACTAAGTACTCAAATTGGTTTAGTTAATCTATCAATAGGTGAAGGGACAGTAATTACTGGTATATTTAGTACTATTGACTGGGGTAGCCATAGCTACTTTATTCAAGTAGGTGTTGATGTTACAGTAGGTAATAACTATGTTACAATGGGTACTACTCAATTAAGAAGTGTTCCTTATGCTTTATATGCCGAAACTTCAGGAACAGGAGGAGGTACACCAGGACCTCAAGGACCTCCAGGAGTGGATGGATTAGATGGACAGGATGGTGCAGATGGTGCTGACGGTGCTGACGGTGCAACAGGTCCTCAAGGTATTGCAGGTAATGATGGTGCTGATGGACAAGATGGAGCAGTTGGTGCTACAGGACCGCGAGGAAAGAGAGCCTATTGATATAAAGATTAATTTTTTTACAACTCCTGAGGAAGTGGAATAGACCTATTTGCCTATTCTATTTGGAAAAAAGCACCATTTAAAAAGTACTCAACTTAATGATTATTCAAAATAGTTATTAACTATTAAGGATATTAGAAGTGTAATTTTGTCCTGCTATCTGTCCTACGGCACTATATAAATTAGAATATTACTAGATATAACTACTCTAAAAGTTGCGGTGAGGAAGGGATTCGAACCCCCGAAACAGTTTCCCGTTTACACGCTTTCCAAGCGTGCGCCTTAAGCCACTCGGCCACCTCACCAAAGATTACAAAATGTAAGAATTAGCTGCTAACCTCTCCTCTTAAATTCTTTTGTAATTGTATTTTTACTTCTTTATCGCTCAATCTTTTTCCTAAAAGGAACATCAACTTTGTAATTGCAGCTTCAGTTGTTATATCTTTTCCGCAAATAATACCTGCTTTTTTAAAAGCTTCGTTTGTTGCATATTCTCCTCTTACAACCTCTCCATGCAAACACTGACTAATATTCATTATAATTTTTCCATCTAGTATCCCTTTTTGAAGTAGAGAGATAAATTTTGTATTAGTTAATGCATTGCCTGCACCAAAACTCTCAATAATTATTCCTTTAGAACTATTTATAATAGCTCTTATTGTTTCTATTTTTATGCCTGGAAAAAGCTTTATGACAACCACATTATCAGAATAATCTTTATGTACTACTAGCTTCTTATTCTTTTTATCTTGTAATATAGATTTGTATTTAATATTTACTCCTACCTCAGCTAAGATTGGATAATTAGGAGATTCAAAAGCCTCAAAATCCTCTGTATTTACTTTTACTGTTCGGTTCCCTTTATATAATTGATCTTCAAAATAAATACATACTTCATTTACTTTATTGCTTGCTGCAATCTCGATTGCAGTGATAAGGTTCTCTTTGGCATCACTTCTTCTTGCTCCAATAGGGATTTGTGAACCTGTAAAAATCACAGCTTTATTCAAATTCTCTAACATAAAACTAAAGGCAGATGCTGTATAGGCCATAGTGTCAGTGCCATGCAAAACAACAAATCCATCATAGGCAAGATAGTTAATTTCTATCATGCTTATAACTTCAACCCAATCAGTAGGATGCATATTACTTGAATCAATTGGATTTTTTGTACTGATATTATCTACATGAATTTCACTATTTCTTAGTTCAGGCATAGCTTTTAGTAACTTGTCAAAATTAAAAGGGACAAGAGTATTCTTCTTATCATCCTTAATCATCCCAATTGTTCCCCCTGTATAGATTAATAATATCTTTTTGTTCATATTTTGAAAATGCTTTTTGCGTTATCAGTAGTAATGTCAGCTATATCTTTGAGTGTAAGATTATAGATTTCTGCTAATTTTTTTGCAATATCAATAATATATTTACTCTCATTTCGCTTTCCTCTATTAGGCATAGGGGCTAGGTAAGGGGCGTCAGTCTCTAAAATGAGATGTTGAATATTAATATCGGTTATTGTTCTGTCTAATCCAGAGTTTTTAAAAGTAAGGACGCCTCCTATCCCTAAATAAAAATCATTTAATTTGATAATTCTTTCAGCATCATTTATATCTCCAGTAAAGCAATGGAAGACACCTCTTAGATTATCGTCATTTAGTTCTTCAATTATTTCAATAGCCTCATTAAAGGAATCTCGAACATGAATTGCAATAGGTAATTTATATTCTTTTGCCAAGTTAATTTGATGAATAAATGCTTTTTTCTGAATATCAAGAGTCGTTTTGTCCCAGTGTAGATCTAATCCAATTTCACCTATACCAATGTAATTGCCTTTAGCTAGTTCCTCTTCTACATGAGAAATCTCTATATCATAATTCTGTTCTGTTACATCGCAAGGATGTAGCCCCATCATTGGGTAGCAATTATCTGGGAATTCACTGCATAGTGCAAGCATTCCTTGAGTATACCTGCTTGATATATTTGGCAATAAAATAGTTTCAACTCCATCTGCTATAGCTTCATTAATAACTTTTGATCTATCATTGTCAAATTGTTCGCTATATAAATGGCTGTGTGTATCAATAAATTTCATGGGTACAAAATTAGGATTATTTATATAATTTTACACGATGCCTACGAAACTTAAAATATTAGTTATTAGATTTAGTTCTATAGGAGATATAATTTTAACAACTCCTGTTGTAAGATGTTTAAATATCCAACTTAATGCTGAGATAGACTTTTTGACAAAAAGAAAGTATAAAACACTTCTTTCTTCAAATCCTTATATTAGTGAGATCTTTACGCTTGAAGAAGATGCTAAGCCAAAACTAGACTTTCTGAGAGATCAGCATTATAATTTGATAATTGATCTGCAAAATAATTTTAGGTCATTAAGGTTGCGTTTAGCTTTAGGTGTTAAATCTTATATCTATCAAAAAGATATTTTTAAGAGGTATGTTCTTTTATATTTAGGCATCAATTTATTAAATAATCATATTGTAGATAGGTATTTCAAATCAGTATTAAAACTGAATGTGTATAATGATAGTAAAGGGATAGATTATTATACAACTAAGCCTCTTAGCCTAGAATTTAATACCAATCAAGATTATATTTGTTGGTGTATAGGAGGAAGCTACGAACAAAAGAAGCTATCGTATACACAAATTGCAGATGTCATATCTAAATTAAATATACCTGTTTTATTGCTAGGTAGTGAGAAAGACAAAATCCTTAGCGCTGAGATAAGTGATAATTGTAAATCTGCTAATGTGTATGATTTTTGTGGGGGAACCTCTATTGAGGAATCTGCATATTTTATTGAACAAAGTAAATTGGTATTAACTAATGATACAGGAATGATGCATATTGCTTCTGCGTTTGATAATCCTATAATATCTTTTTGGGGATGTACAAAGCCTTCATTAGGATTTGCTCCATATTTGCCGAATAAAAAATCAGAAAATATAATTACAAAGAGCTCAGAAATACCATGCTCAAAACATGGTCAAAATTGTAGAGTTTCTTCTAATGGGTGTATTAAGGATATACGCTCTCAATTAATTTATAATACGATTTTAAAATTACTTAAATAGAGCCTTTAATTCTGAGGCATCTTTTGCTTTTAGTTTTCCTGCTAAGATAAGCGATAGTTGCCTTCTTCTAAGCGCTCCATCAAATCGTTTCTTCTCTAATTCTGATTCTGGCAATACTTCTGGTACTTTTGCAGGTTTACCCATAGAATCAACAGCAACAAAAGTGTATATTGCTTCATTACATTTTGTTTTATTTCCAGACAAAGTATCTTCAATCCACACATCAATAAATATTTCCATAGATGAAGAAAATGCCCTAGAAATATTTGCTTCAAGTGTGACAATACTACCTTGCGGTATAGGGTGTTCAAATGATACATTATTTACGGAAGCCGTTACAGAAGTTCTATTGCAATGTCTATGAGCAGTGATTGCAGCAGCAATATCCATCCAATGCAAAAGCCTGCCTCCCATTAAATTATTTAGATTATTAGTGTCGTTAGGTAATACAATCTCAGTAAGAGTCGCTCTACTTTCTTTAGGGTTTTTTATTTGCATTATTATTTTTTCAGCAACCAAGCATCAGGATTTGATTGTTTGATTTTGGTTAACGCTAATATCGCATCTTCCCGATTATTAAAAGAATCGTAACTTACTCTTAGTAGTCTACCTTCTATAATTTCAGCGTTATAATTTGATCTATTAAGTTTTGCAACCATTCTATTTGCATTCTTTTTTTCAGAAAAAGCCCCCCCAATAATGTAATATTTATCATCTTTAACAGCAGGTATTAATTCAGGTATAATTAGTGGTTCAATTATCTTAGTAGTTTCTTCAATATTAATTTCTTTTACTAATGAATGAAAGGATGCTTCTTCAACTAGTTTAGTGTTTGAGAAAGGATTTAATGTTGCTAGTTGTTTATACGTACTATTAATTTTTTCTTGTTGTGAAATACTCAAATAAGAAAGTGTAATAAGAGGTATAATAACAGCAGCAGCTCTTAATAATGTTCTTCCATTGCTAGGGCTTTTTATTTTTCGAATTTTTTCATCAATTTGTTGTTTCTTATCAGTTGTTATGTCTATTGGTTTTTGATAAGTAGGTTGTAATCCAAAAGCATCTAAACTATAATTAATTGAGCTATCTTGCAGGTAGATTATATTTCCCTCTTTACCCAATGTGAATAATCCAATCTTATCTATTCGTAATACCTTAGATGTATTTAATTTAGCATTACTTTTATTAGCAAAATCGGTTACATTTCGTTTAGCTATTTCTTGAGTGATTTCTTCTTGACTGGCGATATGAGCAATAAGTAAGCCATCATTTGTTGTAAGGTTTGTATTGAATAGAATTTGTTTTGATGGAGGTATTAAGCTTCCTGTAATTTTATTTAATTGTGCTGATTTTCTATTTCCTATAAATCCGCCAAATCCTGGAACAATAACACAATCATGTAAGAAAAGTAACTCTGAAATGTAATGTACAACTGATTTATTCATAGCACAAAATTAAGCATTTTATCTCATTATTTGTTTAATTTTAATAATATCCTCTGGCGTGTCAACCGAAATAGATTCATAAGAGGTAATGCCTGCTTTTATTTTATAGCCGTTATCAATCCATCTTAACTGTTCTAATTTTTCTTTTTTTTCATTATTTGATTGAGGTAGTTTACAGATCTTATTTAAGACACTTCTTGTGAAAGCATAAATACCAATATGCTTATAATAAATAGTCTCGGCAGAGATGTCTGTTATTTTTCTGCAAAAATTTAATGCGAATGTATTCTTATCAAGAATTACTTTTGGGTTGTTTGAGTCTAATATTATTGAGTGATTTTCAATTTTTTTTGCAAGTGTTCCTATTTGGGTCGTGCTGTTTTGAAAAAGTGCAATTACTTCTTCAATTTGTTTTGGATTGATATAAGGTTCATCTCCTTGAATATTTACAATAATATCAAAGTTAGTATTAAGTTGTTCAACTATCTCATTGCATCTATCAGTTCCTGAATTATGTGATTTAGAAGTCATCATAGCCTCTCCTCCAAATTCAATAACATGATTTAAGATTCTATCATCATCAGTAGCTACGATTATTCGTGTAAGATGATTGCATTTTTTACATTGGTTATACACCCTTTGTATCATGCTTTTACCAAGAATATCTGCAAGGGGTTTGCCTGGAAATCTAGTTGATTCATACCTTGCAGGGATAATGCCAATGACTTCCATTAGATTTTAAGGTTGCATTGAATTGCAAAAGTTCTTGGAGGCATCATAGTTGCTGGTCTTGTCATATACTCTCTGTTTAAAAGGTTATTTATTACAAACCCAAAACGAATCATATTATTAAATTGATATCCCATCCTAGTATCAATAATAAAATCACCATTGTTAAATTGCTCTCTAGCTTTATTGATACCAGGTATCATACCATTATCTCCCCCAATAAATTCTTCGGTAAAGATCTTATCTATATTTTGCATAAAGTCATTATATCTAAAGCTTCCTCCAAGAGAGATCTTTTTATAGATAAATTCTAAGTCTATTTTTGCAATATGTTTATATCTATATTTTAATACACTGCTATCTGAACTACTGTTTGCATAGGTGACAGATTGATCGTAAATGAGCCCTCCTATTGTATCTCCATGGTTAAATCCATAGGCGTAGACTTGATCAGTATTTGATGCGAAATGGTTCATAAAGGTATATCCTGCAAGAATATTTATTGTCATATCTTTTGACACCTTACCTTGCCCTGACGTACTGAATTCAATTCCACTTATTTGTGTTGTTCCTACATTTACTGATTTAAATCCAAGTCCAAATAGAGGGTCAGTAATAGGGTTTCCCCAGGCTCCATAAGAGAACTCCATCATATCATCATACTGCATATAGAAAGCTGCGAGGTCCAGATAACCCATCCACTTGCCAAATTTTACTCCTTGTTTTATAGCAAGTTCATTGCTCCATCCACTTTCTGGCTTTAATTCAGGATTTGGATATATTTCAAGGCCAGAAACGTGTGTTGAAATAAAAAGCTCAGCCATAGATGGAAATCTATATCCTTGTCCCCAAGAGGCTCTTAGATATGTCGCTTCAGCAAGCTGATAATTTAATCCTGTTCTGAAAACAGGCTTACTTTCACTAAAGCTATTTGTAGATTTCCCGTCAATTAAATATTTTTCATCTGATTCAATTTCAAAATGTTCATATCTAGCACCAAATGAGATATTTAGTCGCCCCATTTTCTTGTCAAATTGGGTATATAATGAAAGATTCTTACGTGTATTATTGCCATTAAATAAATCAGAACGAGCATATACAGCCTCGTTAGTAACTCCATTTGTAATTCTTAAATTATATTTTTCTAAATTCTTTTGCCATTGGTAGTCAGAGTAATAAGTTTCAGATTCATTGTCTTGACCTACATCAGATCCTTTTGTACTATTATCATTTATAACTTTTAGGTATCTATTACGTAAGCTATGACGATTATTTCCTGATATATATGTAATAAAAGGATCAATGTTGTAAGTGTCACCACTGGTGGTTGTTACTGCTGAATCTAGAGGGATATAGGCTTCATCTAATCCATTCCATATAAGAGCTGAGCCAGTTGATTGAAATAAGAAGTTTCCATTTATTCCATATGACAATCCTTCGTATTTCTTACTTTTATATGTAGAGTTAAGGTTAAATCTTTTTCTGTCTGTGACTTCTCCATAACGATAGCCATCATCTAGAAAAATATTTCCTCCTAAAGATAGATCAAGATTATTTAGTTTCATAGATTGTAAAAACTCTACCCCTTTAAAAGCTCTTCTTTTATCCCCATTCCAATTCAATTCCTTTCTTTGAGGTTTGTCAATTAGCCCCATATGCATATTTATCTTTGTAAAACCAGGGAGTTTATTTTTATCAATATCTTTCTGACTTGGGAAAGCGGTACGAATATTAATAATCCCATTTAAAGCAGAGGATCCGTAAAGTGCAGAAGAAGCTCCTTTAATTACTTCGACTTGATTGATATTTTCAGTTGCAATAAGTTTCCATTGCACTTGGCCGGCATCGCCAGAGATTAATGGCATATCATCTACAAGAACTAATACCCGAGTACCTGCTCCATAACTCCATCCACTTCCTCCTCTTATGTTAGCCTGGCCATCTGTTATGTTTACTCCAGGAACCTGATCCATAGCCGTTTGGATATCTGTAGTATTTTTATTTTCAATTAATGATGGCTTTATAACCTCCATAGAAACGGTGATCTCTTCAATTTTCTGCTCATATTTTCCCGCAGAAACTACTACAGTACTTAGTTGTTCTGATGAGGGTATTAGTGAGATATTTAGAATCAGGGTTTCATTTTTTTCTAATGAAATATTTTTAGTAATTTCTTCATAACCAATATACTTGAAAGTGATCTCCTGCTCTCCTTTAGCTAATTGAAGCTGATACTTACCTTCCCAATTTGTTGCTGTCCCACCATTATTCTCCAATATAATATTTACGCCAATTAATGCTTCATTTGTATTTTTATCAGTAATAGTACCATTAATTGTTTGCGCATTATTTCTTATCAAAAAAACTGAGCAAAAAATAAATAGCATATAGAATCTTTTCATAATATTTTCTTGATTATTTTTCACAAAGATAAAAATTTGAATGACAGATTATATTAAAAGAATTAAATTGCCTAAATGATGTTTGATATTTACTTCATTACATTAAGTGGAATAAATATTTATTTAATTTAGCTATCATGAGTTAGATAAGAATATCTAAAACTTTTGATCTTTAGAAAAATACTATACATTTGCCAAAAAATTTAACTCTTAATAATTTAAAAAAGAAATAAATATGGAACAGAAAATCCATGACTTTATGAGTGAAGTAACAGCTAAAAATATTGGTGAAACCGAATTTTTACAAGCTGTAGAGGAAGTAGCTGAGGCTATTATTCCTTTTATGGAAAGAAACCCCAAGTATAATAATAAAATGTTGTTAGAAAGAATGGTAGAGCCTGAACGAGTATTAATGTTTAGGGTTCCGTGGCTGGATGATAATGGCAATACGCAAGTTAATAGAGGTTATAGAGTAGAGTTTAACTCAGCAATTGGCCCTTATAAAGGAGGGTTAAGATTTCATCCTTCAGTAAATCTTTCGATTCTTAAATTTTTAGGATTTGAGCAAGTATTTAAAAATTCACTTACTACATTGCCAATGGGTGGAGGTAAAGGAGGCTCTGACTTTAATCCAAAAGGAAAATCTGACAATGAGGTGATGAAATTTTGCCAATCATTTATGACAGAACTATGTCGTCATATTGGAGCAAATACTGACGTTCCTGCAGGAGATATAGGTGTTGGTGGTAGAGAGATTGGTTTTATGTTTGGACAATATAAAAGGATTCGAAATGAATTTACCGGAGTACTTACAGGAAAAGGAATAACATGGGGAGGCTCATTAATCAGACCTGAAGCTACAGGATATGGAAATGTATATTTTGCACAAAATATGTTGAAGGTAAAAGGAGATTCCTTTAATAAAAAAATAGTTTCTATCTCTGGCTCAGGAAATGTAGCGCAGTATGCATGTGAGAAAGCTACAGAGTTAGGAGCAAAAGTTATAACATTATCAGATTCTTCAGGCTATATTTATGATTCTAATGGTATTGATGCTAAGAAATTGGCATTTTTAATGGATCTTAAAAATGTAAGAAGAGGAAGGATAAAAGAATATGCGGATAAGTTTGGTTGTGAGTTCCATGAAGGGAAGAGACCTTGGGAAGTTAAATGTGATATTGCTTTACCTTGTGCTACTCAAAATGAATTAAATGGCGAAGAAGCTAAAATATTAGTTGAAAATGGATGTAAATTAGTTTCTGAGGGAGCAAACATGCCATCTACTCCTGAAGCTATTGAGGTGTTTCAAAAGGCAAAGATTTTATTTGCGCCTGGAAAGGCATCTAATGCTGGGGGGGTTGCAACTTCTGGTTTAGAGATGAGTCAAAACTCGCTTAGAATGAATTGGACAAGAGAGGAGGTTGATGCTAAATTAAAGCAAATCATGAAAGATATTCATTCTTCTTGCCTTGAACATGGAGGTGATGGCGATTACGTTGACTATGTCAAAGGAGCAAATATTGCAGGTTTTGTAAAAGTTGCAGATGCTATGCTAGACCAAGGGGTGGTTTAAATATATTTTGAACCTTGAATTTAATTAAAAGAAGGCAAAATGCCTTCTTTTTTTGTATAATTGTGTATTAAAATATAATATTATGAGACAAATTCTTACATTTCTTATGCTAACACCTTTTTTAGCATTATCTCAACAAAGCCTTGCAACTGAGCAAGAGGCATTAGATGTAAATGGAGTGTCAACAATGTTTGGACCAGCAGCAATGTGCTGGGATTTTAATGATGCAAGATATGAGGTTCCAAAAGGAAGTAGCAAACACTCTATTTTTGCTCATGACTTATGGATTGGCGGAATTGATGATGGAGGACAATTAAGAGTAGCTAACCAGACATATAATCAATCTCCTGGTGATTATCGGCCAGGGCCTGTTTCTGATAGTATTTATCATAATGATGCAGATATGGGACATTGGGATAGAGTTTGGAAGATTCATAAATCAGAGATTGATTATCATATTTTGAATTATACTAATCCAGCTTATATTATACCAGATGTTATTGTATTTTGGCCAGCACATGGGGATGTTAGCATGGGTCAGTCTGACATGTTAGCTCCTTTTGTTGATTTAAATACAAATGGTATTTACGAGCCTTTTGATGGTGATTACCCTGATATTAAGGGGGATCAAGCGATTTATTTTATTAGAAATGATGTTGGCAGCCTTGATACGACTTCATTAGGTCTTGAAATTCATATGATGATTTATGCTTACAGATGTGATAATTATCCAGATCTAAACCATACAGTTTTTGTTAATACAACATTATTTAACAGAGGATCTCATAATTTGGAGGATGTTTATATTGGCACTTGGACTGATATGGATTTAGGCTATTATACTGATGATTATATAGGATGTAATGTACCTCTTAACTTAGGATATACTTTTAATGGAGATACACTGGATGAGGGAGCTAATGGATATGGGATAAATCCTCCTGCCCAAGGATTAGTATATTTAAATTCAATCATGGAAAAATTTGTCTATTATAATAATGACTTTACCAACACAGGAAATCCTGAGTCGGATTATGATTACTATAATTATTTAAGAGGTATTTGGAAGGATAATGTGCCTATGACTTTTGGTGGAGATGGGCATGGTTCTGGCAATGGAGCAACTAATAATACCTGTAGTTATATGTTCCCTGACGCAACTGATCCTAGCTTCCCAACAGAGGCATGGACAGATTCAAGCGCAGGAAATACGCCTGCAGATAGAAGAATGTTAATGTCTACAGGACCAATGGATTTAGATATAGGAGATAGTTATATTTTTGATTATGCGTTTGTTTTTGCATGGGATAGTATTAACGGAAATTCTTTGCCATTGCTTTTTCAATATACTGAAAATATACAAGATTTTTATGACGGAACTCTTACAATGCCTTGTTCAAACATAAACACAATTCATCAGCATCATATTTTAAAAGACAAGAAATTAATTAAAATTGTAGATGTAATAGGTAGAGAAGTTCAGGCTACTGAAAATACCCCGTTATTTTTTATTTATGAAGATGGCAGTGTAGAAAAGAAAATAATTATTGAGTAAAAAAACCTGTTTAATATTATAGAATAAAAGGGAGGCTTAGGCCTCCTTTTTATATTTATGTATTTTTACCGTCTTAAAAACAAGAAATATGTACGGAAAGCTACAAAGTCAACTACAAGAAGAACTTCTAAATATTAAAGAACAAGGCTTGTATAAAAATGAAAGAATAATTACCACCTCTCAGGGAGCGTGTATAAGAGTAAGTACAGGGGAAGAGGTTTTGAATTTTTGCGCAAATAATTATCTTGGACTATCTTCTCACCCTGAGGTAATTAAAGCTGCAAAAGATGCTTTAGACACACATGGATATGGAATGTCCTCTGTGCGTTTTATTTGCGGAACGCAAGACATACATAAAAATTTGGAAGAAAAATTGTCAAATTTTTTAGGTACGGAAGATACTATTTTATATGCAGCAGCCTTTGATGCAAATGGAGGGGTTTTTGAACCTCTTTTCTCTTCAGAAGATGCTATTATTTCTGATGAACTTAATCATGCCTCCATAATTGATGGAGTAAGATTGTGTAAAGCAAAAAGATATCGATATAAAAATAATGATATGCAAAGCTTGGAAGAGCAGCTTAGCCTGTCTCAAGAACAAAGAAACAGGATTATTGTTACAGATGGAGTTTTTTCCATGGATGGTTATTTAGCCCAATTAGATAAGATCTGTGATTTAGCTGAGAAATATAATGCTTTAGTTATGGTTGATGATTCTCATTCTACTGGCTTTATTGGTAAAAATGGTCGCGGAACGCATGAGTATTGCGATGTAATGGAAAGGGTAGATATTATCACTTCTACTTTGGGTAAAGCTTTAGGAGGTGCAATGGGAGGGTTTACTTCTGGTCGTAGAGAGATCATAGATATGTTGCGTCAGAGATCGCGTCCGTATTTATTCTCAAATTCTTTAGCCCCTTCTATTGTTGGAGCAGCTAGTAAGGTAATTGATTTGCTTTCAAAATCAACAGATTTAAGAGATAGGTTGGAAGAAAACACTACTTATTTTAGAGCTAAGATGTTAGATGCTGGATTTGATATCAAGAAGGGGACACATCCTATTGTTCCTGTAATGTTATATGATGCAAAGCTTGCACAAGAGATGTCAAATAAGTTATTAGATGAAGGTATATATGTAATTGGATTTTTCTTTCCTGTTGTTCCAAAAGAAAAAGCTAGAATTAGAGTCCAGATCTCAGCCGCACATAGCCGTGAAGATTTAGACAAAGCAATTACAGCTTTTACTAAGATTGGAAAGGAGCTAAATGTCATAAACAATAATAGGTAATAATATTTTGCTGAAATAGAAAAAAGTGTAATTTTGCACCCCTTTTAATAAAGGAAATAAAAAATATATAAAGTGGATACATTAAGTTATAAAACATTATCAGCAAATAAAGAGACGGCAAATAAGCAATGGTTTGTTGTAGATGCTGAAGGGCAGACTTTGGGTAGAATGGCATCAAAGGTTGCTAAAGTACTAAGAGGAAAATATAAAACAAATTTTACACCTCATGCGGATTGTGGTGATTATGTCATTATTTTAAATGCAGGGAAAATTGTAATGTCAGGAAATAAAATGACTAAAAGAGAGATATTTTCTCACACGGGTTATCCGGGTGGTCAAAAAAGAATTACTCCTTCAGAGATGTTAGAGAAGGATGAAACGTCAGTTGTGAAGCATGCAATTAAAGGTATGCTTCCTAAAAATAAATTAGGAGCAGCTATTTTAAGAAACTGCTATATATATGCAGGATCTGAGCATAATCAAGAAGCACAAAAACCAAAAGCTCTTAACTTAAACGACTTAAAATAATTATGGATACAATTCACACTATTGGAAGAAGAAAGGCATCTGTTGCAAGAGTTTATTTAGCAAAAGGTAAAGGAAAAATTACTATAAATGGAAAGGATTTCAAAGAGTACTTCCCTGTTGATACTATGCAGTATAAATTAGAGCAGCCATTCAAGATTACTGATTTGTCAGGTAAATTTGATGTAAAAGTAAATGTTGATGGAGGAGGGACTACTGGCCAAGCTGAAGCAATTCGCTTAGGAATCTCAAGAGCATTATGTGAACTTGATGTTGAAAACAGACCTGCATTAAAATCGGAAGGATTATTAACCAGAGATGCAAGAGTTGTTGAGCGTAAAAAGCCAGGTCAGAAAAAAGCACGGAAGAAATTCCAGTGGGTTAAAAGATAGAAAAATCAATTTATTAATAAATGTTTAGCATCTAAACTGCAAGGACAAGTAAATTACTTCTACCAGGCAGTTGCTTAACGAAAAAAGAAAGTAAACATGGCAAGAACAAATTTCAAAGAATTATTAGATGCAGGTGTGCATTTTGGGCACCTAAAGAAGAAATATAATCCAGCAATGGCTCCGTATATTTTTATGGAGCGAAATGGGATTCATATTATTGATCTTAATAAAACAGTAGCAATGCTTGAAGACGCTGCTGCTGCAATGAAACAAATTGCAAAATCCGGAAAAAAAATATTATTTGTTGCTACAAAGAAACAGGCTAAGGGTATTGTTGAAGAAACTGCGAAAGCATTAAGTATGCCTTATATTACTGAAAGATGGCCAGGAGGTTTGTTGACTAACTTTGCTACTATACGTAAGTCAATCAAGAAAATGCAATCAATTGATAAAATGAAAGAAGACGGGACTTTTGACACGTTATCAAAGAGAGAAAGATTGCAAATTGACAGACAAAGAACAAAATTAGAGTTAAACTTAGGCTCTATTGTAAAAATGACAAGAATGCCAGAAGCAATTTTTGTTGTTGATACTAATAAAGAAAACATTGCTGTTGCAGAGGCTAATAAATTAGCGATTCGTTCATTTGCAATTAATGACACTAATACTAATCCTAGCATTATTAATTTCCCAATTCCTGCAAATGATGATGCGTCAAAATCAATAGAATGTATTTTGACTATTATAAAAAATGCAATTGCTGAAGGGTTAGAAGAAAGAGGTGTTGAGAAAGAAGCTCAAGCAGCTGAGAAAAAAGAAAAAGCAAAGAAAATTTCTGAAGAGAAATAATTAATAAACCTTATTTAAAGATTAAAATGGCAGATATTAAAGCGGCTGATGTAGCTAAATTAAGAAAGCAAACAGGTGCAGGCATGATGGATTGCAAAAAAGCATTAGTTGAGGCAAATGGTGACTTTGAGGAAGCAATTAGCGTATTAAGAAAGAAAGGACAAAAAGTAGCAGCTAAGCGTGCTGATAGAGAAGCAAGCGAGGGCGTTGCTACAGTTAAAATTAATACTCAGAAAACCTCAGGAGTTGCTATTGTATTAGCATGTGAAACAGATTTTGTTGCTAAAAATGATTCTTTTAAAGAATTAGCAAGTGATTTTGCTAATATAGCATTAGATCATTATGATAAAGAGTCTTTTCTTTCTGCTGATTTTGAAGGCATGACAGTTGCCGATAAATTAATAGAGCAAACTGGTGTTATTGGAGAAAAAATTGAAATTTCAGCTTTTGAAAGAGTAGATGCGAACTATGTAGGATCTTATACTCATGGAGTAAAGATTGCAGTATTAGTAGGGCTTGATAATTTAGTAGATAATGTTGAAGCACTTTCAAAAGATCTAGCCATGCAAGTTGCTTCAATGGGAGCAACTACATTATCATACAAGGATTTTGACCTTGCTTTTGTAGCATCAGAAACAGAGGCTAGAATTGCTGTTATTGAAAAAGAGAATATTGAATTAGCAAGATTAGGAAAAACATTAAAAAATATTCCTAAGTATATTTCAATGGCACAATTAACAGATGATGTTATTGCAAATGCAAAGTCTGATATTGAATCTGCGCTCAAAGAAGAAGGGAAGCCGGAGCATATCTGGGATAAAATTGTTCCTGGCAAACTAGACAGGTTTATTTCTGACAATACAACTCTTGATCAAGAGATGTGTTTGTTAGACCAAGATTTTATTAAAGATGAAAGCATCAATGTTGCTGATTATATTTCTACATATGGTGAGGTTTCTATTTTATCATTTAAAAGAGTGTCTTTAGGTTAATATAAAAGCAATAAGTTATTAAAAAGCCACTTTCTAATAATAAGTGGCTTTTTTATTGTTTAAAAATTAGTAATATCATAATTTTTTCTTTCATTGATTTATCTATCTTTGAAAAACTTTTTATTGCAATGAAATATAAGCGAATACTTTTAAAACTTAGCGGGGAATCATTAATGGGAGATAGTGAGTATGGAATAGACTCAAAAATGTTAACTCAATATGCTTCTGAAATTAATACTATTGCTCAGAAGGGTATTGAAGTTGCTATTGTTATTGGAGGAGGTAATATTTACAGGGGAGTTCAATCAGAAGGAGCAGGTTTCGACAGAGTACAAGGTGATTATATGGGAATGTTAGCTACAATTATTAATGGGATGGCATTACAATCAGCTTTGGAATCTATTAAAGTACAAACAAGATTATTAACAGCAATAAGGATGGAGCAAGTTGCCGAACCTTATATTAGAAGGAAAGCAATGAGACATTTGCAAAAGGGAAGAGTTGTAATTTTTGGGGGAGGAACTGGTAACCCGTATTTTACTACTGACACTGCGGCTACTTTACGCGCAATTGAGATTGAGGCGGATGTCATATTAAAAGGCACTAGAGTTGATGGAGTCTATTCAGCTGATCCTGAGAAAAATCCTTCTGCTAAAAAATATGATACAATCAGTTTTGATGAAGTTTTTAAAAAGAAATTGAATATTATGGATTTGACAGCATTCACACTTTGTCAAGAAAATAATTTGCCAATAAAAGTTTTTAATATGAATATTGAAGGTAATTTGACTAGAATTTGTAAAGGAGAAAAAGTAGGAACATTAGTTAATTTTTAATTAAAGTAAATTATGACAGAAGAAGTTAATTTTCATTTAGATATTGCTAAAGAGGCAATGCAAGAGGCAATTTCTCATCTAGAGAATGTGTTAGCAAAAATAAGAGCTGGGAAAGCAAATCCTCAGATGTTAAGAACGGTAAAGGTTGATTATTATGGTGTAAAAACACCCTTAGCTCAAACGGCTAATGTATCAACTCCTGATGCTCAAACTATTGCTATACAGCCTTTTGATAAAAGTTTGATTCCAGAAATTGAACTTGCAATTATTGATTCAAACCTTGGATTTCAACCTTCTAACAATGGAGAGAAGGTAATTATTAATGTTCCGCCATTAACTGAGGAAAGGAGAAAAGATTTAGTTAAACAAGCAAAAATTGAGATTGAGAATGCTAAGGTTAGTGTTAGAAATATTAGGCAGAAAGCCAATGATGAAATGAAAAAATTAGGTAAAGAAGGGCTTTCTGAGGATGCTGAAAGAGATGCTGAGCAATCAGTACAAGATTTAACAAATATACATTCCAAGCAGATTGATCAAATTTATTTACAGAAAGAAGAAGAGATAATGACAGTTTAGGGTTCAGTAATATTATTTAATTTAAGGGGGTAGTATACCCCCTTTTTTTATGCTTAATATTATTCTTAGAAGTTTAAAATCAAGTATTTTAGCAAAAATTTATAATTCCATGTGGAGGGCTATTTCCAAGATAATTTTAAGGTATAGGGTTATAATCATTATAGTGATTACTGCTATTGCGTTCTTTATGGGCAATAAAGGAAGAGAAGCAAGTTTGTCTTATACAATGGCAAAATTATTGCCAGAAGATCATCAGGTTAGTATAGACTATAATAATTTCCTTAAGAAGTATGGTAATCAAAATATCTTTGTAATAGCTATTGAGGATAGTTTATTTACTAATTATGAGCATTTTAATGCTTGGAGAGATTTAAGTGATAAAATAGAAAAGATTAGTGGAGTCGAAAAAATTATATCAATTAGTAATCTCCCAATTTTATTAAAAGATCAAGAAAAAAAGCAATTAGTTGCGAGTAGTTGGTGTTCAGATAGTTTCAAAAACCAGGATGAGCTCAATGAAGCTTTTGATGTTTTAAATAAACAAGTATTTTATTCTAATCTTATTAGTTCCAATAACAATAAAATTACGGCCTTAATTATCTCTTTAGAGGACCGGCTGATTAAATCTTCAAATAGAGAGGGTGTTATTTTTGCAATAAAAGATTTGGTTGACACTTATTCTTATACGTTTAATGCAATACCACATTATTCTGGATTACCATATATTAGAACGGTTGATTCTTTAAAAGTAAAAGAAGAGATTTCCTTATTTATTTTACTTACGGTACTTATTACCTCCTTAATACTTTTTCTTTTTTTTAGATCATTTAAGGCTACAATTTCGTCAATGATTGTGGTAATATTGGGGGTTATTTTTTCTTTTGGCACAATTTCATTATTTGGATATGAGATCTCAGTTTTAATGGCCCTGGTCCCTCCTCTTATTATTGTAATTGGAATCCCAAATTGCATTTTTTTAATTAATAAGTTCCATAATGAGTTTAAAAGGACTAAAAGCAAGGAGCTTGCTTTGCAGATTATGATACAGAAGATTGGAAATATTACATTACTTACTAATCTTACCACTGCCTCCGGATTTGCCGCGTTTATTTTAACAAATAGTGAAACATTACAGGAGTTTGGGGTTGTTGCATCATTAAATATTATATTTATATTTTTATTATCATTATTAATTATACCTATATTCTTTAGTTTTTCTTCACCTCCTAAGAGCAGGCATATAAAGCACCTTGATAATATTTTTGTAAGAAAACTAGTTTCTTATTTGGGATATTTAGTACAATACAAGCGTCAGCTAATCTATTCTTGTACAGTCATATTATTAGTTGTAGGATTCTTTGGAATAGTAAATATCAAAACAACAGGCAACCTTACAGATGATTTGCCAAAAGATCAGATGCTATATAAAGATTTGAAATTTTTAGAAAAAAATTTCGGGGGTGTTATGCCTTTGGAGATATTAGTAAATACAAAGAAGAAGAATGGGTTACTAAGGTCATATAATTTAATAAAGATGGATCAACTTGAGAAAGTAATTAGTACATACCCTGAGTTTTCAAGATCATCTTCATATATTGATATTCTAAAATACAGTAAACAAGCATTCTATAATGGAGATTCTTCGTTTTATGCTTTGCCTAATAGTCAGGAGCAAAGGATGATACTATCTTATTTTAATAATAGTTCAACTAATTTTGGGGCTCAAAATTTATTAATGGATTCTTTAAAACAAGAAGCTAGAATTAGTTTGCGTATTGCAGACATCTCTACATCAAAGATGGATAGTATTTTTAAACATCTTAATCCTCAGATAGATAAGATTTTTGATAATGATAAATATGATGTAATAGTTACAGGAACAACTATTGTTTTTTTAAATGGGACAAAATTTCTACTGAGGAATCTTACTTTAAGCTTGCTCCTAGTAATCGTCCTTATCTCTATTTTTATGGCTTGGATGTTTAATTCTTTTAGAATGGTGATAGTATCTATTATCCCAAATTTAATTCCTTTATTCTTAACTGGTGCTATTATGGGTTATTTTGGAATTGCTTTAAAACCATCTACTATTCTCGTTTTCAGTATTGCTTTTGGTATTTCTGTTGATGATACTATCCACTTTTTAGCTAAGTACCGTCAAGAGCTATTATTAAATAATTGGAATATTAGAAAATCGGTCTTCTCTGCATTAAAGGAAACGGGAGTTAGTATGTTTTATACTTCGGTTGTATTATTCTTTGGTTTTTTTATATTTGTTGCATCTGATTTTGGAGGTACTATTGCATTAGGGCTGTTAGTGTCAATTACATTAATGATCGCTATGCTCTCAAATCTCTTGCTGCTTCCAGCACTCTTACTTTCATTAGAAAGAGTAATAAATTACGAAGCATTCCAAGAGCCTTTGTTAGAAGCATTTGATGAGGAGGAAGATATAGAATTGAATGATTTAAAGATAAAACAAAATAATTAATATGAAAGGTATAGTTTTAGCAGGAGGAGCAGGAACTAGGCTCCATCCACTTACATTAGCAATCAGTAAGCAAATGATCCCTGTTTTTGACAAACCAATGATTTATTACCCTTTATCTACATTAATGTATTCTGGCATAAATGAGATCTTGATTATTTCAACCCCTGAGGACTTGCCTAGGTTTAAGAAATTATTAGGCGATGGAAGTCAGTTGGGGTGTAGATTTGAATATCAGGCGCAAGAAGTCCCTAATGGTTTGGCACAAGCATTTATTTTAGGAGAAGAATTTATAGGCAATGCTAAAGTATGTTTAGTATTAGGTGACAATATCTTCCAGATGAAAATAAAAACACTTACTGAGTGCAAATCTGTTGATGGGGGTATTGTGTTTGGTTATCATGTGAATGACCCAGAAAGATATGGTGTCGTTGAGTTTGATGAAAATTATCAGGCTTTATCATTAGAGGAAAAGCCAAAAAATCCAAAATCAAATTATGCAGTTCCAGGCTTATATTATTATGACAATTCAGTGGTTGAGATTGCCAAGAGCATAAAGCCATCTGCAAGGGGTGAATATGAGATTACAGATATAAATAAGGAATATCTAAGACAAGGTAAGTTGGATGTAAAAGTTTTAGGAAGAGGAACAGCCTGGTTAGACACAGGTACGTTTTCTTCATTAATGCAAGCTCACCAATATATACAAGTTATTGAGGAGAGACAAGGGAGAAAAGTTGGATGTATTGAGGAAGCAGCTTATAGAATGGGCTATATTGATAAGCAAAGATTACTAGAAATTGCGAAGCCACTTAAAAAAAGTGGATATGGAGATTATCTTATTAATCTTATAAATAGATCATGAAAAACATCGATGCATTAGGCTTATTAATTGAAACGGAGATTCAACAGATTTCTTACCCAAAAGAACCTGAACTATTATATGCCCCGATTAATTATATTATGGGCTTAGAGGGTAAAAGGATACGTCCTATTTTACTTTTAATTGCTCATCAATTATTTGAAGAAGATTTAACAAAGGCAATTTCGCCAGCACTTGCTGTTGAGGTGTTTCATAACTTTACATTATTGCATGACGATATTATGGATAATGCCCCTATTAGGAGAGGTAAGCCTACAGTTCATGAAAAATGGAATAATAATGTTGCAATCTTGTCAGGAGATGCAATGGTAGTTAAGGCCTTTCAAATGATGTCAGATGTCGATCCTTCTATTGTGAAATCAGTTCTAGATGTATTTAGTAAAGCAGCTATTGAAGTTTGTGAAGGACAGCAGATGGATATAGAGTTTGAAACTCAAAATGATGTTTCACTTTCTCATTATATGAAAATGATTGAGTACAAAACAGCAGTTTTATTGGCAGCTTCATTAAAGATAGGAGGAATTACCGCACGTGTTGGAAAGGATCAGCAAGACCATTTGTATGAGTTTGGTAAGAATATAGGTATTGCATTTCAGTTAAAAGATGACTTGTTAGATGTCTTTGGTGATCCTGATATTTTTGGGAAGCAGCTAGGAGGAGATATTATGGAAAATAAAAAGACATTTTTATATTTAAAAGCATTGCAATTAGCAGATACTAAAGTTAAAAAGCACTTACAAGAGTATTATAAATCTAATAATTCTGACAAAAAGATAAGTGCTGTGAAAGAAATCTTTCAAAGTTTAGATATTCAAAAGCATACGCTTGATATGATGAAGGCTTATTATATAAAAGCTACAAAACATTTGGATGCCATTCATTCTGAAAATAAAGCTCCGTTAATTACATTTTCTAATAAATTACTACAAAGGGTATCTTAAAGAAGCTTAAATTATCTTAGGGATTTTGGTGATTTCAACATTTTATATTTAAGCTAATTAATACTGAAGTTTCTTTGAAAATTAGATAAAGCTTGCAAATCAGTACCATTTTATGTTTTATATGGATAAAATTAGATAATTTTGCATACTAAATTGACTGATAAATAATGGATAAGTTCCCCTTTTTAGGAGCCCTACATATAGGATTGATTGAGGAGATGTATGATAGATATATTCAGGACCCTCATAGTGTAGAAGGCGACTGGAGTAATTTTTTTCAAGGTTTTGATTTTGCAAAAGAGGTGTATTCTGAAGAAGATATCCCTCAAGTTTTTCAGAAAGAATTTAAGGTAATTAATTTAATTGATGATTACAGAAAGAGTGGGCATTTATTTACTAAGACTAACCCAGTAAGGGAAAGAAGAAAATATACCCCAACATTAGACTATAAAAACTTTGGATTAGAAGAATCGGATTTAGATATTGAGTTTCAGGCAGGAGAACAAATAGGTATTGGGCCATCAACTCTAAGGGCGATTATTACTCATCTAGAGAAAGTATATTGTCAATCTATTGGTGTAGAATATATGTATATTCGTGATCCTGAAGAAATAGAATGGATTAAGAATAGATTACATCAGAATTCAAATACTCCAAATTTTGAAGCTATTCAAAAGAAGCATATTTTACATAAATTAAATCAGGCAGTTGCATTTGAAAATTTCTTGCATAAGAAGTTTGTTGGACAAAAAAGATTTTCATTGGAAGGATCGGAATCTTTAATCCCAGCTTTAGATGCTCTTGTAGAGCATAGTTCTGAATTAGGAGTGAAGGAATTTGTGATGGGGATGGCACATAGAGGGAGGTTAAATATGTTGGCTAATATCTTTAACAAGACGTATAAAGAGATTTTTTCAGAGTTTGAAGGTAAGCTGTATGAAGATGATGATATTTCTGGAGATGTAAAATATCACTTAGGATTTACTTCTATTCAGCAGTGTAATAATGGAAATAATATTCAATTAAATTTAACGCCTAATCCATCTCATTTAGAGGCTGTTAATCCTGTTGTAGAAGGAATTACGAGAGCTAAATTAGACAGTAAATATAATGGAGATGTAAATAAGATTTTACCTATTTTATTGCATGGTGATGCTGCAGTTGCTGGTCAGGGTATAGTTTATGAGGTAATTCAAATGGCTCAGTTAGATGGTTATCAAACTGGAGGTACAATTCATATTGCAGTAAATAATCAAGTTGGGTTTACTACTAATTATTTGGATGCCAGGTCAAGTACTTATTGCACTGATGTTGCTAAGGTTACTTTATCTCCAGTATTTCATGTAAATGGGGATGATGTGGAGGCTGTTGTACATGCCTTACAGATAGCAGTTGAGTATAGACAGAAATACCATAAAGATGTTTTTATTGATTTATTGTGCTACAGAAAATATGGGCATAATGAAGGTGATGAACCAAGATTTACACAACCAAAATTATATGAAGCAATTTCAAAACATAAAAATCCTAGAGAGATTTATAAGGAAAAATTAATGAATGAGGGTGTTGTTGAGGCTAGTATTGCAAAAGAGCTAGAGCAGGATTTTCAATCGTTATTACAAGATAGGTTTGATGAAGCAAAGGAAATTAAAAAAGCAAAAATTACACCTTTTTTAAGAGAGGAGTGGAGTTCAATAAAAAGAAACTTTAATGAGAATTTTAAAGGATCAGATGCTACAAACATTAAAGCAGAAAAGTTAAGAGATTTAGCAAAATACTTGTACAATGTACCTGAATTTAATAAGCTATTTAAGAAAACTAGGAAGTTGTTAACTGACAGAAAAAATATGGTAGAAGAGAAAGATTCTTTAGATTGGGCAATGGGAGAATTATTAGCTTACGCCTCACTATTAGATGAGGGCCATGATGTAAGACTTAGTGGACAAGATGTAGAAAGAGGAACTTTTTCACATAGGCATGCTATTTTAAAAGTTGAGCAATCAGAAGAAGAAGTTTGTCCTTTAAATAATATAAGTACTACTGCAAAATTTGAAGCATATAATTCTTTGCTTTCTGAGTATGGAGTTCTTGGGTTTGATTATGGATATTCTATGGCGCGACCAAACGCATTAACAATCTGGGAGGCGCAGTTTGGTGATTTTTCAAATGGAGCTCAGATTATCTTAGATCAGTTTATTTCTTGTGGAGAAGATAAATGGAAAGTGATGAGTGGCTTGGTTATGTTATTGCCACATGGATATGAAGGGCAAGGGGCAGAGCATTCTTCTGCAAGACTTGAGAGATATCTACAGCTTTGTGCAAAGTATAACATGCAAATAGTAAACTGTACGACACCAGCAAATTTCTATCATGTAATACGTAGGCAGTTAAAGAGACCTTTTAGAAAGCCTTTAGTTGTGTTTACACCTAAAAGTTTATTACGACATCCAAGGTGTGTCTCTTCGATTACTGATCTTTCAAATGGCATGTTTGAGGCAATTATTGACGATACTATTAATGAAGAATTGGTAGATAAATTAGTATTGTGTAGTGGAAAGATCTATTATGAATTATTAGAAAAGAGAGAGCAGGAAGGAATTGAAAATGTAGCTTTAGTTAGAGTAGAACAGATTTTTCCATTAGACAAGGGGTATATTAAATCCTTAGTTAAAAAATATAATGTAAAAGAACTAGTTTGGGTACAGGAAGAACCAGAAAATATGGGAGCTTGGACCTTTATATTATCCGAGTTGAGAATGTTAGGTATTAGTGTAATTTCAAGAGAAGCTTCAGCAGCAACGGCAACGGGATCTAGTAAAATCTCATTAGTAGAACAAAACAAAATAATTGATAAAGTTTTTAAAAAATAAAACATGTTATTAGAAATGAAAGTCCCAAGCCCTGGGGAGTCTATATCAGAAGTAGAAATCGCAGAATGGTTAGTTGAAGATGGTGATTATGTCGATAAAGATCAGCCTATTGCAGAGATAGATTCTGATAAAGCTACCTTAGAACTGCCTGCTGAAGAAAGTGGCACCATCAAAATTGTTGTTCATAATGGAGAAACTGTTTCTGTAGGTGATGTAGTATGTATTATTGATACTTCTAAAAAGGGAAAGGGGAGGTCCGCTTTAACTAAAGAAATAGTTTCAACAAAACCAAAGGAAGCCGCAGAATCTAACTCATCGATATCTCCATCAACTATAGAGCTAGAAAAAGCAACTCCATTAGCTTCTGCTATGATTAGTAAACATGATATTCCAGCAGAACAATTAAAAGGGACTGGAAAAGCAGGGAAAATTACTAAAAATGATGTGTTAGGTGTTATAACTAATATCTCAGTTGATGGTCCTAGAGGCACTTCTACTAAAAAGATGTCTTCATTGAGGAGAAAAATTGCACGAAGATTAGTATCCGTCAAAAATGAAACAGCTATGCTTACTACTTTTAATGAGGTAGATATGACTGAAATTTTTGTGATTAGAAAGGAATATAAAGAAGAGTTTAAGGAAAAATATGGTGTTGGATTAGGCTTTATGTCTTTCTTTACTAAGGCAGTTACTACTGCTTTAAAAGATTTTAAGGACGTAAATGCAATGATAGATGGAGATAAAGTAATCCATCATAATTATACAGACATAGGCATTGCGGTAAGTGCTCCAAAAGGATTAATGGTTCCTGTTCTTAGAAATGCTGAACTAATGAATTTTCAGGAAATAGAATTAGAGATTAAGCGTTTAGCAATAAAAGCAAGAGATGGAAAAATTACGATTAATGAAATGTTAGGAGGAACTTTTACTATTACAAATGGAGGAATATTTGGATCTATGCTTTCTACGCCTATAATTAACCCCCCACAGTCCGCAATATTAGGAATGCATAATATTGTAGAACGACCAGTTGCGCTTGAGGGTAAGGTTAAGATTAGACCGATTATGTATGTTGCACTTTCTTATGATCATAGGATTATTGATGGTAAAGAATCAGTAGGATTCTTATGTAGAGTAAAAGAATGTTTGGAAGATCCTACTACACATTTGATGGATGGAGATGTGAGAAAGACTCTAGAGTTATAAAGAGTTAATTAGGAATCTTTTGATTATACTTCCCAAGTATTACCTGATTGTAATAGGTCATCTACATTATTAAAAGCGCTATTTTTTTTCTCATATTTTAATTGTGAGACGATTTCGCTATCAAAGGTAGGTCTATTTACATTTCTGATAATACCAAGAGCAATAGGAAATAAAGGAGGTCTCATACGAGCTAGCATAGCATGTAAAGTTGGATCTTGTTCTTTTGAATTATGGACTAAGATATGATCTTCATTTATCCCGTTTTCACCAATAGTAACAATTTCTAATTTAAATCCATTTAGCTGTATCCCTTTATTCATTTCAGAGCCAAATATCATTGGTTTTCCATGCTCTAATATAAGCTGATGATCTTTTTTAACATCTTTTGCAGTTATATTTGAAAAAGTTTTATCATTAAAAATTACACAGTTTTGTAAAATCTCAATTAATGATGTTCCTCTATGTCCTTCTCCTTCTATAAAAATTTGCTGCATTAACTTTGGATTAGTATCTACTACTCTTGCAAAGAATGATGCTTGTGCTCCAATAGCTAAGTCTGATGGAGAAAAAGGTTCGTCAGTAGTGCCGTGAGGATTTGATTTTGTTTGTATACCTTTTTTAGAAGTAGGCGAAAATTGCCCTTTTGTTAATCCATAGATCTCGTTATTAAAAAGAAGAATGTTAATGTCAATATTTCTTCTGAGTGCATGTATGAAATGGTTTCCCCCAATAGCTAAAGCATCTCCATCTCCTGTAATTTGCCAAACACTAAGATTTGGATTAGCAAGTTTTATTCCCGTGGCAAAAGCAGGAGCTCTGCCATGTATAGAATGAAAGCCATAGGCTTCCATATAATATGGAAAACGAGAAGAACATCCAATGCCAGAAATGAAAACAAAGTCTTCTCTTTTTCTTTCTAGATTGGGTAGTGCTTTTTGAATGGATCTCAATATTGCATAGTCTCCACATCCTGGACACCACTTTACTTCTTGATCGCTTGTAAAATCTTTATTTGTTAAATGTTCCATATTACTTTTTTAATAAAGTTCTAAAATGAGATTCTAACTCTAAAGTTGTGAATGGAAGTCCTTGTAGCTTATTATATTGTTTAAACACCTTTCCTTCAAAATTCATCCGTAAATAATTTGCAAACTGCCCTGAATTTAATTCGCAAACAACAATGGTATTATATTTTTTTAGTAAAGAAGCAGTATTTTTAGGTAAAGGTTTTATATAGTTAAAATGAATTAATGCAATACTCTCCCCTTCACTAATAAGATTATCTACAGCAGAGTATAAAGATCCGTATGTCCCTCCCCATCCAATTACTAATAAATCGGCTGATTTTCCCCCAAATACCTCTTGATTTGGAATAATTTCTGCTATTCTTTTTATCTTCTCTTCCCTTATTGAGCACATCTTTTCATGGTTTTCGGGGTCATAGGATACATTTCCAGTAATATGTTCTTTTTCTAACCCTCCTAGCCTGTGTTCTAGTCCTTTTGTGCCTGGTATGGCTAGTTTTCTTGCAAGAGTTTTTTTATCTCTTAAATAAGGCTGATATTCTTTTCCTTCTTTTGCAATATTAGGAAGTATATCTGGCATATCTTTAGTTGACTTTATCTTCCAAGGTTCTGCTCCATTTCCTAAATACCCATCTGAAAGTAATATTACAGGAGTATTATGCTCCAATGTAATTTTTGATGCCATATAAGACCAGTCAAAACAATTAGCTGGCGTAGAGCTCGCTAATATGACTACAGGGCTTTCTCCATTTCTTCCAAATAGGGCTTGAAGTAAGTCTGATTGCTCTGTTTTTGTTGGTAATCCTGTAGAAGGGCCTCCTCTTTGCACATCTACTACTACTAAAGGTAATTCAGTCATGACAGCTAATCCTATAGCCTCTCCTTTTAGTGATAATCCAGGACCTGAAGTAGTTGTAATTCCTAAATTCCCAGCAAAACTGGCTCCTATTGCAGAGCAAATACCTGCAATTTCATCTTCTGCCTGAAATGTTTTTACACCTAAATTTTTATATTTAGCTAGTTCGTGTAATATATCAGATGCCGGAGTGATTGGATAAGATCCCAAGAAAAGTTCTTTTCTTGCTTTTTCAGCAGCTGCTAAAAACCCCCAGGCTAAAGCTTGATTTCCCATGACATTTCTGTAAGTTCCTTTTCTTAGGCTTGCAGGAAGCACAGTGTAAGATGAGGTTAAAGCCTCAATAGTATCCGCAAAATTATAACCAGCATGCATAACCTTGATATTTGCTTCAACAATTTCTGGTCTTTTAGAAAATTTCTTTTTTAGAAAGGTTTCTGTTTGTGTCATGGGTCGATTAAACATCCAATAAACTATTCCTAGTGCAAACATGTTCTTAGATCTGCCAATACTCTTTCCTTCTATACCAGAATTTCTTAAGGTTTCTCTTGTAAGTTTAGTTATTGGAGCTTGAATAATGTTAAAGCCTTCAAATGAGTTATCTTCTAATGGTGAATTTTCATATCCTGCTTTCTCTAAGTCTTTTTTAGTAAAGGAGTCAATATTAACAATGATAGTTCCTCCTTTTTTAATCCAATTTTTATTTGCTTTTAGTGCTGCAGGGTTCATTGCTACTAATACATCTGCAATATCTCCTGGAGTATTTATATCAATTCTTCCAATATGTATCTGAAAACCTGAAACTCCAGCAACTGTGCCTTGAGGAGCTCTAATTTCTGCAGGAAAATCAGGAAAAGTAGCTAAATCATTTCCTAAAATAGCAGAAGTATCGGTAAATTGAGTTCCTGTAAGTTGCATTCCGTCTCCAGAATCTCCAGCAAATTTAATTACTACTTTCTCTAAATCAATGACTTTCCTATTATTCCCCTCCATTAGTTAGCTTACAGTAAAAAGATTAACAAAAGCAAAAATACAAAGCTTACTTGTACTTTTATAGTTATTACTTAGTTTTTTATACCTAATTTAGATTCAGAATAAATTATATCTGCATGTTTTATGATATATAAAAAGATATATTTTTGTATTTTAATATTAGTAAACTAAAAAAATGGCAATTAAAATTACTGATGATTGTATTAATTGCGAGGCTTGTGAGCCTGAATGTCCTAATAATGCAATCTATGCTCCCGAGGAAACATGGAAATTCTCAGATGGGACTACTTTTCAGGATGATGAAGAACATGAACCTTTTTCAGATGAGTTCTTTTATATAGCTACAGAAAAATGTACAGAATGTAAAGGATTTAATGATGAGCCAGCTTGTGCTGCAGTTTGTCCGGTAGATTGCTGTGTTGATGATGAAGATAATGTTGAAACGGAGGAGGAATTATTAGATAAAAAAGAGAAATTACACAGTTAAAGCATAATATTACTCTCGTTATTATTCTGCGAAGAAGTATCTAAAATCAATTGTTAAAAAATTTCCAAGCATATCTAATGAGAAGTTTTGAGTTTCATTAAAGAGGCTAGTATTATTGCTAAATTCAGGATAAATTTTTCCTATAGCTTTCCAAGGCCTATGTAGACTTGTTCCAAAGTAGTAGTCTCCTTTATTTTCTGTCCTGTATTCCATTCCAATATTAGCTAATAAAGCTTCATATCCCCCATTTTTTCTTATAGTATTTTGAGTATAATATTTAGTTTCTCCATAAGATAAAATATCTGATGCCAATATATTATAAGAAACACCAAAAGCTACATTTAAATACCAATATTTTTTTATCTGAACATAAGTTAGTAATTGTACTGGAAGCTCATAAGATCGCATTCCAAATGTTGTAAAATCAGTTAGATTAATATTGCTATTAGTTATAGAAAGCTTAAAATTTCTTTCTATATAATTAAGGCCTGATTCTAAGAAAAAAGTTTTATTTATTCTATGCCTGACAATCATTCCAAATGAGTTGCTGTATTTTGGATCCAGTTTAAACTTATAATCACCAGATTCTTTAATAATTTTAGCAGAATTAAAATATGCTGCTGGTATTATAGGCTTGTATTGTAATCCAAATTTAGTTCTTGTATCTTGCGACTTTGCATTAAGAATAAAAAAAAAGAGTATAAGTAAAAGAAATCTATTCTTCATTTGCAATCACTTCAATGTTTGGGTTTAATTTTTCTTTTAATAATGCTTCTATTCCTCCCTTAAGAGTGCTAGTTGCTGATGGACATCCACTACAGGCTCCTTTTAAATCTACACAAACAATATCATCTTTATAATAATTTAATGTTATTGCTCCTCCATCTGCTTCTACTGCTGGTTTTATGTATTGATTTAATATTGCTTCTACTTTTTTTTCTTCCGAAGAGAATTCTTTTAAGGGTTCTATTTTTGATTTTGTTTCTTTTCTTTTCTCAGATGAAATGTGCTCTGTATAATTTTTAATGCCATTATCATTTAAATGATTAGTAATAAATGCCCTAAGTTGCATAGCAATATCTTCCCATGCAATAGTATTTTCTTTTGAGATGGAAATAAAATTAGAACTTAGATATATACTTTTCACAAAAGGAAATTTTAGTAATTCCTCAGCGATTGATATTCCCATTGCTTGTTCCATTGTTGATATTTCAATACTTTTATCAGCAAGCATTCTATTTGCAACAAATTTCATTACTTCTGGATTTGGAGTGCTCTCTGCATATATACTATACATCATATTTTTTATTTTTGACAAAAATACAAACTAATAAGCTATGGCATTAATAAAAAGCGTAAAAGGTAGATCCCCAATTTTTGGAAAGGAGGTATTTCTTGCTGAAAATGCAACTGTGGTAGGGGAAGTAGAAATGGGAGATAATTGTAGTGTTTGGTTTTCAGCAGTAGTAAGAGGAGATGTTAATTCAATTAAAATTGGAAATAAAGTAAATATCCAAGATGGAGCAGTAGTCCACTGTACATATAAAAAAGCAGCTACTATAATTGGCGATAATGTGTCAATTGGACATAATGCTTTAGTGCATGGGTGCACGATTTATGATAATGTCCTAATTGGAATGGGAGCAATAGTTATGGATGGAGTTGTGGTAGAAAGCAACTCAATTATTGCGGCTGGAGCAGTAGTTCTAGAAGGGACTCATATAAAGTCAGGTACAATTTATGCAGGAGTCCCAGCTAAGAAAATAAAAGACTTAAAGCAAGAACAAACAGCTAGTTTAATCAACGGAATATCTGAGAATTATATAGTGTATTCTTCTTGGTTTTGAGTGCTAAATAAAAAGACTCACCTCCTCTAATTTAAGATCTTCTTTAAAAAAGAACTTTGCACTTTTTTCAAATGATACAGTGTAATTAGAAACATAAAAATGATGTTCTTTATCTGATTTGGTACTCAATAGACTATTCTTTTTTAATGTATTCTTAATATGTTGTGCTACAATATAAGCAGAGTCAATTACATTTATTTTCCCTTTGTAATAATTGCTAATCTCATTATGTATTAGAGGATAATGTGTACATGCTAAAATGAGATGGTCAATATTATTAAGTATAGGATTTGATAGATAATTATTAATTATTGTATGGCTAATTTCTTCATTAATAAACCCTTCTTCTATCATAGGAGCAAGAAGAGGCGTGGCTAATGAATTAACATTAGCATTATTGCATAACCTCTTAATCTTTTTTTCATAGACTTGTGAGCGAATTGTAGCTTTAGTTCCGATGACCCCAATATTATAGTTAGAACATACTTCAACTATTTCAGTAATAACAGGGTCAATAACATTAAATATAGGAATTCCTTTACATATATTGTAGATATTATTATCAGCAACTGATGAGGCGGAGTTACATGCGATCACAATGATTTTACATCTCTTTTTTACTAAGAAAGATATGATCTTTTTACTAAAATTTTGTATTGCTTCTTTTGATTTTTCTCCATAAGGGAGGTGCTCCGTATCGCCAAAATAAATGATTTTCTCATTGGGTAATACTTTTTTAATAGCATTAGCGACAGTAAGTCCTCCAATTCCAGAATCAAAAATACCAATAGGAGAGTTTCTCATTAGAAGAAATTATAAAAAGATTAACTGGTACAGCTTTATGGATTATAGTCCTAATTTCTTTTTTACAAGAGATAATACATTTTCACTTTCTTTTGCATATAAGATTGACCCTGCACTTTTATCAAATATATAAGTAAAGTTGCCTTCATTAGCTACATCTTCAATAGCTTTTCTCGCCTTAGTTAATATTGGCTCTAATAGCTCTTGTTCTTTAGCTTGTAAAGATTGTTGTGCATTCTGCTGGAATGCTTGAATTCTTTGCTCTAATCCAGTAATTTCTGCAATTTTATCTTGTTTGACTAAATCTGTATAAGTCGCCTCATTTGATTGGAATTCTTGAAGACTTTCTTGATATTCAGCAGTCATTGAACCTAACTGAGCTTCTAAGCTTTTTGCAAAATTTGCTATTTCATTTTCTGCAGTTTTTCTTTCAGGCATTAATATTAATAACTCTTGCGAATCAATATAGCCAAATTTTTCTTGAGCAATTGTACTTAAAGTTAAAAAACTTAATAATGTTAGGAATGTGATTTTTTTCATTTTTTTGTATTTTTTGTTATTTAATAAAATTATTAGTAGCCCATTAATTCAAGAACCTTATCTGATTTGTCTAGATTATTATTTTTATAAAGCATAATTAAATCACTTGAACTATCAAATATGACTTGGTATTTGTTATTAGCAGCTAATTGTTGTATTGCATCATGAACCTTGTCTTGTATAGGCTTTACTAGTTCCTGCCTTTTTGAATAAAGCTCTCCCTCAGGGCCAAAGTATCTTTGTTGTAACTTCTTAGCATTATTTTCTTTATTAATAATAGCTTCTTCCCTCTTTTTCTTCATTTCGTTGGTAAGTAAAACCTGCTCTTGTTGGTATGCTCTATACATTTTTTCTACATCTGCATATTGGATCTCAATTTCTTTTTGCCAGTCAGAAGATAATGCATCTATTTTGTCCTGTGCTTGTTTAAACTCGGGCATCCTATTAAGAATATAATCCGTATCTACATACGCAAATTTTTGTGCCTGTGAGGATGTGATTGTAAAGAAACTTACAGCAAGAGTTAAAAATATTTTTTTCATAATCTTTTTTTAAGAGTGTACAAATCTAATTAAAATTGTTGACCAATAGAAAAATGAAACTGTCCTCCATTTGCATCTGGCCATTCAGGGATGTCATCAAGCCCCCATCCATAGTCGAGCCCCATTAGCCCAATCATTGGGAGCATTATTCTGACACCAAATCCAGTTGATCGTTTTACAGCAAACGGATTAAAGTTGTCAAAATTGTCCCATGCATTACCAGCTTCTAAAAATCCAAGAGCATATACTGTTGAACTAGGATTTAAGCTAATTGCATATCTTAACTCAGTAGTATATTTATTATAAATCGTAGCTCCAGTTTGTGGAGAAACCTTGTTATTCTCATAACCTCTTAATGAAATTAATTCTCGTCCATCAAACTGATATCCCATACCACTCATTCCGTCTCCACCAACGTAGAATCTTTCAAAAGGAGCAACGCCTAGTTTATTATTATAAGCCCCTAACAATCCCATTTCTATTCTGGTGTTGAGCACTAATTTATCAGTAAATGCTGAAAACCAGGACGACTTAAATCTCCATTTATAATATTCAATCCAATTATATTTTTCTTGCTCGCTTAAAGTAGAATAATCATCTATTCCATCAAACATGGAGTAAGGTGGCGTTACTTTTAAACTTAATGAGAAATTTGATCCTGTTCTTGGATAAATTAATTGATCAACAGAATTTCTGCCTAAATTAATATTATAATTTATATTATTTGAAAACCCATTCTCAAAAATAAAGAAACGGGTTGAATTAGTCATTTTATACTGAAGAAAATTTATCCCATTATATAGAGTAAAATAATCATCTGGATATTTTAATCTTTTTCCAATACCTAATGTTAATCCTGTAATTTCTGTTGAGCCTGAAGACTCGCTAGACATGATAGATTTATAAAGAGATACTGTTAAAGAATTTGGTTTCTTACCTCCTAACCAAGGCTCAGTAAAGGAAATGTTATAATTTTGATAATAAGTCCCATTAGAAGAGGCAGTAAGCGATAATCTTTGCCCATCGCCAGAAGGAAGAGGAGTCCACTTATTTTTCTTAAATATGTTTCTAGTTGAGAAATTATTAAAGGTAAGCCCTAGAGATCCTACAACCCTTCCAGCACCCCAGCCACCTTGCAGCTGTATCTGATCTGATGACTTTTCTTCAACAATATAAGTAATATCGACCTCATTTCTTGCAGGGTCTGGATCTACTTTTACATCAAATTTTTCTGGATTGAAATATTGCATTTGAGCAAGTTCTCTTTGAGAACGCATAATATCAGAACGTTTGAATAGATCGCCAGGCCGAGTTCTTAACTCTCGCATAATAACATGATCATTTGTTTTTGTATTACCTTTAACCATGACTTTATTTACTCGAGCTTGTTTCCCCTCATAGATTCTAATTTCAAGATCTATTACCCTTTCATTTGCTGCAATTTCAACCGGTGTCGCATTAAAAAATAAATAACCATCATCAAGATATAATGAACTAATGTCTGTCCCCTCAGGGCTGCCAAATAAACGAGTATCTAAAATAGATTGATTAAAAACATCTCCATCTTTTATTCCTAATTGTCGTGATAATTCTTCTGAGGTATAGACAGTATTTCCTGCGAAAGTGATATTTCCAAATTTATATGGCTCTCCTTCATTTATTTCTATCTCAATAGTAAGTGTATTATCACTATTCATGTAAGTTGTATCATCTTTAATTTTAGCATCACGATACCCTACCTCATTATATTTTGCGATAATATTCTCCTTATCTGCTTCATAGTTTTTATCAATAAATTTTGAAATCTTCCAGAATCTCCAGAAACTTTTTGTTTTTGTTTCCTTCATACTTTTTTTCAATTTATAATTACTAATTGCATAAACTGTATCATCTCTATTAATAAGAGTTTTTTTCGTATTTACAATTTTCCTTCTTCCTTTGACAATAATATCTTTAATTTTAACTTTCCCTTGCTTACTAATATTAAAGATTAGATTTTCAGAATTAGCCATTGAGGTATCAGCAGTAGTTAAATAACCAACCGAGACATTGTAGAATCCTTTATTAATGTAATACTTTTTAATGATGTTAATACTATTATTAATTAGGTTTTGAGTTAAAACCTTCCCTCGTATTAATTTTAGCTCTTCTTTTAATGTAGTAATATCAGATTTTTTTACTTTTTTCCCCTTAAATTTAAATTTTGAAAGCCTTTTATGTTCTTTTAGATTGACGGTTAAGAATACAGTATTTTCTACTATTTTATCAATAGAGATATCTACGTCAGAAAACAGTTCTTGCTCCCAAAGCTTTGTAATGGCTGAGGTAATATCATCCCCAGGGATCTTAATAGTCTCTCCAACCGATAGTCCTGTAATTGCAATCAGAGTGCTATTGTTTAGATTATCCGCTCCATTAATCATTATTGACCCAATTGTATAATTTTTTGGATTGGAATAATCAATTGTGTTATTCGTTTGAGCAATAATAACTAGAGGAATCAAGAGTAAGATGAATAATATACTTTTTTTCATAATCATAATCTTAATCTTCTAATTGTTCTGTTGTTCTGCCAAATCTCCTTTCTCTTTTTTGATAATCTAATATTGCATCTTCTAAGTTATTTCTTCTGAAATCAGGCCATAGAGTTTCCGTAAAAAATAATTCGGAATAAGCAATTTGCCAGAGTAAGAAATTACTTATTCTATATTCGCCACTTGTTCTAATTAGTAATTCAGGGTCAGGAACGTTGTTTGTAGTAAGATATTGTTCGAACAGATCTTCATTTATAATACTAGGGCTAATATTCTCTAAGAGCATATTTTTGGTTGCATTTACTATATCCCATCTTCCGCTATAGCTAAGTGCTAGCGTTAGTGTCATCCTGGTATTATTTTTTGTTCTCTCAATAGCTGCTAATAATTCTTTTTTTGCTTTATCTGGGAGGCTATTAGTATCTCCAATAGTATTTAATTGGATATTGTTTTTCATGAGAGTCTTAGTTTCCTTATTTATTGCGGAAACTAAGAGATTCATAAGAGCATTTACTTCAGTTTTTGGTCGGCGCCAATTTTCTGTAGAGAAAGCATAAAGTGTTAGAAATTCAATACCAATCTCCGCAGCAGCTTCAACCGTATCTCTTACGGCTTCAATGGCATGATTATGTCCAAACATCCTTATTTTTCCTTTAGATTTTGCCCAACGTCCATTGCCGTCCATAGTAATGGCAATATGTTTTGGTAAATATTTTTGGTCTATTTGGGTCATCTAAGATTTGCGAATTAAAAATCGCAACCTTTAGCATTGTTGTTTAATTTAAATGAGAGAGTAATACCTACAAAAGAGTACCAATCTTTTTTGCTAGGCTCTCCTCTTTGCTGTCCTATTGTATGTGTGCCTGATGGATCAGATAGATATATAGCATCAGCACTCATCTCAATTGGATGAGAATCCCCCCCCCCGCCTGGGTAGGTAGTACTAACATCGTCTAAATAATCAGTAAATGTTTTTCTCGCACTATATTCAAAAATAATATTAAAAGATTTGTTGACAGCAATCTTTACTCCTCCCCCTAAAGGAATTGAGAATTGAATGAGCGAGTATTTCTCTTTATCTGGGAATTTAGTTGTCCCTTGTCCTTCAGTTCCTAATTCTTGTAAATCTAACCATTCTCCATTCTTATTTTCAGCTTGTGGATTAAAATGAAAAATTGATACGCCTGTATAAATAAAAGGAGTCCAAGTGTATAAAGGATTGCCAGGTTGGTATGGTAAAAAATTAAATTCTAATTGACCAGAAAGTTCATAAACAGGTGATCTAAAATGGAGTCCTCTATTTGCAGCTATTGAATCATTAGATTTTTCCTCTTCAGACCTTAAATTAAGATAAAGAACTTCAGCTTTATATACAAATCTTTTGTCAACGTTTTCTCTAATAATCAGGCCTGTAGCTCCTGAAGATTGATAAAAATGAGAAGTATTTAGGTCTCCAAGATAGTAGGATGCCCCTAATACGACTCCAATCTCAGTATTTGGCTTGAATTGCTGAGCTTTTGAGTTAATTCCAAAAATAAGAATAGCTATTAAGCTGAGAGTTATTTTATGAGTAAATCTTTTTATGATCATGATATTATCAATAATCTGCAAATATAGATATTTTGCACTTTTATAGTTAATTATTAACTTCTTTTATCTAAGCCCCACATTAGCTTGTTTCTGATAGTAGCCGTAAAAGAATTGTTTTGAGGTTCTATTAGTTTAATCTTAAAAGGTGCTTTTTTGATAATAAGTTCAGTTTGACTATCAAATGCTCTTGCTCTTGAATCTAGAGATACCAATGCCAGCTGATCTCTATCTTCTACTTTTAATCTTATTTCACTAGAATCAGATATAACAATAGGCCTTACATTTAGATTATGTGGAGCATTTGGGGTGATAATAATATTATTTGTTCCTGGCATAATAATAGGTCCACCACAACTCAATGAATATCCTGTGGACCCAGTTGGAGTAGAAACTACTACCCCGTCAGCCCAATATGTGTTTAAGAATTCACCATCAACAAATGCATCAACTCGAATCATTGAAGACGTGTCTTTTTTTGATATAGTAACATCATTTAATGCAAAGTTTTTGTCTTTGAATAATTTGTTTTCTGTTTCTAATGTAAGTAAAGTACGTTTATTTATTTTGTAGTTGTCTTTTAATATATCATTTATTGCATCATCAATTTGATCTGAAGATACGCTAGATATAAACCCTAGTCTCCCAGTATTAATCCCCATTATTGGGATGTTGGCATCTCTTACAAAAGTGACAGCTTTTAGTAAGGTCCCATCTCCTCCAATGCTGAATAAGAAATCTGCATTTTCTTTAAGTGATTTATGTGAGTTAAAAGTACTGACATCTTTTTTAAACCTGATATTGTTTTGTAGAAAAGAGTTAAATTTTTCTTCAACTGTTATTTTAATATGTTCATTTTCAAGCTTCTTGATTAAGTGTTGAACATACTTGCTAAGATGCTCAGGATATGGGCTTCCAATGATTGCAATTGTCATAATTTATTTTTTTGATCCAAAAGGATTTGAAAAATGTAAAAATACGCCTTTTTCTCCTAAATGGTTTATTGAGTACTCAATTCTTAAAATTTTATCATAATAAGTCACATAATCTAGGGCAACACCTTTCCCCCATAATAATTGACTGTCCATTAGGTTAGTCTTTGTATTTGGGTAATCATAAATATAGCCCATATCTGAAAAGATGCCAAGGTAGATTGAATAATGTGATTTTTTGAACTGCTTCATTTTGACATAAGGAATGTCAAAATTTGTTTTTTCTATGATTGCATATTTTAAAGCAGTTTTACTTAGCCAAAATTGTTGCCCATCTATAACATAATGCTCATATCCTCTCACGTAATCAATAAATCCAAACCCTTCTTGTGAAAAATAAGGCATTTGATTCTCAGAAGATAATTTGAATTTAAAACTTGTACCTAAGAAAACTCGTTCTTTTGGCTCTAAATATTTTTCTCCCGTAAGTTTAAGTTCAAAATTTTCTACAGGGCTGCTTCCATTGAAATATTTTGAAGCTTCTAATTCTATAAAGTATCCATTTAAAGGGTAGATGGTATAATCCCTATGTTCATTCGTAAATTGATATCCTGTTTTAAAGTATGATCCAGAATTTTGGCTGTTACTAAGATAATTTGGATTTATAGTTGTAATACTATCAGATATGATAGACTGGAAGTAATAGAATTTTAATTTATGTTTTTTGTGTAGGTTTTTTCTATATAGGAACTCAATATTAATACTATAATCTTTTGATGTATAATTCTCAGTTTCTTCATAATAGATTAGCTCATTTTGTAGTGTATTGTAGAAAGTTTTCTTTCTTCTGAAAAGCTCTAAGTTTGTATTTATACCAATTGTTTTCTTCTTATTAAAATAAGGTAATTGATATGAAAATAAATAATGCTCTTTAAATCCTCTCCTTATTTTAAATTGTAATAATTCATTCCGACCTCTAAAGTTTTCCCAATTAAAGAATATCCCATAATTTAACCTTGAAAAGTCAGAGTAATGATTTGTTTTGAATTCATTCCACCACGTATTAAAATTTCTTTCTGAAATTTCAATAATAGGATATGGCCAAAAATACCATCTTTCTATTACAGTAATTAAAATAGTATTTTTATCTCTTTGAATATTGATAAAATTAAAGAGCTCTAAGTTCTGAAGATTCTCTGTGCTTTCTTGCATTTTTTTCTCTAAAATAGGCACGCTATAACTCTCTCCTTTATTAAAAGACAGCTCTCTTTCAATTACCTCATATTTTGTAATGATGTTCCCTTTTACTTGAATATTATTTATTGTAATATGATTTTGTCCGAATGCACAACAATAATAGAATAGTATTAGCACTACTAGAAAATTTTTCATCTTATGGATTCAGGAATCTCATTAATGATTCATACCTTTCTAAAAAATCACCGTCAGCTTCTTCTTCTTTATAAGAAGCACTGACAGTATATTCACGCCTTTCAAAATCTTTGATAATTGCAGTGATATCTTGTTTATTAAGCTTTAAAGTGACCTCAATATCTTTTGAGTTATGTTTTGAGATGATGTATGAGCTTAATATTTTTGCATCATTACTTTCAATAATACTTGCAATCTCGGTTAAAGAGTAATCATGATGATTCATTTCTAAGACAATTACTCCACCAACAGATTGAATCGTTGCTGATTTTGCAATTGTATACATTAGTTTTCGGTTTGTGATAACACCTTTATATTGGTTTTCTTCATCTAGAACTGGCACAATAGATAAGTTGTTTTTTTCTAAAACTTCAATAATATCAAATAAATGCTGATTGTATTTTACATGAGGTGACGCTAAATTATTTAAATGCTCCTCAATATATTCTTCTGGGGATTCCCAGTTCATAATCTCTTTATCTGAAACTACTGCTAGAAAGTAGTTATTTTTAACAATAGCAAGGTGATGTACTCTGAATTGATCCATCATCTCTAAAGCTCTTGCTCCATTTTCTTGAGGATGGATACTTTCAATAGTTGAAGAAATAAGTTTGTTAGCTTGCATTATGCAAAGATACTATTTTTTACTTTTGCTATTAATTATGACTAAGTTAAGCGTTAACATAAATAAGATAGCAACTATACGTAATGCTCGAGGTGGAGATATCCCAAATCTTGTAGAGACAGCTATTAATTGTCAGAAGTTTGGCGCTGATGGTATTACAGTGCATCCAAGGCCTGACGAAAGACATATTACAAAAAAGGATGTTTTTGATATCAAGCCAATTATTAAAACTGAGTTTAATATAGAAGGATATCCTTCTTCAGATTTTATAAAAATGGTTCTTAAAGTAAGGCCGGAACAAGTAACCTTAGTGCCAGATGGTCCTGATGTAATTACCTCTTGTGCAGGTTGGGATACGATAAAGTTTAAGGATTATCTAAAAGAGATAATTAGTGTTTTTAAGGCTGATGGTATTAGAACGTCTATTTTTATAGATCCTAAGATAGAGATGATAGAAGGAGCAAAGATTTGTGGAACTGATAGGGTTGAGCTTTACACAGAAGAGTATGCTAGTAATTATTTTTTAAATAAAGTAAAGGCAATTCAACCGTATGTTTTAGCAGCAAAGAAGGCCATAGAATTAGGTGTTGGAATAAATGCAGGACATGATTTAAGTTTAGAGAACTTAGATTTCTTTGCAAAAAATATTCCAAATTTGAAAGAGGTTTCTATTGGTCATGCACTTATAAGTGATGCAATTTACTTAGGATTGGAGAACACTATTCAAATGTATAAGCGACTTTTATAGGTGAGGCTTTATTCAAAGATATATGGAGATAAAAATAAGGACTTAATAATCCTTCATGGTCTTTTCGGGATGAGTGATAATTGGAATACTCTTGGTAAGCAATTTTCAAAAAATTACAGAGTTCATCTTATTGATCTGCGGAATCATGGCCGATCACCACATTCTCAGGAATTTAATTATGATGTAATGTGTTCCGATATCTTAGAATATATTCAGATTAATGACATTAACAAGCCTATTCTTTTAGGGCATTCTCTAGGTGGTAAAGTAGCAATGAAATTTGCTTTTACATATAAGGATAAAATAGAGAAATTAATAGTTGCTGATATAGCTCCAAGGAGATATGATACTGATTTTGCAGAGAAGGTGTTACAAACATTATATAGATTGCCTTTAGAAAATTTTGAGAAAAGAGAGGAAATAGATGAGACACTTTCTAGTATCTATAGTGATAGAGGAATGAGATTGTTTTTAATGAAAAATTTGTTTAGAAATGAAAATAAAGCATTTGATTGGCGATTTAATTTAAATGTACTTTTAGACAACGTAACTAATATACAAGAAGCAGATTTTATTAAAGGTATTTGTGATACGCCTACTCTTTTTATGAAAGGTGGAGGTTCAAGTTATATAACTAGTGAAGATGAAGTAATCATTAAAAAACATTTTTCTAATTGTAGTATTGTAACAATTGAGGATGCAGGGCATTGGCTACATGCAGAAAATCCAGAAGAATTCTATGATGAAGTTATGCGATTTTGCTTAATTTAGATGAGAGTTAAAAGAAATTAGAATTTAATAATCTCTCCTTCTGTAGCTAAATTAAATCCTTTCCCTAGAACATCTTTCTGTGCACTACTTTTTTCTATTAACAATGGATTAGTATGATTAAAATGAATAAAGTATACCTTCCTCCTGTCTTTTTTTGATAGAGTAGAAAAAAGCTCTATACTCTCTTCTACAAAAGGATGTGGAATTTCACTCATATCCCGTTTGAGTTCTCCATTTTTATAAAAAGTAGCATCTAGAAATGCATAATCTACTTTTTGTATAATCTGAGTGATACTATTTTCCCATTTTCCCCATTTGTCAATATCTGGTATAAAAATTAAAGCTTTGTTATTTATTACAATTTTATAGCCTACAGTTTCAGAAAACTCATCTCTATGAGGGACTAAGAAAGGCTTTATTTGAATATTTTTATTTAAGTAAACAATAGAATCAGCTGCAAGTTTTTTAAGGCTAATATTTTCTAAATTTATTAGTTGGCTCCATGGACCATTTTGTTTTAGAAAAGAACTCATTTTTGGCATTGCAAAAACAGGAACTTCTTTAGCTCCTATTGCCTCTCTTCCTAGATGCATAAGACCTGTATAGTGTCCTATATGCGCATGAGTTAGTAAGATTCCATCTAATTTTTCAGTGCCTGTTTTACTTTTAAGAAGCTGGAGTTGGTTTTTGAAATTTGGAGTAGCATCAATAATCCACTGTTCTTTTGTTGTTGGATCTATAATTGCTAAACATGAGGTCATTCGTTGTAGTTTTGAGTTCTCCCAGGCTATTTTACAACAGGATTTTGTGCAATTCATTTGGGGGTAACCTGCATCTTGAGCAATTCCTAAAACCATTATATAAGGTGTTTTTAGATTTTCTTCTTGATCTGCGGAACAAGAAATAAATACTATTATTAGAAGTAATATAGCAGGTCTCATTTTATTATTTTTTCAAAACAATGGTATTTATTTTTATTTGGCTTTAAGTCAATCGTTCCTAATTCTTTATATCCCAACTTCTTGTAAAATAGTATAGCTTTTGGATTGCCTGAATACGTGTCTAGTCGTATAGATGTTAATGCTCTTTCTCGTATTAATTCCTCTGCAAATAACATTAATTTTTTCCCAATTTTTTTACTCCATAACTCCTCTTTAACTGCTAACCTGTGTACAACTAAGAAAGATGTTGATTTGTCTTGCCAATCAATATTTAAATAACTCTTATCTTGTTTCTGATCGATATTAATTCCTGCAATAATACCATCTTTATTTTCTGCAATATAATAGGTTTCAGATTCTAAATCTGAGGCTATAATTTCTTCATTAGGGTAGCTTTTGTCCCACTGATCAATGCTGTTTTTTATCATTCCTTTAATGCAAGAAGAATACATTTGCATGATTTCTGACAAATCTGATATTTGACCTTTTCGTATTATCATTCTATTAATAGATTACAGCCTCTTATATCTGCATTGTTAAATCGACCAAGCACTGAAAAGCTCCCATCATTAAATGTCTTCCCTAGATCTTCAGTAGCAATAAAAGGACATGAATATATATTTGCTAAATCTATTATATTTATTCCTCCAGTTTTATTGTCTCCTATTATTGATAATGGATCATTTATGTCTCTTATTAAGATTTTTTTCCATGATGGTGAGTTAAATATCCCGTTTCCTTTTGAGTAGCTTTGTGATAATAGTTCTGTCATTCCATATTCAGAATGAATATTTTCTAAAGAGAATGCAGATTTAAGTTTTTCATGCAGCTCTTCTTTTAGCATGTCTTTTCTGTTCCCTTTTGTGCCTCCCGTTTCAATAATAATCGTATTTTTAAGTTTTTGAGGAAATTCTTCAGCAAGGTCCAAGAGGGCATAACTAATGCCAAATAAAATTGTTTTTTGATTCGAATGTTCTAGTTTATTTAACTTTTTTGCAAGTTTAGTATAGTTGTTTAAGTAAAATCCACTATCTTGATTTTTACTTTTTGAGATTAGATCATCTATCATATAAATAAGTGACGATCCATTTTTTTCTCTATAATTAGGTAGTAATGATAAGATGCAGTAATCTGTAATATTGTCATAAAATAGTTCAAATGATTTCAGGTATGAATTTTGATATATTGAGAGATCAGCAACTAGATGTTTACTTTGCCGGCCTGTAGTTCCACTACTTGTAAAGATCCCTTCTGCTTTTCTGCTTTGACAAATAATTTGTTTTGATTTAAAGGTGCTAATTGGAAGGAATGGTATTTCACTAATATTAGCAGGTCTCTTGCCTTTTAATATTAATGGGGCATATTTTGCATAAATTCGGTTAGTCTTTATTTGATAATCAAACATGTCTAATGCAAGCTCTTCGAACTGAGCGTTATTTTGAATGTCAAAGATTCTATTTTGCATATTGCAAAATTATAGTTATAAATTTTTTCTGAAGAATATATATAAGATAAATCCAGTAATCAAGGCGAGAAATCCTTTTAATGCTCCTAATTCAGCTGTAATAATTGAAGCTTCTTGAAGCCAAGAAAATACAGCAAACATAATTCCAAACCCTGAAATTAAAAGCCATATTTCCTTATTGATATTTTTTTTCATAAGCTTCCTAGATTTAAACAAAAATAGCCCTACAAATGTAGGGCTATTTTATGAGTTTTTCACAAATTGAGTTTCGTATTAAAATTTATACTCTAAATTTAAGAATAAAGTGTTTTCAGCTTCAGAGTCCTCTGCAGCATCGGTCCATGTTTGCATGTTTAATGCAATTGTAACACCTTTTGTCATTTTTCTTTCAATTCCGTATACAGTATATGAGCCTGCTTGTGTTGTTTCTGAAGCATCATCATATCTTGCAAATAATTTATAGTTTTCAGCTATTTTATATGCTCCATATACTGACATCAACTGTTGTTCAGAGTCAAGTAAATTACCTGCATTTTGCATTATATTTTGTTCTGCTCCAATTGTCATATTGTCTGTTGAGTAAGCAATGGCAGCTGTTGTTATTGTTTGTGATGCGCTTGAATCGTCATAAGATGATCTTGGAGAGATGTCCTGATTTGCTCTTAATGAAATATTACCTATTTTATAAGTAATACCTAAACCTCCTCTAAATAATCCATTAGATGCTTGTGTTTTTTTATATCCTTCGCCATTTAAAACTTGCGCATCTAGGCTAATATTATCAGAGATTTTGTAATCTGCTGTTAGACCAAGATCTGCAGAATTTGCCCATTTATATTTATCCTGGGCAGATTTAGCAATATATCTTCTCCCCCATGCTTTTTCCATAAATTTAAAGTTTTTTGCCCCTACCATTCCAAAATTAAGATTTAAATTTTCAGAAGCACTCCATTTTAAAGAGGCGATTTTTAGAAATGCTGTATAAGCACTTCCGCTACTATTACTACCTACATCAAATGTTATTTTTGTAGAGAATTTCTCATCTATATTGTAAGAGTATCCTAAATATGCTCTTTTTAGTTCAAACTCTTTAAATGCTTGCTCTCCTTCTTCAGTAGATATGTCATAATTGAAGTTAGAGAAGATTTTGAGAGAAGGAGTTCCTTCTTGTGCACTTATATTCATTGATATAAGAAATGCACTACTAAGTAATAAGATGATTTTTTTCATAATTTTCTTTTAAAGTTAAATTTTAGTAAATAATATTTTGTTTTATAAGCCTATTTTTGAGAAGAACTTTACAATTCCTGAAGCAAATTCTTGTGGAATAGTTTCAAGCATTGATGATACTGTTAGTTGGTCATTTACTCCAATAGCAATAGCAATGGAAATTACTAATCCCAAAAGAGCATAAGTCATGTCTTTCAGCCCTAATTTGATAGCATGTAAGATGTTATTATCACCTGTTTTCATAATTGCCATACCTAATTCTCTTCCTGCTAGTAGCCCAATAAATACCCATGTTGTGCTCATAGGGACCTTCGAGTGTAACTTAAAGTAAAATAATATCACACAATAAATTAAATCAATTAAAGTTGCAAAACGAACATCTGTAACTACAGATTTTTCTGTTACAATTTTTTGAATTCTTCCTCCTTTATAATAAAGTAAAAGCCCTAATCCAATTACAACAATTGAGGTAAAGCCAATAAATTCTCCTGTATTCAAGCTTCTTGGTAGGTAGACTGCAATATTTGCAGCATCTTGCATAAGCCATACTGACCAAAGTGTCCCTGATGTAATCCATTGAGCTATCGTCCATCCAAATTTTGCTTCTCCTGTAAAGTGTTTTTTAGCTGCTTTAGCAACAAGTAAGAAGAAAAATAATCCCATTAAAAAGGATAAAATATATCCACTCATACTTTTTGCAAGTACTCCTCCAACAGCAGCTGGAGTTGCCGCAAAAGAGGTAAGAAGGATAAATGTAGTAGAGACAGGCATCCTTAGTCTAGTAAGAATTAATAAAAATATAGGAGCTGCAATTTGCAGGAAATGAAATTTTGTAGGTGCAATCTCAAATCCTTTAGAGGTTAATCTTCCATGGCTAACGTCTCCCGCTAAGGTTATCCAACTATAAAGCATTGTGAAAAAGAAAATTCCTCCAATGAAAATCCATAGGACCCACCATTTTTTATCTTGGTTTGACGCAATAAATGTTCCTATTGTTTGGATACTGTCATTTGCAATTGCTGCATAGGCTGCAAATATAAATCCTGCCCACATAGCATATTGCGGGTAAGGTGTTAAAAACATTGCTATAAGAAATGATATGCAAATGAATGCTAAAAATGATCTTTCTCCTTTTGGTAGCCAGACTACTTGAGGGTAGCCAAAGCCTTTTAGAATTTTCTTCATGTTAATTTTAAATTTTAGACAATAATAACTAGTTTGTTAATTCAGAATGTTAAATTTAGATTAAGAAAACAATATATAATTATTAAAAATATTTTTTAAAAAAAAGTACAGCCGTCAAAAACAACTATACTTTAAAGATCTTTAAGGTATCGCTAATTAAAATTATTAAAGAGCAGTAAAAAATACAGCGATCATTAAGGCTAAGTAAATAACAGCTGATAAATCTTTCTTTTGAGTAGTGCTTTCCATCTTTTTTGTTTTAAATTTAATGCAAAAATACATACAGATTATAGTTATCATGTTAATAAGGCATTATGTATATGTTAAGAAATTGTTAAGTATTGCTTTAATATAGCAAATCTTAATGAAAAAAGTGATCAATCTTAATGTAATAATTAGATTTGCATTATGTCAGACTCATATAAGATATTATTAGTTGATGATGAAAAAGATATTTTAGAATTTCTTTCTTATAATTTAAGGAAGGAATCATTTACTGTAAGAACTGCTCTAAATGGAGAGTTAGCTATAGAAGAAGCCAAAATCTTTAAACCAGATTTAATTATACTAGATGTAATGATGCCAGAAATGGATGGGATCACTGCTTGTGCTGCGATAAGAGAAATTTCTGATTTAAAAGATGTTTTAATTTTATTTTTAACTGCTAGATCTGAGGAATATTCTGAGTTAGCAGGATTTGATGCGGGAGCAGATGACTATGTTACAAAGCCTATCAAACCTAAACTATTAATTAGCAGAATAAAAGCTCTTTTAAAAAGAAATAAGAAAAAAGTAATAGATAGTTTTATAAAAATAGGTGATATTGAAGTTGATAAATCAAAACATTTATTGTTATTCAAGAAAGAAGAGATTCATTTAGCAAGAAAAGAATTTAATTTATTATATTATCTGATGACTGTTCCTGGGAAAGTTTTTACAAGACAAGAAATTATATCTGAGATATGGAAAGATGCTTTTGTTGGAGACAGAACAATAGATGTACATGTTCGTAAGATAAGAGAAAAAATAGGTGTAAATCATATAAAAACTATAAAAGGAGTAGGTTATAAATTTGACATCTAATGAAAATTAATACGCCAATTCGGATTGCTATATTTTTAAGCTGTATAATTTTTGCTTTAGCTGTTATTATATTTTATTTTGGCGAAGACAGGTTAAATATATTCTATAGTCTTGTTGTATTTTTTGTTTTTGTCATAGCTCTTATATATTATGTTGTCAAGCAGTTCTTTCATGAAAGGATTAAAGTGATTTATAAAAGCATATATAAGTTTAAAGGCACTTCAAATATTAAGGAACTAGATATTGACAATGTAGAACAAGAAGCTGAAGAGTGGGCAGATGCAAAGGAAGAGGAGCTCAATGCTTATAAAAGACATGAAAACTATAGAAGAGAATTTATAGGAAATGTCTCGCATGAGCTTAAAACACCTATTTTTAATATCCAAGGGTATATTCAAACTTTATTAGATGGCGGGCTCAATGATGAGACGATTAATATGAAATATCTTGAAAGAACTAATAAGAGTGTTGATAGGATGATTAATATTGTTGAAGATCTAGAGGTAATATCTAGATTAGAGACTGAGGATACTCAGTTAGAATTTCAACCATTTAATATAGTAAAGCTTTCAAATGAAGTTCTTGAGGCTTTTGAAATGAAGGCTGAAATAATGAATATTAGCTTAGAGCTAATAAATGAATCGCATGCTGAATACGTAATAGGCGATAGAGATAAAATTCAGCAAGTATTCATGAATCTTATTAGTAACTCTATTAAATATGGGAAAAAAGGAGGAACCACTCAGGTTAAGTTTTATGACATGAATAATAATATGTTAATTGAGGTTGCCGATGATGGCATAGGTATTGCAGAAGATTCTTTAGATCGTTTATTTGAAAGATTTTATCGAGTTGATAAGAATAGATCTAGAGAGATTGGAGGAACTGGCCTTGGGCTAGCCATTGTAAAGCATATATTAGAAGGCCATAATCAACAAATAAATGTCAGAAGTACTGTTGGTGTTGGTTCAACTTTTTCCTTTATTTTAGAAAAGGGAAAATAATTCTTGCCAATCTACTAATCCTTTTTTTGATTCAATAAAACCAGAGTAATTTTTACATTCAATTATTGCTTTTTCAAAGTCGAATTGATGTTGTTCTTGATAGTAACAGAGTTTCTTTTTACTAAATAATTTTGCTAAATATTCTTGTTCTGTTTGGCCTGGAGTTGGAATAAAGAAGGCCTTACTGTTAAGCTTCTCTAAATCCATAATAGTCGAATATCCAGGGCGACAGATTATTAGATTTGCCTGTAAAATTACCTTATTTAGTTCTTTGGCATTTAAATGTGATTTAATAGTGATCCTGCCTATCTTTTTCGTATTATTTAACTCTGGCTTCCCTAATACTATAAGAGATCTTTCTTTCCTATTATTTAATGCTTTTATAATTCCCTTCTCTAGTATTTTTCGTTGTGGCTCAGGCCCAGATATTATTGCTAGAAAATCATATTTTTTTTCGCTTTGCTGATATTTAAATCTAGATTGAGGTCCTATATAGATAGTATTATTTGGCAGTATATTTGGTTTTGATAGATTTCCAGCCAAATTATGTTCTTTGTCATCGATTACCCAGCAAGCGTCAAATTTATTGATATATTTATAGTTAATTTTTTTAATGAATTCAGTAAAATAAGGACTCTGAATTTCCAATTGATGAGTAATAAAAACACACGGAACTTTTTTAGAATAGAGTCCGAATCGATTATCTGAGATCACAGCGTCAATCTTATAATCCTTGATTATGTGATTTAAGGAATGATTTTCTTTTTTAATATTATATATAAGTTTTGGAATTTGGAAAACCATACTTATAATCATAGGTAAATATTTTGGGTATTTTATATTATATCCTGTAAAACGAACTATTTCCAATTTAGGAAATTCAGTGCTAAGTAAATGCATCGGTCTTGCATCAGCAGCTATTACAACTTCGTATCCATTAGAGAGTAATGCTTTAATAATAGGGATACATCTAGTTGCATGCCCTATTCCCCAGTCAAGTGGGGCTACAAGAATTCGTTTTTTTGTTTTCACAGGCCGAAAATAGTTAAAACAAATTATTTTTGTATCAAAATAAAAGTTTTGGGAAAAAATAAGTTAAAAAAGTTTGCTCAGATGGAATCTTTTCATCATGTAAAACAGCCTTCATTAGAGTTGTTAGAATCTGAGTATTATTTAAAGGGAAGGTGGAAGAAAGAGTTCTTTAAAAATAAAAACCCTTTGGTCTTAGAGTTAGGATGTGGCATGGGAGAATATAGTGTTGGCTTGGCCGAAAGATTTCCAGAAAAGAATTTTTTAGGTATAGATATAAAAGGGGCAAGAATGTGGCAGGGGGCATCTTCTTCTATAGAAAAAGGATTAAATAATGTTGGTTTTTTGCGTATTCGTATTGAGTGGATTGAAAAATGTTTTGAGCGCAATGAAGTTGATGAGATTTGGATTACTTTTCCTGACCCTCAGCTTAAAAGGAGGAGGGGAACAAAGCGATTGACTCATCCTGTTTTTTTAAAGAAGTATAAAAATATCTTAATGAGAAAAGGATCTATTCATCTAAAAACGGATAGTCAATTTCTACATGGATTTACTTTGGGAATTATTGCCGCAGAAGAATATGTTTTAGAAGATAGTACAAATGATCTTTATGCCTCTTTAGTTTTTAGAGATCATATGGAAATTAAAACTCATTATGAAAATATTTATTTAGATAAAGGTATGCCAATTACTTATTTAAGGTTTCAATTAAAATGATAGTAGAATCTAGTATAAAGATTTATCTTTACCAAATCAAAGATTTTAGATTATGAAATTAAATAAGAAGGTTATTTTAGAGGCGCTTTCTAACATTACATTGCCAAATGAAGGTAAGAGTATTGTTGATGAGGGAGCTATTAAAAATATTCAGATCTTTGGGACTGATATAGAGCTTGATATTGAGATTAAAAATCCAACATTGCAGTATAAAAAAAGAGTAGAGCTAGAATGTATTAAAGCGATACATAATCATGCTTATGAGAAGGCCAAGATAAAAGTAAATTTGATTGTCAATTCGATAGAGAAAAACATTCAAATAAAAGGTAAGAATATTCCTGGAGTTAAGAATATTATTGCTATTTCTTCTGCTAAGGGTGGGGTTGGCAAATCAACTATATCGGCTAACTTTGCGGTTAGTTTATCAAATTTAGGCTATAAAGTAGGAATCATAGACGCAGATATTTATGGCCCTTCTATGCATATTATGTTTGGGTTGGAAGGAGAAACTCCTGCAGCTATAAGTGTTGATGGAAAGACCAAAATCAAACCTTTAGAAAGTTATGGAGTTAAATTACTTTCTATAGGCTTCTTTGCTCATAGTCAACAGGCAGTAGTATGGAGAGGTCCTATGGCCTCAAAAGCATTAAATCAACTACTTTGGGATACACATTGGGGTGATCTAGATTACTTAGTGGTAGATTTACCTCCTGGTACTGGAGATGTTCATCTTTCTTTAGTTCAATCTATTCCTTTAACTGGAGCTGTTGTTGTGAGTACTCCACAAAATATTGCTCTTGCTGATGCAAAGAAAGGTGTAAACATGTTTCAGATGGAAAGTATTAATGTGCCTGTATTAGGCATAGTAGAGAACATGTCTTATTTTACTCCTGAAGAATTGCCAGCTAATAAATATTATATTTTTGGAAAAGAAGGAGCTAAAGGTTTAGCTGAGCAATTAGAACTGCAGCTTTTAGGAGAGATTCCTTTAGTTCAATCTGTAAGAGAAGCAGCAGATGCAGGTAGACCAGTAGTATTGCAGGGAACTACGCCTATCGCTTTAGAGTTGTTAAAAATGACTAAAAAAATATTAGAATCAATTAAAAAAAGAAATCTTAATTTAGCACCTACAAAGCCTGTAGAACTAAGTCATTCAAAAGGGTGTTCAAAAAACTAAAATAGTATGGGAATTATTACTGACACGAAAATTATTAAGAAGATTAAAGATGCTCTTGAAGAGATTAGGCCTTTTCTAGAAGGAGATGGTGGAGATATTCATTTTATTGAGTTGACCGATGATTGGGTTGTCAAAGTCAAATTAGTTGGGGCCTGTAGTAGTTGTGATATCAGTATGATGACGTTAAAAAATGGTGTAGAGGTTGTGATAAAGAAAGCTGTTCCACAAGTTAAAGAAGTTATTGAGGTTTCTTAGCTCCTAGCTAGTATTATAAATATTGTTTTTTGAGGGTTGGCAAATCCTCTTATTTAGAATAAGTATAAATTGCAAAAAAGATGATTCTAGCTATACTTGAGTTGGCAGAAAGATTTAAATTTGTTGCCGGAAAATGGAATCGGAGAGAATATGAAGCAGTATCGTAGTGTTAAGGCCTTAATAATAATATTATTAATCTTACCTATATCTAATTTATTTGCAGATGATATAACATCTGGAGAGAAACTTTTCAAGCAGAATTGTACTGCTTGTCATACAATGACAAGCGCTCGTTTAGTCGGCCCTGGATTAGAGGGCGTTACTGATAAATATGAGAAAGAGTGGTTGATTAAATGGATCAGGAATTCTCAGGAGCTTATAGCTAGTGGAGATGAACGAGCTATTGCAATATTTGAGGAGTATAATAAAGTTGCTATGACTTCTTTTGATTTTTCAGATCAAGAGTTCTCAGACTTATTAGCATACCTTGCTAATCCACCAGTTATAGAAGAAGCAATTGCAACCTCCAATAATATTCCTATAGAGGAGGGGATGAGTACTTCAACTAAGCTTATGATTATTAGCTTAGTCTTAGTAACATTAGTTTATCTACTTGTTTCATTAAAAAATAATCTTAAGAGCGCCTTAGGAAAAGACACAGAAACTATCCCTGAAACTTTAATAGGTCAATATAGTTTATTTATTTCTAATAATATAAATGTTATATTTGTTAGTGCTATTTTTACGATTATAATGCTAAAATTTACTTATGATGGCTTGATGGGAGTTGGAGTAACTACTAATTATCAACCTTCTCAGCCTATAGAGTTTTCTCATAAAATACACGCTGGTCAAAATGGTGTTGATTGTAATTACTGCCATTCAAGTGCTAGAAAAAGTAAGCATTCCGGGATCCCTTCAGCTAATGTATGTATGAATTGTCATACGTATATAAATGAAGGCTCTATTACAGGAACTACTGAGATTCAGAAGATATATGATGCAATTGGTTTCGACCCTAAAACACGAACTTATATTGACGGGTATGTTCAAAAGCCAATTGAGTGGGTAAGAATACATAATCTTCCAGATCATGCATATTTTAATCATTCTCAACATGTTGTTGCAGGTGGAATTGAATGTCAAGAATGTCATGGCCCAGTTGAAGAGATGGATGTTTTGTATCAATATTCAGAATTAACTATGGACTGGTGCGTAGAGTGTCATAGAGAAACAGAGGTTCAGATGGAGGGGAATAATTATTATACTCATTTACATGAACAGCTTAAAGAAAAATATAAAGGAGAGAAGATTACTGTTGATAAGATGGGAGGTTTAGAATGTGCTAAATGTCATTATTAATTTGATAAGAATGAAAAAGGATAAGAAATATTGGAAAGGTATAGGAGAGTTAGAAAATGATCCTAATGTCAAAAACTTGGGGCATAATGAATTTGTAGAAGAATTACCTCTTGATGATTTCTTATCTGAAGACTTGTCTTCGACATCAACCTCCAGAAGAGATTTTTTGAAGTTTTTAGGCTTTTCTACAGCTGCAGCTACTCTAGCTTCTTGTGAGACTCCAATTGTTAAATCTATTCCTTATGTTGTTAAACCGGATGAGATTACTCCAGGGGTTGCGAATTATTATGCTACATCAATCTATGACGGAAGGGATTATGCTAGTGTTTTAGTTAAAAATAGAGAAGGAAGACCAATAAAAATAGAAAACAATAAGACTTGTACTAATGCTAGAGTGCAGGCATCAGTTTTATCATTATATGATTCTGCTAGATTAAAAAACCCATTAAAGAATGGTGTTGAAGAGGAATGGTCATTATTAGATACAGAGATAAAGACACGTCTTTCTAAAATCACTGGAAAGAAAATAGTTTTTTTAACAGCAACTATAATCAGCCCTTCTTTAAAGAGCCTTCTAGATAAGTTCTCACTAAAATATCCTAATTTTGAGCATATTATGTATGATTCTATTCCTTATGATGGAATCTTAAATGCGAATATGCAATCTTTTGGTTTGCGAGCTATTCCAAGTTATTATTTTGATAAAGCTAATATTATTGTGTCATTTGGGGCTGATTTTATAGGCAACTGGTTAAATAATGATTATTCTACGGACTATATTAAGGCAAGAAATCCAAAGAATGGTGCAATGTCTAAGCATTATCAGATAGAGTCGAACCTTAGTTTAACTGGATCTAATGCAGATAAGCGTATTCCAATAAAACCTTCTGAGCAAAAAATATTACTATCTGATCTATATAAGGCATTATTAAATAAGGCTCAGCCTAATGATAATCGATTATTAGATATAGTTGATAAATTAAGAAGTAATAAATCTAAATCGATTGTCATATGTGATAGTAATGATATTAAGATTCAATTATTAGTCAATAGTATAAACTCTATCTTAAATAATTATAATAATACTATATCTTTAAAAAGACCTTCTTATATCAAACAGGGCGATAGTAGTAAAGTAGATAATTTAATCAAAGAGATGAAAGATGGTGATGTAGGGGCTTTAATAACATATAAAGTCAATCCATCATACAACTTATATAATGCTGCAGAATTTAATAAAGCGTTATTAAAAGTTGATTTAAAAATATCAACATCATCATATAATGATGAAACAGCATCTTTAATGGATTATGTATGTCCTGACAATCACAATCTAGAGAGTTGGGGTGATCTTCACCCTTCTCACAATATTTATACGTTGATGCAGCCGACTATCGCTCCATTATTTAATACTAGGCAATTTGAGGAGACCTTATTAAATTGGATGGATGAAGATGATTATCACGCATACTTATCTAATTTTTGGAAGGAAAAAGGTGTAAATTGGGAGAAAGCAGTACATGATGGGTTTTTTGATTTTGAAGATAAAGAACCAGAACTAAACTCCATCTCTAATTTAGATCCTATGATCTTAAATTCTCAAGTTTCTAAACAAGGGGTTGAATTAGTAATATATGAGAAGATAGGAATCGGAGATGGTACACAAGCTAATAATCCTTGGCTACAAGAATTTCCTGACCCAATTTCTAGATCATGTTGGGATAATTATATAACGGTTTCGGCTAGCACTGCAAGAAAACTTAATTTAAAGAATTGGAATGTTTCAAATGGAGCATTGAATGGAAGTATTGTTAATATTAAATCAGATAATATTATTATTGAGAATGTTCCTGTAATGATACAGCCAGGACAAGCAAATAATACTGCTGGTTTAGCACTAGGATATGGGAGAACTAAATCAGGAAAGGCCGCTAACAATGTTGGTTTCAATGCATTCCCTTTATTGAAATCAAAGACACTTTCTATTGAACTTACTGAAGGAGAGCATGAATTTGCATCTATACAATTACATCATACTATGATGGGGAGAGATATGGTTAAGGAAACTACGTTGTCAGATTATATTAAAGATCCTTCTTCAGGAAATGACAGAACAACTTATCCAACGTTTAAAGGAGATTTACCTGCTGATAAACTTAGTCTCTATGATGAACACGATTTAAAAACAGGTCATTTCTGGAATTTGTCAATTGATTTAACAGCTTGTACTGGATGTGGAGAATGTGTTATTTCATGTCAGGCTGAGAATAACATTCCCGTTGTTGGTAAAGAAGAGATGAGGAAAAGTCGTGATATGCATTGGATGAGAATTGATAGATATTATTCTTCTGATATGACTAAAGACATCGCAAAGGAGAATGATATTTCTGCAATTGATATGTATAAAGAGATGGAGGAACCATCAGAAAATCCAGAGGTTGTTTTTCAACCTGTAATGTGTCAGCATTGTAATAATGCTCCATGTGAGAATGTATGTCCAGTTGCAGCAACTACTCACAGTAATGAGGGGCTTAATCAGATGACATATAATAGGTGTGTTGGAACACGATATTGTGCTAATAACTGCCCTTACAAGGTAAGACGTTTTAATTGGTTCCAGTATTCTGATAATGAAAGATTTGATTTCAATATGAATGATGATTATGGGAAAATGGTATTGAATCCTGATGTAGTTGTAAGATCTAGAGGTGTTATTGAGAAGTGTAGTATGTGTATTCAAAAGATACAAGAACTGAAATTAACAGCAAAGAAAGAAGGGAGGCCTATCTTAGATGAAGAGGCTCAGACTGTCTGCGCATCTTCTTGTTCAACTAATGCCATAGTATTTGGAGATGCTAATAATACTGAAAGTGAAGTTTCTAAACTTAAACAAGATGAGAGGGCATATGACCTATTAGACCATTTAAATGTTAATCCATCTGTTTTTTATCAAACTAAAGTAAGAAATAAATCATAATGCATAAAGAATCAAAAATAAGAGACCCATTAATTCTTGGCAATAAGACTTACCATGATATAACAAAAGATATTGCTAGGCCTGTTGAAGGTAAGGCAAATAAGTATTGGTGGATTTTATTTTCTTTATCCGCGGCTTTGATGTTGTGGGGTTTTGCTTGTATGGCATATACTATTGGTACAGGTATTGGAGCTTGGGGTTTAAATAAAACTATTGATTGGGCTTGGGATATTACCAACTTTGTGTGGTGGATTGGAATTGGTCATGCTGGAACATTAATTTCTGCAGTACTACTATTATTTAGACAAAAGTGGAGAATGGCAATTAATAGGTCTGCAGAGGCAATGACTATATTTGGTGTTGCACAAGCTGGATTATTCCCACTTATACATATGGGTAGGCCATGGTTAGCATATTGGGTTTTCCCAATTCCAAATCAGTTTGGTTCACTTTGGGTTAATTTTAACTCTCCATTACTTTGGGATGTATTTGCTATTTCAACTTATTTAACAGTTTCTGTGGTATTTTGGTATATTGGTTTAATACCTGATTTTGCCATGATTAGAGACAGGCTAGACAAAACAATATCTCCAATGAGAAAGAAGCTTTATACATTAATGGCTTTTGGATGGAGTGGTCGGGCTAAGCATTGGCAGCGATTTGAAGAAGTATCTTTAGTTTTAGCAGGTCTTGCTACACCGCTTGTGTTTTCAGTTCATTCGATTGTTAGTATGGATTTTGCTACTTCTGTTATTCCAGGATGGCATACAACTATTTTTCCGCCATATTTTGTTTTAGGAGCACTTTTCTCTGGATTTGCTATGGTAGAGACATTATTAATTATCATGAGAAAGGTTGTTAATATGGAATCTTACATTACTATTAAGCATATTGAGTATATGAATGTAATTATTCTTTTTACAGGATCATTAGTTGGTGTAGCTTATATTACTGAGCTTTTTATGGCATGGTATTCAGGCGTTGAATTTGAGCAGTATGCTTTCTTAAATAGAGCAACAGGCCCATATTGGTGGGCATATGCTAGTATGATGACATGCAATGTAGTAATACCTCAGTTGTATTGGATATATAAAATACGAACATCGTTTGTAGCAACATTTATTTTATCTATATTTGTTAATATTGGTATGTGGTTTGAGCGTTTTGTTATTATTGTAACTTCATTACATCGTGACTTCCTCCCTTCTTCATGGACTATGTTCTCTCCTACTTTTATTGACATTGGAATCTTTCTTGGTACAATAGGGTTCTTTTTTGTATTATTCTTAATGTATGCTAGAGCTTTTCCAGTTGTTGCGCAGGCTGAGTTAAAAAGTATTTTAAAATCATCAGGTTCTGAATATAAAAAGTAAAGATGAAAATGAAAATTATACATGCTATTTTTGATGATGAACAAGACGTTTTAAGTGTTGTTAAAGATTTAAGAGATAGAGAAATTGAGGTTAATGAAGTATATAGTCCATTTCCTATACATGGGTTAGACCCAGTCCTTGGTTTAAAAGAGACTAGAATGGCAATAACTGCATTTATTTATGGGTGTATTGGATTGACATTTGGGGCATTATTAATTTATTATATTATGATATCTGGGGTTGGAAAGAGTTGGCCAATGAATATCGGTGGAAAACCAAATTTTACCTTTTATCATAATTTACCATCTTTTGTGCCAATTATGTTTGAGTGTACTGTCCTTTTTGCTGGCCATTTAATGTCAATTACATATCTTTTTAGGAATAAATTATATCCAGGAGCAACTACAACAAGTCCAGATCCAAGAACAACAGATGATAAATTTTTAGTTGAGCTAACATATACAGATAATAAAGATGATATTATTGCCTTGCTTAAAAAGTCTAATGTTACTGAAATAAATGAGAAAGATGAAATATAGATTTATAATAATTTGTAGTATTTATCTCTTAGTTACTTCTTGCAGTAATGACGGTCGCGGCTATGAGTATATGCCAAATATGTATCGCTCTCCATCATTAGAAACATATGGGAAAAATAAGATATTTAATGATAGTATTAATGCAAGAAAACCTGTTGCAGGAACTATTGCAAGAGGTTATTTAAAGACGTTTAATTACGGTCCTTCTTTAGAGGATTATTTATTGGCAGGTGAACATGCGATTAATCCGTTAGAATCTAATAGTGATAATATCTCTGATGGCGAGGCACTTTATTCAATGTTTTGTGAACATTGCCATGGCCCTGATGGAGCTGGTGGAGGGTCTATAACTCACCCTATTTATTCTGTAGTTCCTTATTATAATGATGACAAACAAAAAAGAAGATCAGGAACTACTATGAGTGAATTAAAATCTGGTCATATATTTCATGCAATTACATATGGTTTAAATGCAATGGGGCCACATGCTTCACAGCTAACAGAGACAGAAAGATGGAAGATAGTATTATATGTTCAGGAACTTCAGAAATATAGTAATGAATAAAACAACTAATATGTATATTACAAATAGAAGTGTTAGTATTGCTTCACTAGTTATGATATTAATAGGTCTTTTTTCTGTGTGTATTGCATTTATTACTGATCCGCATGCGGCATGGACTAATCTTTTGTTTAATAATTATTTCTTTTTAGGGATTTCTTTATTTGCTGTTTTCTTTGTCGCGTTACAATATGTTGCTGAAGCGGGTTGGTCAACTATTCTTAAAAGAGTTCCAGAAGCTATCATGACGTTTCTACCTTATACATCAATTGTGATGTTATTTATAGTTGTTACAGCAGTTTTACACTTTGGGGGGAACCATATTTATCATTGGTTAGAGCCTGGAATTATGACAGAAGGATCTGCTAATTATGATAAGATTATTGCAGGTAAGGAGCCCTATTTAAATGCCACATTTTTTCTTATTAGGTCATTTATATATGTTATTATATGGGTGTATTGCGCTAGAAGATTACGGCAAATTTCTTTAGAAGGAGACCTTGAAGGAGATATAGGAGAAAAATCGTATTGGAAAGGCTTGAGAGTATCTGGATGGTTTATTGTACTTTTTGCAGTTACATCATCAACAGCTGCCTGGGATTGGATTATGTCAATAGATACTCATTGGTTTAGCACCTTGTTTGGATGGTATATATTTAGTGAATGGGCGGTAATAGGATTTGCTAGTATATTATTAATGACCTTGCTTTTAAACAAACAAGGCTATCTAAGGCACTTAAATGATAGTCACATTCATGATTTAGGAAAGTGGCTTTTTGCTTTTTCTATAGTGTGGACGTATATGTGGTTTTCTCAGTTTATGCTAATATGGTATGCAAATATTCCAGAAGAGGTGATCTATCATATGGAAAGAATAGAATTAGATAATTATAGATTTCTTTCTTGGTTTAGTTTAGCTATTAATTTTATCATCCCAGCTCTTTTTCTAATGAGTAGAGATGCAAAAAGAAATAAAAATCGTTTAATTTTTGTGTGTATTGTTGTTTTAATAGGTCACTGGATTAATTCTTATTTACTATTTGCTCCTGGCACACTTCACGATCATGGACATTTAGGAATACTTGAGATAGGTTTAGGAATAGGTTTTCTTGGTCTATTTATTAAAGTGGTATTGACTAGTCTTAGTAAAAGAGATATTGAATTAAAGCATCATCCATTCTTAGAAGAAAGCAAACATTTACATACATAAACCATTTTATTGTTAATATATTTTAAAGGGTTGGATTAATCTGACCCTTTTTTTATGCTTACTTTTGCTGATATTATGAATGAAGATGATCAAATAGATTCTGAAGAGTTTAATGAAGAATTTCAAATAGAAAATGTATTAAGGCCAAAATTATTTGCTGATTTTGAGGGGCAAGAAAAGATAGTTGATAATCTTAAAGTCTTTATTGAAGCAGCAAAGCAAAGAGAAGATGCTCTTGATCACGTTTTATTACATGGTCCTCCAGGCTTAGGAAAAACTACTCTAGCTAATATTATCGCTAATGAACTAGATGTAGGAATTAAGACTACTTCAGGCCCAGTATTGGATAAACCTGGTGATTTAGCAGGATTACTTACTACCTTAGAAGAACGAGATGTTCTCTTTATTGACGAAATACATAGGTTGAATCCAATTGTGGAGGAATATCTCTATTCTGCTATGGAAGATTATCAGATTGATATTATGATTGAGTCAGGGCCAAATGCAAGAACTGTTCAGATTAAAATAAATCCATTTACTTTAATAGGAGCAACAACACGTTCAGGCTTATTAACGTCTCCTTTAAGAGCGCGTTTTGGGATTAACTCTAGATTAGAATATTATAAATTAGATTTATTATCAAATATTGTAAATCGTTCTTCATCAATATTAGATGTTAGGATTGAAAAAAATGCTGCATCTGAGATTGCAGGTAGAAGCAGAGGAACTCCAAGGATCGCAAATGCACTTTTAAGAAGGGTAAGGGATTTTGCTCAGATTAAAGGAGATGGAAATATTAATAAAAGCATTACGCAATATTCTTTAACAGCATTGAATGTTGATGAACATGGTTTAGATGCTATGGATAATAGAATCTTATCAACTATTATTGATAAATTTAAAGGAGGTCCTGTTGGACTAACAACTATCTCTACAGCTGTAGGGGAGCAAGCAGGAACTATTGAGGAGGTATATGAACCATACCTTATTCAGGAAGGGTATCTAATGCGAACTCCTAGAGGCAGAAAAGCAACTGATTTAGCATATAAACATCTGGGTAGAGTAAATTCTTCTGGGCAGAAAGATCTATTCTAGGATATCTGATCAAATACTTCTAGTATAGTTGTCTTGTATTGTGAGAATGTTGTAAGTGCCCATATTTTTAAAGTAATAACTTCTTGTTTGTTGAGCCACCTTGCACTTTTTGAGAGTTCCTTTTTGAAAAGCTTTTTATCAAAACTAACTTTCTTTAGGATTTTTTTACTGAATTCTAACATAGTTTATAATGTTTATATATAGAATAACAAAAAAACGAGAAAATTATTGTTTCTCGCCCCAACTATATGAGTTGTTTTCTAAACCAGCAAGAGTTAATACTCTATCAATTACTGTAGAAGCAAGTTCCTCAAAAGTATTAGGGTTACTATAAAAGGATGGCGTTGCAGGGCATATAATTCCTCCAGCTTCAGTAATTGCTTTCATATTATTTATGTGTATTAGATTAAGAGGAGTGTCTCTTGCTACAACAATGAGTCTTCTTCTTTCTTTAAGTATAACGTCAGCTGCTCTTGTAGTTAGATCATTACTTATTCCGGCAGCGATACGCCCCATAGTGCCCATTGAACAAGGGCAAATAATCATTGTAGCGTAATTAGCTGAACCACTTGCAAAAGGAGCCATAAAATCCATTTTATCATAAAATCTAAATGGATATTTTTTATAATTAGTGTTGGAAAGTTCTTTTTCCCAAACGAACTTTGCATTGTCACTCATTAAAACTCCAACCTCTGCAATTTGCTGCTTAAGATCCATTAATTTATCAAGTAGTACTTTAGCATAGATTGCGCCGCTGGCACCAGTTATTGCTACAATAATTTTGTGATTTTGATTCATGATAGATTGTAATGTATAGTAAAACTTAATACTGAATTGTATTTTCCTTTCTTATTAGCATTAAATAAATCAACTAACCCTTTAAACTCATCTTCAGTTCCAATTGGCAAGAAAGAGGTAGACATTCTAGTATTAAGATTAATTTTTTCAGAATATTTATAATCTATTCCTAAAGCTAATCCTATATCATGTTTGATAAAAGGACTTTTTTCAGATTCTAGTCTTGTTATTATATCATTATAATATCCATCAATTAAATATCCCACAAGAACCCCTGCTTCAATTGCTAAAATATCACTTTGGTGATACTGTAATAATACAGGGATCTCAATATATGATAATGATATGTCTCGAATTCCATTTTCATTCATTTTTGGATTATTACTGCCTTTTTGTATATATGTCATTTCCATTTGTAAGCTAAGCAGTTGAGAGATTTTCTTATTTACAAAAGCTCCAGCTAGTATTCCTGCTTTATTAAAGCCTGCTAAATCATCTCCTCTAACTTGAGAGGTGCTGATTCCTAAAATAATACCACCATCAAAATTTTGTCCTTGAATATTATAAGTAAGAAACCCACAAAAAAGCAATACTGTAAATTTCTTTAGCATATTATCTTAAACTAACTCCAAGACCAAGTGTAGCAGTTGGATATTTTGCAAAGGTGTAATCGGCATGAATAGTGACAATTGTCATATTTAATCTTAATCCAAGATTTGCTCTTAAATCATTATTGCTTTCAAAATCTACATTTATTTTGTCTTCAAATTCTACACCACCTAAATCAAAGTTAGTATCTGTAGAAAAAGAGGTCCTAGATAAATTATAACCTAATCCTGCATATCCAGTAATCATCACTATTTTTCTCGATGCAACTAGATTAATTGTCGTTGCTTTTGTGCTTAAGCTAACGTTTTGCCCCTTTATTTCCATTTCTGCATTAAGTGAGGTATAGCCACCTTGTAAAGAAAGGCTCATTGGGATTGCATCTCCAATTCCAGGGATCCACTGTAACAAATCATGTTTTAATCCAACTCCAAAGAGATTAACTTTAACGCTTTGATCATCTTCTTTTTTCCCAATATTAATTTTTGGAATAAATCTAATGTCAATGGCTGTATTTTTTATTAGTCCAACTCCAGCTTGAATAATTGGCAATGGAACGATTGGAATATCAAAACCACCAGGAATTTTGAAGTCAATTGTATCTTGTGTGCCATTATTATCGATAAAACTATATGCCATATCTGTTTCGTCATTACTTCCAATAATTGTTGAGGCATTATTTGTATTTGAAGTAAAGATCTGCCCTCCAGCATCTTGAATATCAAAGGTTTTTTCTGATTTAGGGATAAATACTGTATTTACTGTTAACGTAAAATCAAACCCTCCTAGGCTATGTGGTTTAGCTGTATTATACCATCCATTATTTAATCCCCCCCCAAAACTCTCAGCCATAGGACTAAAATATGCCTCAATTAATTTTTCTCCTTGAGCTCTATCTCCTGAAAGAATAGCCTGAGCATAGCTATTTACTGCAATAAAACCAGCTAATAATGTAAATAAATATTTTTTCATGATATTAAATTTCTTAGTTATTTAAATGAGCCTCTTCAACTTGTAAGACCTCTTTTGTATTCGTATTGTAGATATATGCAATTACACTCATATTTGATGCATTCCAACCACCAGCATTTCCATTTCCATTTACAGCTTCATTTTCAGAATAATTGATGTTGTACTGTTCTAAATCAGAGAGATTAATATTAAAACTAGTAGAAATAAGTTCATCTCTTAAAAGATTATCCGTATTAGATAATTCTCCATTATAAATTACAGTTCTTAAAACATGATTATGCTCGTAATCTTGAATGTTTTCGCTACCATCTTGTTGCCAATTAATAATATTACTTTCTGTTAAGCAGACAAATAGCTTGTAATTATTAATAATATTATTTTCTAAAAGAATTGAGATATTTATTTTGTTGGTGTCAGCATCTATTGTAATAAGAAAGTCAATTTCCTTTTGAAGTTCAGTTGCCACTACGCTTGCCCATTCATCTTTTCCTAAGATATGGCTTTCATCTGGTATACCAATTCTATTTACCATTCCTTTCGGTAATCCTACAATGTTGTAGTTTTCATCTAATTCGTCACCCCATTCTGTTCTAAAATCATAATCGAAGGCATTACCTATAGGAGAGGGGCCGGCAAAAAAGTCATCTATATGAATTGCCATTCCAATAATTTGATCTCCATAAATATCATGGATTGACTCTAATTCCCTGGCTGCATCTGGGCAATAGGAACATCTATGGCCAGTAAACTTTTCTATTAAAACTTTTTTATCTGGATTTACATAAGCATCTAAATCTGTGAGGTAAGGTTTTTCTACTTTTTCACAAGCTGTGATGGTAATAATAATGCTTAATAGTGTAATGTATTTCTTCATTTTAAAAACTTGATGTTATGCTTAAATTAAATCCATTTGAGGAAGGAACAGTTTTACAAACTCCCCCTACACAAAAAATTCCTTCTCTTTTTTTCCCATAACCAACTTCGAATCGGTTTGCACCTTTCATAAAGCCTGCATTTATATTTACATAATGTAATTGTTTATTTACATCTTCATTACCCCAGTTGTACATGTCTTGTATTTGGAAAAACCAATTTGGAGAGATCGTATATTCTAAAAGCCCCATACTCCAATCTCCTTCAGCTAATTTTTTAGCGCTTTCTAATTGAATAGAACCTAATCTTTGTAATTCAGTTCTAATAGAGTGCCCATTTTTAATTTTATAACTTATATCAGCAACTAATATTGTAGAGTTAATCACTCCATAATCACCAGTTGGCTTTCCTTCTATAAAATCTTTATTATAGGTTTGATTAGCAATTATACATGTGGTTTTTATTTTTTTATTTATTTTTTTATTTATTTCAAGATTCATGTCTTGGAAATAACGCTCTTGAGCAAAGCAAAGGGGTATTGGGGTATAATCAACCTCATCATTTAGAAAGGACTTCCCATAATCCCCACTTAATGCATTCATTCTAGAATAATTTAGATCTAATTTTGTTCCGTATTTACCTCCTAGCATGCTTCCTTTTTTAAACTTCAAAAAAAGATCAACTTGGATAGCAATTTCACCATCAGACTGAGTTGCATAAGGATACATTGCTAGAAGAGCATAAGAATGTGGCTTACTTAAAGTAGGAATATAGTTGATTATATATGCTTTCCCATTTCTGTCTCTATCAGATTTAAAAGTCATATTATCTATTCGATGTATTTCTGCTGATAGACCAAATCCTTTTTTTGAAAAAGAAATATTATTTGTCAATGCGCTCCCAGGAGCATAATTCATTTTACTTTTATTTAAAAGATTTGCAGGATCGTTTAGTTTATATGCAAACTCGCTATAGTAGCTCCAGTTGCCACGGATTATGTTTAGCCTACTTGCGTAAGCAGCAACATTCTGAGGTATTTTAAACATGACATTTTCTCTTTTTTGGTACCTACTTATAAAACTTCCTCCAATGATGGCTTTAGTTTTTGATTTTAGATTAAAAACATCATTAATATTTAGCTCTCCGTCTGCTCCTCTAAATATTCCGTCTGCATAAGTAAAATAAGTTCTGCTTTTGCCAATAAAGCTTTTTAAATAGATTCCTTTTAGTGGACTATATTTGACTCTTACCCCGTCCATAGCGTTGTCAATTCCTAGACCTTTCTCTTCATAACTTCTAAAAATAAGACCACTTCCTAATTGCTCATAATAATTTCCTGCAGTAACCTCTAATCCATCAATATTATATGTTGCATACATGTATGGGATTCCATTACCCTTAAAATCTGGATCATAATCAGCTAGTGCATTTAAATAGCTTTCATATCGTATGCCTGTTGCAAAATTTCCTTTTAAGTAATTTAGGTTTAAGTAAGCATTATTAAGAATTATTTCATCAGCTGCTTTTGCTCCAATAAGCTTGTCTTCTTGATATGATTGTAAATTAAGATTGAAGTCACCATGAACTTCTCCTAGATTTAATTCTTGTGAAAAACCTAATAATGAAATTCCTAACGTCGTAAAAAAACATAGAATCTTCTTCATGCTTAATTAGCTATTTTTTTAATTTGTTCGTACAGTTTATTTTCATCACCATCTACATATCCTTGATGTTGCCAAACAATTTTGTTTTCCCCATTTAGTAAAAAAGTATGTGGTACTGTTGAGACACCCATAGCTCTTTTTAAGTCACTATTTGGATCTAAATAAATTTCATACTCCCAATCAGAAGCATTTACATAAGGCTTAACTCTCATCATTGATCTTGAATCGTCAATAGAGATTGCGATGAGTTTCACTGCAGTTTCATCTTGCCAGTCTTCATATACTTCAGCAATATTATTTAGTTCTTTTTTACATGGTTTACACCAAGTTGCCCAAAAAGAAATTACAATTGGGTTTCCGTCATTTTCAATGTCTGTAATATTAAAATTACTACCGTCTAAGGTTTTAACTTCCTTATTTGGCAAAGCTCTTTCTTGAGCAAAAATAATTGTTGTAAAAAGTGTAATAGCTAAAAAGCTAAAAAGTGTTTTCTTGTTCATTTTATTCTTGTTTATTGTTGCTACAAATATAATCTAAATATTCAACCGAAAAAGATATTTAATCTCTGATTATTTGTAGAATAAAAAACCCTGGCTTACTAAGCCAGGGTTTAAAATGTATAATTATAGGAACTTATTTAGTAACAGTGATCTTTTTAGTTTGAATACCACTCTTACTGTTAATATTTACTATATAAATACCACTAGCTAATGTTGAAACGTTAATGGTTTCCTTAGCATCTGAAGCTAATATTAATTTTCCATAGATGTCATAAATCTCTAAAGAGTTATATGCTCCGTTTATAGTTAATATATCTTTTACAGGGTTTGGATAAATATAAAGTGTAGTATTTTCCGTATTAGAAACAGAAGATGCTACGCCATCAGCCTTAAAACTTTCTCTTACCTCACTTGTAAATACTCCTCCTGTAATAAAAGCATTCCCGGAAGCATCAGTAACTGTAAAGCTTCCTGCCCCGTATTGTGCTGTATTCATTCCATCTCCATAACTATCTTTAATTAGGAATGAATAGCATTCGTTTGAATTTAAATTAGCATAAACAGTTGGTTGCGGATAAGTTCCAGCAGTTCCTGTGCCTTGGTATGGTCCTCCTGAAGCAACTATATTCCCTGCATCATCTGTAAGTTCCCAAGTTGTTTCATTTCCATAAGCATCACATACAATGTCAATACTTGCTTGGCCAGCTACAATGCCAGGAGTTACTTGTCCAGCTACGTCAAATTGACTAAAACTTGTAGTAGTTTGATCATTTAATGCGTTTTGATCCATCACTCCATTTGGATTAGAAGTATTTATATCCACAGTATTTGTTGCTTGTGGTGTGAATGCTACAGCAGGAATGGTTATGGTTTCTGTGCCTGCTGGAATTAGATTCCCTGTCCATGGGTATGTATTTGCTGCTCCACCATTGATAGAGTAATTTATATCTAAAGATGTTAAATTAGCTGATCCATAGTTTCTGAAAGTTACTTCTATATCAGTAGCGCTTGCGCAAACTGCATCATTTGCTGAACTACTCATACAGTAAGCGTCATTTTGATTAACAAATATAATGTTTGGAGCAATCTCTATTGTGCTGCTTAGTACATTCTCATTACCTTCTGTAACAAAAGCAACAACTCCAAGATTTGTTGCATCTAGAGCAACTCCATTAATATCTGCAGGCATAGTCCATGTATATGTTTGTGAGAAAAATGCTCCTTGTGTAATATTTGCAATTTGCTCTCCCCAGGTACCTGTCATCATATAACGCAGCATATGTTGGTGGTTATAATTTCCATTTGGGAGTACATTACTAGGATTTCCTGACATTCCAGATTGAGGGCCTTCAACATTATTTTGCACAACGGCAACATTTATTTGATTAGATGAAACTGTTTGCGATCCTGTATAATAGACTTCTACATCTACCGTCAATACATTTGTTGCCATATCAACACTAGCTTGAGCTGCAACATTTACAGGTGATGACTGTCCTAATACAGTAGTTGCTGCTCCAGACCATTGACTCCTTCCCATATCTCCACCAACTCTATTAACTGTTCCAGAAGGATATCCTGACACACCCCAATAAGAATCGATCGCAGTTCCTTCTGTTGTTCTAAAATCAGTGCCAGCACCTTGAGGAGATGCGAATCCTCCTGCATGGATTGCTATGATTGCTACATCATTAGGATTAGCATCATGTATTTGTGAGGCAATTAAATGTCCATCAGGACAATATCCACAGCTAATTCCTGTAAACTCTTCTAGAAGTGCATTTTTATTTTCTGGTGTAGTACTTACAAAAGTTTGTGCGTTTCCTATTAAGAATGCTAATGTAAATATACAAAGTAATAGTTTTTTCATCTCTTAAATTATTTATTGTTAGTCTGCAAATATATATAAAATATTCCTAATTCTGTTTGGTATTGATCACTTGATTTTCACTTTGATTTTTTTAATCTACGCGAAGAAATTTTTATATATTTGCAGAAACAATTATATTATTACTATGAAAAATTGTATTGCCTTTTTATTTATTATTTCCCAAGTTTTTATTATGCATGCGCAAAGTTTAGTTGTTACAGGTGATGCTGTTGTTTATGGAGATCCATCGATAGACATAGCATCTTATTTAACAGTTAAAAATGTTTCTAGTCAATCATTGAATGTTATTTGTGAGAAGAATATAATTAGTCAACCACAAGGAGGTGCGAATTATTTTTGTTGGGGAGGGACTTGCTATGGCACTGCTACAATTATTTCGCCAGATTTCACAACAATTGACGCAGGTCAGGCATCAACAGAATTTGCAGGTCATTTTAATGCAATCAGTGGGCCTGCAAATTGTACAGCTACAGTAGAATATTGTTTTTATCCTGATACCGACAATTCAGATGCAAGTTGTATTACTGTAACTTATGATGGTAGTGGAGCTACATCTACAACTATAAAAGAAGGCGCTATTGTAATGTCTGAATTTTATCCTAATCCTTCAAGCGGGTATACCAATATTAATTACAGTTCAGCAAAGAACTTAGATCTTAATATTATTGATATCTTAGGAAATAAGGTTAAAAACGTGCACTTAAATAATCAAGGGTCACACAAAATATATATAGGAGATTTAAGTAAAGGAGTATACTTTGGGAATTTAATGTATCATGATAAAGTAATTTCAATTAAAAAATTAATAGTTAAGTAAAAGTATTTGCTTTATAATTACAAGCCTTGCTATTATCGCAGGGCTTTTCTTTTTTATGATGCTAGATAAAATCAAAACATTAAATTTGCTGTCAATCCATTAATGATATTTGTTAAATGATAACACACGTACACGGGAAATTAATAGAAAAAACACCAACACATGTTGTAGTTGATGTTAATGGGATCGGTTATAAAATAAAAATTTCATTACAAACTTTTGCTTCAATTGATGGGGAGTTCTGTAAGTTATTCACCCATTTATCTGTAAAAGAGGATTCACACACTTTATTTGGCTTTTTTGAAGAAAGTGAACGCCATTTATTTAGGAATTTGATTTCAGTATCTGGGGTAGGGCCAAGTACTGCACAAATAATTTTATCCACATACTCTCCAGAAGAAATAATTAATCATATTACTAGTGCAGATGTAGCTGCGGTGCAAAGTGTAAAAGGTATTGGGGCTAAAACAGCTCAAAGAATAATTATTGATCTAAAAGATAAGTTAGTAAAAGGAATGCCTAATTCTGATTTATTGTTTGACAAAATAGACAATACAATTAAAGAAGAAGCGTTATCTGCATTACTAGCTTTAGGTTTTGCTAAGAAAGGTGCTGAAAGTAAGATTGAAAAAGTACTTAAGTCAAACCCTGATATTTCTAGTGTTGAGGAATTAGTTAAAACTGCTCTGAGCCAGATGTAACTACTTATTGAAATTGAAGAAATCGAGTTATTATAATATATTATTCTTTTTTTGTACACTATTTTTTAGTGTAAATATTTTAGGTCAATCTACTTCTGATTCAACGCTCGTATTTCCATTTTCTAACTCTCAAACAGGAGGGATGTTTATGAATACCCCTCCTAATATTAATTCAATAGTAGTATTCGATCCATTAACAAATACTTATTTAGTTCAAGATAAGATTGGGACGCTTAGTTATGGGGAGCCAAAAATCATGAGTTTTTCTGATTATCAAAGGTATTCTCAAAATAAAATAGTAAATGACTATTGGAATTTACGTTCAAAGCAAAGAGCTGGAAGACAAACATCAGCACTTGGGTTACCAAAACTATTTATACCAGGCAAATCATTTGACAGGGTATTTGGTGGAAATGCAGTAGATATTAGACCGCAAGGTTCTGCTGAATTAATTTTTGGACTTAAAATCAATAAAATTGATAATCCATCTTTACCTGAAGAGCAAAGAAGAACAACTTCTTTTGATTTTCAAGAAAAAATACAAATGAATGTTGTTGGGAAGATAGGTGATAAATTAAAAGTAACAGCTAATTTTAATACAGAGACTACTTTTGATTTTGAAAATCAGATGAAAGTTGAGTATACTGGCTATGAGGATGAAATAATAAAAAAAATTGAGATTGGGAACGTAAGTCTTCCGCTTAATGGAACATTGATTACGGGGAGTCAATCTTTATTTGGACTAAAAACACAACTTCAATTTGGGCGTACAACTATTACAGGTATCTTATCTCAGCAAAAAAGCACAAAATCTGAAATAGAAGTTAGTGGTGGCGCGCAAACCTCAGAGTTTGATGTTTATGCTGATCAGTATGAGGCTAATAAACACTTTTTCCTTGCTCATTATTTTAAAGATCAGTATGATGAAGCGCTATCAAAACTTCCTTTTATTAATTCTGTAGTGAATATTACTAAGATTGAAGTTTGGGTAACTAATAAAATAGGTACGACAAATGACACAAGAAATATTGTTGCTTTTTTAGATCTAGCAGAGACCTCTTCATATTATAATAACTCTACTGGTGAGGGGAATATTTTTAATGACAATGAGGTTCAAATAAATAATTTTGATCCTAATGCGCCTCCTGATAACAATTCAGCAAATAATTTATTTAACAAGCTAACTACAACTTACTCAGATATTAGAAATATTAATGAAGTAAATAGTGCTCTACAATCAACTTCTTTATCAAATGGTACAGATTTTGAAAAACTTGAAAGAGCAAGAAAACTGTCAGAGTCTGAATTTGCATTTAACAGTCAGTTAGGTTATATTTCTTTAAATCAAGCCTTGAATAATGATGAAGTTCTAGCAGTTGCTTTTCAATACACAATAGGAGGTGAGACTTTTCAGGTTGGTGAATTCAGTTCAACAGGACCTACGGCCCCAGACGCACTAATTTTAAAACTATTAAAGGGGACAAACTTTAGCCCATCATTACCAAATTGGGACCTTATGATGAAGAATATATATGCAATTGGAGCTTATCAAATGAGTAGAGATGGCTTTGTTCTGGATGTAGTATATGAAAATACGGAAGAGTCTGGAGTATTGACAAATTATTTAACTGAACCTACGGAACAACTTATTAATGGGGTCCCATTAATCCATTTGTTAAATCTGGATGAGTTAAATCAGCAAATGGATATTCAGAAAAATGGAGATGGTATATTTGATTTTATTGAAGGAATTACTGCAAAATCATCTAATGGAAGAATAATTTTCCCTGTAAGAGAGCCATTTGGAAACTATTTAGCTAATAAGTTTAGTAATTCAATAATTGCAGATAAATACTCCTATCAGATTCTGTATGATTCTACTCTAACTGTTGCTCAGCAATTCCCGGAGAAAAATAGATTTCGTTTAAAAGGAACTTACGAATCATCTTCAGGAGCAGAAATTAGATTAAATGCAATGAATGTCCCTGAAGGATCTGTAACTGTTACGGCAGGCTCTCAAAAGCTAGTTGAGAATCAGGATTACACTGTAGATTATATGCTTGGACGTGTGACTATTATTAATGAAGGTATTTTAAGTTCAGGTGTTCCTATTAAGATAGCTTTAGAGAATAATTCAATGTTTGGTATTCAAAATAAAACATTGGTAGGTATTCATGCTGATTATGAGATAAATAAAGATTTTTTAATAGGAGCCACGATGTTAAGATTAACAGAGAGACCTTATACGCAAAAGATTAATGCTGGTGAAGAACCTATATCAAATACTATTTGGGGTTTAGATGCAAACTATCAAACTGAACTTCCTTGGTTAACAACAGCTATTGATAAATTGCCTTTCATTGAGACTAAAGCAAAATCAAGATTTATTGCTACTGGTGAATTTGCATATCTTGTTCCTGGACACCATAAAGCCGTTGGAAAGAACGGGGTATCTTATATTGATGATTTTGAAGCAAGTAGAACAACAATCAATATGAAGAATATGGGGGCTTGGAAGTTATCAAGTATTCCTATTGGAGAAGCGCAAGATGATATATTTAAGATTTCTGATGAGTTCTTAGAAGAAGAGAATAAGAATTTAAAATATGGAGCGCGAAGAGCAAAGTTGGCTTGGTATACAATTGACCCATTATTTTTTAGGAGTACTTCTATTACCCCTCCAAATATTGATAATACGATTACCTTGCCAAGTGGAAACACTATAAAACAACAATCTTACCATTACTCAAGGGAGGTATTAGAAAATGAGGTATTCCCAAATAAAGATCCAGAGATGGGAAGTCAGATTACAAATCTTTCTGTTCTAGATCTTGTGTATTATCCTGATCAGAGAGGACCTTATAATTATACAATTAATGGAATAGGTGTTGATGGGAAGTTAAATAAGCCTAAAGATAGTTGGGCTGGAATAATGCGTACATTACAGACTAATGATTTTGAAGCTGCTAATATTGAATTTATTGAGTTTTGGATGATGGATCCATTTAATCAAGATGATGGAATTCCAAATCATAGCGGAGGAGATATGTATTTGCATCTAGGAAATATATCTGAGGATGTCTTAAGAGATGGGTATAAAAGTTTTGAGAATGGACTTCCAAATTCATCAAATGTTGAAGATGTAGATACAACTGATTGGGGTAGGGTTCCTTCAAATTTTTCTATTGTAGATGCATTCGATAATGATCCTACTGCAAGAGAATATCAAGATGTTGGTCTTGATGGATTGGGAGATTCAGACGAGAGATTATTTTTTAACACATCTTATATTCAGAAAATTGCAGATACAGATAGTTTAGGGGTTTCTTCAGTAGCATATACTAATGCTTTTAATGATCCTTCAGCCGATAATTTTCATTATTTTAGAGGAAGTGATTTTGATAATCAATCAACATCAGTTATAGATAGATATAAAGACTATAATAATCTTGAAGGGAATTCTGTTACTACAGAGAATTCTCCAGAGAACTATCCCGCTGCAGCTACTTCTAATCCTGATACTGAGGATTTAAATGGAGACAATACATTAAGTGAAACAGAAAGCTATTTTCAATACAAAATTAGACTACATCCTAATGAGATGAATATTGGGAGTAATTATATTTCAGATTTTTTTAAAGCATATGTTAAAACAAAGAATGGCGATACAAGAGCGATTAGATGGTATCAGTTTAGAATCCCAATTCATAATCCGGATAATATAATTGGAGGCATAAGAGATTTTAAATCGATTCGATTTATGCGATTAGCTTTCACAGAATTTAGACAGCCAATTATTTGTCGTTTTGCAACCTTTGATCTTGTAAGAGGTGAATGGAGAAGATATAATTTTTCATTATCTGAAGCTGGAGAATATATCCCTGGTGATGATCAGGGATCTACTAGTTTTGACGTTTCAGCTGTAAATATTGAGGAAAATGGAAATAGAGAACCTATTAATTATATTTTGCCTCCAGGAATTGAGCAAGAACTGGATAATACTACTACAACTCAGAGGCAACAGAATGAGCAGTCATTAGTATTAAAAGTTTGTGATTTAAAGGATGGTGATTCTAGAGCAGCATATAAAACTTCAGATATTGATGTCAGAACTTATAAAAGAATAAAGATGTTTGTGCATGCAGAAGGGGAAAATGAGAATAGTTTAAAGAAGGGTGACCTGTCATGTTTTTTAAGGTTAGGGACAGATTTTTCTTCAAATTATTATGAGTATGAGATTTCATTAACTCCAACAGAACATACAGAAAGTAGTGCTAGCGATGTTTGGCCATCAGAAAATGAAATTGATATTCCTTTTGAAATCTTTTTAGAAGCAAAACAAGAAAGAAATAATAATAGTAGAGAGATATCATTACCATATATCAAATATACTAATGGAGGGAAAGTTACAGTAGTTGGAAACCCTACATTAGCACAAGTCAAAACACTAATGATTGGAGTCAGGAACCCTAAGAAGATATCACTAGAAGATAGTGATGATGGGATGTCAAAATGTGGGCAAATTTGGGTAAATGAATTAAGGCTTACTGAATTTGATGAGAAAGGAGGATGGGCTACGAATAGTAGAGTAACTGCTCGATTAGCAGATTTTGGGAATATATCATTGTCGGGTAACATGAGTACAGTTGGATTTGGAAGTATTGAAAAGAAAGTAAATGAACGCCAGAAATACAATGCTTTTCAGTATGATTTTTCTTCAACATTTAATTTAGGTAAATTTTTTCCGGAAGATTATGGAATAAAGGTCCCTATGTATATTGGGAGATCAAGAACAATAAAAAATCCTCAATATAATCCTTTAGATCCTGATATTCTTTTTGAGAGATCATTAAAAAGTCTCGATAGTAAAGTAGAGAAGGATTCGTTAAAAAATATTGCTCAAGATTATGTGCAAAGAAAAAGTATTAACTTTACTAATGTAAGAAAAACAAAAGTTCAGAAAAAAGGCCAAAAAGCGAAGAAAGCTAAGGTATATGATATAGAAAATTTTACTGTTTCTTATTCAAAGAATGAAACGTTTATTAGAAATATTAATACTGAGTATAATAGGACTGTAAATTATAGAGGTGCTTTAACTTATAATTTTAATACTCAACCAAAAAATATAAAACCATTTTCAAGGATTAAGTTTCCAAAGTCACCATACTTTAGATTGATTAAAGATTTCAATTTTAATACTATGCCTAAATCATTTTCTTTTAGGACTGATCTTGATAGGCATTATAATGAGACTAAGATGAGGAATTTAAGTAATTCTTATATGATTATTACTCCTACCTATAATAAGTTTTTTAGTTGGAATAGATCATATGAATTAAAGTATGATTTAATGCGAACATTAAAATTAGACTTTGCCGTTAATCAAAAGGCAAACATTGATGAGCCTGTTGGCAAGATTGATAAATCATATAAAGAGAAAATAGATACTATTTGGCAAAATGTTTGGGATTTTGGTAGAGCTAAGCATTATCACCAGACATTTGGAGTTAATTATCAAGTCCCCTTAAATAAGATACCAATTGTTAATTTTATTTCTTTGAATACTAGATATACTGCAAATTATGAATGGACTGCTTCATTGCCTGCTATTTCAAATCTTGGAAATCAGATTCAGAACTCAAATTCAAAGCAATATAACGGACAGGTTAATCTTACAACTCTTTATAATAAGGTGCCTTATTTTAAGAAATTAAATCAAGGAAGTAGAAGAGGTAGGGGGCGTGCACGAAATAGGCAAGAACAAGAAGAAAAAGACAATAAAGAAAAAAATAAATTTAAATTATTGCAACATATGACGCGTTTTGCTTTAGGCGTCAAGAATATTTCAATTAATTATTCTGAGAATGAAGGAACCTTCTTGCCAGGCTATCTTAATCAATCTAAAGTTTTAGGACAAGATTGGGATAAGCTATCTCCTGGCTTGCCTTTTGTTTTTGGTAGCCAGAAAGATATAAGGTTAACTGCTGGTAGAAAAGGCTGGATCTCAAGAAGTACAGCTTTAAATACTATGTACAAAACAAATCAGTCTCAAAATTTAACATTTAGAAGTACAGTAGAGCCTATAAAGCAATTTAAGATTGATATTACAGCTAATAAAACAACTTCTAATAATCAAAGTGAGTATTATCGATGGGATGAAGGGATCGATGATTTTAATTCTTTTAACCCAACAGAATCAGGAGGGTTTAGTATTTCATTTATTTCATTTTGGACCGCATTTAGATCTAATAATGACGATAATGAATCAGAGACATTTAATAATTTCAGGAATTATAGGATAATTATTGCAGAGCAGTTAGCAGAGCAGAATTCTAATTTTAATGCTAATGGATCTCTTGATGGGTTCCCTGTAGAATATGATAATAATGATACATTGATTGGTGGATATGGAGCAACTTCTCAAGAAGTTATGATTCCTGCATTTTTATCAGCGTATAGAGGTAAAGACCCTTCTAACTCTAAGCTGACTGAGTTTCCTTCAATCCCTTTGCCTAATTGGAGGATTACCTATGATGGATTTATTAGAATTCCTTATATTAAGAAGAAATTCAAACAGTTTAGTATTAGTCATGCTTATCGATCTACTTATTCGGTAGGCTCTTTTCAATCTAATCTTAATTATGAGGATTTAGATAAAGATGGCTTTGCTGATTATGGGAATATTAATATGAATAATATGAGTTATCATGTGGAAAGAGAAATCTCACAAGTGAATATTAATGAGCAATTTAGTCCTTTATTTAAAGTAGATATGACATGGAAGAATAGTTTACTTACAAAAGTTGAACTTAAGAGAACCAGGGTTCTAGCATTGTCATTAGCCAATAATCAACTTACCGAAACAGGATCTCAAGAATATATTTTTGGTATTGGATATAGAATAAAAGATGTTGAATTTAAGATGTTCTCAGCAGGTAGGGGTAAAAAGGTTTCTAGTGATTTAGATTTAAAAATAGATTTTAATATAATGAATAATAAAACAATTATTAGAAAAGTCGTTGAAGATATAGAGCAAATAACAATGGGCCAACAACTAATCAAGATAAAGTTCTCAGCTGATTATGTTGTAAATCAGAGATTAAATGTTAAAGCATTTTATGATAGAGTGATTACTAATCCATTCATTTCCACTACATTCCCAAGCTCAATCACTAATCTAGGCTTTAGTTTAAGATTTACCTTGGCAGGATAATTTTGCGTACTAATAAAAAAATGTATTTTTGAAAAAAATATTTAAATGGAATTTCCAAAGGAATTAAAGTATAGTAAGGATCATGAATGGATTAAGGTAGAAGGAGATAATGCATATATTGGTATTACAGAATTTGCACAGGGCGAGCTAGGAGATATTGTTTTTGTTGATGTCGATACCCAAGATGAAGAGCTTGAAAAAGAAGAAGTTTTTGGATCAATTGAAGCAGTTAAAACAGTTTCTGATTTATTTATGCCAATAAATGGGACGGTTATATCTGTAAATGAACGTCTAGATGATGAGCCTGAATTAATCAATTTAGATCCTTATGGGGATGGATGGATTATTAAAATTCTAATATCTGATATAAGTGATTTGGATACTTTATTAGATGCAGATTCGTATAAAGAACTAGTAGCTTAAAAATAAAAAAAATGGAACAAAAAAAGAATCCTGAAATCAGTTTAGAAAAAAGAAAGGGGCTGTTCTTTCAGATAGGACTTGTAGTTACGCTGGTAATTGTGTTGGTTGCTTTTGAGTGGAGGAGTTATGATAAGGTTGAATATAATCTAGGTCAGCTTAATCTTGATGATATGGAGGAAGAAATTATACCTATTACAAAACAAGAGGAGAAGCCTCCCCCACCTCCCCCACCTCCCCCAGAAATAATTGAAATTATTGAAGATGATGAAGAAATAGAAAATGAATTAGAAGTAGAAGATACAGAATCCGATGAGGATATTGAAATTGAAATTGAAGAAGAGGATGATGATGAATTTTTTATGGTTGTAGAAAATATGCCAGAGTTTCCTGGAGGAGATTTAGGCTTAATGAAATATATCCAAAAAAATGTAAAATACCCTGCTATTGCTAAGGAATATAATATTACAGGTAAAGTATATGTGAGTTTTATTGTAGATAAAACTGGTTCAGTTACAAATGTTAAAGTAGTAAGAGGAGTTGATAAGAACTTAGATGCAGAGGCTGTAAGAGTAGTTAAATCACTACCTAAATATAAGCCAGGAAAACAAAGAGGGAAGGCTGTTCGAGTAATGTTCACAATCCCAATTAATTTTACACTTAATTAAGTTGCATTCCTATAAATAAAGAAAAGCCGAGTATCTACTCGGCTTTCTTTAAAATTGTTAAATAATCATTCCAGCGGCAACAGTTTCATTTGTTGCTTCATCTACTAAAATGATGCTTCCTGTATTTCTATTTCTTCTGTAGCTATCAAAAAATAGTGGTTTTGTTGTTCTTATCGATATTCTTCCAATATCATTTAATCCTATCTGTTTATCCTTTTGATTTCGGTGTAAAGTATTAATATCTATTTTGTATTGAATATTCTTTACAATACATCTTGCAGTTTGGCTTGTATGCCTGATTGTATATTTCCCTTTTGGGATCATCTTTTTTTCGTTCATCCAGCAAATCATTAAATCAATATCTTGACTTACTTTTGGTTGGTTTTTTTCCCGTACTAACATATCTCCTCTACTAATATCAATATCATCTTCTAAAGTTATACAAACTGACATCGGAGAAAATGCTTCATGAACTTCCCCGTTAAAAGTATCTATTGATTTAATTCTTGATGTAAATCCGGATGGAAGTACAGTAACGTTATCTCCAGATTTAAAGATCCCACCCTCAATTCTACCGGAATACCCTCTATAGTCTGGATACTTAACTGATTGTGGGCGAATAACATACTGAACAGGGAACCTGCAATCTACATGATTATGATCAGAGCCAATATGAATGTTTTCTAAAAGATGCATGAGTGTTGATCCTTCATACCAGTTCATGTGCTCAGACCTTGTAACAACATTATCCCCATTAAGTGCAGATATTGGAATAAAGTGCATGTCCTTAATTTCTAGTTTTGAAGCAAAGCTTTCAAAATCTGATTTTATTTTCTCAAATACTTCTTGATCGTAATCTGCTAAATCCATTTTATTAATACAAACAGCAATATGAGGAATCTGTAAAAGAGAAGCTATAAATGCATGTCGTTTAGTTTGCTCAATTACACCATGCCTTGCGTCTACTAATAGTAATGCAAGGTTTGCTGTTGATGCGCCAGTTACCATATTTCTTGTATATTGAATATGTCCTGGAGTATCTGCAATAATAAATTTTCTTTTTGGAGTTGCAAAGTATCTGTATGCTACATCAATAGTGATGCCTTGCTCTCTTTCTGATCTCAAACCATCTGTTAAAAGGGCAAGATTAATCCCTTCTTCACCTCTTTGTCTATTTGCTTCTTCGAGCAGATTCATTTGGTCATCAAAGATCGCTTTACTATCATAAAGTAATCTTCCAATTAAAGTGCTTTTCCCATCATCAACACTGCCTGCAGTTGTGAAGCGTAAAAGCTCCATATTTAAGTATCCTTTCGTCTTGCTCATAATTTTTTCTTTAAAAGTACCCTTCTTTCTTTCTGTCCTCCATTGCCGCTTCTGATCTTTTATCGTCAGCTCTTCCACCTCTTTCAGTAATCCTTGTTGAGGCAACTTCTTTGATAATTGCATCTAAGTCATTAGCTTCTGACTCTACAACTCCAGTACAAGTCATATCTCCAATTGTTCTACATCTGATTATCTTTTCTTCCCATTTTTCGCCTTCTTTAAGTGTAATATGCTCACACTTAGCTAGAAGTACTCCGTCTCGTAGCACTACTTCTCTTTTATGAGAGAAATATAATAAAGGCAATGCAATGTTCTCATTTAATATGTATTGCCAAACATCCATCTCTGTCCAGTTTGAAATTGGGAATATCCTAAAATGCTCTCCAATTCCTTTCCTTCCATTAAAGAGGTTCCAAAGCTCAGGTCTTTGATTTTTAGGATCCCACTGTCCAAATTCATCTCTGTGCGAAAAGAATCTTTCTTTAGCTCTTGCTTTTTCCTCATCTCTTCTTGCTCCTCCCATAGCACAATCATATTTCCCTTCCTCGAGACCCTCTAGAAGAGTTATAGTTTGAAGTCCATTTCTTGATGCATTCACACCAGTTTCCTCAGTAGCAGTTCCATTGTTAATAGAGTCTTGAACATATTTTACAATTATAGATTCTCCGGTTTCCTTCATAAGCCTATCTCTAAACATAATAGTTTCAGGGAAGTTATGCCCTGTATCAACATGCATTAATGGGAATGGAATCTTTCCAGGATGAAAAGCTTTTCTTGCAAGGTGAAACATTATAATAGAATCTTTGCCTCCAGAGAATAACATTACAGGTCTTTCAAATTGTGCTGCTACTTCCCTGAGGATAAAGATTGCTTCAGATTCTAGTACTTTTAAGTGTGTTAGATTGTATGAACTCATTTTTTACTTGTTTTTTATTATTGGTAAAATAAAGTCCAAAACTTTCTGTATTGATTCATTTATTGAGAGTTTGGATGTATTTATTTCTAATTTAGGGTTTTCAGGAGCTTCAAATGGCGCACTAATTCCTGTAAAATTTATTATTTCTCCCTTTCGTGCTTTTTTATAAAGTCCTTTCACGTCTCTGTTTTCACAAGTTGTAACTGATGCATTAATATATATCTCAATAAAATCATCTTCTCCAATTATTTCTTTTGCGATTTGTCTTATTTTTTTTGTTGGGCTTATAAAGCAATTCAATGTAATGATACCACAATTCATGAAAAGTTTAGAAACCTCAGCAATTCGTCTAATATTTTCTGATCTGTCTTCAGATGAGAAAGTAAGATTAGAACTAATTCCTACTCTGATATTATCGCCATCTAGAACTTGATTTAGTATTCCTTTAGAGTGTAAATACTTCTCTACTCCTTTAGCTATAGTTGTTTTTCCAGATCCAGAGAGGCCTGTCATCCAAATAACTTTTGAATTCTGATTAAGTAATTCTTCTTTGTCTTTCCTTTGAAGAATCTCATTAAAAACAGTAAATATATTTTCTTTTTCCTCTTTCATTTTAGAGACCAAATGTACTAAAACATATTGATTTAAAAACAGTAGTTTATATGATAAATTACGTAATTTTGACTCTTTTAAGATTCAGTAAATTGGAAATCGAGAATTATTTAGACTCAACTTATCTTAAGACTTCGGGTGAAGCACAAGTCTCAGATGATGAAACAAGAATTAGAGTGGAGCGATTAATTGATGAAGCAATCTCTCATGATTTTGCATGTATAATGATTCGTCCTGAATTTGTAACTTTAGCTACACAAAAGATTAAAGTAACTGCATCAAAGGTTAAAGTTGGCACTGTAATAGACTTTCCTTTAGGTCAAGGCTCCACTAATTTTAAGGTTCAAGAAGCAGTTTCTGCTATGAATGATGGAGCATTTGATATTGATTTTGTCTGTGATTATAATGCATTTAAAAGAGGGGATTTTCGCAAGTTTGATATGGATATATTACAGGCAACTAATGTAGTAATGAAAGAAAAAAAAGTTGCAAAATGGATTATTGAAACAGGGTCTCTTTCTAGTGATGAGATTAGAAGTATTTCAAAGAGAATATCTGGGATAGTTCAATCTAATTTTCCGAATAATTGTCATAATGTTTTTATTAAAACATCAACAGGTTATTATGGAGGTCTAGGAGCAACTATTAAAGATGTTAATACTATTAAATCTGTATCTGGAAAGCTACAGGTTAAGGCATCTGGAGGAGTATCAAGTTTAAAAGATTGTAAGAAGATGATAAAAGCAGGAGCAACTAGAATAGGAACATCTAAAGCAGTATTAATTTATAGTCAGAAGTAAAAGATGGAGATAATAAATCTTAAAGAATTATTAGTAAAAGCAATTAATGCCTCTATTGAAGGAGGGCAATCAATCATGGATGTGTATAGTTCTGATTTTTCTGTGGAATATAAAGATGACAAATCTCCATTAACATTAGCAGATAGAAATTGTAATGAAGTGATTGGAAAATATTTAATCGGTACTGGAATTCCTTTTTTAAGTGAGGAAGGGATTAAGATACCTTTTGAAGAAAGAAAAGATTGGGAATATTCCTGGTTAGTTGATCCTTTAGATGGGACTAAGGAGTTTATAAAAAGGAATGGTGAGTTTACAGTGAATATTGCTTTAATACATAATCAAAATCCTGTTTTAGGCGTAATATATGTTCCTGTAAAAGAGGAGCTGTATTTTGCATTAGAGGGGTTAGGCTCTTATAAAATAAATCAGAATACAATTATTGATAATATAGAAGAACTGATATCACAGTCAAATAGATTGCCTATTAATTATAATAGAAATAATTATGTGGTTGTTGGTTCAAGATCTCATATGTCAAAAGCAACACAATCTTTTTTTGAGGAGAAACAAAAAGAACATGGTAATATTGAAGTGATGGAGATAGGTTCCTCATTAAAATTGTGTATGGTTGCTGAAGGCAAGGCAGATGCTTATGCTAGATATGCCCCAACTATGGAATGGGATACTGGTGCTGGGCATGCAATTGCTAAATATGCGGGCTTTACAGTAAAACGATATAATTCTTCAGATGATGTTATATACAATAAGCAAGATTTATTAAATCCTTGGTTTTTGGTTAGTTAAGCCATGAAAGAAAGATTTCTTAAGATATTAGAAGACAAGGATCTATCAGAGCTAGTTAAGAAAGGCGGCATGTCTTTTATTATTCGTATCGGCGGGCAGATTATGGGTTTCTTAATGTCTTTTGTTGTTGCTCATTATTATGGAGTAAAAGGCTTGGGGAATTATATACTAGCAATTGTTGTATTAAGAGTTTTTACTTTAGTAGCTAAGCTTGGGCTAGATACTTTTTCAATTAGGTTCATTGCCTCATTTGCAAAGCAAGGTAAATGGGAGAGTATTAAATTCTTTAGAAAGAAGATATTAATATTACTGAGCATTACATCTATTCTTTCATCATTTCTCATGTATTCTTTAGCTTCTTGGATTGGAATAGTTATTAATACTAGTGAAGAGAATATTCGGTTATGTTCATTTTTTGTTTTGCCAATGGTATTTTTTATGTTGCATTATCAGAGCTTAAGAGGCTTGAAGAAAATATCAGAATTTTCATTCTTTTACAGGATGTCTCAGGCAAGTTTCTCAATCGCTTCACTATTTATTATCTCAACTTTTATTACTAGTGAAAAAGTTCCTATATATGCATACCTTACTAGTTTGTGTATTGTTTCATTGCTTGCTATTATTACGTATAAATATTGGTTCTCAAAAAACCAGAGATTAAATTCTAGTAATAGTATTGATGACGTAAGCATTAGTAAGATGTTAAAGATCTCAATCCCATTAATGCTTGCTCAATCAGTACAGTTTGTAATGGCTTGGACAGATAAATTAATGATAGGAAATATGATGTCTGCTGAGAGTGTAGCTATTTATAGTGTAGCTTTTAGATTCTCTATGGGAGTAAGTATTACATTAATGGCAATAAATAGCATCTCATCTCCAAAGTTCGCGGAGAAGTTTGGAATTGAAGATATTAAAGGAATGGGAAAGATTGCTATGCAGTCTGCAAAGATGATCTTTTGGACAACAATACCTTTAGCTGCTATTCTGTTGCTTTTTCCAGATTTTTTTATGGGCTTATATGGTAAAGAGTTTTTAATTGGTGTTGAAGTTCTTAGATGGTTGATTGTTGGTCGTATAGTGAATGCGTTTTCTGGATCGGTAGGAAATTTAATGCAAATGTCAGGACAACAGAAAAGCTACATGAAGATATTAATAATAGGGTCACTTATAAATGTTGGTTTAAATTACAGTTTAATACCATGTTATGGAATAAAAGGAGCAGCAATTGCTAGTGTTGTTAGTTTATCATTTTGGAATTTGTCAATGGTATATGTTGTTAAAAGAAAGTTTGGTTTCTCAACATTTTATATACCTTTACTTACCAAATAATTATGAAAGATAAATTACCAAATTTTTTGATTGTTGGCGCTGCAAAATGCGGAACATCATCTTTGCATAATTATTTGAATCAGCATCAGGATGTGTTCATGCCTACTTACACCCCTAATGGATTAAAAGTGAAAGAGCCTAGATTTTTAATTGCTGATAAGGTGAGGGGTAGGCTATCTAAGGGGGTCTGGAATTATGAGGATTATAGATCCTTATTTACTGATGTTGTTACTGAGAAAGCAATTGGAGAATCAACGGTATTATATCTATATTATTTTGAAGAAGCAATCAAGAACATTAAAAGATTCCTAGGAAAAGAGGTTAAGATCATTATTATGCTAAGGAATCCAATTGAAAGAGCATATTCAGCATATTTATTCGCTTCTAAGACGATGCAGGAGAATCAGTCTTTTGAAGAGGCAATAAATAATTCAGAGCAAAGATTTAAAGAGGATATGAGCTTAAGCCCTATGATCTTGTATAAAGAAATGGGTTTGTATTATGAAATGGTGAAAGCTTATAAAGCAAATTTTAATAATATCCATATTATTCTATATGATGATTTTGTTACTCAAACTAATCAGGAGGTAGATAAAGTATTTGAGTTTCTTAATCTAAATAAACAAGAGATAGATACAAATAAGATAGTTAATTCTGGCGGAATGAAGTGGGATTCTAAAATCATTAAGTATTTGCTTATGGGGGAAGGTTCTTATAGATTTGCTCTGAAGAAGATTATCCCAAAATCTTTTAGAATGAAGATAAAAAGGATATTAATAAGTATATTTACGTCTAAATCAGATAATATAAAGCAATCAACATATTTAGAGTTATCGAAATATTTTCAGAAGGATATAAGTATGCTGGAGAGTTTAATTAATAAAGATTTAAGTAAATGGCTAAAGATATAAACTTGCCAAATCTTCTTATTGTAGGTGCAGCAAAAAGTGGAACCACCTCACTTCATAATTATCTAAATCAGCATCCAGATATTTATATGTCAGAACATAAAGAGCCTCATTTCTTAATTAATAGTGATATTGGAGTAAAAAGAGTGCATAAAGCAGTTATAGAACTGAATGATTATAAAGAAATGTTTATGACAGATGACTCTTATAAATATAAAGGAGAGTCTAGCGTCATGTATTTAGCATTTCCAGAGATTTGCATTAAAAATATTAAGAGATTTCTAATGAAAGATATTAAGATTATTATTATGCTAAGAAATCCAGTTGAGAGAGCATTTGCCGGATATTTACATAATCTGCGGTATAACCCATCAGAGATTTTGAGCTTTGAGGATGCAATTGATCAATCAGAAGCGCGTTATCATATAGAAAAAGACATGACACCTGACACTAGATATCTTCATGTAGGCATGTACAGCTCTCAAGTAAAGTTGTTTGTGGATACATTTAATGAGAATGTACATGTGATCTTATATGATGATTATGTTCGCGATATTAATTCATGTATTAATGAGGTATTTGATTTTCTAGATGTTGAGAGAGTTCCTGTTGACACATCAAGAAGACATATGGTTGGTGGATGGATGTTTAAGAATAAGATTCTTAGGGATTTGTTTATATCTCAAAATAAAATAAAGTCAATAGTTAAGAAATTATTATCTAACAAAGTACTAAGAAATTCAGTGAAAAATAGATTGATGAATTTAAGTATTTCTAAGACTCCAGAGATGTCAAAGAAAATTCGTGATAGGCTTGTGAAGTATTATAAAGATGATATAATAGAGTTGTCTGAGCTTTTAAAAAGAGACTTAGGTAATTGGTTAAAATGAGTTATAGTTTGAGAGTAAATTGGTTAAATAATATAATAATGTTTATGCTTGTTTCAAGTACAGGCGGACTTATGTTTGTTTTTAATAGAAACTTTGCTTTTTTGGCATTAGTTGTGATTATTCTGTTTAGTTTATTATATCAAAGGCAGCTGATTAAAAAGGCTATCTTCTATTCTTCATTTTTAACATTTGTTGTAATTTCGATTTTTTTCTCTATTAACTATATCTTTGCTATTAATCCACAATCATTAACAAAATATCTATTCTTTGGGATCACAATCCTTACCACAGTTCTAACATTATTTTATTATAAAAGTCAAGATGATAAGGATTTATTTATCAATAGTTTATATTTTATTTTAAAGTTAGTTCTTATTCATGCTCTAGTTAATTTCTTGGCGTATTTTTTTGTAAAGGATAGTTTATTTCTCATAACCTCTGAGTATCATGAGAGTTTAACATATAAGTATTTATTTTATTACTCTCCAAAGGAAGGGAGTATGATTAACTTATTTGGCCTAGATATTCATAGAAATGCTGGAATATTCTGGGAGTCAGGGATATTGCAGATATATCTAAACATATTATTTTTTCTGGAATTAAGTGTGTTTAAGAGAGATAGGAAGCTTATAGTATTAATTGTATTAGGTATTTTGTCAACATATTCCACTACAGGATTATTTTTACTTATCTTACAGATCCTTTATTTTACGCAGAGGGAACTAAGAAGTAATATTAAGACCATTTTTATTGCAATTTTAGGCATTCCCTTGTATCTTCTTTTTAGTGCGAATATGAACGAGAAAATCTATGGAGAAGGAGAGTCTTCTTTTCAGAAAAGGCTTTTTGACCTGACTCAGCCCTTTTTCATTGCAATAGAAAATCCCCTAACTGGAGTTGGGATGGACTTGGATAGATTCCAGGAAGTTAGAGAAGAGTTTTATATTAATTCAGACTTAAATAATATTTTAGGTCATGTGGGTGTTGAGCAAAAAGTTGAGACTACATCAAAAGGAAGTACCAACTCTGTAATGTATGTATTAGCTGGAATGGGCTTCCCTACAGCGATCTTTTTTGTTTATATGTTTTTTAAGCAGCAGTTGATAACAAATCACAGAGGTATTTGGTTTGTCATTGCATTTCTTTCTGTAATGTCAGAGCCATTATTACTAAGACCTTTTTTCTTTATATTTATTGCTTCAGGATTTATGAATATATTTTATAGAATTACCTCATATAAGAAAAGATTAGCATGAAAAATATATTAATTACAGGAGGAGCAGGATTTATTGGTTCAAATCTAACTATTAATTTAGTTAAAAAAGGCTATAATATTACAATACTCGATAATTTATCTGAGCAGGTACATGGCAAGGAGAAGAATTCAGAATTATTTAATTCCATAAAGAATATAGCTACTTTTATATTAGGAGATGTGTTGTCTAAGTCAGATTGGAGGAAGGCTTTAATAGGACAGGATGCAGTTGTCCATTTAGCAGCCGAGACAGGAACAGGGCAATCTATGTATGAAATTGCTAGATATAATGAGGTGAATGTTTTAGGAACATCTCATTTGTTAGATATTTTAGCTAATGAGAATCATTCAATAAAAAGAATGATTATTGCTTCTTCACGATCAATTTATGGAGAAGGGAAGTATTACTGCAGCCAGCATGGGGATGTTTATCCTCTTGAAAGAAATGAAAAGGAATTAATCCAAGGAAATTTTGAGCCTAAATGCCCTGTTTGTTTGGGTAAATTAGAATTAAGAGCAACAGATGAGCTGTCAGAGATTCATCCTGCATCAATTTACGGAATCACAAAATATCAACAAGAACAGATGGTAATGTTGATGGGTGTTACATTGAATATACCCGCTGTTTCCTTAAGATATCAAAACATATATGGACCAGGTCAATCTTTGCAAAATCCATATACTGGTATTTTATCTGTTTTTTCTACAAGATTATTAAATGGCAATGATATTCATATTTATGAGGATGGAGATGAGAGTAGAGATTTTTTATATATAGATGATGCTGTTAATGCAACAATTATGGCACTTGAAAATAAAAAAGCAGATAATAAGATTTTTAACGTAGGCTCTGGATCTAATATCTCAGTTAATGAAGTAGCTAGAAGATTACATGATTTGTATAAAGCAAAAGGTAGACTTATTGTTAATGGTAGATTTAGATTAGGTGATATTAGGCATAACTATGCTGATCTAACAAGAATAACAGCAATATTAGGCTTTAGCCCTAAGGTTAACTTTAACGATGGAGTCATAAGTTTTGTTAATTGGGTGAAAACACAAGATATTGAAGAAGATAAATATGATGCCTCTATTAATGAACTTAAAAATAAAGGCCTTATAAGATGAGGAGTATTTTTGTAATATTATTTAGTTTTATTACTATTCAAACAAGTTCTCAGAATGTGATTAATGAAGATCTCTTTGGCTTTAGAACGAGTTTAGCTTTTATATTCTTTAGCCTAGAGGACACTAACTTTATGAATAAAGTTCACGAGATATCTCCAAATGTTTTAAGTTTTCCTGGAGGTTTTGGAAATTTTTATCATCTGCATGGGTCTGGTTATGGGTTAAATCTTTCTGAAGTTGAGAAATATCACAAGAAATCAAAATTAAAAACAGCAAAAACGCTAAATAAATTAATTGCTTCAAAAGGTGATACTGAAAATTATATTTATGACTTTATTAAAATGGCAAAATTAACAAAGAGTAGGGTTATATATAATGCCAATATTATTTCGTCCTCAGTTTCAGAGGTCTTAGAAGTAATTAAGATTTTAATAGATAATGATCTCGAATTAATAGGAGTTGAACTTGGCGGAGAGCTTTCAAATAGGAGTTATTCTCATTTTATGACTATTGAGAAATATATTAATTCTTCAAAAAAATATACAGACTCCATTAAACATGTTTATCCGGAGATCCCTATTGCAGTAGTCTCAGCCCCTAATAATAGAGGGTCAAGAATTCTTGAGAATTGGAACAATCAATTAGCTAAAGAAGACTTCTATGATGCAATTGTTATTCATCCATATGCAAAAGTTGTAAAGGGCAAGGATGTTGCGGGTAGAATGTTAACAGTAATACCTGAAGGGGTTGAGGGCACAGCATTATATGAGATATATAAAGATAGGGCTGTTAAGTATATTATGTCAGATTTTAAAAATGAAATAATAAAATACAATACGACTTATCAAGACAAAAGAATATGGTTAACTGAATGGAACCTGCAAATGTCAGAGAAGACGGGAAACTCATTATTACAGGCATTATTTGTTGCTCATCAAATAATAGAGTTATCTTCTTTAAGAAAATCAAATATTGATATCGCAACTTTCCATAATCTAGCAGGCAGGACTTTATCCGGATCTATGATCATGCGAAGCAATAAAGAATTAAAGATTAATGCAACTTTTAATTCTATGAAGATTGTAAGTCGATTATTTGATCATTCATTAGTTTTTGAACATAAGAGCAATATTAGTAATAACTGTTTTGAATATTATTATTATAATGCTAGTCAGAATAAACAATTCTATTATTGGATAAATTGGTCTAGTAAGCCTGTCAAACTTGTGTCACGATTTACAGGATTTAAGACTGAATATTATGGGGCTAATTTATTTGATAAGATGTCGCTTAATACACCTTTTGAGTATAATGAAGTTTTCATTGAGAATAAAGAGATAATTCTTATGCCATTTAGTATTAATGCTTTAGAGTCACTTAGTAATTAAAAAGAAATGAGAAAACCAAATTTATTTTTAGTTGGAGCTCCAAAAGCTGGGACATCTCTTCTATGGGCTATTTTGAAGGAGCATAAAGATATTTTTTTCTCAAGAAATCCTGAAAAGGAGATGAATTATTTTTCATTTAATGAATTGTCGGATAATTCTTATTATAAAGATTATAAGATTAAAAATGAGAAAGAGTATTTAAATGCATTTAAAAAAGGAAAGAATGTAAGGTATCTAGCTGATGGTAGCGTGTCTTATTTCTCTTATGGATCTATCCCTAAGAAGTTATATAAATTTAATTCTGAGGCTAAAATCATAATAATAGTTAGAGATCCTATATTAAGAGCTTTCTCTCACTATAAGATGGATAAAAGAATGGGTTACGCTACCAAACCTTTTTATGAGTACCTTGTTAATAAGAATAATAAATATGATCCGTTTATTCATCAATATATTGAGAATAGTTTATACTACAAACAAATCCATAATTTTTTAGAATATTTTAAGAGCGAGCAAGTATTAGTTATACGTTTAGAGAATATTGAAAAAGATATTTATAGATTATTTAATTTTCTAGAGATAGAGCCAATTAAGAATTTAAATAATGATAGAGTAATTAATCCAAATAAGGTCCCTATAAATATTATTTCGAGAACTTTACAGCATAATCGATATTTAGCAACCGTATTAAAAAAGATAATTCCAAAAAGGGTGGTTCGTTTTCTAGATTTTCTTTTTTATAAGAAAGCAGCTAAGATTGAACTAGCCTCAAAGGAGAGGTTTTTGTTAGAGAAGTATCTAGAGGAAGATTATAAGAATTTTAATAAAAAATATGACATATGAATAAAGAAATAGAATCAAAAAGGGAGTACGGCTTAAGAAGAGTTATTAATAAGATTCTTCAAGCGATTGCTAGGAGTACCTTGGTAACTATTAAGATGAGGGTAGTCTTGCAATCTATGAGAGGAGTTAATTTTAAAAATATAAGCAATACTCAGATTGGTGACAATGTTGGATTTGATGGAATTTACCCTCATAACATTTACATTGGGGATAGATGTGGTATAGCTGCAGGTACTCGTATTCTTACACATTTTATAGACACTGAAAGATTATCAGAACATCCTGACCATCATTTTAGATACTATCAAGGTAAGGTAATAATAGAAGATGATGTTTTTATTGGCATGAATTGTGTGATTGCTAAGCCAGTTACAATTGGTAAAGGAGCTATAATTGGAGCTAATGTCGTAATAACAAAGGATGTACCTGCTGGAGCAGTGATGGTTGGAGCGAAGGCCATAAATATTAAGCAAGTTGGATAAGGTAGGCATAGTCACAATTACTTATAATTCGGGTAACGTTTTATCTACTTTTATGCAATGCGTCTGGCAACAGACGTATACTAATTTTATTTTATATGTTATTGATAATGCATCTATTGACAATACTAAGGAAATTCTTGATTTGGAGAACGAATCAAGGTTAGTTTTAATCAATAATCAGAATAATTTAGGTGTTGCAAGAGCAAATAATCAAGGTATTCTAAGGGCTATTGAAGATGATTGCTCTCAGATCTTGATTATCAATAATGATGTTGAGTTTGATTCAGATCTAATTGAAAAGTTAATGAAACTGCAGAAAGATAAAGATTGTAGTTTAGTGTCTCCCAAGATGATGTATTATGATAAGCCAGATCATATTTGGTATGCTGGTAGTTGGTTTAAAAAAAGTAAAGGCTATTTACCTTTACATAGAGGGCAAATGCAAATAGATAAAGGTCAGTTTGATAAAGTTGTAGAGATAGAATATGCGCCAACGTGCTGTCTTCTTGTAAAAAAGCAGGTATTTATTGATCTAGGTTTTATGAATGAAAAATATTTTGTTTATTTTGATGATACTGACTTTTTGTATAGGGTATTTAAAGATGGAAGGCATAAAATGTATTACTATCCATTTGTTAAGTTCTACCATAAAGTTGGTAGTTTAACAAAATCCTTTAATCAAGCAGATGGAATGAAATATAGAGGGGATTTCTTTATTCAACAAAATACTAGAAATCATGTCTTTTTTTTAAAACAGGTAGGAGGAGTCTTTTCATATTTATTTATTATTTGGCTATTCTTCAAGATTAATATAAGATTTGTAACTGATTCTACAATAAGGAAGGACAGGGCAACTTGGCAATTGATTAATAAATCATATTTCCAAGGATTAAGAATGTAAAATGAAAAGAAAAGTAGCAATTATTGATCCGTTAGGAGCTCATGGAAGCTCACATCATTTTTATTTATTTGGGCAAATTACTGGCTTAAGAGATAATAATGTTGACATTAGACTATATACAAATACAGAGACTAAGAACCCAAATATTAAGGGTGTGGAATTCTATCAGACTTTCGGGGATTTATATTCTAGTAAGATTAAGTTTATTAGCGGATTCCGATATGTCTTTGGCTCTATTTACTCCATTTTACATGCAAGAATAAATAAGGTAAGGGTTTTTCATTTTCACGTCTTTAATGCAAATTACCTTCTATTATTTAATTTATTGTTGATTAAATTACTTTTCTCAAAGCTTGTAATTACAGCTCATGATATCACGTCATTTTCTGAGCAAACTAACTCATCATTTATAAGTAAACTAGTTTATAGGCTAGTGGATTTAATTTTAACTCATAATAAATTTAGTAGAGATGAAATAACCAAGAAAGATCCGGCATTAAAAGATAAGATTAATATTATCCCTCATGGCAACTACACTCCCTTTATTAATATTCAGAAGGATAAATTGTTATCTAGAGAATTTCTTAACTTGCCTCTTGAAAAAACAATTTTATTATTTTTTGGGATGATTAAGAAGGTCAAAGGTTTAGAGGTTCTATTAGAGTCTTTAAGAGAAGTTGTCGCTACCAATTCTGATATTCTTTTATTAATTGCAGGAAAGCCTTGGCAAAATGATTTTCAGAATTATCATAAAATAATAGATGAGAATAATTTGTCAAATAATGTTATCTTACATACTAAGTTTATCGAGGATAATGAAGTGGAATATTATTATGCTGCCTCAGACCTTGTTGTTTTACCTTATAAGAAGATTTATCAAAGTGGAGTTCTTATGATGGCATTAAGTTATGAGAAACCTGTCTTAGTATCAGATCTTCCTCCATTAAAAGAAGTAATAACAGATAATGAAAATGGGTTTTTCTTTAGGTCAGAAGATACTTTAGATTTAGCTAATAGGTTAAAAGAGATATTAGCTGATAAGAACCAGTTAGAGAAAGTTCGGCTTAATGGTAGTGCTTTAGTTAATACTAAATTTAGCTGGAATGAGATGGCTAGACTTACTAAAGAATCTTATCAAAGCTTATAAAATTGTATTTTAGCCAAAAATCTTATTATGAAAACTAGAATTAATAAATATATTTCAAATTCTGTTGAGACCTATATAAGCGTTTTAAACGATATTAGCCTTCAAGAAAATATAGAAATGATAGTTAAGAAAAGTATTATTGCTTTTAAAGATGATAAGAAGATTCTTTTTTGTGGTAATGGCGGCAGTGCTTCTGATGCACAGCATATTGCTGCTGAGCTTAGCGGCAGATTTCATTTTGATAGACCTCCACTTTATGCCGAAGCACTTCATGTAAATTCTTCATACATGACTGCGGTTTCAAATGACTATGGATATGATCAGACTTATTCTAGGATGCTCGAAGCTTGCGGGAGGCATGGTGATATACTTGTAGGAATTTCTACTTCAGGGAATTCTCAGAATGTAGTTAATGCATTAGAGAAAGCAAATGAGATAGGATTGACAACAGTGGGGTTTACTGGAATTAATGGAGGTCAGATGAATGAGATTTGTGATATCATGCTTAAGGTGCCTTCTGAGCATACTGCAAGAATACAGGAAGCACATATTTTAATAGGACATATTATTTGTCAGCTTATTGAAGAAGAGATGTTTTCTAATGAATAATTTGGATACCTTATTTTTAGATAGAGATGGTGTAATAAATAAGAAATTGGAAGGTAGGTACGTCTCTGATTTCTCAGAGTTTGAGTTTATGAAGGGAGCTGTAGATGCTATTGCAAAACTTACACTAGCCTTTAATAGAATTATAATTATTACGAATCAGCAGGGGATTGCCAAAGAAATAATGTCAGCTACTGATCTGCATACTTTGCATGCTAAAATGGAAGAATCTATAGAGATCTCAGGAGGTAAGATAGATAAAATATATTATTGTCCTCATTTAGAAAGTATTGATTGCAAGTGTAGAAAGCCAAATACAGGAATGATTGAAGATGCGTTATTAGATTTCCCTAAAATAGTAATTAAAGAATCTTATTTGGTAGGTGATTCAGAATCTGACATTGAAGCTGGAAAGAGGATGAATTTAAAAACTATTAAAGTTGATAATGAGTATACTCTTTCAAAATGGGCCAGTGAATTACTATCTAGTATCTAAGATTTTATTAATTTTACAGCAAAACAAGAGAAGTGTTTAATCCTGAGAATAATATCTTTTTTGCATTACTTGGATCATTTTTGATTACGTATATTGCTATCCCAAAAGTCATCTTTTTTGCTCAAAGATTTCGGCTTGCAGACAGAGCAGGAAGTAGATCTTCACATAAAGGAAGTGTTCCTGTTTTGGGAGGTGTAGCAATTTTTTCAGGCCTTATTTCGTCTCTTCTTTTTTTTGCTGAATTAGCTAATATCCAATTTATTATTGTAAGTCTTCTCATTGTTTTTTTTGTGGGATTAATTGATGATTTGCTTTCTCTTTCGCCTTATAAAAAGCTATTAGGTCAGATTATTTCTATTTTGGTTGTTATTTATTTTGGAGATATACAGATTGACAATATGCATGGGGTATTAGGAGTTTATGATTTGCCAGATATTTTTGCTACTTTTTTTACTGTCTTTGTAGTTATTGTAATTACGAATGGGTTTAATTTAATTGATGGTGTTGATGGCTTAGCTTGTGGTATTGGGATTATTTCTGCATTTTGTTTTGGTATAGTCGCATTTCTTATGAATCAGTTGGACATGGTAATTATAGCCTTTTCATTAATTGGGGCTTTAATGGCATTCTTAAAATATAATTTCCATCCTGCCCGTATCTTTATGGGTGATACAGGCTCATTAGTTGTTGGGATGGTTCTTTCAGTATTAGCAATCAATGTTATTAAAAGTGGATTGGTTACTGAATTAGCTAGTATGCCAAATAAAGGGCCTCTATTAGCAATTGTTTTTTTAGCAATTCCACTTTTTGATTCATTAAGGGTTTTTATTGTTAGAAGTTCAAACGGAAAAGATCCTTTAAGACCAGGAAGAGATCATATTCATCATGCTTTACTAGACTTAGGGATGGGTCATGTAAAAACAGCTCTTATCCTTTATATACTAAGTTTTTCATTAATACTTCTTTCTTATTTTCTTCTTTATTTGAATATTAATTATAGTATAACGATTCTAGCTTTAATAAGCTATATACTTTTGATTATACCATTCTATTTATTAAGAAATAAATCATGAAACGAATTCTTCTAATAGTCTTCACATTATATTCATTATTAACTTTAGCTCAGCAGTCTAATCTTTTACTAGGGAAGGGTTATAATATTAATATTTATAAGGAAATCTATGTTAATGATTTAGATATACATACATCATTTAATCCAATAATAAAATCAAAATTAAATTTCTCTTCTGATTCAGTTATTGAAGAAACTGTTCAGAAAAGATATCAGAATAGGGTTCTAAAGAAGATATTCTCAGAGCATCTTATTATTTTAAAGGGAGAGGATTATAAAGTTATTGCATCTCCAATAATTAACTTTTCTAAAGGAAAGGAGCTAGATGAATTAAAGAATACTTTTGAAAATACAAGAGGATATATGATTGAAGGCGACCTTGGAGATAAAATATCATTTGTAACAACATTCTCTGAGAACCAGGCTATATTTCCTAATTATTTAGATAAATATATTAAAGAAAATAGAATTGTGCCTGGACAGGGTTATGCTAGAAGGTTTAAAGAAACAGGATATGATTATGCTATGTCATCTGGATATGTTACTCTTCGAGTAAATAAGATGTTTGCAGTGCAATCTGGGCATGGCAAGCATTTTATTGGAGATGGATATCGTTCATTATTATTATCTGATAATTGCTTTAATTATCCATATTTAAAATTACAAACAACTTTTTGGAAACTTGAATACACTAACCTGTATACTGAGTTTATGGATATTAATTATTTTCTTACTAATGAGCTTGCTAATAGTGAACAAATGGGCTACCCTAAGAAATATATGTCAGCACACTATTTAAGTCTAAATGCAACAAAAAGATTTAATGTATCTTTATTTGAATCAGTTGTTTGGAGAATGAACCATGCTCCTGGATCATCAGGCTTTGACATAAATTATTTAAATCCAATTGTAATGTTAAGGCCAATAGAATTCTCAGTTAACTCTCCTGATAATGTTCTAGTTGGTGTGAATGCAAAATATAAGACAACTCGTTATTCTTATATTTATGGACAATTAATCTTGGATGAGTTTAGTATTAATGATTTAAGACAACAAAATGGTTTTTGGGGAAATAAGATGGGTTACCAATTAGGCTATAAGATTTTTGATCCATTTAAAATTACAGGTCTCACTTTGCAAACTGAATACAATTATGTAAGGCCATATACTTATGCTCATCATAATCCTCAACAGAATTATGCTCATTATAATCAGCCATTAGCACACCCTTTAGGGGCAAACTTTTCTGAATTTTTAGTTATGGCAGATTATAGATGGAATAGGCTAGAAATTAATGCAAAGATGATGTTTGCAAAATATGGAGGGAATTCACTTCTCAATGACAGCACATCTTATGGCAATGATCTATTTATGTCAACAGGCGCTTATGCAAGTGAGGAAGGCTTAACAGGAATAGGTGTTGGGAGGCCATCTGATTTTGGAATTGAAATGTATCAAGGAAGTTTGAATATGATAGAGTATAAAAGTTTAAATATCTCATATATAATTAATCCCTATACTAATTTGAAAATTAATATAGGCGTTGTTTTACGAAATCAAAATAATAATGATGGTAGCCAAGAAACTAGATTTATTAATTTGGGGATAAAGACAGACTTATTTAATCATTATTACGATATATAATGGCAATGATTCTCTGTATTGAGACAGCTACTAAGAACTGCTCTGTTGCACTTTTTGAGCATGGAAGTTTATTACAACTAAAAGAACAGAATTCAGTAGATTATTCTCATGCTGAGTTACTTACTTTATTTATTCAACAGGTACTAGAAGAATCCAAGATTACATTCCAGGACCTGGATGCTATTGCATTCAGTAAAGGTCCAGGCTCATATACGGGGCTTAGAATTGGAACGTCAACAGCTAAAGGGTTATGCTATTCTTTAGATATTCCTCTTATATCGATTTCAACCTTAAAGGCCATGGCTCTTAGAATCTCAGAGTCTTATGAGTCTAGATTATTTTGCCCTATGATTGATGCTAAACGAATGGAGGTATTTGCTGGCATTTATGATAATGATAATAATGAGATTAGGCAAATAAGAGCTGATATTGTTAATGAAGAGACTTATATAGATTATCTTAATAAGAGGGTATTGTTTTTTGGAGATGGTGCAATCAAATGCAAAGAAGCAATTAATAATAAAAATGCAAAATTTATTGAGGGTATTTATCCTTCAGCTAAGAATATAGGAAGTCTTTCTTATCAAAAGTTTCTAAATAAAGAGTTTGAGGACATGGCTTATTTTACCCCCTATTATCTGAAAGATTTTATTGTTGGCAAAAAGGGCTAAATTCTTTTTCTTTTAGCTGCAGCATTAAACCTGCTTTTAAAGGAAGTTGAACTCCCTTTTGAACTTTTACTACTTCCTTCTCTAGAAAGAAGAGTTCTTCTTGAGGTTGATTTTCTACTAGTTTTTTTTCTTTTTGCAGAGAATTTTCTGCCTCCTCTTTTTCCAGCCCCTCTTGAATTCTTTTTACCTGGAGCTTGTGAGATCTCAACATTAATTTTATTCCCATTCCAATTTGCATCTGACATGCCACTTAATATGTCCCCCTCAAATTCAGTAGAAATCTCAAAGAATGAGAATTTTCTCATGATATCAATTTTACCTACAGGGATATTTCTATTTCTGGTATACTCATTAATAAGCCCTATAAGGTTGTGAGTTTGAAGGTTCTTTTCTTTTCCTATATTTATAAAGAATCTTGTATGACCTTCTTCTGCATGCCCAGTTCTTTTTCCTTTGCTCTTTCTGATATTAGTATTCTCATTCTGTTCTCTCTTTTTACTGCCAGAAACATTTAGGTCAGGAGCATTTTTATAGAATGATAAAAATCTATTGAATTCAGTTGAGACAAAATGTTTTATTAATTCTTCTTTTTCTAGATGTGCTAATTTTTCTTCAATAGAAGGAAGGTATTTTTCAATTTGATGATTTACCTTAGTGTCTACTACTTTGTCAATTAGTTTCATTAATTGAATTTGACATATCTCATCGCCATTAGGCACTTTTTTAAGTGTTAATTTGCGCTTGATCATTTTTTCTATTGCCTTTAACTTTCTTCCGTCACGGCTGTGAGCGATAATTATTGAAATTCCTTTATTGCCAGCCCTACCCGTTCTTCCTGATCTATGTACATATATTTCATTGTCATCAGGCAAGTTGTAGTTAATAACATGTGTGAGCTCATTAATATCAATCCCTCTTGCAGCTACATCAGTCGCTACTAATATTTGTAATTTTCTTTGTCTGAATCTTCCCATTACATGATCTCTTTGAGCTTGAGATAATTCTCCATGTATGGCATCTGCGTTATAGCCATCTTGCATCAATTTATCTGCTACATCAGCCGTCTCTCTTCTTGTTCTGCAAAATACTATCCCGTAAATATCTGGATTTACATCACAGATTCTTCTTAAAGCTTTATACCTATCACGAGCATTTACCATATAATAATGGTGATCAACATCTTTTGCACCCTCATTCCTGCTTGCAACCTCTATAGTTTTAGGGCTAAACATATAGTTTTTGCTAATTTTCATTACTTCTTTTGGCATAGTTGCAGAGAATAAAAGCGTTTGTTTTTCTTCAGGAGTTTCTGCAAGGATTGTGTCTAAATCATCTTTAAATCCCATGTTTAACATTTCATCTGCTTCATCTAAGATGACAAACTCAATATTTTGTAGTTTTAATGATTTTCTATTTATTAAATCAATAACTCTACCAGGAGTTCCTACAATAATTTGAGTGCCTGCTTTTAATGATTTTATTTGAGGGATAATACTTGCACCTCCATATACAGGCGTTACTTTTAGGCCTTTAATATATTTTGAGTATGAAGTTATATCTTTAGATATTTGAAGGCATAGTTCTCTAGTAGGACATAGGATAATTGCTTGAGGCAGTTTCCTTTCAATATTAATTTTATGTAGTACTGGAAGCCCAAAAGCAGCAGTCTTTCCTGTTCCTGTTTGTGCAAGCGCAATAAGATCTGTTTCATTTTCAAGCAAGTATGGTACCGCTTCTTGTTGAATAGGTGTTAGTGATTCAAAGCCTAAATCCTCTATTGCTTTTAAGATGTTTTTATTTAATCCTGCTTCTTGGAATGTCATTCTTCAAATTTCTGCAAAAATACTCTTATCTAGGAAAATATAACTATAATTATTTTTTTTCTCTAAGTTATTATTTCCAATAAGTTTAAAACTCGTTATATTTTTGTTTTTTATTTGTTGTTTTTTATTTGTTGCAAAGTGTATTTTTGCCATCTAAATACTTGCTAATGCTTATAGATAAATTCTCTGACAGACATATTGGCCCCAGAAAAGATGATATTATTGACATGCTTAAAGCTGTAGGGTCTTGCTCATTAACGCAATTGATTTCTGAGACACTTCCTCACAATATTCATTTAACTACTAAGATGAATCTACCTGATGCTTTGTCAGAAAGTAGATATATAGAACATATAAAAAGGATTGCTAGAAAGAATAAGAATTACCGCTCTTATATAGGAATGGGTTATTTTAATACAATTCTTCCTGGAGTTATTCAAAGAAATATACTTGAGAATCCTGGATGGTATACGGCTTATACTCCTTACCAAGCAGAGATTGCTCAAGGAAGATTAGAAGCATTATTAAATTTTCAGACTATGGTTATTGATTTAACAGGTATGGAGTTAGCAAATGCATCATTACTTGATGAAGGTACTGCAGCTGCCGAAGCAATGGCAATGCTTTTTGGTTGTAGAACTAGAAAGCAGAAAAAAGCGGATGTTTATAAATTTTTTGTTTCGGAGCTATGTTACCCCCAAACGATTGCAATAATCAGAACTAGAGCTATCCCTTTAGGAATTGAGCTAGTTGTAGGTAATCATAATGAATTAGAATTAGATGACACTTACTTTGGATGCATTCTTCAGTATCCTTCAAAATATGGTGAGGTTTATGATTATTCTAGTGTTATTAAAATGGCTAAAGAGAATGAAATCGGCATTGTGGTAGCCGCTGATTTACTTAGTCTGTCCTTATTGACTCCTCCTGGAGAATGGGGTGCAGACATAGTGGTTGGAACAACTCAAAGGTTTGGAATTCCTATGGGTTATGGAGGTCCTCATGCTGCTTATTTTGCAGCGGCTGAAAGATACAAAAGAAGTATACCTGGAAGGATTATTGGAGTATCAGAAGATATGGATGGCAATAGAGCATTACGTATGGCCTTGCAAACAAGAGAACAGCATATTAAAAGAGAGAAAGCAACTTCAAATATTTGTACTGCTCAAGTCTTATTAGCTGTAATGGCAAGCTTCTATGCAGTTTATCATGGGAGAAATGGCCTTAAAAGAATAAGTAAAAATATTCACTCACTTGCAGCTACTTTGTCTGAAGGACTAACTCAGTTAGGCTATCATCAGTTAAATAAGATTTATTTTGATACTTTAAAAGTAGGTGTAGGTAATGTTTCAATGGAAAACATTAAAACATATGCTGAGGATTCTAAACTTAATTTTAATTATATTGATGACCAGACTTTATCAATTAGTATTGATGAGAAAGATGATTTAGATAATATCAATAATATCCTTGAGGTTTTTGCTAAAAGTTGTAATCATTCTGACTCTGTCGATTTAATTAATGAGGTATTGAGTGGAGATTATACGGAAGCAACTGCTAGAATTCCAGATCATTTATACAGAAAGTCAACTTTTATGAGTCATGATGTATTTAATAAATATCATTCAGAAACTGAATTAATGAGATATATTAAAAGTTTAGAAAATAAAGATCTCTCATTAACACATTCAATGATTCCTTTAGGTTCTTGTACAATGAAATTAAATGCTGCTTCAGAGTTATTTCCATTAAGTTGGTCAGAGTTTGGTAATTTACATCCTTTTGCACCTGCTCATCAGGCAAGAGGTTATCATATTATGTTTCATGAATTAGAAGAAATGTTATGTGAGATCACTGGATTTGACGCAATAAGTTTGCAGCCAAATTCTGGAGCTCAAGGTGAGTTTACTGGTTTAATGGTGATTAGAGCATATCATGCAAGCAGAGGCAATGAACACAGAGACATATGCTTAATTCCTGAGTCAGCACATGGGACTAATCCTGCTTCAGCAGTTATGGCTGGGATGAAGGTGATTATTGTCCCTTGTAATGAAGATGGTAACATAGATTTGAAGGCCTTAAGAGTAAAAGTAGATGAGAATGCAGAGAGGTTGTCGTGTTTAATGATAACTTATCCTTCTACACATGGCGTTTATGAGGAGGATATAATAGAGATAACAAAGATTATTCATAATAAAGGAGGACAAGTTTATATGGATGGGGCGAACATGAATGCTCAGGTTGGGATTACAAATCCTGCAATTATTGGAGCTGATGTTTGTCATTTAAATTTACACAAAACATTTGCTATACCACATGGAGGTGGTGGGCCTGGAGCAGGTCCTATTGGAGTTCTCGAACATTTAAAGCCATTTTTGCCAAACAACCCATTAGTTAAGGTTGGAGGCGAGAATGGAATGTCAATTTCTTCTGCTCCTTGGGGTAGCGCGTTGATATATTCAATATCGTATGCATGTATTAAGATGCTCGGCGAGAAAGGACTGACTTTATCGACTCAGATTGCAATATTAAATGCAAACTATTTAAAAGAAGTGTTATCAGAGTATTACACTATATTATACAAAGGTGTTAACGGCCGGGTCGCTCATGAGATGATTCTTGATTTTAGACAATTTAAAAAAGATGGAATAGAGGTTGTTGATATTGCTAAGCGTTTGATGGATTATGGATTTCATGCTCCAACGGTATCTTTCCCTGTCGCAGGAACATTGATGATTGAGCCAACTGAGAGTGAGAGTAAGTTAGAGCTTGATAGGTTCTGCGATGCAATGATTGCAATTAAATCTGAGATTGATGAGATAGTTAATGGTGATATAGAAGTAGAAGATAGTGTTTTGAAAAATGCACCTCACACTATAGATCTTGCAGTTAATGATACGTGGAATTTTTCTTATTCAAGAAAGAAAGCTTTTTTCCCTTTAAACTGGATAAATAAACATAAGTTTTGGCCATCTGTCAGGAGAGTGAATGATGCATATGGAGATAGGAATCTCGTTTGTTCTTGTGCACCAATCTCTGATTATAAGGATTAAGATATTCTAAAAGATCTGCCATTGCTATATGCCTTATATGTAGTATATTTGCAAAACAAGTATAAGTTAATAATTAAAAAAATAAAAAATGAAAAGAATTTTACTTTCTGCGTGTGTATTGTTGTTTGCAACAGCAATTTTTGCACAGCAACAAAAGCAACAAGAAGTTGCAAACATGTTAGGGGAGCGTATTACAGAAAAGGTTGTGAATACTTCAACATTAGTAAATCCTGTTGTTACACCTTCAAATTCTGCATCTCCAACTAATATATATTCAGATGATTTCTCTAATCCAGCAAATTGGATAATAGAGCACGATCTAACATCTTGTGATTTAGACTGGCAGATAGGAACATACTCATGTCAAGGGTCTTACCCAATCAACGATATTGTTTCTACTACTGCTGCTAATGGATATGCACTGATAGATTCTGATTTCTATGGTGGTGCTACTGGTGGAACTGAGATTGAAGACTGTTGGCTTACGATGGCAAATCCTGTTGATTTAAATGGATATCCATATGTAGTTGTAGAATTTGAATCTCAATATAGAAGCTATAATGCTGAGCAAACATATATTGTTGTTGGAGTTGGTGATGGATCTGGAAATGTAACATGGCCAGACTTAACGCCAACAACTGATATTTCTACTATGAGTAATGTATTTAAGTGCTTTGATTATTCTAGTGGAGACCAAACAACTAATCCAGAATTAGTTACAGTTGATATTAGCTCTGCTTTAGTTGGGTTAAGCTCAGTTGAGTTATCTGATATATATATCCGTTTTAATTGGACAGGTACTTGGGGTTATGCATGGTTTGTTGATGATTTTGTAATTGCTGAGACTCCAGACAATGGTCTTTCATCAAAGAACGAAGTTATCGGAGGTTATTGGGTAGATTATAATAATTATGTAGGGACAGGTTTAAATACGATAATTGGTTTAGACTATTCTCATACTCCTCAATCACAATTAGCAAATCATCCATTTGTATTTGAGTCTATCTTAAAAAATACAGGAATAGCTACACAAAGTGTTGTTTTACATTACGATGTTACTGGTGCTGGATCAGCATCAGGTATGTCAGCTGCTGTAGATTTAGTTTCTCAAGAAGAGCAGGCCTTTTCAGCATCGCCTGCATTTGGAGATGCAACTACTCCAATTGGAAGTTATAATGTTGATATTTGGGGCGAGGCAGATTCTGTGGGTGCTGGAATTACCATAACAACATTGCCTCCAGTAACAATACCATTTGATGTCACACAATATATATATGGAAAAGATTTAGGATCAGCAACGCAAACAAGTGCATATATTCTTGGTGGTGCTGGAGATCAAAATCATATTACTACTAGGTATGAAATGTATGCTGATGAACAATTATATTCTGCTAGAGCATTTATTGATGACAGATCTACTGTAGGGTCTGTGATAAGAGCTGTTATATATGAGGTAGATACTACCGCTACATCTAGTGTTATTATATTAGATGAATCCGATCCTTATGTAATTCAAGGGCTTGATTTAGGTTCTTGGATTGATATACCTTTTATCACTCCTACTACTTTAATTAATGGGTATGCATATGAACTTGGAATTGCAGGTTTTCAACATCCTACCGATACTTCCTATATAGGAGTTAATGGGCCAATGATGTATGCTGGAGAGCATAGTTCGTTTGATGAACTTGGTTTAAGTACTCAATCAGCTGGAAGTCCAACTTGGTATTACGTTACGCAATGTCCAATGATAAGAATGAATTTTGACCCTTCAACTATTAGTAATATTAATAATTTAAGTCAGACTGGGTTTAATATATATCCTAATCCTTCAAATGGAATATTTACTATTTCTTTAGATGAGAATAAGAAGTATGATATTATTGTAAATAATATGTTAGGACAAACAGTTTATTCTTCAAGTATTAACACATCTTCAACGATTGTTGATTTAACAAGTTTTGATAAAGGTATTTATACTATAGAACTAAAAAATAACAACACAACTTATACTGAGAAGGTAGTTGTTGATTAGTTTATAGTTTATTGATTTTTAAAAGCCCGGGATCTTCCGGGCTTTTTTTATGTTTTATTTTTAGTACTTTTACACTCTTAATAATTTAAATGTATAAAAAATGAGAAAGATTTATATTTCAATTTGTTTCTTAGTAATTTCAGTTATTGCAATTGCTCAAGTTCAGTCAACAGTTAATCAGATAGATTATAAGCAGGTTTTTAATCAAAATGAGTTTTTGAATGCACAAGGGGTTAGTTCTTCTAATAGTATGAATTCAGCTTCTCCAGTAAATATTATTTGGGAAAGTGATTTCTCGGACCCTTCTGACTGGGTACTAGATAATAGTGGGCAAAACCCTCCAGATTATGGTTGGTCAATTGATGCAATTTCAAATGGTTGGTGGAGTTCAAATGGTATTAATTCTACTTCAGGAGGTAATTTTGCAGAACTTTCTAATGGAGATGCATCAGTTGGGACGCAAGCAGGGGGAGTTGTGTATACTATGACTACTGCTCTACCAATTGATGTTTATGGTGCTATTGGCTCTTCAGATGCTACACTTTCTTTTGAGGAGTATGGAGCAAGGTTCTATGATTTACAAGAGGTTCAGATTAGTACAGATGGAACTAATTTTGTGACGGTTGCAGATAATATGATATATAGTCGTCTAACTAATTTAGGAGGGGATCCTTATACAAATCCAACACTTAGGCAGATTAATCTTTGTTCGTATCTTGGTAATAATCCTACAAGTGTTTGGATCAGATTTAGTTGGACTTCAGCTTTAGATCTTCCTGTCACGGATCAGTATTATTATAATACTTGGATTACTTATGGTTGGTATATTGATGATGTTCAAATAGCGGAATCTCCAGCAAATAGAATTACTATGGAGGAGGAAGTTATCGGAGGATTCTGGCTAGATTATTTAAATTATACAGGCTCAGGGCTTAATTATATGGTTGGTTTAGATTATAGTGTAACGCCGCTTTCTCAGCTGCAGAACCATCCTTATTCAATAGAAGCAGTAGTTAAAAATGAAGGTACTGCAGAACAACATGTAGAGTTAGCATATGATGTTACTGGAACAGTTATATCTAACTCATCATCTGCTGGAGTTGTTTTAAATCCTTGTGATAGTGTTTTGTTAGCAGCCTCTTTCTCTCCTACTGTAACAGGGCCATATTCAATAGATATATCAGCTGTAGCTGATTCTGCAGGGGCAGGTATTACAACAACTGTATCTAATATAGAGAATAGAAATATTGAAGTTACAGATTATATTTACGGAAAAGATTTGGGTCTGCCGACATCTAATTCTTGGGTTATTGGAGGGCCTTCAGATCAGTGGCATTTAACAACTCGATATGAGATGTATGCGAATGAACAATTATATGCTCTCAGAGTATATATTACTGATGAATCTGTTGTTGGAGCAGAAGTAAAGGCTATTATATATGAGCTAGATACTACAGCTACAAATGGCCTTATGTTTTTAGATGAATCAGATCCTTATACAATTCAAGGGCTTGATTTAGGCTCTTGGGTTGATATCCCTTTTGTTAGTCCGATAACTTTATTGAATGGTTATGCATATGAGTTTGGAATTGCTGGATTTCAACATCCATCAGATAGTGTTTCTGTTGGAATGTCAGGTGAAGCAATGTATAATGGAGAGCACAGCTTATTTGATGAATTAGGATTAAATCCTAACGACCCTGCTAATATAGGGACTCCAACTTGGTATTACATAACAAGCACTCCAATGGTAAGAATGAGTTTTGATGCATCTACTCCAACTGCTGTTTCTAATTTTAAACAGACAGTTTTTAATGTGTATCCTAACCCTTCAAATGGGATATTTTCTATTACTTTAGATGATAATAAAGGCTATGATATTACTGTAAATAATGTTTTAGGACAAACAGTTCTTGAAACAACTAGTTCAGAGATTAATACTATAATTGATCTAACTAGTTTTAATAAAGGCATTTATACAATTGAATTACGTACCCAGAATCAATTTTTTAGCGAGAAGGTTATTTTAGAGTAATATTAATATATAAAGTAGATTAAAAAAACCCACTCATGAGTGGGTTTTTTTATGTGGTGCTACCAAGATTCGAACTAGGGACACATGGATTTTCAGTCCATTGCTCTACCAACTGAGCTATAGCACCAACTTAATTGGGCTGCAAATTTAATTTTTTTTTTTATTTAAAGAAATATTTTATGCAAATCCTCATAAGGGATTGTAATTTTATACTTTTGACAAAAAGTAGAATCCGTTGAAACTAGTAATAGATATAGGTAACACTAATACAAAGCTTGCATTATTTGATAATAAAACGGCTATTAAGTTTTCTAATATTTATCAATGTAAGTTAAGAGAGGTTCAAGAATTTGTTGAGAAAGTAGTTATTACATCTTCTATTATTTCATCTGTTAAAGAGCTTAATTCTGAAATATTACGTGTTGCTTCTTATTTTAATGCTATTATTTTTTCATATGAAACGCCTGTTCCTATTATTAATAATTATAAAACGCCAGAGACATTAGGTAAGGATAGATTAGCAGCTGTTGTCGGAGCTGCTTTTTTGTACCCAGAAAACGATATTTTGGTTTTTGATGCAGGAACTTGTTTAACGATTGATTTTATTAATATTAGAAATGAATATATAGGAGGAAGGATATCTCCAGGAATTGAAATGAGGTTTAAGGCTCTAAATACTTTTACTGATAAGTTACCGTTAGTTCAGCAAGAAAAAATTAGTAATATAATTGGAGAAGATACTAATTCTTCGATTATTTCTGGAGTTCAAAGAGGGGTTCTGGCAGAGGTAGAGTTAATAATATCTGAGTATAAATTACAGAATCCTGATATAATTTCAGTAGTAACAGGAGGTGATTGCTTTTTCTTTGAAAAGGCATTAAAAAATAGCATATTTGCAAACCCAAACTTAGTATTGGTTGGGTTAAATGAAATTTTAGATTATAATGAATAAGTTTTTAAGTATAGTTATCGTTTTTTCAGCTGTTATAAGTAATGTTTATTCACAGATAGCTACAAGTTCTCCGTATTCTCGTTTCGGACTCGGAGAATTACAGGAGAGTATTTTACCTCAATATAATGCTTTTGGAGGTGCCTCTACTGCTATAACTAATTCAAATAGTGTGAATCCGAATAATCCTGCTACTTATACAAGTTTTGGCCCAAATTCTTTTTTACTCTCTACAGGAGGCTGGCATCAAACTACAAGAATGCAGAATATAAATGTAGATCAGATAGTTAATAATAATGCTTTTAGTCATTTGATCTTAGGTTTTCCAATTAATAGAAAATTGGGGGCTAGTATTGGAATGATTCCTTTTAGTAATATTGGCTATGAAATAAATGCTCGTGATAATGATTATAATGCTGATATGAATTATTATGGTGACGGAGGCATTAGTAATATATATTTTGGAGGAGCTTATGCGCTTTCTAACTCTTTCTCAATTGGATTAAATGCTTCTTATTTATTTGGAGGTCTTAACAGAAGAAAACAATTGGTTTATGATGATGATTCTTTTCTAACTAGTAAATCAAATAGTAAAATAAATTTGAAGGGATACTATTATGAGTTAGGATTGTTATATGAAAAGATGATAAATGAGAATGATGCCTTTTCAATAGGTTTTTTGGCGAATAATAACTCTTTAATAAGAGCTAAGAGATCAGAAATCGTATTCTCAGAATTAGATGGTGAACAACAAGATATTTTTGTAGATGATACAGAATGGGGATATATAAACTTACCTAGAAATACTAGTTGTGGGATATCATATAATAAAGATAAAAAATGGCTTCTTGTTGCAGATTACAATCTTCAAGATTGGGCTGATTATAGAATGTTTGATGAGAGCGATAATCTCGCAAATAGTAGTAGGATATCTGCAGGAATACAATATACTCCTGATTATAATTCAGTAACAAAATATTATAAAAGAGTAGATTATCGATTCGGAGGTTCATATAGTAATACACCATTACAGTTTGATAACAGGCAGTTAATCGAAAAGAGTATAAGTTTTGGCTTTGGAATTCCAGTAAAAAAATCTAGAACAAAATATGATTTTTCATGTACATTAGGGCAGAGAGGGACCTTAGAAGGTAAATTAATAAAAGAACAATTTATAAGATTAGGCCTTAGCGTATCTTATGATGGAATTTGGTTTGTAAAAAGAAAATATGATTAATAATAAGATGACAAAAAAAATAATAATCTTAATAGTAGCATTTCTAGTAGTTTTAAATGTAAATGCTCAAGGAAAGTATGGCACAGATGAACAAAAATGCAAGGAAAACTTATCTCTTTATAGAGAGTATTATAAGCAAAAGAATTATGCTGATGCTTTAGCTTCATGGAGATGGGCTTATAATAATTGCCCGCAAGCAAGTGGTAATATTTATAAAAATGGCCCAAAAATAATTAAAGAAAGAATGAAGCTTGATACAGAAAATAAATCAGATTATATTGATACCTTAATGATGATTTTTGATCAGAGGATTCAATATTTTGGGAAGGAAGGATATGTACTTGGTCTTAAGGGGTATGAATTGATTGGGGTTGATAGATCTAGAAGTGAGGAAGCTTTAGGTTATTTAAAGACTTCGTTAGATTTAGAAGGTAATAATGCGTCTGTTCAAGCTGTTTATGGATATATGAGAGCGATGGTTAATCTAGAAAAATCTGGAGATAAAACGAAATCTGATGTATTAGAAGCCTATACTCTTTTGTCTGAGATAATTGATTTTAATATTATGAACGAATCAAAAGTCACAAAGAATTTCATTAAGTATTCTGAGAAGATTGAAGATTTATTTACACCATATGCAAATTGTGATGATTTGTTAGATTTATTTTCTCAGAAATTTGATGCCTCAAGCGAAGATATTAATTATTTAAGAAGAATTACGAAAGTATTGGAGAATAAGAAGTGTACTAATTCAGTTCTATTTTTCAATGCCTCAAGTAGGTTATATGAATTAGATCCATCTGCAGCATCTGCGGATCAGATGTCAAAGATGAGTATTTCAAAAGGGAAATCATCGGATGCAATTGCTTTTTCAAAGAGCGCAGTAGAATTAGAGGAAGATGCAAGTACAAAAGCAAAATATTATTTAGGATTAGCTGATGCTTACCGATCGGCTGGGTCTTATGTTTCAGCAAGAAGTGCTGTTTATAGTGCTTTAGAACTTAGGAGTGGATGGGGAGAGGCATATATGAGTCTTGGGAATATTTATGTAGCAGGAGCAAAATCTTGTGGTAATACTTTTGATAATTCTACTGTATATTGGGTAGCGGTTGATTCCTTTAAACAAGCATTGTCTGATGAAGAAACAAAAGAAAAGGCATCGAAGAGTATAAATACCTATTCTAAATATTTTCCAACTAAAGAAAATTGTTTTTTTAATGGAATTAATTCAGGAAGTAAACATACTATTTCTTGTTGGATAAATAAAACTACAACTGTTAGAACTAGTGATTAGTTTAAAGATATGCGATTCTGGTTTTTAATAAGTCTTGTATTTTTTTCATGTTCTAATGATCCTGCGATTGTAAAGGAATTCATTTCCTTTGATGATCTTCCAGTTGAGAAAATGAAAGATGCTGAGATTCTCCATACTGAGGCTGGTATTTTAAAGGTGAAGATAATTGCTACTACTATTGAAAGATACCAGAATAAGCAGCCACAATTAATCTTGTCAAATGGTTTAAAAGTTATTTTTTATAATGATACAGTTATGAAATCAGTTCTTGAAGCTGAATATGCTGAGATTAATGAGCAAGAAAAGATAATGACAGCATCTAATAATGTTATTCTGACTTCTTCTAATGGAAAAAGGTTAGAAACAGAAGAATTAATATGGGATGAAAAGGAAAGTAAAATCTATACTAATAAAAAGATAGTTATTACTACTGAAAAAGAGATGATTGAAGGAGAAGGGTTTATTTCTAATCCTGATTTCACTGAATATTCAATCTCTAAGGTTCATGGGACATTTGATTTTGGAACGTCTACTGAATAATCTTTAGTATCTTTACAATATGCTTATTGCTATCGCACTTATTTCTTTATTATTTTCAGCTTTTTTCTCAGGAGTAGAAATTGCCTTTATTTCAGCAAATAAACTTCAGCTTGAATTAGATAAAAGTAAGGGCAAGTTTTCATCGAACATGATAGCTTTTTTTTGTAAAAATGAATCAGATTTTATTACTACTATGCTTGTTGGTAATAATATTTCCTTAGTTGTCTATGGTATTGTTATGACTCAGATATTATCACCTAGTCTGCAATTATTTCTCAATTCGTATTTACTTTTATTATTAGCACAAACAATCATTACTACATTAATTGTTTTAGTAACAGCTGAGTTCTTGCCAAAAGCAATCTTTAGAATATTTCCAAATCAGATCTTGAATATATTTTCAATACCTATTTGGTTATTTTTTATAATTCTTAGGCCAATAGCGCTTCTTATGTTAAATATAGCAAATGTTTTATTAAAGCATGTATTAAAACAGAATATTGCTGAGGATAAACAAGTATTCGGGAAAACAGATTTAGATGACTTTCTAAGTAATGTTAAGTCAGCAGAAGGCGTTGAGGATTCTCGAGTAGAAGTAGAAATGCTTCAGAATGCTTTGGATTTATCTGACAAGAAAATAAGAGAATGTATGATACCAAGGACTGAGATAATTGCTTTTGATGTTTCATCTTCTATCAATGAAATAAAAGAGATGTTTGTTAATACTAAATTATCAAAACTGCTCGTATACAAGGGTAATATTGATAAAATTATTGGCTATGTTCATTCTTCAGATCTGTTTAAGTCCCCTAAAAATGTAAGGTCAGTTTTATTGCCTATTCAATTTGTTCCTGAGAGCATGAAAGCTATGGAGCTATTAAATCAATTTATTGAAAGTAATAAAGGGATTGCTGTAGTTGTTGATGAATTTGGAGGTACATCGGGAATAATAACTATTGAAGATGTTACTGAAGAGATTGTTGGTGAGATTGTTGATGAGCATGATGATGATGAGGTTGTAGATCGTAAGATTGATGAAACGACTTTTGTTTTATTTGGCAGAAGTTATGTTGATAATATTAATAAGAGATATAATATTAATCTTCCTGAATCTGATGAGTATGAGACGATTGCAGGTTTATTATTAAGCTATTTTGAGGAGATTCCGCAAAAAGATGATGTAATTAAGCTTGAAGATTACCATTTTACTATTACAAGTGTAAATAAAACAACAATTCAGGAGGTCAAATTGGTTATTTTACTAGATTCAGACTGAAAATAGTTTGATATTTTAATATCTAAAATAACAATTGTATATTCGCAAACTTTAATAAAATCAAAATAAAGAATGGCAACACTTCAAAAAATTAGAAATAAATCATGGTTATTATTAGCAGTTATTGGAATAGCAATGCTTGCTTTTATTTTAGGTGATTTATTTAAATCAACCAATTCATCTGGAGGTAATGGATTATATGTAGGGAATGTATTAGGAGAGGATGTTTTAAGGCAAGTATTTGAACAAAAAGTTGATGAAGGGATCGAAAATTGGAAGAATCAGAATCAGACCACTGTATTAACTCAAACAACTATTGGGCAGATTAGATCGCAAATATGGGAGCAATATGTAAGGGATTTAGTGATGGAGGAGGAGTATGCAAAATTAGGAATTAACGTTTCTGATGATGAGTTTTTTGAATTATTACAAGGAGTAAATGTACATCCAGAAATTAGTAAGGTGCCTGCTTTTCAGGATCCAGCAACTGGTAGATTTGATAGAGCCAGAGTGCTTGGTTACTTAAAGCAGATTGATCAAGATCAAACAGGTGAAGCCCGTAGTAGATGGATTGGATTTCAGAAGTATTTAGTAGGATTGATTAAAACTTCAAAATATAATTCATTAGTAGAAGAATCTATGTATACTACTAATGAAGAAGCAAGGATAAATTTTAACTCAAATTCCCAGAATGTAACATTTAATTATGTTTCAATTCCATTCTCATCCATTGATGATTCGGAGATTGAGCCAACAGAACGTGAGATTAATTCTTATTATTCTAATCATAAACTAGAGTACCAACAAGATCCGTCTAAGGATGTTGATTTTGTAGTTTTCTCAGTTGTTCCTTCATTAGAAGATGATGCTGCAACAAAAATGGCAATCACTGAATTAGTCTCTGATTTTGAAACTTATGACGATTACGACTTAATGGCAAGGAGAAATTCAGACAATACAGAATCAAGGTTTGTATTTTCCTCTGAATCTGAGATGCAAGATGATAATTGGGTAAACTTATTTCAGGCTGATGAAGGGACAGTGTATGGGCCTTATGAAGTTAGTAAAGGTATTTACAGAATTGCAAAATTAGCTTCTGTTCAGAATAGACCTGATTCAGTAGAAGCTAGACATATCCTGATAAAACCAACTCAATCAATGAGTTTAGATTCAGTAAATAATAGAATAGAAGTATTAAGATTAGCTATTGAAAATGGAAGCGATTTTGGCGACTTAGCTCAAAAATATTCAGAAGATCAGGGGTCAGCAATAAAAGGTGGTGATTTAGGTTGGTTTTCTGAGGGAGTGATGGTTGATGAGTTTAATGAAGCTTGTTTTACATCAAAGAAAGGTAGCTTGTCTGTTGTAAATTCACAATTTGGAGTTCATCTTATTCAAGTTACGAAAACAAGTAGAAAAGTGAAGAAAGCTAAGATTGCTTATATTGATAGGATTGTTGAACCAAGTACAGAGACATTTAATTCTTTCTATAATCAAGCAGCTCAGTTTGCTGGAAGTATTCTTAACGAAGGAGAGATTTTTGACACTTTAATCGCTAAAAATAATTTAGTTAAAAGGAGTGACAATAAGGTTACTGTAAATAAACAAGCAATCGCAGGACTTCCAAACTCAAGAGAGATGGTAAGATGGATGCATACAGCTGAGGTAGGTGATGTTTCTGAGGTGTTTCAGTTTGATAATGCATATGTTGTAGCATATTTGAAGAAAGAATATATAGGTGAGATAGCATCTCTTGTAGATATCCAAGAACAAATTACAGCTCTTGTAGTGAAAGAGAAGAAGGCTATGAAGATATCAGAAGGTATCTCTTCAACAGATTTAGCTTCTATTGCAAAAGAAAATTCTGTTTCTGTTTTCAAGGATCAAAAGGCTACTTTCGCAAACTTAAGTATTCAAGGGATTGGCTATGAGCCTGAACTAGTTGGATGTGTCTTTTCTACAGATGTTGGAAGAATTTCTAAGCCTATTATAGGTCAGAATTCAGTTTTTATAGTTGAAGTAACTTCTAAGGACGAATCAAAATTATCTGGAGATTTCTCACAACAAAAGAATCAAATAGAGAATCAAATCAGTTCCTATGCTAATGGAGCTTCATATAATGCTTTAAAAGAAGCTGCGAAAGTTCAAGATAACAGAGCAGATTTTTATTAAGGATAATACGAAAAAATAAAAAATGCTCATCAGAAATGATGGGCATTTTTTATCTTAGTATTTGTAATCTATATGAGTCAAGGTTAAGAAATATAAATAGCAAAATAGTAAATCCTAATAATGACGACCCTCCATAACTAATAAAAGGAAGTGGTATGCCAATAGTTGGCATTAGTCCAATTGTCATTCCTATATTAATAAAGAAATGCATGAATAAGATTGTAGCAACGCTATATCCATAAATCCTGCTGAAGTTTGATCTTTGTCTTTCAGCAAGGAATAGAATTCTTAAAATGAGACCAATAAACACTGAAATAAATAATAAGCTTCCAAGAAATCCCCATTCCTCTCCAATAGTACAGAATATGAAGTCTGTACTTTGTTCAGGAACAAAATCAAATCTAGTTTGGGTTCCATTTAAAAATCCTTTACCATAAATCCCTCCACTACCAATTGCAATTTTTGATTGGATCAGATTATACCCAGCTCCATGCGGGTCAATTTCTTTGCCTAGAAGTACATTTATTCTTGTTCTATGATGAGGAGCAAGCACATCATTAAAGATGTAGTTAACACTAAAAATAAAAGATATTGTTATAACAAGAAGAGAAAATAGAGCTATTATTGCTTTTTTCTTTTTTCTTGATAGTATAATTAGTATTGCAATTATTCCACTAATAATACTACTTAGAAGTAATTTTTCTATTAAAAGAGAGAGTATAAATAATATGCCTATAATTAAACCGAATATTAAAATATTTCCTGATAATCCTTCTCGATACAGTACAAATATAAATGCAGTAAAGATAAGAGCTGTTCCTAGATCATTCTGCAAAATAATTAATAAAAATGGAAGTAGGATAATACTGTATGTTTTTATCTTTTCCCTTGTTGGGATATGCTTACTGTGTATATTATTATAATACCTAGCTAATGCTAAAGCAGTAATAAATTTAGCAAATTCAGAAGGTTGAAACTTAAATACTCCTAATTCAAACCAAGATGATGCCCCACCAGTGATTGCTCCTTGAAATAATACCCATATTAGCAATAGGACTATTAAAATGTAGAATAGGTAAGTTAAAGAGTAAAAGAATTTCCAATCAATTATAAGAATAACAAATGCGGTAAATGCTGAAATACCGACAAATAAGATCTGCTTTCCATATCTGCTTGCTATATTTATAGCAAATTTTGTTTCGTCATTGTATTGAGATGCATATATGTTTACAATACCAAAAAGCACTAATATTGTATATAGCAATATACTTATCATATCAATATTATCAAATATGTTTTTTGCTTTTCTCATTTATTAACAATTAGATTGCCGTTAATAATAACATCTTCAAGAGCTATTCTACTTGTCTTTTTGTTAATATAGTTTTCAATCATTAATGATGCTATTGGTGAAGCCCATGTTGAGCCCCATCCGCCATTTTCAACATATACCGCAATAGCAATTTTTGGGTCTTCTTTTGGTGCAAAGGCAATAAATATTGAATGATCCTCTCCATGAGGATTCTGAGCTGTTCCAGTTTTACCGCAGATTTGTAATTCTGGGATTTTAGCATTTCTAGCAGTACCATGTTCTCCTTCTGTAACTTTTAGCATTCCTTCAATTATAGTATTGAAATATTTTGACTCAATAGTGCAATACTTTTTCTTTATGAAGTTAGTATCAATTGATTCTTCTCCTGATATCTTCTTGATAATATGAGGTGTATAGTAGAAGCCCTTATTAGCAATTATAGCTGTCATGTTTGCCATCTGGATAGGTGTTAATAGTAGTTCTCCTTGGCCAATTGCCATTGAGATGATTGTATTGGCATTCCAACTTCTTCTGTAAAGTTCATCAAAATAAGATGCTTTTGGTAGCTTACCAGTAGAGCCTGTAATAAAATCATTATTCATATAGCTTCCTATCCCAAAGCTAGCAACATGATTACTCCAATTATTATAAGCCTCAATAGTAGAACTATATTTGCTGAAATATTTCTCGTAAATATTACAGAAATAGGTGTTGCATGAAAGTTCTATTCCTTTTCTAAGATTTAGTGGAGTTTGGTGAGCGTGACAGCCAACATTTTTATCATTTCCGTAGCTATAACCATTATCTCCGGCACAGCTAAAACTATTATATTTAGTAATAACTCCTTCTTGTAAAGCGATTACGCCATTAATAAGCTTAAATATAGATCCTGGAGGATAAGTTCCTTGCAATGCTCTATTAAAAAGTGGTTTATTCTTGTCTTCTGATAGAGCCTTGTAATTATCAGATCTTTTTCTTCCGATTAATTGGTTTGGATTGTATGAGGGGGCAGAGACTAAAGCAATAATTTCTCCACTTGAAGGCTCAATAGCTACAATCGCACCAATTTTATTTGTCATTAACTTTTCTCCATATTTTTGCAATTCAATATTAATAGTTGAGATTAAAGTTTTACCAGGGATTGGTAAGGTGTCAAACTTCCCATTTTGAAATTTCCCTTGATCTCGATTATGTACATCAACAAGCTTTATTGCCATGCCTTTTTCTCCTCTTAGATATTCTTCATATGCAGCTTCTACACCACTTACTCCATTTAAATCTCCTTTTGTGTAGAAGGGATCTTCTTTTGTTTTTCTACTATTCACCTCTCCTAGATATCCTATTAAATGTGTAGAAGAATTAGTTGGATATTCTCGCATTGTAAGCTTTCTTAAATAGAAGCCAGGGAATTCGTATAAGCTTTCTCCTAAGGTGCTTGAGTTCTCTTTACTTATGTGTTTTATAAAAACACTTTCTTTATAAGTAGAGTAATTTGAAGCTTTTTTATATCTCTCAAGAAATTCTGCTTTAGAGATCTCAACAAGCTTGCAAAATTTTAAGGTATCCATTGTTCTTCCTCTCATATCCTTTGGGATAATCATTAAATCATATGCAGGAACGTTTGCAACGATAAGATTGCTGTCTCTATCATAGATTAGCCCTCTTACAGCTTGTTGCACGTCATACCTTAAGACATTATTATTCGCTGAGAATTTATAATTTTCATTAATTACCTGAATATAAAATAGTTTTGACAAGAAAATAACTGTAATTATTAGAAAAATACCAATAATTATTTTGCTTCTATCTTTGTGTCTTCTCATTTTTTTGAAGCTCTAAAGAGATCTAATATTAGAATAAGGATCAATGTCAACAGACTACTTGCTGTCGATTTAACTAATATAGGTAGACTAAGATTTAAATGCTCTAGAATAAAGAGCAAGCTATTATGAACAACAATTATTATTAAGGAGAATGTAATAAATGATTTAGTCCCAATTTTATTTAAAGTAATTTCATCTGTATCTGCTAGAACATTATGTGGGATAGTAATTTTTGATATAGCAGGCTTTATAAAAGCAATAAACACTGTTGCTGTTGAGTGGAATCCTAAACTTCCGCTGAAGAGGTCAATAAAGAATCCTAGTAAGAAAGCGTAAGATAGTAAAAACCATTTAGGAGTTTTTAGAGGTAAGCTAATTATAAGTGCTAAGTAAAGATAAGGATTGATGTAAGTAAAGAATAATATTTCATTTAACACTAGTACTTGTAAAAGAACAAATAATGGTAGCATAGTGAAGTATTTAATAAGATGCTTATTCATATTTTGTAATCTGTTCTAATTGTAATTGTTCATCAGATTGTGATGAATGTACTACATATACATATCTTAAATTGTTAAAGTCTTCAAATAGACTCACATTCACTGTGTAAAAACCATCATCATTGTTTTTCTTGAAATTAGAGATAGTACCAATATTTACTCCTTCTGGGTAGATGTTGCTGTAGCTATTAGTTATGATTGTATCTCCAATATTTAGTGGGATATGAACGGGTAAATCAGTAATAGTTGCAATCTTGTAATTAAACCCTTGCCATCTTAAGATACCAGTATGCATATTTTTTTTTAAGAAGATACCTGTTGCTGATTTCTTATGTAATAATGAGATAACTAAAGAATAATTCTTACTGACAGAGTGGATAACACCAATTACTCCTTCATTTGTAATCACACCCATACCCTCCTTAATGCCACTTTTACTTCCCTTATTTAGGGTAATAAAGTTATTTCTTTTTTGTACAGAGTTATTGATAACTTTTGCAGCGATGTAATTAAATGTCTTGTTTTTAAGTATGCTTGTGTCATTAACAGTAACTTCATTTTGGAGCAATGATCGTATTTTTGCATTTTCTTTTATCAAATATTCATTAGTTTCTCTTAGACTTAGATAATCATAGAAAGATGATGTTGAATGATAAATTGAACTAGTGTATTGGGTGCTAAATTGGATTAGTTTATTAGCTTGATAGCTATTATTCGTTATTAGTAATGTAATTGAGAAACCTTCTATTAATATAAATAATAATAGAAACTGATTTAGTTTTATAAATCGTAAAAGATTATGCATTAGTATATCTTTCTATCGCATTAAGAATGTATAGCTATCAGTGTTTTTAAGGGCAATACCAGTTCCTCTAGCAACGGCTCTTAAAGGATCTTCAGCTACATAAACTGGTAATTTTGTTTTTCTAGAGATTCTTTTGTCAAGACCTCTAAGCATAGAGCCTCCTCCTGTTAAATAGAGCCCTTCATTATAAATATCAGCAGATAATGCTGGAGGTGTGTTAAAGAGAGCACTCATCACGGCTTCTTCAATCATTTCAATAGAGTTGTTAAGAGCTCCTGCAATCTCTTTATAGGTTACCACCACCTCTTTTGGAATACCACTCATTAGATCTCTACCATGTACTGGGTAATTTGCGGGAGGTTCATCAAGTTCTGTTAAAGCAGAACCAACATTTATTTTAATATTCTCAGCCATAATATCTCCAACAGCAATATTATGTCTAGTTTTCATATAGGTTTTAATATTAGCAGTAAACTCATCGCCAGCAACTCTAATAGATTTGTCACATACAATACCTCCAAGTGAGATCACTGCTATTTCTGTAGTTCCACCACCTATGTCAATCACCATATTCCCTTTTGGTTCAAGTACATCTATTCCAATCCCAATTGCTGCAGCCATTGGTTCATGAATTAACCAAACATCTTTAGCTCCTGCATGTTCTGCTGAATCAATTACAGCTCTTTTTTCTACCTCAGTTACTCCTGATGGGATGCAAACTACCATTTTTAAAGATGGGGAAAAAATAGATCTTTTCTTTTGAATCATATCAATAAATCCTCTAATCATCTGCTCAGATGATTGAAAGTCAGCAATTACACCGTCTTTTAGTGGGCGTAAAGTTTCAATCCCTTTATGCGCTTTTCCATGCATTTGTTGAGCTCTTTTTCCTATAGCTACTAGATCTCCCGTCCTTACGTCTTTAGCTACAATTGATGGCTCATCAACTACAACTTTGTCATTATGAATAATTAGTGTGTTAGCAGTGCCTAAATCAATAGCAATTGCTTCTTGCATAAAATCAAAAAATCCCATAATTTTTATTTTTTAATGTTTAAAATGTCTTGTACCTGTTAATACCATTGCCATATTATTTGCATCACAATAATCAATAGATAATTGATCTTTTATTGATCCTCCTGGTTGTATTACGGCTTTTATTCCTGCATTATTAGCTAATTCAACACAATCAGGAAACGGAAAAAAAGCATCTGATGCCATTACTGCTCCATTTAAATCAAATCCAAATTTTTTTGCTTTATCAACCGCTTGTTTTAGTGCGTCAACTCTTGATGTTTGGCCCACACCACTAGCAAGTAATTGTTTCTTTTTTGCAAATACGATTGTATTTGATTTAGTGTGTTTACATATTTTTGATGCAAATACTAAATCAGTTAATTGCTCATTATTAGGAGCTAATTTTGTTACTGTTTTCATGTCAGAGGTCTCATCTGTTTTTAGATCTTTCTCTTGTTCAATAATTCCATTTAGGATAGTTCTAATTTGTACCTTTGGGGTTTCTATTTTATTTTGTTCTAATAGAATCCTATTCTTTCTTTGTTTTAGTAATTCTATTGTTTCAGAAGAAAATGATGGAGCAATTAGTACCTCATAGAATAATTTATCTATTTCAGTTGCTGTCTCTATATCTACTTCTTTGTTGGTTATTAATACACCGCCAAAAGCAGAAGTAGGGTCCCCATCTAAGGCATCTTTCCAGGCATCAATTAAATTTTCTCTAGTTGCTATTCCGCAGGCATTATTGTGTTTTAGCACCGCAAAAGTAGTTTCCTCAAATTCTGAAATTAAACTAACAGCAGCATCAATATCTAACAAGTTGTTGTATGAAAGTTCTTTACCATTTAGTTTATTAAACATAGAGTCTAATTTTCCGTAGAAAGTGCCTTTTTGATGTGGATTTTCACCATATCTTAAAGATCTACTTTCTCTGATGCTTTGTTTTAATGCTTGAGTTGTATCTTTATTAAAATAATTAAAGATTGCGGTATCGTAATGTGATGAAACATTAAATGCAGTGGCTGAGAAATTTTTTCTTTCAGCCATAGTTGTGCTAGCGCCACTAGCATTTAAAATTTCTAAAGTTTTAGAGTATTGGCTCATTTCTGAAACAATAAGCACATCACTAAAGTTTTTGGCAGCAGCACGGATTAATGAGATTCCTCCTATATCAATTTTTTCAATAATCTCTTGCTCAGAAGCTCCTGAATCAACAGTTTTTTCAAAAGGATAGAGATCAACAATTACTAAATCAAATTCAGGTATATTGTATTTCTCTAATTGTTCTTTATCACTTGCAATATCTCTTCGTGCTAAAATACCTCCAAATATATTTGGGTGTAATGTTTTTACTCTCCCTCCCAGAATTGAAGGGTAGGTTGTAAGATCTTCTACACGATTTACAAAAATTCCTTGTTCTTCAATAAATTTTTGCGTTCCTCCTGTCGAGTAAATAGCTATTCCTAATTCGTTTAATTTTTTTACTATTGGGCCTAATCCGTCTTTGTTAAATACGGAAATCAGTGCATTTTTAATGATTCTTTTATCTGACATTAGTAATTATTAATCCTAATGCAATTTTACTCAAAAGCTAGAGGAATTAAGCTATGTAGTAAGCCAAAAAAATAAATTGTTAATAAGTTGCTTTTATTGTTGATTAAAGAGAAAAACTTACCCCTTTATAATTTCTCTGCATATTGCTAAAGCTTCTTTTATTCTTTTTATGTTTCTGATGCTGATAGAAAGCTTCCCTTTTTGCTCTATCATCTCACAAGTTTCGAAGTTCTTTTTTAAATAATTTAAGACTTTTTTGAAGGCATCTGAATTGTAGTAAGGTGAGTTAGCTTTTACAGGAAAATAACTACGCATTCTGTCATTCTTAAGTATGATGCGTTCAAAGCCAATTTTTTTAGCAACCCATCTTAATCTAAGTGTATCACATACATTATTAATTTCCTCAGGAACTGCACCAAATCTATCCTTTAATTGATCGATAAATATAGTTATTTCTTTTTCTTTTGTAAAGTTATTAAGTTGCTTATAGAGGTTCAATCGTTCACTAATATTGCTAACATACGTATCAGGAATTAGAATTTCTAAATCAGTATCCAGCTGAGAATCTTTTATATAGAATTCCTTGCTCTCATTATGGAATAATTCTTCAAATTTGTCTCTTTTCAATTCTTCAACTGCTTCATTTAATATTTTTTGATAAGTCTCAAAACCAATGTCATTTATAAATCCGCTTTGATCAGCTCCTAATAAATCACCAGCACCTCTAATGTCTAAATCACGCATAGCAATTTTGAACCCACTTCCTAGTGTTGAGAATTGCTCCAGTGCCGTAAGCCTTTTTCTGCTTTCATTTGATACTTTGTGCAATGGAGGGCTAATTAAATAGCAGAATGCTTTTTTATTAGAACGCCCAACCCTTCCTCTCATTTGATGTAAATCGCTCAATCCAAAATTTTGGGCATTATTAATAATAATTGTATTGGCATTAGCAACATCAACTCCATTTTCAATTATTGTTGTAGAAACCAATACATCAAAATCTCCTTGCATAAAATCAATCATTATTGCTTCTAACTTTTTCCCATCCATTTGTCCATGTCCAACTCTAATTTTAGCATCTGGACAAAGTCTTTGCAAAAGCCCAGCAATTTCTTTTATGTTTTCTATTCTGTTATGTACAAAAAATACTTGTCCGTTGCGAGCCATTTCATAGATTATAGCATCTCTAATAATTTCTTGGTTCATGCTAATGATTGAAGTTTCTATAGCTTGTCTATTGGGTGGAGGGGTGTTTATTATTGATAAATCTCTGGCACCAAGTAATGAAAATTGCAATGTTCTAGGGATTGGAGTTGCACTTAGTGTTAGAGTATCAATGTTTTCTTTAAAAAGTTTTAGTTTATCTTTTATATTTACTCCAAACTTTTGTTCTTCATCAATTATCATTAGTCCTAAGTCTAGGAATTTTACATCTTTTCCAACTATTCTATGAGTCCCAATAAGGATGTCAATTTCTCCTGTTGCTACTTTTTCTAGTGTTAATTTCTGTTGCGTAGCTGTTTTAAATCTATTTATGTAATCTACTGTGCATGGCAGATGTTTTAATCTTTTTTTAAATGTTTTATAATGTTGTAGAGCTAGAATTGTTGTGGGTACTAAGACAGCTATTTGCTTATTGTCAGCTACTGCTTTAAATGCAGCTCTAATTGCAATTTCAGTTTTTCCAAAACCAACATCACCACACACTAATCTGTCCATTGGCATTTCTTGCTCCATGTCTGCTTTAATATCAATAGTTGCTTTACTTTGATCAGGAGTGTCTTCATACATAAATGAAGCTTCTAACTCATGTTGTAAGTAAGTGTCAGGCATGTATGCGAATCCTTTTTTTAGTTTTCTTTTCGCATAAAGTTCAATTAAATTAAAAGCAATTTGCTTTACTTTTGCTTTAGTTCTTTCTTTTGTTTTTTTCCAAACAGGAGATCCAAGTTGGTTGATTTTTGGTTTGCTTCCTTCTTTACCAGAGAATTTAGCAATCTTATGCAACGAATGAATGCTGATGTATAGGATATCCCCTTCTTTGTAGGTTAGTTTTAGAACTTCCTGATATTTTTCATTATTTTTAATTTTGTGCAGCCCTTCGAATTTTCCAACTCCATGATCAATATGAGTTACATAATCACCAATTTCAAGTTGAGTAAGCTGCTTAATTGTTATGGCTTGTTTATCTGTAAATTTTGTCTTTGATGTAAATTTATGGTATCTATCAAATATTTGATGATCAGTATAAATCGCTTGTTTATTGGTGTAGTCAATAAATCCTTCATGTAATGAAAATAAGATACACTTATAATTAAATTCTTCTTGACTATGCTCAAAAATTGCATTGAACCTTTCTTCTTGTTCATCTGAGGAGCAAAGGATAATATTCTGCAAGCCTTCTTCTTTGTTTTTCTTTAGATCTTTTTTTAGTAAATCAAATTGTTTATTAATTTTTGTTAGTGAAGTTGTCTTGATTGTAATATTCTCTTCTGCATCAAAGAAACAATTGTTACTGTTTTCTATTATTGAAAATTTTTCAAGTTCATTAGTAAACTCGCGTCCATTAGTAAATAAATGTTCTGGTCTCAAATACTGTATAGAGTTCGGTACTATATTTCTGTACTGTTCGTTTGCTCTTTCGAAATAATCATCTAATATTCCTTGACTATATTTAATATCTGTTGCCCAAATAATAGTATTTTTTGGACAGTATTCTAAAAGGCTGACTTGAGATTCAATGCTTTTCTTAGCCTCAGTATTTGGGATGATTGTTATTTTGTTTTCAGTTTTGATTGAAAGCTGTGTATTAATGTCAAAAGTTCTGATACTCTCAATTTCAGTGTCAAAAAACTCTAATCTATAAGGGGATTCATCAGCATAGGAATAAATATCTATGATTCCACCTCTTATAGAATATTCTCCTGATTCAATTACAAAATCTACTTTTTTAAAATTAAGTTTTTGGATCATTTCTTCTAATTCCTGTATTGGAATTTCATCATTGGTTTTTAGTGTAATGGTATGTTTTTTAAGCTCTTTTCTACTCACTACTTTTTCTGATAAAGCTTCAGGATAAGTTACTATAATTGGATTTCTTTTGTTGTTAAGTTTATTTAACACCTCAACTCTCAATAATATATTTGCATTATTAGTTTCTTCAAGTTGATAGGCTCTTCTGTATGAAGCTGGAAAAAAGAAAACCTCATTTTTTAGTAGACTTTCAATATCATTTGAAAAATAGGAAGCCTCTTCTTTGTCTTTAAAAATAAATAGATGTGGTTTATTGCTTTCTCTGACTACTGCGCTGGCTGTTATAGCAAATGATGAGCCAATTAAACTAGTAAGTTGAATTCGTGCAAGTTCATTTTCTAATGCTTGTTTTATTGCATCAGTTTGTTTTGGTTCACCAAAATAGGTTAAGAGTGGGGCTTGTACGCCCAATTAGATATTCTTAATTTCGTTCATCATATTAATGTACCAGTCTTGTGTGATATCAAATGCTTTCCCTCCTTTTATTCTGTTAAAATCAATACAGCTAAGAATATTATTATTGTTTTCATCCCATCCAATAACACCACTATTTCCAGCTATTGCACTAGCAACCGCATGGTCAGCCATTTGAAATATTAATTCTAGATCTTCTTTATTTGCCTTTGCTGATCTTCCAAAATAACCACTTTTCTGCACTAATATTTTATTTGCATTTAATGCTTTTCCCAGCTTTTTTGCAAACCACTTTCCCGCATTAAGTTCGTCTAATCTAACATGTCCAAATGCATCACGCAGAACAGTTTCTCCTGCCTTTTCAGTTTCGTTAATAATTATATCCATCCCCGCTCCTTCACTTAAAAATACATTTACAGAATCGTATTGATCCATTATCTTATTAAGACGTTCACATTCTTTCTTAAAGTTAATCTTTTCTTCTGGCAGAAATACTGAATGCACGTCCCATTTTTCTTTTATAATACCTATTTCAGGTATGAAATTGATAGCATGTAGTCTTTTCCGATATTCAAAAGTAGTTGCAGCAGTAAGCCATCCAGAATGCCTGCCCATTATCTCATGTATTATTAATTGTCTATCAGAAGTTGTATTTTCATTAACTATATTTTCAAAAAAGATTGCTCCTTGTTCTGCTGCTGTCCAAGCTCCCAAAGTTTGTGTAATCGGGAATACATCATTATCTATAGTCTTTGGCAATCCAACTACTGTTAGGTTATAATTATTTTTTTGTAAATAATTTGATAAATCTGCAGCAGTGGTATTTGTATCATCACCTCCAATTGTATGTAAAATAGTGACACTATCCTTTACTAATTGATTTGCAGCAACTTCTAATGGGTTTTCTCCACGTTTAATATATTCTTTTTTTATGCAATCATCAATATTTGTAAGTTTTACTCTACTATTTCCTATTGGTGAGCCTCCAAATTGATAGAATTTGTCTGTATTTTTTGCAAGCTCTTTAGGGAAAGGAATTGATTTCCCTAGTAGTAACCCTTTATACCCGTTTAAATATCCAATAATCTCAGCGTCAGGATAGTCTTTTAAGTAGTTTTGAGTTAGCCTCCCAATTGAAGCTGATAAGCAAGGAGCAATACCTCCGGAAGTTAAAAATGCAATCTTCATTATGTAAGTTTATATTACTGCAAATATCTAAAAATTAAAAGTATTTGATGCGAAAATAATCTTTACTTTGCAGTTGGTTTTTGAGAAATAAATGTATACAGTTTATAAGTTTGGAGGAGCATCAATAAAAGATGTAGAGAATATCAAGAATGTTGGAAATATCTTACTTTCTTATACTGAGGGTAGTTTAATTATTGTTTTCTCTGCTATGGGGAAGGTGACTAATATGTTAGAGAATGTAGTAGAGGTTTATACTCAAAGATCATCTGATCCTTTTGCTGCCTTGCAGAAAGTAAAAGATTTTCATTATGAAATAATAAATAATTTATTTCATAAAAACCATATAATTTTTGATGAAGTAAATAATCTTTTTGTCGAGATTGAATGGGTTCTTGAGAATGAGCCTTCTTCTAATTATTCGTATAATTATGATCAAATTGTATCTGTTGGCGAATTTTTGTCAACTAAGATTATGAGTGCTTATTTGGAAAAAGTGAAATTCAAAAATAAATGGATTGATGCTCGCGATCTAATTCGAACAGATAATACATACCGAGATGCTAAGATTGATTGGGAGGTAAGCGTATCTTGCATTCAAAATCAGATAAAATACAAACACTGTATTACTCAAGGATTTTTAGGCTGTACTTCGGAGAATTTCACAACAACATTAGGAAGGGAAGGTAGTGATTTTACTGCAGCTATATTGGCTTTTGCTCTTGATGCTGATAAAGTAATTATTTGGAAAGATGTCCCAGGCATGATGAATGCAGATCCTAAGCATTTTACTGATGCAGAATTATTAGAGCAGGTATCTTTTGATGAGGCTATTGAGTTGGCATTCTACGGAGCAAAAGTAATTCATCCAAAAACTATTCAGCCATTAAAAAAGAAGCAGATACCTTTGCACATTAAATCTTTTCTGCACCCACTAATGAAAGGTTCAGAGATTAAAGAAGGTATTATAAAGAAACCTGAGATGTCATCTTTGATTGTAAAAGATAACCAGATACTGATTTCAATTTCTGACACATCTTTAGCATTTATTGTTGAGATGCATATTAGTATGATTTTTTCAATTCTAGCAAAGCATGGAATTGGAGTAAATTTAATGCAAAATTCTGCTGTTTCATTTTCTATTTGTGTAGATAACGATAAGTATAAAGTGCCAGCTCTATTAAATGATCTGAAAGAGAGTTTTGATGTCTTTTATAATGATGATTTAAGACTTTATACCTTAAGACACTATACTGATATAACTACCAATGAATTATTAAAAGGAAAAGAAATAATACTTGAACAAAAATCAAGAAATACACTCCAGATTGTAGTAAAGCACTAATAACGTATAATTAACTATCTTTGCAGAATGTGTTATAATTTATAAGAATGGAATCCCAACATACTTTTCATATACCAGTTATGGGAACAGCTTTTACAGCTGATTCCGCATTAAAAGTAGCGCATTATGGTATAAATACTGTGATTGCACTGGCGGATGATGTTTTATTAGAGCGCTTACGAAAACACTATAGTAATGTATATAGCTTGTCTTATAAAGAGATAAAGAATGATACTAAGGATTATCGTGCCGATAGAATAACAGCTTATTTGGAGATGGTAAATCAATTAGCATCAGAAAAATTTGAAGAATTTACAACAGCTACTAAAGATAAGTTTGAAGAGGTTAAAAAATATTTTGCAATGTTGCCTGATGGTAGTGATATTAAGCAAGAATTTAATAGGTTAACTGAAAGCTCATTTAGTTTTGAGGATTTGTCTTGTTGGTTAAAAGATAATCTGTCAATGGGAAGCATTGATGTAAATATCATGACAAAAGTTGATAAAAAAAATTATTTTAAAAGAGAGGAATTACCTTCAGAATACAATGACGCACATGCAGGCCTTAGAGGCTATGCAAATTCTAATTTAGCATCTTCAGTAATATTCTCTGCAGGAATGAATCCTAGACTTTATGGTTATATTGCCAACTTTGATGATTTTTTCCCTGATAAAAATGGGTATATTAAGAAAAAAATAATACTTAAAGTCTCTGACTATAGATCAGCAGTTATTCAAGGTAAATTTTTAGCTAAAAAAGGGTTGTGGGTTTCAGAATATCGTATTGAATCAGGTTTAAACTGTGGAGGACATGCTTTTGCTACGGATGGTTATTTAATGGGTCCAATTTTAGCAGAATTTAGAGATAAAAGGCAAGAACTAATCAATGATACTTATGCTATTTGTAAGATGGCATTAGAGGCAAATAGCAGAACGATTCCTGAAAAGATTTTGCCGATAAAAATTACTGCACAAGGAGGTGTTGCTACTGCTGAAGAACATAATTTTTTAATTAATTATTATAAATTAGATACTGTAGGTTGGGGAACTCCTTTTTTATTGGTTCCTGAGGCCACTACAGTCGATGCTAAAACTCGAAAACAATTACAAGAGGCAAAGGAAAATGATTTGTATTTGAGTGGTATTTCTCCTTTAGGAGTTCCTTTTAATAATTTGAGAGATTCATCTAAAGATATAGAAAAATTTGAAAAGATTGCCGAAGGCAAGCCAGGAAGTTCTTGCCCGAGAAAGTTTTTAGCATTGAGTGATGAATACGGAAGAGAGGGGGTTTGTACTGCTTCTCGTTTATATCAAAAAAATAAAATTGATGAACAAGGGATTTCTGATCAGATTACAGAAAAAACCTGCTTATGTATGGGGCTTGCCGCAACTGCAGTTATAAACTATGAAGTGCAAACACGTGAAAGTAAAGGTGTTTCAATTTGCCCAGGACCAAATATGGCTTATTTTGATAAGGAACTTACTTTGCAGGATATGTCTTATCATATATATACTGGCAATGATGATGTTGTTCGTGGTGATCGGCCTAATATGTTTGTTAATGAATTAGGCATGTATCTTACTTATTTGGCTGATAAAATAGATGAACATAAAGAAAATTGGGGTAGAAAGTCAGCTAAATATTTAAATGCATTTACATTAAATATGAACGAGGGGATTGCATACTATAATGAATTATTTTCTTCTATTGGAGATACTTTTAGTAGTGTAAAAGAATCTGCTTTTGATTCATTAAATGAAGCAAAAGAGAGCATGCATAAAATGGGAGAGGAGATAAACTCTCTTATAGAGGAAAAGAAATGATTTTATCTAATAAAACCTTAGCAATTTTCATATTACTTTCATGCGTCCATCCAGCAATATGAGGAGATAGAATGGTTCTCTTACTATTAATGAGGTATTTCATTTCATCATTTAATCCACCTTTACTTAATGCCTCAAATGATGTTTTTTCATATTCCAAGACATCAAGACAAGCTCCTTTAATTTTACCTGTTTTTATTGCGTCTATTATGCTTTTTGTATTGGCACACTTTCCTCTTGAAGTATTTATTAAATAGAAATTCTTCTTAAAGCTATTGATAAAATTAGAATCGACTAAATAGGTTGTCTCCTCAGTTAAGGGTACGTGTAAGCTTACAATATCTGCATTTTCAAATATTTTTTCTATACTACTTTTGTGTTTGTGATTAGATAGATATTTGTCATAAGCTAGAATTTCAACGCCAAAACCACTTAAAGAGTTAGCAAAAGCAGAACCATTATTTCCATAGCCAATTATCCCTATTGTTTTGCCAGAAAGTTCGATGCCTCTATTTGCCTCTCTATTCCATTTCCCATTTCTAACCTCTTGGTCAGCCGTGTTTAACTTATTGAATAATGAAAGTATCATTCCAATAGCATGTTCTGCTACTGACTGCCTATTTCCTTCAGAAGCATTAAAACAGCTTATATTCTTAATCTTGGCATAGTTTATATCAATATTTTCTAGTCCGCTTCCAGCACGAGCAATAAACTTCAGCTTAGAAGATTTTTCAATAAATAACTTGTCAATCTTAAATCTACTTCTGATAATTATCCCGTCATATACACTGATAATTTTTTCAACTTCTGATTTTGTCTTTTTATAAGCAGTATCACATGTATTACCGTTATTTTCTAACTCTTCCTTTAATAGTGGGTGTACCGTGTCAACAAATAAAATTTTCATACTAGACTAGAGTATAGTTTGACCTATCCAAAAATAGATAAATAGTCCGAGGACATCATTTACTGTAGTTATAAAAGGGCCTGTTGCTAGTGCTGGGTCAATTTTGTATTTTTCGAGAGTTAAAGGTATAAATGCCCCAAAGAGAGCGGCAAATACAATAACTGCAAGCAAAGAAATACTTACTGTTAAACTCAATTCCATGCCATATCCTAGTCCAAATGTAGCTATTAATATTATTATAGAACAAATAATTCCATTTAATAATCCTACTCCTAACTCCTTAAATAACTTATGTAAAAGATTTTCCATTTTGAGTGAGTCATTTGCTATCCCTTGCACTACAATAGCTGCTGATTGAACTCCAACATTCCCTCCCATTGCAGCAATTAAAGGAATAAAAAATGCTAATTCAAAGTGCTTTTCTAAATTAAATATTCCAATTACTTTTGCTCCAAATAATCCTCCTATCATTCCAATTAATAACCATGGAAGTCTTGCTCTTGTAAGTTCCCAAATAGTATCGCTGCTTTCTACATCTTCAGATATACCGCTTGCTAATTGATAATCTTTTTCCGCCTCTTCTTTCGCAACATCCATTACATCATCAATAGTTATTCTCCCGATTAACCTTCCGATATCATCTACAACTGGTAGAGCTACTAGATCATATTTTTGCATGATATTAGCGACATCTTCATCATCTGTTGTTGCTTTTACAGATATAATATCTGTTGTAATTATATTCTTTATAGCAATTGATCTTTGAGTAAGTAACAATCTCCTTAATGACATCAGTCCTAACAGTTTGTTGTCATCATTGACCACGTAAATTGTATACACTTTTTTTACATCATTTGCTTGCTTACGCATTTCTTTAAGGCACTGCACAGTATTCCAATTTTCGTTTACTTTGATCAGCTCTTTTGCCATAAGTCCACCAGCAGAATCTTCGGGGTAGTTTAATAAATCACTAATATCATTTGCATGATCAATATCCTCAATATGAGATAGTACTTCTTCCTGAGTCTTGTCTGATAATTCTCCAATTACATCAGCCGCATCATCAGACTCTAACTTGTCAATTACTTCTTCAGCAATTTCTTTTGCGCTTAGATCAGAAAGCAGATTCTCTCTTGTATTATCTTCTAAATCTACGAGTATTGCTGCAGATCTTTCTTCATCAGAGATTAAATTAAAGATATATTTAGCATTGTCTGATGATAGGGTCTCAATTACTTCAGCAATATCTGCAATGTGAAGCTCCTCAAGCTTTGAAACTACTTTAGTTGAGTCTTTATGCTCGATTAAAGTAGTTAATTCTTGAATATAGATACTATTTATTTCTATTTTATTGGACATGATTTGTTAATCTGATAAAATCATCAACGGTTAATTGTTCAGCTCGTAAAGGTAGTAAATTTGCTATTTTACTTTCATTTATTAATTTAAAAGGTTTTAAAGCATTTTTTAAGGTTTTTCTTTTTTGATGAAAGCCAGCCTTTACAACTCGTTTAAATTTTTTTTCATCAACAGATAGTTTTTTCCTCTCATTCCGAACTAATTTTATTACCCCTGATTTTACTTTTGGAGCAGGGTTGAAGACATCTTCATTTACTGTAAAGCAGTATTCAATGTCATAGAATGTTTGTAAAAATACAGATAGAATTCCTCTTTTTTTTCCTTTTTTAGAAGTTACCCTCTCAGCTACTTCTTTCTGGAACATACCAACTATTTCATGTATTTGATCTTTATTTTCAAATACTTTGAATAATATTTGTGATGAGATATTATAAGGGAAGTTTCCTATTAATGAGAAATTGTATGGATATTTTTTTTTAAGATTAATTTGTAGAAAGTCACCCTCATGGATGTCTAATTTTGGGTAATTTAGCCTGAGGTAAAATACACTTTCTGTGTCAATCTCTATAACTTCAGTTTTATAATCATTTTTTACTAGAAATTGTGTTAGTATTCCCATACCTGGACCAATCTCTACAACATTTCTTGTATTATTATTTAGTAATTTTGTAATGTTAAAAGCAATCGTTTCGTCATTTAAGAAATGCTGACCAAGGTGTTTTTTTGCTCTAACATCTTTCATTATGATTTTCTTAAACTTTTAAAAAGTTCAGAAGCAAATACAAACTTGTTTAATTCTTTATTATCTGATTTAAAGAGGTTCTCCTTAGTGCCAGTCCACCATATCTCTCCTTGGTGAATAAAAGCAACATTCTCTCCAATCTGCATTACTGAATTCATGTCATGTGTATTTACAATAGTAGTAATATTATATTCTTCAGTAATTTCTTTGATCAGATTGTCAATTACGATTGATGTTTTTGGGTCAAGACCAGAGTTTGGTTCATCGCAGAAAAGGTATTTTGGCTGCATTACTATTGCTCTTGCAATTGCAACTCTTTTTTTCATTCCGCCACTTAATTCACTTGGCATTAATTTATTAGTGCCTTCTAGATTAACTCTTTTAAGACAAAAGTTTACTCGCTCTAACTTTTCTATATTAGATCGTTCTGTAAACATCGTTAATGGGAATATAATATTTTCTTCGACGGTCATATAATCGTAAAGAGCTCCTCCTTGGAAAAGCATGCCTATTTCTTTTCGTAAAGATTTTTTCTCTTTACTCTTCATTTGATTCATGTCAGTGCCATCAAAAAGCACAGAGCCAGTGTCATTCTCATAAAGTCCAACTAATATCTTAATTAAAGTAGTTTTCCCTGACCCACTCTCTCCAATAATTAGATTTACTTTGCCTTGTTCAAATTTATGTGTCATGTTTTTTAAAACATGATGTTCTCCAAAATATTTTTCAATGTTTTTAATTTCTATCATGCTAAAAGAAGCTTTGTAAGAATAAAATTAAAAAATAAGATTATAATACTGCTATAAACTACTGCTTTTGTACTTGATCTTCCTACTTCTATTGACCCCCCTCTAGTAAAATATCCAAAATAAGATGATACTGAAGAAACGATAAAGGCAAAGAATAATGTTTTAACTATTGCATAAGTGATATAGAATGAATTAAACTCATATTTTAATCCGTAAAGAAAATCAGCAGTGGTGACATTTGCAGATAATCCTCCAACCCAAGCACCAACCATTCCAATGCCCATACTAATTATTACTAAAAATGGGAAGAATACTATTGCAGCAATTATTTTTGGCAAAATTAAAAATGATGCTGAATTTACTCCCATTATGTCTAATGCATCTATTTGCTCACTAACCCTCATGCTTCCAATTTCTGAAGCAATACTTGAGCCTACTTTTCCAGCTAATATTAGAGAAATCATTGTAGGAGAGAATTCTAATATTAATGAATCACGGCTGGCTAAACCAACTAAATATTTTGGTAACAAAGGGTTTGTCATGTTAAAGGCAGTTTGTATGCTTACAACTCCACCTACAAAGAATGAGATAATTACAACTATGCCTAATGAATTAAGTCCTACTTTTTCTAGTTCTAATAGGCATTGCTTCTTAAACGCACTCCACTTTTCTGGGATACTTAAAACTTTCTGCATCATAATAAAGTATAGGCCTAAGTGTTTGAGTAATTTTAACATTAAAAATTAGTAATTTGTTTAAATTTGCATTTATTATGAAGATACAAAAATATCATCTTTTATTAATTATTGCATTATTAGCTCTTATTTCTTGTGGAACAACAAAGAAGAACGGTTGTAATACTTGTCCTAATTTCTCTTCAAACAGTAGTGTAAAAGAGTTAGTCTAAATAACTATATTTGCCACGCTAGATATACAATAGATAGGTAAATATGGAATTTAATCTTTGGTCATTTATTTTAGATAATCTTGAAGCAGCAGGTGCAATAGGAGGCTATGTTTCGTTATCAATTATTGGATTTGCTTTAATTAGTTTTGCAACCAAAACAAGACATGATAATATAGCGAATAAGATTGGTCCTAAGTGGACACATCCTATTGTTGGCTCTTTATTGGGGGCAATCCCTGGCTGTGGTGCAACAATTGTAGTCGCTTCATTATATAAAAATAACAAAATATCGTTTGGGGGTTTATTTGCTACTTTTATTAGTACGTTAGGAGAAGGATCATTTGTTTTATTAGGAGCTTCTAATGAAGCGGATGTTGCAGGGAACTTAAAAGCATATATAACAATTACTATATTTGGATTAATTGCAGGAGTTATTTTTGGCTATTTATCAGATATCCTCGGATTTAGAGCTAATTCTGAAAATAATCAGCCAAATTATACGGATGATCAAAGCTTTCAAGCCAAACAAAATTCTTCAGCAAGCATATTTATTGAGGATTTTGGTTTTTATGCTATCATAGCGATGGCTATATTTTTAGCTCCCGGTTCTATTATGGCTTTATGGGGTGGAGGTATTGATGCTATTTCAAACCTAACTTATTGGGTTGCAGTATCACTTACGGCTACCTGTATAATCTTTTACTGTGTCAGTGTTTTTATTTATACATATCACGACTGCTATTCCTCTTATAAGAATATCAAATCGACCATATTACATGCAATATTAGATGTTGCTATGGTGGTGACATACGTTTTTATTGGGTTGTTTGTTGCTAACTATATCATTGATGTGCTTATCGGTGAAGATACGTTTCATTCATGGATGGAATCATCAGCATACGTTGTTATATTATTAGCAGCTTTAATAGGAGTAACTCCCGGTTGCGGTGGAATGATTGCAGTTGCAGTAGCCTTTATTACAATTCCTAATTTTCCTATGGCAGCATTAATTTCAGCAGCTATAGCAACTAGTGGAGATGGACTTTTTCCGTTACTTGCACAAAATAGAAAAGATGGACTTATTGTTTCTGGCGTTGGATTAGTTATTGCTTTAGTTGTAGGTTACATAGCTTTATTTTTAGGCTTCTAATTTATATATGTTCTGTGAAATATTTATAAGATTGTTGATAGGACTTTTAAGAAAGTTAGTTTCTGCTTTAACTGACATAGAGATTAACCAAAAAGGCTATAATCATACCTTCGTATATGAGTATCTTTATCATAATGCCTAAGCTAATGAGTTCTTTCCATTCATTTGTACCAAAATCTAGCATACCATTGCTAGAATGTTGGATTGCTGAATTAGATTTAGATGTAAGAATATCCAAGCCAAGAAGAAGTAAACTTGGAGATTTTAAGGTTGTAAAGAATCGAATGGTAGTTACTATTAATAATAACTTAAATACATATTCTTTTTTAATTACTATCGTGCATGAACTTGCTCACGCATTTGTTTTTAGAGAATATGGGAATAGTGTACCTCCACATGGTAATAACTGGAAAGCTATTTATAAATCTATGATGTTGAATTTTTTATCTCCAACTTTTTTCCCTAAGGATATCTTAAAAGTCTTGAGTGGGCATATGGTCCTGCCTAAAGCATCTACATATTCTGACATTGAATTGGTGAAAGTGTTAAAAAAATATGATGATACAATATTGTTAACTATTTCTGATATTCAAGTTGGTGAGTTATTTAAATTATCAAATGGAAGATCCTTTATAAAAGGAGTTAGGTTAAGAAAACGATTTAGGTGTATTGAGGAACAAACCAACAAGGTATATTTATTTCATCCTTTTTCCGAGGTAATTCGTGGATAATACATTAAAGTATAAATTGTTGTATTTTAGCAGGAATTTTTTTGAAAAGCTTAATGAAGATAAATAAAAATAATTATGCTGTAATAATGGCAGGAGGAATTGGCTCAAGATTTTGGCCGATGAGTAAGAGAGCATTCCCAAAGCAGTTTATAGATATTTTAGGAACAGGAGATACCCTAATTCAACAAACATATAGTCGATTAAAAAGAATCTGTTTTTCTGAGAATATATTTGTTGTGACAAATGCAAATTACAAGCATTTATGTTTAAAGCAATTGCCCGATGTGCCTGAGAGTAATATTTTATGCGAACCAGCTATGAGAAATACAGCTCCTTGTATTGCTTATGCCTCTTTTAAGATTTATAGTATAAATAAGAATGCTAATATGATAATTGCAGCATCTGATCATATTATTTTAAATGAAGGCGAATTTGTTAGGGTTATGCAAGATTGCTTAGAGGTTACTGCAAGTAATAATATCTTATTAACTTTAGGGATTAAGCCTTCTCGACCCGAAACAGGATATGGCTATGTTCAATTTACAGAAGAAAGAATTCCAAATTATAAAAAAGTAAGAAGAGTAAAAACATTTACTGAAAAACCTAATCAGGAGTTAGCTCTTAACTTCCTAGACAGTGGTGATTTTTTGTGGAATTCAGGAATGTTTGTTTGGAGTGTTGCGTCAATTACCTTAGCATTCCGTAAGCATTTGCGTGATATGTATGATGTATTTAGTGAGGGTAAACAATTTTATAATACCGCTGAAGAATCAGAGTTTATTAATAGAGTATTTCCAGGATGTAAAAACATCTCTATTGACTATGGATTGATGGAGAAGTCAGATAATGTATACGTTTATCCTGCTAATTTTGGCTGGAGTGATTTAGGGACGTGGGGGTCTCTTTATGCTCATCTTGATTTAGATGAACATAATAATGCTTTGCAGGGGGATAATGTAAGGTTATATAACTCATCTGAGAATCTAGTGAAGATGCCTCATGATAAGTTAGTAGTTATACAGGGTATGAATGGTTATATTATTGTTGAGGATGAAGGCACATTACTTATTTGTAAAAAGGAAGATGAGCAGCACATTAAGAAATTTGTGTCGGATATAAAATCTGATACTGAATAATACGTCTTCAAAAGAACTCTTTATAGTTGTTTTTCTTGGTTTTAATTAAAGTCATAAATCATTAAGAATCAATGATCTTAGGATAGGATTGGGCTGTTTTTTTTGTATTTCTTATTTTCATAAATTTATAGTATGTTTGCAGCTGAATTAACTAAAAGAAATTATGAGAAAATTAAATGTATTTTTAACGTTATTAATAGTAGCTAGTTTAAGTGCTTTAGCTCAAGATAATACAAAGTATAGCAGAAGCTCTTTGCATGTTATGATGATTGAGGACCCTGCAATGGAAAAAGGAGAGATTATTACCAATACTTTTAGATCAATGGATTTTCCAGAAAAGTATGATAATCATCTTCTAAAAGAGAGATATGCTAATATTATCGGTGAGCTTAGTGATATGACAAAAGCAGGAATTCCTGGATTTAAACTTAAAGGAATAGAAGGTAAAATTGATGCCTATTTTAAAGAAAAGAGAATTGCCAATCAACTGGTTGGGAAATGGTTTAATAGAGATGCCAGTGGCGTTATGAATATAGATCTCATTAAAAAAAGAGGACTATATAATGCTACAGAGGACGATGCTTCAGATGCTGCTATGTTACAAAAAGGTTTTGCTGCGTTGGAGCGCTCAGGACTTGAATTAATAGGAAATACTTTTGTAGTACTTGAATATTTTGAATTTATTGATAATGAGAAGTGGGCTAAGCCAGTTTATGAAGCTTCTAAAGCAGCGATTAATAAGCAAGACATCCCTGATTTAGCAAAAAAATTAGCCCTTAAAGCAGCTGAAGCAGTTTATAATAAAGCTGAAGGTTATAATGTATGGACACATGCTTATCTATATCAATTAGAATGGAATGATAGTATTCAGCAAATCTTTAAAAATAGATGCTGGATAGGCGACAATAATAAAGATAAGCTTAGTGAAGAAGAGAGAAAACAAAGAATTCAGGCATTTGAAAATCCAGACATGTTTAATTTAAAGTTTGTAGGTAAAGCAAAAGCATTTACTCTAATTTCGCAGCTTAATACCAAGCGTTCTGACAGTGAGGTAATACAAGAAGCGACAGTACGTTCTGTGAACAAGGTATATGTAAATCTTCAAAGAAAATATGATGTATTTAAAACCAAGACTCCATTCTATGAGTTTGCAAAAAAAGGTAAAGTATGTAATGCAAAGATTGGTATGAAAGAAGGCTTGACAGGTGGTGAGAAATTTGATGTTCTTGTCCCAAAATATAGCTCTAAAGGAGGAACGAAATATGCTAAGAAAGGAACGGTTAAAGTAGATAAAAAAGCTATTTGGGATAATAGATATTATGTAACCAGGCCTCCTGAGTTAGATGAGAAAGATGCGATACAAGCAACGAACTTTAAAGGCTGTAAGAAAGGATGGGATGAATTAATTTTACTTTTAAGACAACAAAAATAATCTAAATAAAAACACAAGAAATCATGAAAAAAATATTTTTATTAGCATTTACAATATTATTATCTAATTTTAGTGAAGCGCAAATTTTCGCTAAGAAAAAGGCAAATAAAGACACGAAACAATGGAGGTATGAAGTTGTTTGCGTAGATGAAGGAAAGGGAACTAATTATACTATTAAAGTATTTTCATTCTCTAAAAAACCAAAGGTTGCTATTGAACAAGCAAAAAAGAATGCAGTACATGCAATTATTTTTCAGGGTATTAACTCTGGGCCCTGTGTTAGCCAAAAACCTTTAGTTATGAATCCAAATATTGAGCAAGAAAAGAAGGAGTTCTTTAAGTCTTTTTTTGCTACAGGAGGTAAATATATGAAGTTTGTAACAGCATCAAATAATGGACGTGTACGACCTGAGGATGTATCTAAGGTAAGTAAGAAAGAATTTAAGATTGGAGTTATTGTGTCTGTAGATGTTGATGGATTAAGAAGAGATCTAGAAGCTGCAGGTATTTTACAGAATCTTGGAAACATGTTTAGATAATATAATTATGAAAAATTATTTAATACATACCTTCCTTACTTTAGCATGTTTATTTATGTGCATTTCTATTAATGCACAGAGTAAGCAAGCAAAATCAGCAAGTTTCTATCAGTATGAAACGGAGTGCTTAGAGGATAAACTTGACGGTAACTTTGTATTTATGGCTTGGGGGTCAGGAAGCTCAAAGAAGGAGGCTATAGATCAGGCTAAACGAAATGCTATTAATGATATTTTATTTAAAGGAGTTAATAAAAGCACATGTAGTGTTCGCCCTCTAATAACTGAAGTACAGGCTAGAGAAAAATATAGAGCCTATGTAGCTGAATTCTTTAGAGAAGATTATTCAAAATATATTAAGATAGAGCAATCAACTAAGTCTAAGAAAAAATCAAGAAGCCAGACTACATATGGAGTTAAAGTTAAGATTGATGTAGAAGGAATACGATATAAATTAAAAACAGATCAAATAATAAAATAATAAAATCATGAAAAACAAAATATTACTACTAGCTATATTTTTAGGCATTTCATATGCTGGTGTTGCTCAAATAAAACCAACTCTTATGGTAATGCCTGCAAATGCCTGGATGACAGCTAATGGTTACACGCAAGAATTTAACAATCAAGGGACAACAGATGTTATTTATCTTTATGATAAGGCATTAAGAGAAGATAGAGATCTTAAGAAGATTATCAATAAAATTAGTGGGTTATGGGCTGAGAGAGGATTTCCTTTAGAGGATCTTGAAGCTGTGCTTGCAGAAATAAAAGAGGATGCTGCTGAAGATAATATGCGAACTATGAAGGATGGTTCTGAAATAGCTAAGAACCCTGTAGATGTATTGTTTGAGAAAGCGAGTCCAGATATTAAGTTTATGTTAGATTTTGATTTTGTTGATGATGGATTTGATAAAAGATGTGATTTTAATATTACTGCAATAGATGCTTATACAAATTCTCCTATAGCAGATAAGCAAGGAACAGGAAACGGAGATTTCTCTAGAACTGAAGTTGAATTAGCTAGGGAAATGGTATATGCTCATATGGATGGATTTGTTGGTCAAGTTACATCTCACTTTCAAAAGATAATAGCTTGTCAATGTAGAGAGGTACGAATTGACATTAAAAATACTGATGGTTGGGGTGAAGACTTAGAAAGCGAATTTGGTGAGGATGATGAAGAATTAAATGTTCTAATAGAAGATTGGCTTTCTGAGAATACTACAGATGGTGGTCCAAATATTAAAATGGTTAGTGAGAATAAGATGACCTGTAAGAGAGTAATGATACCATTGTTCTATCAGAAGGTGTATAAGTCTGGAAAAGTGAAGGAGAAGAAGATGGATACAAAGAAATTTGCTCAGCAGTTGCAGAAATATTTAAAAGAGTTTGATATTACTGCTAAGGTTGTAACGAAAGGTTTAGGTCGTGCAGATATCATTTTAGGAACAAAATAATAAGATTATGAGAAATATACTATTAACACTCATTACATTTATCTTTATAGGTGTAAATTTAGAAGCTCAAAATAATTTAGGTAAGACTGACGATGTTGGTAGAATTGCTATCAAAACAATAATGCCAAATATTCCTGATATGCCCTCTGGAGCAGAAAGAATATTACTAACTAGAATGACTCAGATTGCAAGTAAGAATGGGCTTGCTAGTTATGGGAGTCGTTTTATAATGTATCCTAGAGTGGATATTTTAACTCAAGATGTTATTCCAAGTGCTCCTCCTAAACATGCATATACTATAAATGTTAGCTTAAGAATTGCAGACAATATGACTAGAACTATTTATTCTACAACCGACATTACATTAAAAGGGGTTGGAAATAATGAAACAAAGGCTTATATCAGTGCATTAAAAGGGTTGTCATATAGACATAGAGATGTAAAAGGTTTTATTGAGGAGGGTAAAACAAGGATTATTGAGTTCTATAATTCTGAATGTGATTTTATTATTAAGGAGGCAGAATCTTTAGCCGGTAAGAAGGAGTATGATCAAGCTATTTATACGTTAATAACAATACCAAGTATTTGTAAAGATTGCTATATGAAAGGTCAAGATGCTTCTGTAGAAATTTTCAAGCAAAAGATGGAGAATGAATGCATGCAGAATATTGCTGATGCAAGAGCCGCTAAGGCACAAGATAATTATGATTTAGCAGCTAGTTATTTATCAGGAATTTTACCAGATGTAAGTTGTTATACTGATGCTCAATCCTTATTAAAGGAGATTGAGGATCACCGTTGCGCAGTTGCCTTAGGTAAAGCTAAAGGAGCTTGGGCATCACAAAATGCAAGAGAAGCAGGGCGCTGGTTAGGTGAAGTTGCAGCTGACTCTAAGTGTAATAAGGATGCAACAGCATTAGGAAATCAAATAAAAGCAAAATTGAAAGCAGATGAAGATAGAGAATGGGATTTTATTTTGAAAGTACAGCGAGATCAAGTTGCCCTAGAGAAGGAGGCTATTAAAGCTATTAGAGATGTTGGAGTTGCTTGGGGTGAGAACCAACAGCCAACAAATGTTAATTGGGTAAATATGGATTAATTATTAATTTAGGGGAAGCTGAAAACCTATTCTAAAAGAGTAAGCATAAATAAAAATTAAATATTATGAAAAAAAGAATTTTACAAGTTTTAGCTATTAGTTTTTTAGCTTTCGGATTCACATCATGTAAAAAATGTAAAGATTGTGAAATCAAAGTTGATTTAACTAGTTCTTATGGGTTAACAGATGCAGATTGCCAGGCTACATTTGGCATGAATTGTGAAGATTATTTAACACAAGGATATGATTCGCAAGAATATTGTGGTGATGATTTAGAAGCAATTGAAGAAACAGATGCTGTTACAGGCGTTGGCTATAGTGTTTATTGGGAGTGCAAATAAGATAGTTATGAGACTATTATTTATTATATTTATAAGTCTTCTTTCTTTCACTCTTTCAGCACAGTCATTTGGGTTAAAGACCGGTGCTGCAATGACGAATTTCTCAGGAGATGATGCTGAGGGTGTAGATTTCAGGACAGGATTTTATTTTGGATCATTTATGAAATTAGGTGAGGCAAATATAAGGTACTCTCCAGAGGTCATTTTTCATCAGAAAGGAGGGTTAGTCGATCAAACAATAGATACAATAACTGTCTCTAATGAGATTAAAACAAATTATGTTGATATTGCTTTTAATGGCAATTTTCATATTAATGATGAATTAGCCTTGGTTTTAGGACCGTATTTTGCATATGCATTTAGTGGCTCTACAGGTGATGAATCTATGGATTGGGATATATATAATAAAACAGAGTTTGGAGCAAATATAGGAGCAACTTATGAGGTAAATGATTTATTTCATGTAGATCTAAGGTATGGGTTGGCTTTCACTGATATTATGGAGGCCAAAACTATAAAGAATAGATCTATTCAAATAGGTATAGGCTATATTTTCTCGTATTAAAAAAATTATTGGGGACGCTGAAAACCATGTTAGAGTAAGCAAAAATTAAAAATAAAAATTATGAAAAAAACAATTACATTTTTATGTGCAGGATTTCTTACTTTAGGATTATCAGCACAAAATTTTGGAGTAGGCTTAGATTACATGATGTTATCTGGAACGATGATAGCAGATGCTGATGGAAATGCAGTTATGTATAAGGCAAATGATGAAGATACAGAAATGACTGAAGTAGGTTCGTCTTCAGCTGTTTTGAATTTGAGTTATGATTACTCTATTAATGATGACATGTCTGCTGTCCTTTCCGCTGGTTATGGTATGGGATTTGGTATTGTTCCATTAAAAGCAAGTTTGTCATATGGATTCTCTCCTAGTATTTCAGCAAATGTAGGTATGGGTATGTATATGATAACTGATGCGTCGTATGTGCCAGAAGAAGGAACGTTTGGAGATGATGAATTTACAGCATCTTCTAATGAATTTGGAGGTGGTGCAGGGATTGCTTATCATATGAATAATATTGGTATTGGTCTTGGTTATGAAATGATTAAAGGAACTGATAATGCTAAATCATTAAATTCTTTTACTATTGGTCTTTCTTATAGTTTTGGAGGTGGATCTGGAGGTGATAGTGCTCCTGCTGCTCCTGCTGGAAAGTAAGCTATTATGGTAATTTAAATAAAAAAAGCATGGAAATTTTTCCATGCTTTTTTTATTTGTAGTTTATTACTTTTTAATTCCCACACATTTCTTTAGGTTTCACCCAAGCATCAAATTCTTCTGCAGTAAGGTAACCTAAATTAATACTCTCTTGCTTTAAAGTTGTTCCATTTTCATGAGCAGTTTTTGCAATTTTAGCAGCTTTCTCATATCCGATCTTAGTATTAAGAGCAGTCACTAGCATTAATGAGTTCTCTAAATTAGTTTTTAAATTTTCGTGATTTGGCTGAATCCCAACAGCACAATGTATGTTAAAAGAGATACAAGCATCTCCAAGTAATTTTGCTGATTCTAAAAAATTAGCTGCTATTACTGGTTTAAATACATTTAATTCATAATGACCTTGCATTCCTCCGATTGATATTGTAGTATCATTTCCTATAACTTGAGCACATACCATTGTAAGTGCTTCAGCTTGTGTCGGATTGACTTTTCCTGGCATAATAGAAGAGCCAGGCTCATTTGAAGGGATTATAATCTCACCTATTCCGCTTCTTGGTCCTGAGGCAAGTAATCGTATATCATTTGCAATTTTATTCAAAGAAATAGCCAGCTGCTTTAATGCTGCATGGCTTTCTACTATCGCATCATGTGCGGCAAGAGCTTCAAACTTATTCTTAGCAGTAATAAAAGGAAGGCTTGTGAATTCCGCAATATATTTTGCTACTAATTCAGAATATCCATCAGGGGTATTAATACCTGTTCCTACTGCTGTTCCTCCTAAAGCCAGTTCAGATAAGTGATCTAATGTGTTTTTCAATGCTTTTAATCCATGATCTAGCTGAGAAACATATCCTGAGAATTCCTGCCCTAAAGTTAGCGGGGTCGCATCCATTAGATGAGTTCTTCCAATTTTTACAACATTCATAAACTCTTCTGATTTTTTCTGAAGGGTTTCTCTTAATTGTTGTAGTCCAGGAATTGTTTTTTCAACAATCATTTTATAAGATGCTATATGCATTCCTGTAGGAAAAGTATCATTTGAGCTTTGCGATTTATTTACATCATCATTAGGATGGATTGTTTTTTCAGCATCTTCTAGCCTGCCTCCATTGATTACATGAGCCCTATTAGCAATCACTTCATTGATATTCATATTACTCTGAGTTCCACTTCCTGTTTGCCAAATCACTAAAGGGAACTGGTCGTCATGCTTCTTATCTAAAATCTCGTCACAAACCTTTGAGATTAAATCTCTTTTCTCAGAAGATAAGACGCCTAATTTACAGTTAGTATGTGCAGCAGCTTTTTTTAGATATGCAAAGCCATAAATAATTTCTTTTGGCATACTAGCTTCGCGTCCAATTTTAAAGTTATTTCTACTTCTTTCGGTTTGTGCTCCCCAGTATTTATCTTCAGGGACTTTAACTTCTCCCATTGTATCTTTCTCGATTCTGTAATTCATGGCTAAAATATTTTGATATCTTTATTTCTTATCGTTCCTTTGTGAAAAATATATGATTATGAAATTTTTAGGTTTTTTAATATTTGTTTTTGTTTTTTTAATGGCTTTCTGGTGCCTTATTTTTTTAGCTTCGGTTATTCCTTATTTTATTTTTGTTTGGCTTAAAGAGGGAAAGTTAGACGAAGATCAGATCCCTAGTTAAACAGTTCTAATACATTTTCTGGAGGCCTTCCTATTATAGCTTTTTCTTTCGTTTCTACTATTGGCCGTTCCATTAATTTTGGGTTTTCAGCTAATATATTGATAATTTCATTATCATTTATTTCCTTACCCTTAAACTTCTCTCTCCAAATTGTTTCTTTAGTTCTTACAATCTTAATAGGCTTTATATTAAGTTTTATTAATAGTACCTTAATATCATTAAATTTTAGAGGATCTTCTAAATATCTAACGATCTCAAAATTAGATGTTTTCTTCTCAATAATGGCAAGTGTTTGTCTGCTTTTGCTGCATCTAGGATTATGATATATCTTCATTATTAGTTTCTTTCATGCAAATAGAGTAATTATTCTTTAATTGTATGTACTTATTCTTAAATTTTATTTTTGACCAAATTCCATTAAATATGATTTGATGAAACTGTTTAATTCACCATCTAGAACAGCTTCTGGGTTTGAGCTTTCATGATTTGTTCTTAGGTCTTTTACCATCTTATAAGGATGTAAAACATAATTTCTTATTTGTGATCCCCATTCAATCTTCATTTTACTTCCTTCAAGTTTATCTTTTTCTTCTTGTATTTTTCTTATTTCTAATTCATAAAGTTGAGATTTTAATAATTGAATTGCTTTTGCTTTATTTTCTAATTGAGATCTTGACTCAGAATTTTCAATTGTAATGCCTGTTGGATCATGTTTTAATCTAACAGCTGACTCAGTTTTATTTACTCCTTGTCCGCCGGCACCACTTGCTCTAAATGTATCCCAGCTTATATCAGAAGGGTCAATAATTATTTCAATACTATCATCTGCTAATGGATATACAAACACTGAGGCGAATGAAGTATGTCGTTTTGCATTTGAATCAAAAGGAGATATTCGAACTAATCTGTGCACTCCATTTTCTCCTTTTAGATGTCCAAATGCAAATTCTCCTTCAAATTCTAAGGTTACTGATTTTATTCCTGCTGGATCAGCTTTTTGTAGGTCAAGAGTTTTAATTTTATACTTATTTTTGTCTCCCCACATAATATACATTCTCATTATCATTTCTGCCCAATCTTGACTTTCTGTGCCTCCAGCTCCAGGATTAATTGTCATTACAGCTGACATGCTGTCCTCTTGAGCACTTAGCATATTCTTAAATTCTAAATCTTCAATTGACCCAATAGTTTTTTTATGATATTTATCAAGTTCAGATTCGTCAGCATTAAGCTCTATTAGTACTTGAAGTTCTTCAATATTAGTGGAGACTGAATGATATGATTTTATCCAGCTTTTTAGAATACTTAACTTTTTTAGTATTGATTGAGCTTCTTTTGGATTCTCCCAGAAATTACTAGATTGCGACTCTTGCTCTAAAGCATTTGCTTCCTCTTTCTTCTTTTCAATATCAATGAATCTGTTAAGTTCATCTCTCCTTTTTGATAATGCTCTTATCTGTTCATCTGTAATCATAATACAAAAGTACTTATTCTTTTAACTCTCTTACTTTATCCCAGACTAAATTGCTCTCGTAACCTTTATTTATTAAGTAGGTTGCAATCTTATTTTTCTTAATGAAATGATTTTTCTCGTGGATATTATTTATTTTCTTTTGATAGAGGCTCTCTAATTCTTTAAGATATTGGACCTCATCAATTTCTTTTAGGCCATTCAGAATACAATTTTCCGAGATATGTTTCTTTTTTAATTCATTAATTATTTTGCGTTTGCCCCATTTTTTTATTTTGAATTTCCCTCTACAAAAGGATTTAGAGTATCGCTCTTCATCCACATATCTCTCCTGAATTAATATTCCTAAGATATGTTCTTGTGTTATCTTAAGTAATCCCCAATCTTTCATCTTTTGGATTACCTCCAATTGACATCTGTCTTGTATAGCACAATAGTCTTTTAATCGATCAGTAGCTACTTTAATATCATAAACTCTTTTGCTGTTCATCTATCAAAAATACAATTTATCAATATAAATACTAATTTTGCGATCGTGAAAAATAAACAAGCAATTTCATTACTCTTTTTAGCTAATATCATTTCTGGATTGGCTCAAGGGATAAGCATGATTGCTATTCCATGGTATTTTGTAAAAATTGTTTCAAGACCAGAAGTTTTTGCGAATGCATACTTACTTATTACATTTCTTACTCTCTTCTGGGGTTTGTATGCAGGAACATTAATTGATAGGTATTCTAGAAAGAGATTATTTATTATAATTAATCTAATCTGTGGTTTGTTTATTGGAGGGATAGCATGCTTTGGTATTCAACATCAACATTTAGGAGATGTATTAATAATTTTTGTTTTTGGCATTACTATCTTTAATTATAATGTTCATTATCCTAATCTGTATGCATTTGGTCAAGAGATTACTGAACCAAAGAATTATGGGAAATTAAATTCTTATATTGAGGTTCAAGGGCAGGTTACCTCAGTTCTGGCAGGTGCATTTGCAGCAATACTGCTGACTGGAACTACAGATAATTCTCTTGATATTGCAGGCATTACTCTTAAGCTTCCATTTAATATAGAGCCATGGAAGATATATGAGGTATTACTTATGGATGCGATAACTTACATTGTAGTTATTTTTATTTTTTTATTAATGAGATATATTCCAATAGCTAAAGAAAAGATACATACTGAAGGTCTTTTTCAACGCTTAAAAGGGGGGTTTAAATATTTGCACAATCATCCAATTATTTTTGTTTTTGGGTTAGCATCTTATATGTTATTTGCATTTACTTTAGTTGAAATCCATGTTTTATTGCCTTCATATGTAGATAGGTTCTTGAAAATGGATGGTAATATTTATGCTTCGTCTGAAATATATTATTCTTTTGGCGCAATATTTTCAGGGATAATGATTTTGAGATTATTTAAAAATAGTAATACAGTTTTCGGAGTGATTTTTCTAATGCTTGTTGTTGCTTTTGCATTCTATTTGATGGCCATTTATAATATTTTATGGATTTTCTTTGGAGGAAGTTTTATATTAGGTATTACAAATGCGGGTGTAAGAATATTACGTACTACTTATATATTTAATCATGTTCCTAATAATCTGATTGGTAGAGCTGGTTCTGTTTTTAGTACTTTAAATATTTTATGTAGGATGCTTCTAATTGGGGTGTTTACATTGCCTTTCTTTCATGTTGCTGACAATATTAGATTTGGATATTTAGTTGGTGTAATTATGATGTTGCTAGCTATAATACCTCTTCTTATATGGTATAAGAGAATAGTTGCAGTTGAAATAAATAAATCATTTGATAACAGAATATTGGAGTAGATGCAATCTGTCATCCCCTTTGACAAGAATTTTTCTTCCAAATTTCTTGCTCCAATTCTTACAAATAGATGAAGAAAACCAGCTGTCTTTCTTGTTAATATATGATGCAACAAAAGGGTGTGTAGATATTTGGATTGACCCTTTAGTTGTTTCATTTAGACTATGTAGTTTATTCTCAATTTGATCTACTAACAATAAACTTGAATCTATTTGTTTATTACCAGAACACATCGGGCATTTTTCCTGTGTATCAATATTCATCTCAGGCTTTACTCTTTGTCTGGTAATTTGTACTAAGCCAAATTTTGTTGGAGGTAAGATGTAATGTTTTGCTTTGTCATTACTCATTGCTTCTCTCATCTTTTCAGTTAAAAGTTTTCGGTTCTTTTCCTTTTTCATATCTATGAAGTCGACAACAATTATTCCGCCCATATCTCGCAATCTTAATTGCCTAGCAACTTCCTCTGCAGCCTCAAGATTTACTGATAGAGCATTTTCTTCTTGATCTTTTTTCGCATCTACTTTCTTTCCACTATTAACATCAATTACATGTAAGGCTTCGGTATGTTCAATTACAAGATAGATTCCTTTTTTCATAGTTACGTTTTTGCCAAATGCACCTTTAATTTGCTTGGTAACATTAAACTCCTGGAAGATTGGTGTGTCTTTCTTATGCAATTTCACAATCTTTTCTTGATCAGGAGCTATTCTTGATAAGTATTCTTTTAGTTCAGATTTTAATTCCGTATTATTTACATAGATACTATTAAACTTTGCGCTTAATAAGTCTCGTAATATAACTGATGATTTGTTTAACTCTCCGTGTATCCTTGTTGCTGGTTTAGCATTTTTTAGCTTTTTACTAATCTGTTGCCACTTCTTATAGAGGTTCTTTAAATCCTTATCTAGCTCAGCTACCTTTATATCTTTTGCTACAGTCCTTATAATAACTCCAAATCCATGAGGCTTTATACTTTTAATAAGTTTTTTTAATCTTGTCTTCTCCTCAGAGCTACCAATCTTTTGAGATATGGACACTTTGTCAGAGAATGGTAATAACACCATATATCTTCCTGCGAGTGATATTTCTGTTGTGAGTCTTGGGCCTTTTGTTGAGATTGGTTCTTTTGAAATCTGAGTTAAGATTAGATCTCCTCCTTTAAGGGTATTGTTGATTTTGCCTTCTTTCTCAAGATTAGGTTCTTTTTTAACATTCTTTAATGAAGCTGTATTTAGTTTTTTGTCAATTGCTTTTCTAGTGAATTTCTTAAATGAATTGAATTGAGGTCCAAGATCAAGATAGTGCAAGAAACCATCCTTTTCATAGCCAGTATTAACAAATGAGGCATTTAGCCCAGGAACAGTCTTTCGGACTTTTCCTAAGTAGATATCACCTACTGAAAAATTATTGTCGTGCTTTTCTTTATGAAGTTCTATTAGAAGTCCGTCACGCAAAAGCGCAATCACTACTTCAGAAGGCCTTGAGTCGATTATAAGATCGTATTTCATGGCTATTTCGTTAAAGAGAATTATAGTATAAAACTAAAAATTATTTAGTTTTATGTCTGTTTTTCCTTGAACGCTTCTTACGTTTGTGAGTAGCAATTTTTAATCTTTTCTTTTTTTTAGCTCCTGACATATTTTATTCTTTATAACTTTTATAAAAAGTTTATTTTACATTATTTTTTACCTCTTCAATAAATATTTTAGCAGGTTTAAATGCAGGAATATGATGTGCTGGGATAATAATAGTTGTATTTTTTTTGATATTTCTCCCAGTTTTTTCCGCTCTCTTTTTAGGTTTAAAAGTGCCGAAACCTCTTAAGAATACGGAGTTATTTGATGAGATTGAATCTTTAATTTCATTCATCATAGACTCCACTACTGCTAGCGTGGTTAATTTCTCAACTCCTGTTTTTTCTGCTATTTTACTAACAAGTTCTGCTTTTGTCATTTCTTAGGTGTATTTTTATAATTTCTTGATTAATTTTGAGCTGGCAAAGATATTAAAATAATTTGCCCTACAATAAGTAGTGGTAATTTTTTAGTATTCATACAACTTTATTTATCAGTAGTTTATGACTTTCAGTAAGACACTATTAGAATGGTATGCTCTTCATAAAAGAGAATTACCATGGAGGAACACGAGTGATCCATATTATATTTGGCTTTCAGAGATTATTCTACAGCAAACTAGAGTGCAGCAAGGTCTGTCATATTATTTAAAATTTATTCATTCTTTTCCTACAATATTTGATTTAGCGAATGCAGAAGAAGATACTATATTAAAGCTATGGCAAGGACTAGGATATTATTCTAGGGCAAGAAATCTACATCATAGTGCAAAAGATATTGTTTCAAATAGAAATGGAAAATTTCCTGATAATTATGATGATATATTAAGCTTAAAAGGAGTTGGCCCTTATACTGCTGCTGCTATTGCCTCATTTGCATTTGAATTGCCTTATTCTGTATTAGATGGAAATGTAATTAGAGTTTTAAGTAGATTCTTTGGTGTTGAGGTTCCCTTTGATATTCCCTCAGGAAAAAAGCAGTTTCAAGAATTAGCACAAGAACTAATAGATAAAGAGAATGCTTCAGAATATAATCAAGCAATTATGGAATTTGGAGCTATTCAATGCACTCCAAAACGTGTTAAATGCACTAATTGCCCTTTATCTGATGAGTGTGTCGCATTTAATAATAATGAGGTTGAAAGATTGCCAGTAAGATCTAAACGAATAATATTAAAAAAGAGATTCATTCACTATTTAATAATTGATCAAGACTCTAAAGTATTATTTGGTAAAAGAAAAGAAGGTATTTGGAATGGCCTTTATGAGTTTCCTTTTCTAGAATTCCCGCACAACATAGACTCTAGTTCTGTTTTACATTCAGATAAATGGATTGATTTTTTTAATGGTTTAGATTATGAGGTTGAGTTTATTTCAGAAGAATTCATACATAAACTTTCTCATCAACACATATATGTAAGATTCTGGTTAGTGAAAATGAGAGGTTTAACTTTAGCTAATTATCAATTAGTAAATAAATCAGAGCTAAATAATTATCCTGTGTCAGCTCTTATTGATAAATTCTTAGAACAGATTAAGTTCAGTTAGAAATTTTATATATTTGTTGAAATAATAATTCGTAAAATTTTAGTTATGGCTGGAGTAAATAAAGTGATATTGGTTGGAAACTTAGGTAAGGATCCTGAAGTAAGATATTTAGATAGTGGAGTAGCTGTTGCAAATTTTTCATTAGCAACTACTGAGAATTATAAAAATAAAGAAGGAGAGAGGGTAAGTCAGACTGAATGGCATAATGTTGTGCTTTGGAGAGGGTTAGCTGAAGTTGCAGAGAAATGGTTAAAGAAAGGTTCTTCGGTATATATTGAGGGTAAAATTAGAACTAGGAAGTGGGAGGATAAGGATGGGAATACTAGATATAGTACTGAGATACTTGGAGATAATATGACTATGCTAGGGGGGAAGCCTTCTTCTGAAGTAAGTCCTACAACAAGTGAAGAATTGGATTCAAAAGACGACTTACCATTTTAATTTAAATTTTAGAAATTGGAAGAGGTCCCCGTCAGTTTATTATTCAATCTTAGTGGTATAGAACTTCATTTATTTAGTATTGATGTTTTATTGAGTCTTATAGTAATTTTAGTTTTATTAATATTCTCTGCGTTTATTTCTGGGGCAGAAGTTGCATATTTTTCATTAAATCCAGCAGATTTAGAAGGTCTGGAGAATGATAATGTCAAGAAACTTCTTAAAAATCCAAATGAGCTTCTAGCAACTATCTTAATTGCAAATAACTTTATAAATGTTGGTATTGTTGTTATTTCAGCATATCTTACCTCAATTGCTATATCATTTCCTACTGGATCTAGTTTAGAGTTTTTTTTCCAGGTTATAGTTATCACATTCTTATTAGTATTATTTGGTGAGATTACACCAAAGGTTTATGCAAATAATAATGCAGTTAAGTTCTCAGTAATAATGAATAAGCCTTTACTGTTCTTAAGAAAATTTTTTTATCCTTTGAGCTATATATTAGTTACAACTACTAATTTTATTGATAATAAGTTAGCAGCAAAACAAACTGAAATATCTGTTGAAGAGATGTCAAAAGCATTAGATATTACTGAGTATGGGAGTAAAGAAGACGAGAGTAGGATTCTTAGATCAATTGTTGAGTTTGGGAATATTGATGTAAAAGAGATTATGAGATCAAGAGTTGATGTTTTAGCAATTGATAAGGCTACTAATTTTTCTGAAGTCTTGAAGCTAATAATAAGTTCTGGTTACTCAAGGATTCCTGTTTTTGAGAAACAATTTGATAATATTTTAGGTATATTGTATATTAAAGATTTAATACCTTATTTACATAAAGATGAAAGATTTGATTGGGTAAAATTGTGTCGGACTCCATATTTTATTCCTGAGACTAAGATGATTAATGATTTGTTAAAAGAGTTTCAATTGAAGAAGAATCACATTGCTATAGTAGTAGATGAGTATGGAGGAACTTCAGGAATTGTTACTCTTGAAGATGTGTTAGAGGAAATTGTTGGGGAGATTAATGATGAGTTTGATGTTGAAGATAATATTTACTCTAAACTTGATGAGACAAATTATATTTTTGAAGGGAAAATATCTTTAAATGATTTTCTCAAGGCTGTAAAAGGTAGGCTTGATTGCTTTGATGATATTAAGGGCGAAGCAGATTCTTTAGCTGGATTAGTTTTGGAAGTTGAAGGTAAGATACCTAAAATAGGCACTATTTGTAGAATACCTCCTTATACTATGATGGTTGAGTCTGTAGATCTAAGAAGAGTTAACCGTATAAAAGTGACTATTGATGAAGCTTAGTCGTTTGATATTATTTGCTTTTTTTTTAGTGTCTTGTAATGATAATTACACTCCAAAGCCTAGAGCTTTTTTTAAGATTGATTTGCCTAATAAACATAATGTAGAAATAGATATTGCCTGTCCCTTTGTATTTGAGATGCCTACTTATAGCGTATTAGAAAGAAAACAGCATGAGTGTTTTTATAATCTTAATTTTCCAAAGCAAAATGGAATACTTCATATAACTTATTTGCCACTGAATAATAATTTATTAGAGCATACCGAGGAATCAAGGAGGTTGGCTTTTAATCACGATGTGATGGCAGACGCCATAATAGAACAAGTTTATATAAATGAAGAAAATAAAGTCTATGGCATGTTATATGATTATGATGGTGTGACTGCAACTTCTACTCAGTTTTACCTCACAGATAGTATAAACCATTTCTTTAGAGGGGCCTTATATTTTAATACTCAGATTTCAGATTCACTATTGCCAGTAAATAATTTCTTAAAACACGATATTAAGCATATTATTGAATCCTTTAGATGGATAAATTAATACGGAACTACGTAATCATCTTTTTTTTAGCAGTGATATGGGGCAGCTCATTTATACTTATGAAGAGAGGTTTAGATGCGTTTACATATACACAAGTTTCAACGCTACGTCTTTTTATTGCTTTTCTTGCTCTTTTACCTTTTGTATTTAGCGCATGTAAAAAAGCAGCAAAAAAGCATTGGAAATCTATTATTATTGTAGCTTTCTTAGGCAATGGGATACCTGCTTTTTTATTTGCTAAAGCACAGATATACCTAGAAAGTTCTTTAGTTGGTATTTTAAATTCATTAACCCCTCTTTTCACACTTATATTGGGAGTCTATTTTTTTAGAGCAAAGCCGAGTAGGATTAATGTTATTGGTATTATTATTGGTCTTAGTGGGGCATTAATTCTGTTTCTCTCTGACATCACTAGTGGATTCTCAATAAATTATTATGTCTTATTTGTAATTCTAGCTACTGCTTTTTATGCAACCAGTATAAATGTAATACGGAAATATCTTAGTGATCTAGATGCAATTTCAATATCAGCACTTGCTTTTTTATTTTTAGGTCCTGCATCCGCGATATATCTATTTAGTACTGATTTTTTGAGTATATTATTCACAGATAAAGGAAAGTCATCATTTGTATATATAGTGATATTAGGTGTTTTTGGGACATCATTTGCTGTAGTGATTTTTAATAAATTAATACAAGATTCTTCAGCAATATTTGCTTCATCAGTAACATATCTAATCCCTATCGTTGCGTTGTTATGGGGTGTTTTCGATGAGGAGAATATCACTATTTACTATCTGGCAGGTGTTGTAATAATTTTAAGTGGGGTATATTTGGTAAATAGAGACCCTAATAAGGGTTAGCTTTTTTTGTTGAGAGAATAATATTATAGTTACTCGATTATAATTCTCTTTTCTACACTCCCATCATCAAATATATAGAACAATGGGGTATTAGTCTTTGATTTATTTGTTTCTTTTCCAAGAATGTTAAGTACTCGTATAAGTTCTTTTCTTTTCGCGTTACTATTTAAGATACTAGTTGGCACACTACATAGATTATGATTTAACATGTTTTGTCTATAGTTGTTAATAGCAGCTAGCATTCTAGTTTTTTGCCCGTTAGTGAATAGGTTCATACAAGCATCATTAGTATAATCCATATAGTTCATAAACATGTCTCCATTGGAATTAGTTGTGTTGCAAGAGTTTGGGTTTTTAGGAAATCCAGGGCATGAATAATTTTCTTGCTCTTGTTTTGGGGTATCAGACACTTGATCATTCCCACAATTATTGTCACCCCACACGTGTTCCAGATTAAGCCAATGCCCTACTTCATGTGTTGCTGTTCTTCCTTTATTATATGGGGCTTGAACTGTGCCGGTATTACCAAAATAATTATATCCAATTACTACGCCATCTACATTGCTTATCCAGTTGCTTGGAGGTGTTGCATACCCAAGGATCCCTCCTCCTAGGTTACATACCCAGATATTTAAATAATCATCATTTGGCCATGCAGATGCTTCATCTTTAACTGTGGTTCCTCCCCACATAAGGAATTGGTCTGCATTGGTCTGAACTCGATTAATTCCTGTCGTGGGATTTCCGTTTGGATCAGTTTGCGCTAAGCAAAACTCTATCTCTACATCAGCAGCAATAGAATTCCATGCTGAAGGGGTATTTATTGCGTCAATATTTGTTCTTCTATAGTCTTGATTTAGGATGTCAATTTGTGATTGGATTTGTGCATTAGATATATTTTGAGTGTTTGTTTTCCAAACGACATGAACTACTACCGGTATAGAAATGATGGTCTCTTCTTTATGGTTAGGATGGCTCTTGATCCATTCTTTAGTTTGAGTATTTACTTTTGATCTAGCTAAAGCATATTCTGGATTATTTAACATCATTTGCTCCGTGATCATTACAGTTCCACATCTTTCTTGAGCATTTATTAAAAAAGTAGAACATACAATTAGTAGTGTAAATAGTTGTTTTGTCATTTTTACAGTTATTTTGGATAGCAAATTTAGTTTATTTTAACGAAATAATACTTTTAAAAGTTTTGTTTCGTCTTAATTATCTAAAAAAAAAGGCTAAATTTTTGCTTGTTCTATCAGATTGTTTAATTTTGCAGACCATTTTTAAAAAAAATAATAATGTACGCAATAGTTGAGATAGCAGGGCAACAATTTAAAGTTGAGAAAGATCAGCAGATATTTGTACACAGGTTAGAAACTAAAGAAGGGTCAAACATTGATTTTGATAAAGTTCTTTTGATGGATAATTCTGGTAAAGTAAATGTTGGCGCCCCAGTTATAAAAGGAGCTAAGGTAACAGCAAAAGTGCTTGAGCATCTTAAAGGAGATAAAGTGATAGTTTTTAAAAAGAAAAGAAGAAAGGGGTATAAAGTTAAAAACGGTCATAGACAATATTTAACAAAGCTAGAAATTCTTAAAATTGATGATAAAGCTGCTAGTTCAAAAAAGACTTCTGCTAAAAAGGACGTTAAATCAATTGTTGAAAAAGCACCAGCAAAGAAAACTGCTGCTAAAAAGCCGGCTGCTAAAAAAGCACCAGCAAAGAAAACTGCTGCTAAAAAGCCGGCTGCTAAAAAAGCACCAACAAAGAAAACTACAGCTAAAAAAGCTGAATAAGTAAAAATTAAAATCTTAGATAATGGCACATAAGAAAGGAGCAGGTAGTTCAAAAAACGGTAGAGAATCACAAAGTAAACGATTAGGCGTAAAGATCTTTGGAGGGCAAGCCATTATTGCAGGAAATATTATTGTACGACAAAGAGGAACTGTACATAATGCTGGTGAAAATGTAGGTATGGGTAAGGATCATACTTTATTTGCGTTAGCTGATGGTAAAGTTAAATTTACAAAAAAGAGAAATAATAAATCCTATGTTTCTGTTGAAACAATAAACTAAGGGTTGCATCATATTATAATTTAGAAAACTCTTGAGCAATCAAGAGTTTTTTATTTACATTTGTTTATGATTTTAATAAAATAATAAGATGTTACATATTACTAATATAAGAGAGAATAAGGAAAACTTTATTACGTTATTAAAAATAAAGAACATTGATGCTGCTGATTTAGTAATATCTGCTATTTCTAAAGATGATGAGCGCAAAAAAAATCAGAAAAGTGTGGATGATTTATTGGCTCAAGGCAATAAGTTAGCTAAGAAGATCGGTGAATTATATAAAATAGGGCAAGCTGATAAAGCAAGCACATTAAAAGAGGAATCATCTTTAATTAAGGAGAGGTCTAAGAAGTTACAAGAAAAACAGACAATTCTTGAAAAAGAAATTCAAGAAATTTTAGTCCAGATTCCTAATATTCCACATCCAAGCGTTCCTGTTGGTAAGTCTGATGCAGATAATATTACAATTAAAGAAGTAGGGAAGATTCCAACTTTATTTGATGGAGCAAAACCTCATTGGGAGCTCGCAAATGATTATAAACTGATAGATTTTGATTTAGGAAATAAGATTACAGGTGCTGGATTTCCTGTTTATACGAATAAAGGGGCAAGGTTACAAAGAGCACTGATTGCTTATTTTTTGGATAAAAATATTGATGCTGGTTATATAGAATATTTACCTCCTCATGTTGTGAATGAAGCTTCAGGTTTTGGTACTGGACAGCTACCTAAGTTTGAAGAAGATCTATATAAGATACCTTCCGAGACAGACTTATATCTTATCCCAACTGCTGAAGTGCCTGTTACTAATTTTTTTCGAGATATCATTGTAAATGAGTTTCCTATTAAATGTACTGCTTATACTCCATGCTTTAGGCGTGAGGCAGGTTCGTATGGTAAAGAAGTTAGAGGCCTAAATAGGTTGCACCAATTTGATAAAGTAGAGATTGTTCAAATTCAACATCCTGAAAAATCATATGAGGCATTAGATTCAATGGTTCATCATGTAGCTATTATTTTAGATGAATTAGAATTGCCATATAGGATTTTACAACTATGTGGAGGGGATCTAAGCTTTACATCTGCATTAACTTATGACTTTGAAGTATTCTCTGCTGGTCAAGAAAGGTGGTTAGAGGTAAGTTCTGTTTCTAATTTTGAAAGTTATCAAGCTAATAGGTTAAAGTTAAGATATAAAGATGAAAACGGAAAAAATAAGCTTTGCCATACTTTAAATGGAAGCGCATTAGCATTACCAAGAGTTTATGCTGCACTCTTAGAAAATAATCAGACTACTGAAGGAATTAAAATACCTCAAGTATTACAGCCTTATACTGGATTTGATATCATAAAGTAAATGCGATTGCTGCTAGTATTTCTATTCATTTCCTCTTTTGCTTTCTCCCAGCAAAGTAATCAGCAGATAGCTTATCAGTATTATATTAATGGGGAATACAAGAAAGCAATATCTCTTTATGAAGAGTTAATAAAATCAAGATTATCAGTTGCATATTACTCACCATATCTTCAATCATTATTTCAGATGAAGAATTACAAAGCTGCTGATGCTTTAGCTAGAAAGTTTGTCAAAAAATATCCAAAAAGTTTAACTTATCAGATAGAAGTTGGGATTTTACAAGAAAAGTTAGGAAATATAAAAAAGGCAGATAGGATTTTCAAGAAAGTAATTGATAAAATTGATGGCAGTAGAGCAAAAGCAATAAATATCTCAAATACATTTAATAAATATGGTATGTTTGAGAGAGCACTTGATGTATATATATTGTCAGAGAAGATAAACCCTAAAAATAATTTTGGTTCTAATAAAGCACAGCTATATGCGCAGTTAGGTCATTCAGATTTAATGATTTCTGAGTACTTGAGTATGTTAGAAAGAGATCCAAGACAAAAGCAGTTTGTGATAAGTAATGTCCAGAAATTTATGGATAATGATGGGATTAAGAGTGATAAAAATTATCAACTTGTCAAAAAAGCACTATTGCCATTTGTGCGAAATGAGAATGAAAGATCTGATTTTACTGAGATGCTGATTTGGCTATTTATGCAGAATCATCAATTTAAAATGGCTTTAACGCAAGCAAAAGCTTTAGATAGAAGGTTAGATGCTTATGGTGAGGAGGTCTATGATCTAGCAGAATCTTTTCTAGATAAAGAATATTATGATCTAGCTATTGAGGCATATGAATATGTTATTAATAAAGGGAAAGATAATTTTCTATATATTGATGCTAATATTAATAAGTTATTTGCTTTAACGAAGCAGCTTGATGCAGAAGAGAATAATATTAGTGATCTCGACAATTTGTATAAGTCTCTTATTTTTGAGTTGGGTAAAAATAGTAATACAGTGCTACTCCTTTCAAATTTTGCTCATTTTAAGGCATTTTATTTGCATGACCTGCAATCTGCTGAAATTTTGTTGTTAGATGCCATGAGAATATCTGGAGTAGATGATTATGATTTAGCTGAGTGTAAACTTGAGTATGCCGATATTCAATTGTTGATGGGTAATATTTGGGAGTCATTACTTTATTATTCGCAAGTGGAAAAAGATTTTAAAGAGCATCCAATTGGGCATGAAGCTAAACTTAGAAGAGCAAAAGTTGCCTACTATCAAGGAGACTTCCAATGGGCACAGGCACAGTTAGAAACTTTAAAAGCATCAACTTCAAAGCTTATTGCGAATGATGCAATGGAACTCTCATTAATAATTACAGATAATTATAACTTAGATACCACTGAAATAGCAATGAGTAATTTTTCTTCAGCAGACTTACTAAATTATCAGCAAAGATATTCTGAAGCAATAGAAAAGTATGATGCTATTCTTAATTCTTTTAGTGGTCATACATTATCAGATGAGATATTTATGCGCAAAGCAGAGATATTTCTAATACAAGGTAAAATAGCAGCAGCGTTATTAGAACTTGAGCGAATAGAAGATAGCTGGGCTTATGATATTTTAGCAGATGATGCCGTTTATAAGAGGGCCCAAGTATATGATATTAAGTTACAAGACACAGAAAAAGCAATGCTACTTTATGAGAAGATATTATTAGAGCATAGTGGAAGTGTTTATGTTGAGGAGTCTAGAAAGAGATATAGAGAGTTGCGAGGTGATAATATAAATAATACAGAATGATAATATATAATGTAACTGTTAATGTTGATAAGAATATTAATGATGATTGGTTAGAATGGATGCAGAAAGTTCATATCCCAGAGGTAATGGAAGCAGGAGTTTTTATTAAGTCACAAATAAATCAAGTGATTACTGAATCAGATACTGGTTATACTTATGCAATTGCTTATACTTGTGCTAGCATGAAAGACTTACATCAGTATCAAGTTAATTTTGCGCCTGGATTACAACAAAAACATGTTGTTCGCTATGGAGATAAGGCGGTTTCTTTTCGCACTATTTTAGAGGTGATCAAGGAATTTTAGAGCTCATTTTGAAGAAAGTTATTAAAGCATACTTACAATTAGAAGAACATGTTCTTTTAATGATAAAGGCTGAATTTTTTGTGCAGTTAATTGGCGCGGCTTTCTTTCTTATTTTAAATATATATTTAGCTAAGCAGGGTTTTTCTGACCCTGAGATTGCCAATTTTATTTCTTATCGTTTTTTGGCAGTTATGTTGTTAGCATTCCCTCTAGGTTTTTTTATAAAAGGAAAAGCGCTGAAGCCCTTTTTTTTGTTGGGTAGTATAGGTGTGCCTACAGTTGCTATTGCTCTTGTGTTAGCCGTACAAAACTCTTTATTCTATTTATTACCAATGTTGTTTGTATTGTGGGGTATTGTATTTACGCTTTTTCAAGTGAGCTCTTTGCCTTATGTAATGCGAAATACATTTGTAGATAATCAATCTCATGCTATATCATTGAATTATGCTACTCATAGTTTTGGTACTATTTTAAGTGGGGTAATTATATTTGGATTTGGACAATTTATGCAAGAAATTAATGAAGGAATCATTCTGCTTTTTATTGCTACAATTGGTTTCTTTGGGGTATATTTTCTGCTGAAAATAAAAGTAGATGTCATAATCCCTGTTAAAAAAGGTTTACAATGGAGATTTTATGATTGGGATTTGTTGCTTAAGGCAATTATTCCAACTGTGATTATTGCTATTGGAGCAGGGCTTACTATTCCGTTTATTAATTTATTCTTCTTTCATAATTTTCAGATAGATTCCTCAGGATTTGCAGTTATTGGTGGTGTGGCTAGTATATTGGTTGCTATTTTAGCTTTGCTTGTTCCCAATGTTAAGAATAAATTAGGCTTTAGAAAAGGCATAACATATACGCAAACTACTGCAATCATTGCTTTAATTGCTTTGGCTACTACTGAGTTCTTTGCGCAATATTTTTGGGCATTTCCTATTGCTGTTTTGTGCTTCTGGGTGCGTACCCCACTTATGAATATGGCTGCCCCTATGACTTCTGAGCTTACGATGAATTATGTAGGAAAGAAAAATCAAGAGATGCTGAGTGCAATTATGGCTGCAATATGGAGCGGTAGTTGGTTTTTTAGCTCACAGATATTTAGATACCTAAAATCAGAGGGCTTGCCCTATGCTTATATTTTTTATATCACAGCTGCATTATATGCTCTTGGTGTGCTTATGTATTATTTGTTAGTATTGGATTATGAGAAAGGCATTTCTAGTAAGACTATAAATTACTAGAAATAAAAACCAAAAAGGCGCCCAAACAGTTCCCTCAATATTTTACACATAAGAAATAGAAAGCAAATTTAGAAAGATGATACAGATATTATCCTAACACCTTTTTAAATGATTAAAGTAATCTTTAAAATTAGCTTTTGATTATTTATCTTCTAGTTCTTTGATTTTTGATAGAAGTAGTTTATTACTTTCAATTAGTTCAATAATTTGCTTTTGCTGTTCTTTTATTGAATTAATAATTATGTAATGCAGAGATGAATCATCAAAAGTCAAAACACTTTTTTTAATGCCTAAATCAACAAAATCCCTTTTATTTAAATAGCTAGGTAAAATATTAGTTAGTTCAGTAGAAGTTAAGCCAACCCTATATTGCGATTTATCATCTTTAAACGTATATTTTTTTGGTTTTATTTTCATTAGGGTTTTCAGACCTAAATTAAATGGAGTGACATCAATTAATAATTCTCTATTTACAATATTTTCTGAAGCAGAACCTGATTTAAAAATTATTCCTTTAGAAGAAATGATATATCCGCTTTCTACTATAATATTTCCTGTATTTTTCAAAGTTAAAATAGATTTAAAAATACCCGACTTTGCCTCAGATCCAAATTCCCGATTCCAGGTTCCAAACTGCAAGTGCTCCTTACTATTCCAACAAATATCCATATTAGATGATGAAAAATAAAGTGATGGTATTCCGGAATTACCTCCCTGATGGTTAATTATATTTAGAAAGCCATCCATACCATTTTCATCACCGATTTTTTTACCATTATCTAAATATCCAAATAATTGATCTCTATTACTAGGATTTGTCGCAAACCTACCTCCAATTGCAATTTGCCCAAACTGATTTATCATAAAGCGACCATAACCTCCCGTAAGTAAAGATAGAGCGCCTGGGTGTTCAATATCATTTTTACCATAAAGATGAATTGAAGAGCCATCAAAATTATGGCCAAAACTATTCTTGCCACTATTAACTAACAGCTCAGACCTTCCTATTTTTTTATTTGAATATATAGTAGGGGATATAGTTTTTAATGAATCATGGTCATTTGTTAGTATCAATTTATTGGTTGAAATTGCATCCCAATTATGAGAAACTAACTTGCCTTGGGAATAGCTTAATAACGGATACAGAAAAAATAGTATAAGTAGTTGTTTTGTCATATTACAATAGTACATAATTTATAGAAAATATGAACATGAAAAAGTTGGGGTAGAAAGATTACAAGCTATCATCTTTTGCTTGTTATTGTAAAAACGGGTTATGTTTCTTTTCATATCCTAGATTGGTAAAAGGACCATGTCCGCAAAAAACTTGTGTTTCATTGGGTAAAGGAAAAAGCTTTGTAATGATACTATTAATAAGTGTACTATGATCTCCTCCTGGCAAATCAGTTCGGCCAATACTTCCTTTAAATAGAACATCTCCAGAAATAATCCAGCCTTCTTTTTCACTATACAAACCAATATGACCTGGAGCATGCCCTGGAATGAAAATAATATCTAGTTCGTTATTTCCAAACTTCAGCTTGTCTCCATCCTTTAAAAAATGTTTTGGATAAGGAGAATCTTCATATTTATCAAGTCCATACATTTTAGCAACTGTTGCTGTATTACCTAAAAGGGGTAGATCTTTTTTGTGTATACAAAGTTCTACATTATATTTTTCACTAATAAATTTATTTCCTAAAACATGGTCAATATGGCAATGTGTATTAATAAGCTTTACTGGCTCTAGATCGTTAGATTCAATAAAGTTAGCTAATTCAGTTTTCTCAGAATTTTCATAACAACCTGGATCAATAATAATACATTGCTTTGTTTCATCATAGAGAATATATGTATTCTCTTGAAAAGGATTAAATGTTAGAGATTTTACTTGCATGTGTAATAATTTGACTGCAAATATATGTTAATTAAAGTGTGATAACTATAAAGTGATGTTATCTTAGTGTTGATATTCATTATTATTTTTGCTTCATGAGTTTTTCTACTTTTATAATACTGATTATTATTGGTTTGTTAGCTGGAGTTGTATCTGGATTCGTAGGTGTTGGTGGTGGTATTCTAATGATTCCTTTACTGATATTTTTTTTAGGTCTCTCTCAATTTGAAGCGCAGGGAACAGCTTTAACAGCAATGTTGCCTCCAATAGGAATTCTTGCTGCTATGAATTATTTTAAAGCAGGATATGTTAAGTGGGAATATGCAGTTGTTATTGCACTGACATTTGTCATTGGTGGATATTTTGGGTCTAACATGTCATTAAGTTTAAATCCTATTACAGTAAGAAAAATATTTGGTGTAATAATGTTTTTGGCTGCAATTAAATTGATATTTTCAAAGTGATAAACTTAATTAAAAGATTAGTAGAAGAAAATTTTAATGAAATAGTTAAGATAAGAAGACATCTGCATAAGTATCCAGAACTCTCTTTTCATGAGCACAAGACATCAGCGTATATAAAATCAATCTTAACTAAATGGGATATTCCTTTTACTGATGGTATTGCTGAGACTGGAGTTGTTGTTGTTTTAAAAGGGAAGAATCCAGATATCAAAACAGTTGCATTGCGTGCTGATTTTGATGCTTTGCCTATTCAGGAAGAGACTGATTTGGCTTATGGATCAGTGAATCAGGGGGTGATGCATGCTTGCGGTCATGATGCACATACAGCATCAATGTTAGGTGCCTTGAAAGTATTACATTATTTGCAATTAGAATGGGAAGGAAGTATTAAATTTATTTTTCAGCCAGCGGAGGAACAATTACCTGGAGGTGCTCAGCAAATGATAAAAGAAGGAGTTCTTAAATCTCCTAATGTAGAAACTATAATTGGACAACATGTTTTTCCTGATATGGAAGTAGGTAAAGTGGGCTTTAGAGTAGGTAAATATATGGCCTCTACCGATGAGGTGCATATTGTTGTAAAAGGCAAGGGTGGACATGCAGCATTGCCACAGCAATACAATAACCCATTAATAGTAGGAGCAAGATTAATTCTTGAACTGGATTCATTTTTCAATCAATATAAGGATGCTCCTTCTGTTTTTGCAATTGGCTTTATTGAAGGTGCAGGATCTACAAATGTTATCCCTGATAGAGTCAGCTTAAAAGGAACTTTACGGGTTATGGATGAAGATCTTAGAAAAGAATTTCATTCTCAATTATTGGCAATTTCTGAAGGTATTTCGAAGGAATATAATATGGTAATTGATTTTGATATTCGGAAAGGATATCCTTGTTTGATTAATGACAAGAAGATAACTGAAGAATCTATTAGTTTTGCAAAGAAGTACCTTGGAGAAGAAAATGTTATTGAATTGCCTGTTAGAATGACAGCCGAAGATTTTTCTTATTACTCACAGATTATTCCTTCATGCTTTTATCGTTTAGGTGTAAGAAACGAAGTTAAAGGAATTATTAATGGACTTCATACGTCAAAGTTTAATATTGATGAAGAATCACTTAAGATTGGTATGGGATTAATGGCTTATCTAGCCATTAAAAATTAAGCAATTAATTTATTTCCTATAATATTAAATTCCTTGCAAAAGACCTTTATTCGTTCTAATACTTCATCAGAAGTGATAACATCTTTCGTAAAATCTTTACCTGTTACATATATTATTCTAGGAAGTTGGATCATTCTCCATTCATTCATACAGATTTGTGTAAGATGCATAGTAGATAAGTAGCTTCTCTCTCCTCCTGCAGCACACAGAATACCAAAAAACTTATTAGTTGCTCCTGAAAAACAATTATCTAATAATATTTTCAGGCCATCATTTATGCTATAGCAGTGCACCCCCATGCCAATAATAATATTGTCTGTGTTATCAATTGTTTTAGTTAAAGATTCCATGTCTTTAGTTTTTCCAAGATGACAAGGCTGAATCCTTATATCTCTTATATCAATAAGTGTACAATGAACTCCTTGATTTATTAATTCTTTTTCTACATTCTTACAAACTAGAAAGGATCTTGAATTTTTAGATAAAGAACTTGATAAGATTAAAGTATTCATTAGTTGGCTATTTGAGAGATAAAATCAATTCGTAATAATCTAACCTCATCATCCGTAAACTCATCTTCTGCAAATTCTATTCTTGCTTCATCAAAAGAGAATTCTGCTGTGTTTTTAAAGAAATCATGGATTTCATCTCTTTCATCTTCATCCATCATATCTAGCATAATATGGTTTAGATTCAGTTTTGTTCCACCTTCAACAATTTCTTCCATCTCATTTAGAAGATCTGGATTTGAAAGGCCTTTGCCTTTAGCAATATCATCAATAGAAAGCTTCTTGTCTAATGATTGAATAATATAAATTTTGTTTGATGATTTATTTGCAACACTTCTTACAGTAAAATCTTGTGGTCGTTCAATATTATTCTCCTCAACATATTCTTTGATTATTTCTATAAAGCTTGGTCCATATTTTTTTGCCTTTCCAATACCAACTCCTTGTACTTTACCCATTTCTTCAATATTGATTGGGTATTGATTTGCCATGTCAATTAATGAGGGTTCAGTAAAAATAATAGCAGGAGGTAATCCAATTTTTTTTGCTAGTTTTTTTCTTGAATCTTTTAGGATATTGAAAAGAATAGTATCAGCAGCTTGTCCTTTGTGAGCAGCTGATGATGCAGCTGAAATTGTTTGTCCATAATCATGATCTTCAGTAATTTTAAAGCTGTATTGTGTTTTTATAAATTTTTTACCTGATTCAGTTAGTTTTAATATGCCATAGCTTTCAATCTCTTTTGTAAGTAGTTGTTTTACATATGCCTGCCTTATAATCGAATGCCAGAAATCTAATGATTTACTTTTTCCTATTCCAAAGATGTCAGATAATTGGGACATATTTTGTTTGATAAGGGAATTGCTTTCTCCTACCATTATCTTAGCCATTTCTTTTGGTTTAAATCTTTCCCTTGCTCCTGCCACCCCCTCTAATAATAATTTCACATACTTCTTGCCTTCAATTTTATCCTTTGGATTCTTGCAATTGTCACACATCTGATTGCATTCTTGATCATTAAACTCTTCTCCGAAGTAATGTAATAAATATTTTCTTCTACACATTGACGTCTCAGAAAAAGTAATTGTTTCCATTATTAGCAGTCTTCCCACTTCTTGCTCTGCAACAGGCTTTCCTTGTAAAAAGTTTTCTAGTTTCTCAATATCCTTATAGTCATAGAATGTTATTAAGTCTCCTTTTCCTCCATCCCTTCCTGCGCGGCCAGTTTCTTGATAATAACCCTCTAGGCTTTTAGGTATGTCATGATGTATTACATATCTTATATCTGGTTTATCAATACCCATTCCAAAAGCAATTGTAGCAACAATCACATTGCAATCATCCATTAAAAATGCTTCTTGATGCATTACTCTCTTTTTTGCTTCAAGCCCTGCATGATATGGCAAGGCATTAATTCCGTTTATTTGTAGTATCTCTGAAATTTCTTCAACCTTTTTCCGGCTTAAACAATAAACAATGCCTGACTCACCTTGTCTGCTATTAATATATTGTATGATTTGTTTAGCAACATCTTTCTTAGGCTGGATTTCATAGAATAAATTACTTCTGTTAAAAGAAGAAAGATATAGCTTGGCATCACTTATTTCAAGATTCTTCATTATATCTTGCCTTACTTTTGGTGTTGCTGTTGCTGTAAGCGCAATGATTGGGGCTTCTCCTATATTATTTACTATTTGTTTTAATTTTCTATACTCTGGTCTAAAATCATGTCCCCATTCTGAGATACAATGAGCCTCATCAATTGCATAGAAAGAGATATTTACAGAACTTAAGAATTCAGTGTTTTCAGCTTTTACAAGTGATTCAGGTGCTACATATAGGAGTTTTGTTTTTCCATCTGAGATATCACTCTTTACTTGATTAATCTGTGATTTTGATAGAGATGAATTAAGAACATGAGCAATACTTTCATTTTGATAATATCCTCTAAGCACATCAACCTGATTCTTCATTAAAGCTATTAAGGGAGATACAATAATAGCACAGCCATTAGACATAAGTGCTGGTAGTTGATAGCACATTGACTTTCCACCTCCAGTTGGCATAATGACCATACTGTCATTACCCTCAAGCAAGTTGATGATAATATCTTCTTGTTCAGCTCTGAAACTATTAAATCCAAATATATCTTTGAGGTTTTTGTGCAGTGTTTCAGTGGAAATGCTCATTTATTATAAAAATGTGATACTTTTGTTCTTGTTTTTATACAACGAATATACTATTTTATTTTTATGAAATCTTCAATTGATATAAAAAAAGTTGCTAGAGATACAATCTCCTTAGAATTAGAGGCTATATCAGAATTGGAAAGTAGGATTGATGATAATTTTGTAAATATAATTAAGCTAATACTGAATATGCAAGGAAGACTGATTGTAGCGGGTATTGGTAAGAGTGCTAATATAGCAAATAAGATGGTTGCTACATTTAATTCAACAGGACAGCCTGCTGTTTTTTTGCATGCTGCTGATGCAATACATGGTGATCTGGGATCTATTCAAGATGGTGATTTAGTGATTTGCATTTCAAAAAGTGGCAATACTCCAGAAGTTAAAGCGCTTCTTCTTTCTATTAAGGAAATGGGGAATAAAATAATTGCATTAACTGGAAATTCAACATCATTTCTAGCAAAAGAAGCAGATTATTCTTTAGATGTGAGTGTTGAGAAAGAGGCTTGTCCTAATAATTTAGCGCCAACTTCATCAACTACTGCTCAATTAGTGATGGGCGACGCCATCGCTGTAAGTTTACTGTCATGCAAAGATTTCTCAGATAAAGATTTTGCTCGCTTTCATCCAGGAGGAACTCTTGGAAAAAGACTGTATTTAAGATTGTCAGATATTCTCTCTGATAAGAATGTCCCAGCAGTTGATAAATATGCAACTGTGAACGAAGTAATTATTGAGATATCAAGTAAAAGGGTTGGAGCAACTGCAGTAATTGATAATAATAAGCTCAGAGGTATTATTACAGATGGAGATTTAAGAAGAATGCTTGAAACAGGTGGTGATTTGAAAAGAGTGCTAGCCAAAGATATAATGAGTGAGGATCCTAAAATGATTGAACTAGAGTCCTTGGCTTATGATGCATTGAAGATCATGGAGAATAATAATATTAATCAAATAGTTGTGATGAATAATGGTGTATATGCTGGAATAGTACACATTCATGAATTATTAAGAGAGGGTGTTGTATAATGAATAGTGAAGATAATGAGATGTCCTTCTTAGATCATCTAGAGATCTTTAGATGGCATTTAATACGAGCGGCTGCGGCAATTATGTTCTTTGGAGTGATTGCGTTTATTTATAAAGAGATACTTTTTGATTTGATTCTTTTAGGCCCAAGAGACCCTAACTTTCTTACCTATAAAGTATTATGTAGTATCTCTCAGTATTTAGGATTGCAAGATGCACTTTGTTTGCAGGAATCTCCCTTTATTTTAATGAATATCACTATGAGTGGACAATTTTCAACTCATGTTATGACCTCAATCTTTGCAGGCTTTATTATTGCTTTTCCTTATGTTTTCTGGGAATTTTGGCGTTTTATTAGTCCTGCATTGCATCCTGAAGAGACTAAACTTGCAAGAGGGGTTGTTTTTTTTAGTTCATTGCTTTTTATGTTTGGTATTTTATTTGGCTATTATATTATAGCTCCCTTATCAGTTAATTTCTTAGGATCGTACCAGGTAAGTAGTGAAGTTGCTAACCAGATTAGTTTAACATCATTTATTTCAACTGTTACTACAGTCAGCCTTGCTAATGGTATAATTTTTGAATTACCAATACTTGTATATTTTTTGACTAAGATAGGATTATTAACGCCTGAGTTTATGTGTATATATCGGAAACATGCTATGGTATTAACACTGATATTATCTGCAATAATTACCCCCCCTGATATTACATCACAAATTTTGGTTTCATTACCTTTGATCTTACTTTATGAGATGAGTATAAAAATATCAGAAAGAGTGATTAAGAATCAAGAAAAGAAACAGTAATGATATTAAGAGCCAAAAATATCATAAAGTATTATGCAGGAAGAGCCGTTGTGAAAGGTGTTTCTCTTGATGTTAAACAAGGAGAGATAGTTGGGCTTTTAGGTCCCAATGGAGCAGGAAAGACTACTTCATTTTACATGATGGTTGGTTTAGTAGATCCAAATGAAGGAAATGTATATCTTGATGATTCTTCTATTACAAAACTACCTATGTATAAGCGTGCTCAGATGGGTATTGGTTATTTGGCTCAAGAGGCATCTGTATTTAGAAAAATGAGCGTAGAAGACAATATAAGGTCAGTTCTAGAAATGACCACTTTATCAAAGAAAGAGCAATATACAAGATGCGAGTCATTATTGGATGAGTTTGGCTTACAAGGTGTACGTAAAAATATAGGTGGGTTGCTATCAGGAGGAGAAAGAAGAAGAACAGAGATTGCAAGAGCACTAGCTACAAATCCTAAATTTATTTTGTTAGATGAGCCATTTGCTGGAGTTGATCCAATTGCAGTGGAGGATATACAGCAAATTGTTTCTAAATTAAAGAATAAAAATATTGGGATCCTTATTACGGATCATAATGTACATGAAACCTTAAAAATTACTGATAGAGCTTATCTTTTGTTTGAAGGGAATATATTAAAGCAAGGAACCTCGCAAGAGCTTGCTGAGGATGAGCAAGTTAGAAAGGTTTATCTTGGGAAAAATTTTGAGCTTAGAAAATAATTAAGCCTCTTCTAAGGTAAACTCATAAGATTCCATAATCTGATTACAAAGCATCTTACTGCAAGCTGCATTTACTTTAGATGATGCAGTTTCTTTGTTTTCAGCTTCGATTTCCAACGTAATATGTTTACCAATTCGTACATTTTTAATCTCTGACAGCCCTACATTCCCCATGCTAGCGCTTACAGCCTTTCCTTGTGGGTCTAATAATGATTTAAGTGGCATTACATCTATTTCGGCTCTGAACTTCATAATTTATAATATATTATTTAATAGTGATAGAATCAGATACAAAATTACAATAAATGGGATAGCAGCAAACTGAAATGCCAAGAATAATATCACTGTTGATAAAATAAGTGTAGCTCTGAGAATATTTACCTTAGAAGTAATATTTTCATTAGGATTCAATTTGAATGAGAAAAGTGGCATATTTACTACTAATAGTAGCGGCATTATAATGCAGATTATTGTTAAAAAATTCATGTCAATAAACATCGGAAATTGTTTAAAGTTAATGTGGGGAATAGCGGCAAAGAATATTCCTAGAGCGGGTGTTGGTAATCCAATAAATGAAGCTGTTTGCTTTTTATCAATGTTAAAGTTTGCTAGCCTATAAGCTGATAGGATAGGAATTAGTAGTGCTAATGATGTCGGTAAAAGAATTGGTTGATTGCTCATTGAGTGACGAAAAAGGATATCATTACTAAGATAAAACATAAAATTAAACATAATAAATCCTGGAGCAACACCGAATGTAACCATGTCAGCCATAGAATCTAATTGCTTGCCAAGCTGATTGCTTACTTTTAGAGCCCTAGCGGTTAATCCATCAAAAAGATCAAAAAATGCACCTGAGAAAATGCATAATGATGCCATATCTAAGCTCCCTTTAAAAGCAAAAATAATTGAAAGAAGCCCACAAATTAAGTTGGCTAGTGTAATTAAATTTGGTAAAATCCTTTTTAATATATTCATATCAGCAAAAATATGATAATATTTGTAATCAATATGAAAAAAATATTTCTAGCACTCTTTAGTGGACTATTACTAGCATTCTCTTGGCCTGCGATTGGCATTTTCCCTTTTATATTTCTTGGCTTTGTTCCGTTATTAATTCTAGAAGATGAAGTTGAAAATGGGAGTGAAGCATTTGGTTATAGCTATATCTCATTCATGTGTTTCAATATTTTTACTACTTATTGGGTATGGTATGCGACTCCTCTTGGATCTATTTTTGCTTTTCTAGTTAATTCTTTTTTAATGTCAATTGCTTTTTATGCGTTTCATAAGATAAAGACAATTACTAATAACAGGTTAGGCTATGTAGCTTTTATAGTATCCTGGCTTACTTTTGAGTACTTACATTTAAATTGGGATTTATCATGGCCTTGGCTTACATTAGGTAATGTTTTTGCTGAATCAACTCAATTTGTTCAATGGTACGAATATACTGGTGTATTAGGAGGTTCTTTTTGGGTGCTTTTAATAAATTTTTTAGTTTTTCGTTCGATAAAATCTAAACAAAAGATTAAATCAGTTTTATTGTTTTTATCTTTTTTTCTTATTCCAGTTGGGATTTCATATTATCTTTATCTAACAAAAGATTACCTTGTTAGTAAGGGAGAGACTGTTAATACATTAATTATTCAACCTAATATTGATCCTTATACTGATAAGTTTAATGTCGGATATGAAGAGCAACTGAAAGATTTTATCGTCTTAGCAAGATCAAAGTTAGACCAAGAAACAGAGCTCTTAATAGGGCCAGAAACAGTTTTACAAGAACCGATATGGGAGAATAATATAGAAGCTACTTATAGTATTAGAGCTTTTAGGAGACTACAAGAAGAGTTTCCGAATCTGAACATTCTAGTAGGAGCTTCAACTTATAAGATGTTTGGGCATCTTGAGAAAAAAACAAGTACTGCCAGAAAGATTAGGAATAAAGATATATTTTATGATGCGTATAATTCAGCTATCTTTATTCCGGATAGTGGGAATGTTGATGTTTACCATAAGATAAAGTTAGTGCCAGGAGCAGAGAAAACACCCTACCCTATGCTTTTAGATAAATTAGCAAATCTAATGGTAGATCTTGGAGGAGTCTCAGGGTCTTTGGGTAGTGAAAATAAACTAAGTAACTTTTATTTTAATGGTATAAATATTCGCCCGCTTATTTGTTATGAAAGTATTTATGGTGAAATGGATTTTAATAATTCTGATTTGATAGCTATAATAACAAATGATGGATGGTGGAAGAATACTGCAGGATATCAGCAGCATTTTTCATATGCTAGGTTGCGTTCTATTGAGCAAAGAAAAGTAATCGTACGCTCAGCAAATACAGGAATTTCTGGAGTAATACTTGCAAATGGAGAGATCCTGAATAAAACAAAATGGGATGAAGAAATTTGTATTGAAGCTATGGTTGGTATAAATAATAATCCTACCTTTTACACTAGCTTTGGTGATTATATTGGAAGAGTAAGTTTATTTATTTTGGTGATACTGATTTTGGTTTCTTTTATTAAAGAAAGGCTAAGAAAATAGGGGGTTTATTCTGATAAGGATTGCTTTCTTTTAACTTTCAATCTATTCTTATTTAAGGTTAGATCAATATTTGTACTGTCACTTTCTAATTCTTCTACCACAACCGTTAACATACTGTCAATATTAAGGTTAGTATCGCAATTAGTTAAAGTAGTAGTAGTTTTATCTTCACTTTCAATTTCTTCAATCAAGTTAAAGTTATTTTCACTTTTGCAATTTGAATTTATTCTATAATAATTTGTTGTAAGTAAGTAGCCTAAGATACATATTAGTAAGAACCAGGTGAACGATGTTTCTAATTTTCCCATACTTTTTGTTTATTATTTTCTGGCTAAATTAATAAAAAATAAGCTACTTAAGATTATTTGGGATCTTACAGACAGGGATTGGTTTCATTTTATGTTGGTTTGCTTTATTTAGTTTTGTGTAAATAGAGAGTATCTTAGCTTCTCTTTCTGATAAGTCGCTTTTATTGCTGTTTAAATTCATTGCCCATTCTAATTCTGGGTAAGTTGCTCCTATTTGTTCCTCATCAGTTTTTTCATCCCCCCAAAGTCCATCAGTAGGTTCAGCAACTAAAATTTCTTCAATGACCCCAAGTGCTTTCCCAAGTGTATAAATCTCAGTTTTTAATAAATCAGCAATAGGACTTATATCTACTCCGCCATCTCCATATTTTGTAAAAAATCCAATACCAAAATCTTCTACTTTATTACCAGTCCCTACAACTAATGAATTGTTTGCTTGTGCAAAATAATAAAGAGTTGTCATTCTAAGTCTTGCCCTTGTATTTACTAAGGCAAGTTCATGTTTGTCTTCAGTGGTTGGAAGTTGAGATATAAATTTTTCAAAGACAGGAGTAAGGTTAAGTTCTGAAGAACTTACGTTTGTAAAATTATCTTTTAACCACTTAATATGTTTCAAGCCTCTTTCTACTTGTGATTTTTGTTGATGAATTGGTAATTCTATGCAGATAAGTGGTAGTCCAGTTTTTGCAACCAGTGTAGATGTTACTGCTGAGTCAATTCCACCAGATATTCCAATAACAAAACCTTTGGACTTAGATAATTCTGAGTATTCTTTTAGCCAATTTATAATATGATCTATTATACTAGTAGTTCGCATAATTGTTTGCAAATGTAATGCAAAACTTCTTACTTTTGCCTTATGAAACAAATACTATTATTTTTTAGCATTGCATTACTTACTTTTTTCACAGCTACCTGGTTTTTAGGATCGAATAAAGTTTATGATAGGATAGAATTAGAAATCAACAGGTTTGAAGAGGAGTTATTTTCAATTACTGAAGAAAATGTGCAAAATAAGATGTTATATTGGGAGGCTGATTATGGCACTTTTCCTGCGATTTTTGCTAGTCAAATAATGCGAAGTGGGGAGGTGAAAAATAAGCAATATGAAGATGAGTTATTAGCCTTTACTCATCAGGAAGATATGAGAGAAGCATATGATTCTACAGTCTTATTATACAAGGATTTCTCTAGTCTTCAATATGATCTGGAGTTAGCATTTGGACAGTTCTCTGCCAACTTCCCATCCTTCCCTATACCTGAGATAACCACTTTTTTTGGAGGTTTTAATTATGGAGTAGTTACTTACGATAATAATATTGCAATTGGCTTAGAGAACTTCCTAGGCAGAAATAGTAAGTTTTATAAGTATCTTTCAGATCCTGAGTATATTAGGTTTCAGAAACAAAAGAAGTTTATTATATCAAATGTAATGGAAGTATGGTTTAATGAGCATTTCCAGAAGTTTTTAGGTGGTAGAGATTTGTTGTCTCAAATAATATATAAAGGCAAGGTAATGTATTTTATTGATAAAATGCTTCGTGATATCCCAATTGAGGATAAGTTTAGATTTACTAAGAGTCAAATGGATTGGGTCATAGATAATGAAGCAAGTATTTGGCAATATTTAGTCTATGAAGATTTGCTGTTTTCTAAAAAAGAAGATGAATTTAGAACTTTTGTAAATTATGCTCCTTTTGCTAAAGGGATGCCAAATGAAGCTCCTGCAAGGGTAGCTTATTATACAGGTTATCAAATGGTATGTGAGTATATGAAAAATAATAAAATTAACATAGAAGAGTTGATGTATCTTACTGATTCAAGGCAGTTTCTCCAACAATCAAAATATAAACCAACAAAATAATAGCGTATGAAACAGACATTAAAGTTTGAAGTAGAATTAGACGAAAATCATTTACCATTAGATATTAGAATGGATTCAGGCAATGGTATGGATGTAGAAAATAATATTAAGGCTTTGATGGTTTCAGCTTGGGCTGCAAAGACCCAAGAAACCTTGCGTATTGATTTATGGACTAAAGATATGCCCGTAAATGAAATGTTTATTATGTTTCATCAAACAATGATAGGTATGGCTAACACATTAGATAAAGCAACGGGTCATTCCAAATTGGCAGGTGCATTAAAGGATTATTGTGAATTTTTCGCAGAACAAACAAAAATAAAAGAATTTTAAGATGTTTTTTTAAATTGGGGGTTGAGGCGTTCAATATATGTTAAGATGCCATTAAGTCCTTCTTTTTTTTCTGCTGAGGTAATAAATATTTCAGGTAGCCATTCCCATTGTTGAAGCATTGTAGCTTTGTATTTCTTGATGTTATCAGAAAGTGCTGTTTTCCCAAGTTTATCACTTTTAGTAAAAACTATTGTAAAAGGGATTCGTTTTTCTGCTAACCATTTCATAAATTCTTGATCAATCTGCTGGGGCTTGTGTCTACTGTCAATTAAAACAAATAGACATATAAGATTTAGTCTATTTAATAAGTATTCGCTTATCATATTATGAAACTCCGCTCTTTTTACTTTAGATACTCTTGCAAATCCGTATCCAGGTAGGTCAACTAAATACCAATTATTATTTATTAGAAAATGATTTATTAGTTGCGTTTTTCCTGGATTTCCTGATGTTTTTGCTAGCTTTCTATTGTTTGCAAGCGCATTTATTAATGATGATTTTCCCACATTAGATCTTCCTATAAAAGCATATTCTGGAATTTCCGGTGTAGGACAAATTTTGTAATTAGTATTGCTAATTACAAATTCAGCAGATTTAATCTTCATAAATAATTAGAATTTTTCTTTAAGAAATTGAAGTACAATTTCACTAAATCTTTTTGGGTGCTCCCACATCGCTGCATGTCCGCATAAAGGAATCCAATTTAACTCCGAATCTGGCAATAGTTTATGAAATTCTTCAGCTACGTGTGGAGGAGTAACTTTGTCATCAGCGCCCCAAACTAAGCAAACAGGTTTATTGATGTTTGGGATATCGTCAGCCATATTATGTCTAATAGCTGATTTTGCATATCCTAATAATTTAAGTACAGAGATTCTGTTGTTAGCAATTTCGAAAACCCGATCTACTAAATCATCTGTAGCTACTTTTGGGTCGTAAAATACTTCTTCAGTTTTTGCGCGGATATAATCTTTATCACCTCTTCTAGGAAAAGAGCTTCCCATTGACTCTTCAAATAGTCCTGAACTTCCTGTTAATATTAATCCATCAACTTTCTCTGGATGTTCTTTTGTGAATATTAGGCCAATATGACCTCCCATGGAGTTTCCTATTAGTACAGCGCTATCAAGATTTAAATGGCTCATAAAATCATATAGGTAGTCACTTAATGCTTTTACAGATACCTTAAGTAAGTTACCTTCAAAAAGTTTTAGGTCAAGACCGTAGACTACATATTCTTCTGATATAAAATCAACCATCTCTCCAAAGTTTTCAACTCCACCCATTAGACCGTGCAGTAGGATGATAGGTTGCCCACTCACACCTTCTTGAAGCCATTTAAATTTCCCTTCTTCCTTAACCATATAGAGTTTTAGATTTTAGATTACAAAGAAACGAAAATATTTATTAAAGTCAAATACTAGATTTGAGGGTGCGTTTTTTTTGACGGATGTGGGTAAAGTTATCAACAAAGTGGGGTATAGTGGGAGAAAGTGGGGTTTATTCGTATATTAGCACCCAGATTTAAAATAAACACTAGGTGATTAATATTGTTGGAACACACGAATGTAAGGTTGATGCTAAGGGACGTGTAATGTTTCCTGCCTCTCTCAAGAAGCAGTTACTAAAGGTAATTTCTGATGGTTTTGTAATTAAACGATCTGTATTTAATCAGTGTTTAGAAATTCATCCTATGAATGAATGGAATAAGGTGGTTGGTCAAGTGAGTAAGCTTAATCGATTTGTAAAAAAGAATAATGATTTTATTCGATCATATATGGCAGGGCTAAAGATAGTTGAAGTAGATAATGCTGGTCGTTTTCTAATCCCAAAAGATTTGTTGTCTTTTGCGGCTTTGGATAAAGAGATTGTATTATCATCATCAGTCAATATGATTGAGATATGGGACAAAAAAAAGTATGAGTCTTCAGTTGCTGAAACTTTAAAGGATTTTGGTAATTTATCTGAAGAAGTAATGGGAGGCCAAACATCAACTGATTCTAATGGTTTATCATAACCCTGTATTACTACAAGAATGTATAGATGGATTGAATATAAAACCTGAAGGGATCTACGTAGATACTACTTTTGGGGGTGGTGGCCACTCAAGATTGATTATGAGTAAATTAAGTCATGGTAGGTTATTTGCTTTTGATCAAGATAGAGATGCTGCTAATAATGATTTAAAGCAGGCAGGATTTAAATTAATTAATGCAAATTTTCGGTATTTGAGTAACTTTCTAAGAATGGAGGGGGTTGAAAAAATAGACGGCTTACTTGCTGATTTAGGAGTTTCTTCTTATCAGTTTGATATTCCTGAAAGGGGTTTCTCAACTCGATTTACTGGCAAACTTGACATGAGAATGAATAGGGATGCAGATTTATCAGCAATAGAAGTAATCAATAACTACTCAGAAGAGAGCTTGGCAAGTATTTTATTTAGATATGGAGATTTAAATAACTCAAGGAGGATATCAAGAGAGATTGTTAGAGCTAGATCTATTAGCCCAATTAGAACTACAACTCAGTTAATTGCTGTTATAAATGAAATAGTTCATGAGAAGCATAGAAACCAGTTTCTCGCAAGAGTTTTTCAGGCAATCAGAATTGAGGTAAATGATGAGATTTCTGCTCTCCAAGAAATGTTATTAAGCGCAATTGATATGCTTAATCCTGATGGGCGGTTAGTAGTTCTATCATATCATTCATTGGAAGATAGGTTAGTGAAGAATTTGATGAAGAAAGGAAATTTTGATGGATTAGTTAAGAAAGATTTCTTTGGAAATCAAATTAAGAAACTTAAGGAAATAAATAAAAAAGTAATCATAGCATCCAAAAAAGAGGTGAAAGATAACTCAAGAGCACGAAGTGCAAAATTAAGAGTAGCAGAAAAAATTAATGAGAATAAAAACTGAGAGAGCAAATACAATTAGTTCAATTTTAAGAGGGGAGTTTATTGCTGATAGAAGCAATTCTAAACTTGTTCCTTTTTTACTAATGATAGTTGTACTTGTGCTTATTAATATTCGTTCTTCATTTCATGCTGAAGCATTATTGAAAAGATCAATTGCATTAGAAAAAGAAGTCGCTGACTTAAGGTTAGGATATATTACTACAAAATCAGAGTTAATGAGCATGTATCGAAGGTCTGTAATTGAAAAAATTGTAGAAGAAGAAGGGCTTAGAACATCTTTAGTTCATCCAGAAATTATTACGCTTAATGAATAAAGAAACGCAAAAAACAAATATTAGAGTCATAGGCTTATATCTATTTGTTCTATTTGTTTTTTTTACTGTTGTTGCGAAGGTGATAAAAGTCCAGCAATTTGATGCAGTCATAAATACTACAAGTCAACCAAGGTTTTTTACTGTTCCGGCTCCAAGGGGTAATATTCTTGCAGATGATGGTTCTTTACTTGCTATCTCAATGCCACTCTATAATGTTCATCTTGACATGAGTGTAATAGATGACGTATTATTTGAAGAATATGTTGCTGAGATATCTGTAGCTCTTGCAGATTTATTTAATGATAAAACATCAGATGAGTATGAGCAATTTTTAAGGTTATCCAAGAAGTCAAAAAGAAATAAATATGTTAGACTTCATGTTAAGGTTACTCATAATGAGCTGAATTTACTTAAGAAATTTCCAATATTTAAACTTGGACAGAATAGAGGAGGTCTTATTGCAGAGCAAAGGCCAAATCGAGAGACACCTTTTGGTGTCCTTGCACAAAGAACAATAGGAGAATATCGTGAGGTAAATCCAGTTGGAGTTGAGCGAGCCTATGATCCAGTACTATCAGGAATTGATGGGATCCATTTAAAGAGAAAAATTGCTCAAGGAGTTTGGGTTCATCAAGATTCTGAAGGAAATAAAATGCCAAAAGCAGGTAAAGATATTGTAATGACTATAAATATCGACATGCAGGATGTTGCAGAGAAATCATTAGAAAGAACATTGATTAAACAGAATGCCGATTGGGGGTGTGTAGTGCTTATGGAAGTAGCAACTGGTAAGATAAAAGTTATTGCAAATCTTAGGAAGGATACGCTTGACAGAGTGAGTGAGTATTATAATTACGCGATGGCTGAGCATGATGCGCCAGGATCAACATTTAAATTAGCTTCTATAATTGCAGGATTAGAAGACGGTAAATTTAAGGTTTCTGACTCTGTTGATTTGCAAATGGGGATGATACAATATTATGACAGAGTAATGAAAGATTCGCCTCACAATTTTCAGAAAGTAAGTATTCAGGAAGCATTTATTATGTCTTCAAATGTTGGGATTTCCAGAATAATAAATGATAACTACAAGAAAGAGCCGACATCTTATACTAATAGGATTTATAAAATGGGTTTGAATACTCCGCTTGAATTAGAGCTCCCATATCCTCCAGGCTTAAGAATGCCTGCGCCTAATAAGAGAGGTTGGTCTGGAGTTACTTTGCCTTGGATGTCAACTGGATATGAAATGGCATTGACTCCATTACATGTACTTACATTCTATAATGCGATTGCAAATAATGGTAAGATGATGAAGCCAATTTTTACTTCATCTATTGTCTCTGAGGGAAGAGAGATAGTAAAGAAATACCCTGAGGTAATAAATCCTGCTATTTGTTCTCAATCTACTATTAATGAAATTATGCCCTTATTAATTGGGGTAGTGGATTACGGAACAGCAAAAGATATTAAGTCAGATAATTATAAAATTGCTGGAAAAACAGGTACAACTGTGCTTAATTATGCAGGAAGAAAGGAGGGCGAAGAAAAGAAGTATCAAGCCTCATTTGCTGGTTTCTTTCCTGCTGATGATCCTAAGTATTCGTGTATTGTTGTTATTAATAATCCAAAGAATGGTCAGGTTTATGGAGGTAAAGTGGCTGCACCTATATTTAAAGAATTAGCTGATAAAGTTTACGCTCTTGACATGGACATCCATAACCCAATGCTAGTTTCAGAGAACTATAAGAGTTTGCCAAAGATAAAACAAGGAAAAGTAAAACAAGCAACTGTTGTTTTAAATGACTTAAAGATTATTAATGACGCAACAGAAGCTAATTACATGGTTGCTTTGACTTCTGATAAAGAGGTAAGGTTAGAAGTAAGGAAAGTAGAAGAAGATTTGCAGAATGGAAGCATGCCAAATTTAAGAGGCATGAATTTAAAGGACGCAATATATCTATTAGAAACTTATGGATTGACAGTGAAAATTTCAGGATGTGGCGAGATTATAAGACAATCTATCAAGAAAGGCGAGCTAATAAAGAAAGGAGGTGTAATAAAAATAGAATTAGGATAATGAAGTTACAGCATCTTTTATATAAAGTAAGTATTGACAAGTTAATTGGTAAAACTGATTTAGAGATCTCTAATATTCAGTTTGATTCAAGAAAAGTGAAGCAAAGCAATCTGTTTGTTGCAATCAAAGGAATTATAGATGATGGGCATAAATATATCTCTAATGCCATTGAGAATGGGGCTAGCAGTATTATTATTGAAGATATTCCTGAAGATATAAATGAACAAGTAACCTATATACAGGTTGAGAGTTCACATGATGCATTAGCTATATTAGCAGCTAATTTCTATAACAACCCTTCTGAAAGAATCAAGTTAGTAGGGGTGACTGGCACTAATGGCAAGACGACTATTGTTAGTTTATTGCACCAGCTTTTTATTTTACTTAATCTAAGGGTAGGTATGTTGTCTACTATACAGAATAAGATAATGGATGAAGCTATAGAATCAACTTTTACAACGCCAGATGCATTACAGATAAACTTCTTACTTGACAAGATGATTAAGAATGGTTGTGAGTATTGCTTTATGGAGGTTAGTTCGCATGCATTGGCCCAAGGCAGAGTAAATGGACTTAATTTCTCTGCAGGAGTTTTTACAAATATTACTCATGACCATTTAGATTACCATAACACTTTTGCTGAATACCGTGATGTGAAGAAATCTTTTTTTGATTCGTTAAATAAAAATGCTTTTGTATTAACAAATAATGATGATAAAAACGGTTTAAAAATGCTAGAAGGAACTAAAGCTAGGAAGCTTACATATTCCTTGAGGTCATCATCAGATTATAAGTTAAAAGTATTAGAAAATCAGTTTCAGGGTATGTTGTTAAAGATTAATAATGTGGATGTTTGGGTAAAGCTTATTGGCGATTTTAATGCATATAATATTTTGGCTGTTTATGCAATTGCACATCAATTTTCTTTTGAGGATTATGATGTGCTTACAGCATTAAGTATGCTTATTCCAGCAGAGGGGAGGTTTCAGTTTGTAAGGAATGATGATAAAATTACTGGTATTGTTGATTATGCCCATACAGAGGATGCTTTAAAAAATGTTTTGTCGACAATTAATAATATCAGAACAAATGAAGAGGAGTTAATAACTGTTGTGGGTTGTGGTGGCGATAGAGATAAAACAAAACGACCATTTATGGCGATAGTTGCTTGTAATTTAAGTGATCAGGTTATTATTACTTCTGATAATCCAAGATCAGAAAATCCAGATGAAATAATTCAGCATATGATAAAAGAATTAGATCCTGTGCAAAAGAAGAAGGTTCTTGTGATCAATGATAGAAGACAAGCAATAATGACTGCAGGAAGATTAGCGAATCCAAAAGACATCATCTTAATTGCAGGCAAAGGACATGAAAAGTATCAAGAGATAGGTGGCGAAAAATTGCCATTTGACGATATGGAAGAATTAAAACAATCATTAAATATAAATAACTAATATGTTATACTACTTATTCGAATACTTGCAAAGCGTATATGATTTTCCAGGAGCTGGCCTATTTCAATATATTTCTTTTAGAGCAGCTATGGCTGTAATTACATCTTTGTTGGTTTCACTTGTTTTTGGGGGTAAGATTATTGAGTTAATCCAAAGAAAACAAATTAGTGAGGAAGTAAGATCGTTAGGACTTATAGGTGAGGAACAAAAACAAGGAACCCCAACAATGGGAGGCTTAATCATTTTAGCAGCAATACTAATCCCAACTTTATTATTTACAAAACTTGATAACATTTACATTATCACTATGATAGTATCCACAGTATGGTTGGGTGTAATTGGTTTTATTGATGACTATATAAAAGTCTTTAAAAAAGATAAAGAAGGATTGGCTGGCAGGTTCAAAGTATTAGGGCAAATTGGACTGGGTATAATTGTTGGATTGATTATGGTATTTCATTCTGACATCGTTGTAAAAGATGAAGTGAGTTTTTCATCAGATACTGAAGTTTTTGATTCTGTTAATTTAGCGAAGAAGTCTTCAAAAACTACCACTCCATTTTTAAAGAATAATGAATTTGATTATCAAATATTGACTGATTGGGTGGGAGAATCTGCAAAGGATTATACTTGGATTCTTTTTATCCTGATTGTTGTTATAATTATCACTGCTGTAAGTAATGGGGCAAATATGACTGATGGACTTGATGGATTGGCGACAGGTACTTCTGCAATTATAGGAGGAACATTAGCTCTTTTTGCTTATGTGTCTGGGAATATAATTGCTGCTGATTATTTGAATATAATGTACATTCCAGACACTGGTGAATTAGTGATATATATGGCAGCATTTGTAGGAGCTTGTGTAGGTTTTATGTGGTATAACTCATATCCAGCACAAGTATTTATGGGGGATACAGGTTCATTAGCTCTTGGGGGCATTATTGCTGTTGTTTCTATATTAATAAGGAAAGAATTATTAATTCCAGTATTGTGTGGGATTTTCTTAGTTGAAAATTTATCAGTGATTATGCAGGTAGGTTATTTTAAATACACAAAAAAGAAGTTTGGAGAAGGGAAGCGGATTTTTAAGATGGCTCCTTTACATCATCATTATCAAAAACTAGGAATGAATGAAAGTAAGATCGTAACACGATTTTGGATTGTAGGCATTATGCTTGCAGTCATTACAGTAGTAACATTAAAATTAAGATAATGAATAAAAGGATAGTTGTCCTTGGAGCTGGAATTAGTGGTTTAGGTGCAGCTGTACTAGCAAAGAAAAAAGGATTTAATGTTTTTATTTCTGACAATGGAGTAATTACTAATCAGCATAAAGCAGTTCTTTTAAATAATAAGATTGAATGGGAAGAAGGAAAGCATACTATGCATAAGATTTTAAATGCGAATGAGATAATTAAGAGTCCTGGTATCCCTGATGATATCGATGTTGTAAAGGAGATTCATAGAAAAGGAATATCAGTAATATCTGAAGTGGAATTTGCATTTCGATATACTAAAGCAAGAATTGCAGCAATAACAGGAAGTAATGGGAAAACTACAACTACATTATTGTTGGGTCACATCCTTAAAAATGCAGATTATGATGTTCTGATTGCAGGAAATGTAGGTGTTGGCTTTGCTCTTTCTCTTGCAGAGAGGGATTATGACTTTATAGTACTTGAGTTAAGTAGCTTTCAGCTTGATGGAATTAAGAAATTCAGAAGTGATATAGCAATATTACTAAATATAAAGGCTGATCATCTAGATAGATATAATAATAGGTTAGAAGAATATGCAAGATCAAAGTTTAGGATTACAGAGAATCAAACTGAAAATGATGTATTGATATTTAATGCAGACGATACAATTATAGATAAGATAAGTACTAAAGCAAAAACACTTCCAATATCACTAATAAAAGAAATAGATGAGGGAGGTTATTTAAATGAAAACGAACTAATAATAAATATAAATAATAAAACTATGACAATTCAAGAACTAGCTCTTCAGGGAAAACATAATACCTTTAACTCTATGGCTGCTGGGATAGCTGCTAGAGTCTTTGATGTAAAAGATTCAGTTATTAGGAAATCAATGATTGATTTTCAGAATGTAGAACACAGATTAGAATATGTATTAACAGTACATGGGATAGATTTCATTAATGATTCAAAAGCAACGAATGTGAATGCTTGTTGGTTTGCACTTGAAAGCATGCAAAAAGAAACAGTTTGGATTGTTGGTGGTGTTGACAAAGGAAATGATTACTCTGAATTATATGATATGGTAAGAGATAAGGTAAAGGCAATTATTTGTTTAGGAGAGAATAATCAAAATATCATTAGTGCTTTTAAAGGAAAGGTTGAGACTATTGTTCAGGCTTCATCAATGGATGAGGCGGTTAACCAGTCGTATAGTTTAGCGGATAAAGGAGATGTTGTTCTTTTATCTCCAGCATGTGCAAGTTTTGATTTGTTTTCTAATTATGAAGATAGAGGTTTTCAATTCAAAAATGCAGTTAGGATTCTTTAAATGCATCATATTTTTGAAAATATTAAGCTGAGGGGGGATAAAACCATCTGGATTATAGTTTTTTTATTGTCATTGTTTTCTGTGATGGTAGTATATTCTGCTGCAGGTTGGGTCGATTTAACACAACATATCTTTAAATTATCATTAGGTTTAATTTGCATGTACATAGTGCATTTGATTCCTTTTAAGTATTTTTCAAAATTAGGTCAATTAGGGTATTTTACATCTTTAGTTTTATTGATCTTAGTTTTGTTGATAGGGGTTACAATAAATGGGGCTTCAAGGTGGATTGAATTAGCAGGACTCCGATTTCAACCTTCTGATGTAGCAAAACTTACAGTGATCTTATTTATGGCTCGTCAAATAAGTATTAATAGAGAGAATTTAGATAGATTTAAAGAGTTTGCATGGTATATTTTATTCCCTTTGCTTATAGTTTGTGTTTTGATTTTACCAAATAATTTCTCTACTTCAGCACTCGTCTTTATCAATGGCATTGTTCTGATGTTTATTGGTAGAGTAAAAATAGCTTTTATTACAAAAGTACTTGCGTTATCTTTTTTAGTGTCAGGTGTTATTTATGCAGCAACAAAATATACATCTTTTGGAGAAAGGGTCATCCCTCGCTCTGAAACTTGGGTTAGTAGGATTGACAGCTATTTTGTAGAAGTAGATGAGGTAGATAAAGATTATCAGCAAATGCAAGCATTAGTTGCAATACAGAATGGTGGTATTAAAGGAGTCGGTCCTGGGAAAAGTACACAAAGAAGTATTTTACCTTACTCTGAGTCTGATTTTATTTATGCTATTATTTTAGAAGAATATGGTTTACTTGGTGGCGTTGTTGCAATTCTGCTATATCTTATATTACTCTTTAGAGCTGTTCGAATTTCATTAAAGGTTAATAGTATCTTTGGAAGCTTGATAGTTGTTGGGCTCATATTTTCTTTAGTTTTTCAGGCATTAATAAACATGTTAGTGTCTGTAGAAATCTTTCCGGTAACAGGACAGACACTTCCCTTGATAAGTATGGGGGGTACCTCAATAGTGTTTACATGTATTTCTATAGGTATTGTATTAAGTGTTAGTAGAAACTCATTAATGGGAGAATATGAAAAATCTTAAAGTTATTATTAGTGGAGGTGGTACAGGCGGGCATATTTTCCCGGCAATTGCAATTGCTAATGCTATAGAAAGCCAAGTAAAAGCTGTTGAATTCTTGTTTGTTGGTGCAGAAGACAGGATGGAAATGGATAAAGTTCCAGCTGCTGGATATAAGATTGTAGGACTTTGGATTAGTGGACTGCAAAGAAAAATAGATAGTAGGAATCTTGCCTTCCCTTTTAAGCTTATTCATAGTATATGGAGATCAAAGAAGATTATAAAACAATTTAATCCTGATTTAGTTATTGGAACAGGTGGATATGCTAGCGCTCCAGTGATTTATGTTGCTGCAAAAAGAGGGATTCCTTCACTTATTCAAGAGCAAAACTCTTACCCTGGAATTACAAATAAGATTTTAGCTAAATATGTTCAGAAGATTTGTGTAGCTTATGATAAAATGGAACGCTTTTTTCCATCTGAGAAATTGATCTTAACAGGAAATCCAATTCGTAAAGATATTTTAGGTTTTGATATTCAAAATAAAAATGCTCAGAATTACTTTGAAATTAATAAAAATAAACAAACAGTATTGGTGGTTGGTGGTAGCTTGGGTGCTTTAACAATAAATAAAGCAATTGCTGAGAATATTAATAGAATTGAAAGTATCGGTATTAATTTAATATGGCAGACAGGAGCTTCTTTTTACGACAAGGCTCAGCAATACCTTGCAGATATAGACGTAAAAGGGGTTAATGCTTATGCCTTTATAAAAGAAATGGACTTAGCATATGCCTCTGCAGATATTATTATATCAAGAGCAGGAGCTATTGCTATTTCTGAACTTTGCTGTGTTGGGAAGCCCCTGATCTTAGTTCCTTCTCCAAATGTTTCAGAAAATCATCAATTTAAAAATGCACAATCTTTGGTTAATAAGAATGCGGCAATACTTGTGGAGGATGCTAATGCAAATCGTAAACTTGTAGATACTCTTGAAGATTTGATTAAAAATAAAGATTTGAAAAGATCTTTAAGTAGTAACATTAAAAAGATAGCAGTTGTTGATGCAGCGGAAAGGATTGCAAAAATAGCATTGGATTTAGTAAAATGAGCTTAGATTTATATAAAAATATTTACTTGATCGGTATAGGTGGCATTGGAATGAGTGCTCTGGCACGTTATTTTAATGCTAGAGGCTGTTTAGTTTATGGATATGATAAATTAGAATCTGATTTGTGTAAAGAATTAGAGAATGAAGGAATAAATATTCATTATTCTGATCTAGTAAACGATATGCCTGAACAAATAAGGAATACAGAATCTAATAATATTTTGGTGATTTATACTCCTGCTATTCCTATTGAGAATAAAATCTTTTCCTACTTTATTGAAAAAAGATTTAATGTCTATAAACGATCTGAAGTTCTTGGTATGATTAGTAGGAAATTATTTACAATTGCAGTTGCAGGAACTCATGGTAAAACAACAACCTCAACAATACTTGCTCATATCCTGCAGAATTCAGGAAAAGAAATAACGGCATTTTTAGGAGGTATTAGTAGGAACTACAATACCAACTTACTTTTAGCAGATAAAGCTAATATTTTAATTATTGAGGCTGATGAGTATGATAGATCCTTTTTGGAGCTAGAACCTGACATCGCAATTATTACATCTGTTGATGCTGATCATCTAGATGTATATAATAATAAAGATGATTTGCATCAGGCATTTATACAATTTGCTTCTCAGATAAAACAAAATGGGTTGTTATTAGTTGAGGACTCAATTGATATTGATCTGCCAAAACCAGAGGGAGGCGTGAAATCCACTTATTCGGCTAATAATAAAGCAGATTATTTTGCTCGGAATGTGAAAATAAATGATGGGAGGATGTTATTTGATATGATAGTTTTAGATAGCATGAAAGGTATTCCATATGAAAGAAAGCAAGTAAATTTAGACTTGCGATTGCCAGGTATTCATAATGTGAGTAACTCTTTAGCTGCATCAGCAGTTTCTATTTATTTAGGTTTGTCGTATAATAATATTGCGCAAGGACTTTCTACATTTAAAGGAATAGTCAGAAGGTTTGATAAACATATCGAGACAAAAGAACTAGTGTATATTGATGATTATGCACATCATCCTAATGAAGTTAGCGCTACGATTACTGCGGCTAAACAATTGTATCCTTCAAGGGAGATAACTGTAGTGTTTCAGCCTCATTTATATACCAGAACTCAGCAATTTGCTAGTGAATTTGCACTTTCATTATCCAAGGCTGATAATTTAGTATTATTAGATATTTATCCTGCAAGAGAAGAGCCAATTATTGATGTTAATTCAGAGATGTTACTAGATCTCTGCAATAGCCCTAAGCAAGAGGTTTGTTCAAAACAAGAATTATTGTCAGTATTAAGATGTAAAGATATTGATGTTCTTTTAACATTAGGGGCGGGAGATATAGGAGATTTAGTTGAACCAATAAAACATATGTTAAATTAATGAGAAGAGTTCTTATCATATTTAAGTGGGTTTTGGTAACGTTTTTATTATTAGTTACATTGTCATTTACTAATGAGAGGCAAACTAAACAACTTCTTAACTTAAATAAGATTAGTATTGGAGTATCCGAGGAGGATTTTATCAATAAACAAATCATTTTAACTTATTTAGTTGCTAATAATATCAGTTTTGATAGTGTCTTAGTGAATGATTTTCAGATAGATGATATAGAGGAAATACTTCAGTTACACCCCGGAATACAGGATGCAGAGGTATATTCTAATCAAAAGGGCGATGTCAATATACTTGTCGAGCAAAAGAAAGCAATTGTAAGGGTAAAAAGTAATTTTGATGATTGTTATCTAGATAAGTTTGGAGAACGAATGGATTTGTCAGAGAATTATACCCCATGCTTACTAGTAGCTACAGGTAAAATATCAAGTAATAATTATAAAGAAATTGTTGCATTTGTCAATGAAATTAATAAATCAGATTTCTGGAAATCACAATTAACCCAGCTTCATTATCATGATGATGATGATATAATATTAATTCCTCGAGTAGGAAAGCATAAAATACATGTTGGGGGGTTGGACAATATAAAAGAAAAGTTAGATCATTTATACCAGCTCTATAATGTAGCATTACCAGTAAAAGGATGGCAAACTTATTCTGATATTAACTTAAAGTATAAGAATCAAATTATTTGTACAAAAAAATAAAATGATGGAAGAAAACATACAACAACTGCCTAAAGGATCCTTCATGGTTGGTCTTGATATTGGAACTACCAAGATATCCGTAATGATAGGAAGAAAAAACGAATATGGAAAGTTAGAAATTCTTGGGACAGGCAAGGCTATATCTAATGGAGTATCTAGAGGTATTGTTGCAAATATAGATAAAACAGTTGCTTCAATAGTTGATGCAGTAGATCAGGCAGAGAAAAAGTCAGGTATTAAGATAAAAGATGTGTTTGTTGGCGTTGCTGGTCAGCATATAAAAAGCTTGCAACACAGAGGTGAAATAGTTCGAGATAATATTGATGTTGAAATAGGCAAAGCAGATATTGATAAATTAAAATCCAATATGTTTAAATTGATTACTATCCCTGGCGAGGAAGTAATTCATGTTATTCCTCAAGAATATACAGTTGACGGTGAAGATGGTATCGAAGATCCTAAAGGTATGGCTGGGGTAAAATTAGAGGCTAATTTTCATGTTATTACAGCTCAAGTTGGTGCTGTTCGAAATATTATGAGATGCGTTGAGAAATCAGGGTTAAAAACAAAGGATCTAGTGTTGGAGCCATTTGCTTCAGCAGTTGCAACCTTAGATGCAGATGAATTAAGGGAGGGGGTAGCTTTAGTAGATATTGGAGGAGGAACTACTGATGTTGCTATATTTTTAGGAAATATTATTAGGCATACGGCTGTCATTCCTTTTGGAGGAAATGTAATTACAAAAGATATTAAAACTGGATTAGAGATATTAGAAAAGCAAGCTGAGCTTTTAAAAATCAAGTTTGGTTCTGCCATGTATACTGATGATCAAGAGAATGTAATGGTTTCTATTCCAGGATTAAGAGGAAGGCCTCCAAAAGAAATAGCGGTAAAAACCTTATCTGAGATTATTGGAGCTAGGTATAAAGAAATTATTGATCTTGTATATCATGAAATTAAAGTTTCTGGCTATGAGAATAAATTGATGACTGGAATTGTAATAACTGGAGGAGGTTCTCAGATTAGAAATTTAAAACAATTAGTTGCTTATGTCACCGGTAAAGAAACTAGGATAGGGTACCCTAATGAATATTTGGGTGCTGAATCCAAAGACTTAGTTGTTAGCCCAATGTATTCAACAGGTGTAGGTTTGGTCCTAAAGGGCTTTGAGTATATAGAACAGTATCCTGAGCAATTTGAAGCGGTAGAGGTTGATAAGACTATTAATGATAATGAAGAATCAACCAACGAAATTAGTTTAGTAGAAAGAATAACAGGCTGGTTTGTTGATGAGGATGTAGATTAAGATAACGAATATTAATTATAAAATTAAAAAAAGAAAATTATGAGCGCAATTGACTTAGGAATGGATTTCCAGATGCCAAAAAATCAATCATCTCAAATAAAGGTTTTGGGTATTGGAGGAGGAGGTAGTAATGCCGTAAATTACATGTACATAAATGGAATAAAAGGTGTTGATTTTGTTATATGCAATACTGATAATCAAGCATTAGAAGCTAGTCCTGTGCCAGTTAAGATTCAGTTAGGGCAGGATTTAACTGAAGGTCTTGGTGCAGGAGCTAATCCTGAGATCGGAAAAAAGGCTGCTGAAGAAAGTGCAGATAGGATAATAGAATTACTTGATGCAAATACTAAGATGTTATTTCTAACAGCAGGTATGGGAGGGGGGACAGGTACTGGAGCAGCTCCTGTAATTGCTGAAATCGCTAAAGAAAAAGGTATTCTTACAGTTGGAGTTGTTACTATACCTTTTGGTACTGAAGGAGGCTATAGAAGGCAATATGCTGATGCTGGTATTACAGAATTAAAGAAGTATGTTGATACACTCTTAGTAATAAATAATGATAAGTTAATTGAGGTGTATGGTGATCTTACTTTTACTGATGCATTTGCAAAAGCTAATGAGGTATTAAATACAGCTACAAAAGGAATTGCAGAGGTTATTTCAGAACACTTACTGGTAAATATTGATCTTAATGACGCAAGAAAAGTACTAGAAAATAGCGGAACTGCTGTTATGGGACAGTCGAAGGTTGAAGGTGATAACAGAGCAATTGAGGCTGTTACTCAGGCTTTAGACTCACCACTTTTAAATGATAACGATATTACTGGCGCTCAGCAAGTATTGTTAAAAATTGTAACTGGTGATGGTGATGGTGAGATTAAGATGTCAGAACTTGGAAAGATAAAGAATAAAATACAAGAAGTTGCTGGAGCAAATGTTAATATTATTGAGGGGATTGGTATTGATCCTGAATTAGGAATGGCGATTAGTGTTACCGTGATTGCTACAGGATTTCAAGAAAGAAGAAGACCAAAAGGGCCTACTACTGTGACATTATCTGAAGATAATTTTGACACAATGACCACTGATGAGATAGAACCTACTGATACTCTTAATAAAGACAAGTCAGCTATAGATGAGTCTAGACAACAGACTTTATTGTTAGATGAAGAGATTGATTTTGAGATCCCTGAAATAGAGATCCCTGAATCAGTTGAGGAGGAAATTGATACAGTTGTTGAATCAGAGAATGTTTCAAAAAAGATTGTTTTTGATTTAGGTGGTGATGATGAGTCTATCACGCAGGAAGAATCTCTTAATGAAACAATTATATCAAATATGCCAGAAGAGGAGCCAAATATTTCTGAAAAATTAGTTGTTCCAGATATTGAAAATGAAGAAGAGGTAGTTGAGCCAACATTAAATACTTTTGAGTCTGCATCAGTTAATTCTGAGGTTATGAAAGTTGAATCTAGGGAAAGAGAAAATAGATTGAGAACTATATCGCTTCAATTACGGACTCCTTCAGGATTAACTTCATTAGAAGATGTGCCTGCATATAAGAGAGATAATATCGATACTGAACAGCCAACTCATTCATCTGAAAGTGAAGTTTCTTCTTATACTTTAGCTAACGGTAATAATAATACCACTGAACTAAAACAAAACAATTCTTTCCTTCATGATAATGTGGACTAGTTAATCAAGTGTTCTTATGATGAAACTTTGAAAACTATATTTATAAGGTATTTTCTAGTTTCGGTTTTATTATTCTGAACCCATTTAAAAGCGCCTCTGATAATCTATCAACATGCGTTTGGTCTAGATTTGTCGAGAACATACAAGCACAAGTATTGATCATGAGTATGTTCTCTTTTAAAAATAAATAATCAAGTAACTCATTAATAATTACTTTGACCTCCTTTCCTTGGTAAGCTTCTCGGTATGTTCTCGGTTTATTTTTATTAAGATGTACTCTAAACATGGATCCAGCTCCAGTAACACAAGCTGGTATTTCTGCTAAATTAATTGCTTCTTCAATTTGTTCTATTGCTTTTTTTGTAAGCTTATTTAAATTTAAAACAGCTTGCTTATCAAACAAGCTCATTGCTGTATAGCCAGCAGTTATCGATATAGGGTTTGCAGAGAAAGTCCCTGAATGTGGATGTTTAATATTCGTCTCCCTAGGGTCAAGAACTTGCATTATCTCAGCTTTACCAGCTAGAGCTCCAATAGGAAATCCTCCTCCAATAATTTTCCCTAATGCTGTTAGGTCTGGGTCTACATTATAATTTTCTTGTGCTCCAGAATAGTTGACCCTGTATGTTACTACCTCATCAAACGCTAAGACTGCATTATTTTTTCTTGTCCATTTATAAATAGCCTCAATATATTCTTTTTTTGCTGGTATAAGTCCTACTCTGTGAGGAACAAGATCAATCAAGACACACGCAATTTGATCAGCATTCTGATTTAATAGAGCAAGCGTTCTTTCAGTATCATTGTATGGAAAAATAACCATGTCATTTAGAATGCCATCAGGAGTTTCTTCTACAACAGGAACAGGGTTTGGATTGTTAATATCTCCCCAGTTTGTAGGGTCTGAATTTTGACTTATTTCAGCATAGTCGTATGTCCCATGGTAAGAGCCTTCTGCTTTTGCAATTTTATGCTTGCCGGTATAAACTCTAGCTGTTTTTATCATTGTCATTACAGCTTCAGTTCCAGAGTTCATAAATCGGATATTTTCAAAAGCTCTTGTTCTATTATTTAGCAGTTCAGCAAAACTAACTTCTATCTCTGAACCCATTGCAAATGCTGATCCTCTTTTTAATTGCTTTGTAACGGCTTCAACTATTTTAGGGTGAGAATGTCCATGAATCAAAGAAGCCATATTATTAGCAAAATCAAGCCTCTGACAACCATCAATATCTGTTATGTAACTTCCGTTAGCAGTTGATACGTAAAAAGGGTGAGGTTTACGAAAAATAGTATTTCTACTAACTCCACCTGTTAATACTTTGATTGCTCTTTCATATATTTTCTCGCTTTTTTTAGTTGTTTTATTTTTTTCAGTACTCATAATTTATTCTCATTTTTCTTGTATTTAAATAAGCAAGCTTCAGTATGTTCTTGTACAAAATTAAAATCTACATTTGGAGCTAATTAATAGATTATTTCTGTAATAAACAAGCTTAAAGAGGTTACTATTATCAACAAATTGTTAAATTTAGTATGAATTTGATAAGATCTAAAAAGATCTGGGGTTTAGAATAAAAAAGTCCCTAACATTAGTAGGGACTTTTTCTAAATATATAAGTAATTCTTTTTACATCATTCCTGGCATACCACCACCACCCATAGGAGGCATAGGAGGTGTTTCTTCAGGGATTTCAGAAATAACACATTCAGTAGTTAGTATCATTCCAGCTACTGAAGCTGCATTCTCAATAGCAACTCGAACAACTTTAGCTGGATCAATTACTCCTGCTTTATAAAGTCCTTCAAATTTATCTGTTTTAGCATTAAATCCAAAGTCAGCTTTCCCATCAAGTACTTTAGCTACAATAACTGACCCTTCCATTCCTGCATTTTCAACTATTTGCCTTAAAGGTTCTTCAACAGCTCTTGTAATAATATTAATTCCTGTTTGCTCATCATCATTATCACCCTTAAGTTTACTTAGCTTCTCGGCAGCACGGACAATAGCAACACCACCACCAGGGACAATACCCTCCTCAATAGCAGCTCGGGTTGCAGATAAGGCATCATCTACTCTATCTTTTTTTTCCTTCATTTCAACTTCTGTAGGGGCCCCAACATAAAGTACAGCAACACCCCCAGCTAATTTAGCTAATCGTTCTTGTAATTTCTCTTTATCATAATCAGAAGAAGTGCTTTCTATTTGTGCTTTTATTTGATTAACTCTTGCTTTTATTGTTTCACTCTTTCCAGCTCCATTTACAATAATAGTATTATCCTTATCAATTGTAATTTTTTCAGCGGTACCTAACATGTCAATTGTAGCAGTTTCTAATTGAAACCCTCTTTCTTCTGATATTACAGTACCTCCACTTAGGATGGCTATATCCTCGAGCATAGCCTTTCTTCTATCACCAAATCCAGGAGCTTTAACGGCCGCAACTTTTAATGCACCACGAATTTTATTTACAACAAGTGTTGAAAGTGCTTCGCCATCTACATCCTCAGCAATAATCATAAGAGGCTTTCCTTCTTTTGCTGTTTGCTCAAGAATCGGCAATAAGTCTTTCATTGCAGAGATCTTCTTGTCGTATATTAGTATATAAGGATTCTCTAAATTACTTTCCATTTTATTAGAGTCAGTGATAAAATAAGGTGATAAATAGCCTCTGTCAAATTGCATGCCCTCTACGACTTCAACATGGGTGTTAGTTCCTTTAGCTTCTTCTACTGTAATAACTCCTTCTGTTTTTACTTTTTTCATCGCTTCAGCAATAAGAGATCCAATGACATTATCATTATTAGCTGATATTGATGCAACTTGCTCAATCTTATCATAGGAGTTCCCAACCACTTTGGATTGTTTCTCGATATCCTTAATAATTACTTCCACTGCTTTATCAATACCTCTTTTCAAATCCATAGGATTAGCTCCAGCAGCAACGTTCTTAAGCCCAGCAGTTATAATGGCTTGAGCCAATACTGTTGCTGTAGTTGTTCCGTCTCCTGCTAAATCGTTAGTGTTTGAAGCTACTTCTTTTACCATCTGAGCCCCCATATTCTCAATTGCATCTTCTAGATCGATCTCTTTTGCTACAGAGACACCATCTTTCGTAATTGTAGGGCCACCAAAACTTTTGCTAATTACTACATTTCTTCCTTTCGGTCCTAATGTCACTTTTACCGCATTAGCTAGAGCATCTACACCTTTTTTGAGTGCATCTCTTCCTTCTGTGTCAAATGTTATGTTTTTTGCCATGTTATTTTATTTTATAATTGCTAATATATCAGACTCTTTCATAATCATATAGTCTTCTCCATTATATCTTAGTTCAGTTCCTGCATATTTTCCATAAAGGATATTGTCACCAACTTTTACGGTAATAGGGTTCTCTTTTGTCCCTTTTCCTACTGCTATAACAGTTCCTTTTTGTGGTTTTTCTTGAGCTGTATCTGGTATAATAATCCCAGATGCTGTTGTTGTTTCTGCTTCAGCTTGTTGTATGATAACTCTATCTGCTAAAGGTGTAATATTAATTCTTGCCATTTTTTATTTTTTTATTTTAAATATTCTATTTGCATAAAGTATGCCAGAGCTTCTCTTATTGAAAATAACTGAAATTTTGTCAGAATAATATCTTAAGAAGACTTTTTTATTACTATTCATCAATTGGAGCTGTAGGTAGATTTGGTATTACAGCATCATCAATTTGTTCTTGTGCTTTTATTTCTGTTGATTCTTCCAACGTGTTTCTTGGTATAGCAAAGTTAGAAGCTAATGAGAGAGCAATTAGAGTAATTGCTAAGGTCCAAGTTGCTTTTTCAAGAAAATCAGTAGTTTTCTTAGCTCCCATAATCTGATTCCCTGCTCCGCCCCCGAAAGATGAAGATAGCCCACCTCCCTTAGGATTCTGAACTAAAACAACTAGTACTAAAAGTACAGAAGTAATAATGATAAGTATTGCAAAAACAGTATACATATTATTTATTATTTAATTTATTTATTAATTGAATTTGGTCTGCAAAGAAACTACTTTTTTCTGGATATTTCAAGATTAATTTATTATAAGCTAAAATAGCTTTGTTGTAATGTCCTTGCTCTAGGTAAACTCTTGCTAAAGTAGGAGTTACTAAATTATCATTCTCAATTAAACTTTCTTTTGCAATATCTACCGGTTTAAAGAATCTCTCTTTTTTTGGTTTGCTTATACTTATGTTCCTGTCAATAAAGTTATCTATTAGGTTTTTTCTTTTTGGGTCTTTATTTCTGTCAATTTTTTTTATATTAGATAAAACTAACCATTCTGAAAAAGAGTGCATTTCATCTTCATGAAATTCTAATGGGGTTCCGATTTTAAGAGATTGTTCGATCTCTCTGTCTTCTTTATAGGGCTCTGTTCTTTCTTCTTGATTTTTATCAAGTGTAATTAAGTTAAATAGCTTTTGTCTGTCAATAGAGTAAGAGGCGGCTTTCTTCAGTTGTCTATTATATCTAACACTCTTAATATTTAAAAGTCCTTTAGCTAGTAATAGCTGCCCAGTTTGGAAGTAAGGGTGCTCAGCAAGTAATTTATCTAATTCAGAAATATCTGAACTGCTAATTAGTCTAGGTTTTTGAATAAGAGAAAATATTTTTTTAGAGTCCATTACCAGTTGACAAATGCTTTATTAAATATATCTTCAATTAATTCTTTTGTAATTTCTTCAATCAAGATTTCTTCTACATCAGCTAAGTTCTCTGAACTATCAAAATCACGATATCGATTAAATAAGCTTTCAAAATTTTTTTCATTATCAATACTATTATTATATTTAATCTTTACTCCTATTGTAAGTCTATTCTGAGCAGCGCTTTCATTTGCTTTTATTGCCATTGGTTTTATCTGGTATTTAGTTATCTGCCCACTAAAAGAAAGATCCCCTTGATTCTCTGTTAGATCAAGGCTAGTTTGTGCTAAGAAAATATCTTTTAGGCCCTCAGTGATTATTTGGTTTAATGATGCTGGTGTATTTCCTGCTTTTGTAGTAATATATTCTACTGAAACTGTTTTTGCATCAGCAGGGATAGATGCTCCTGTGAAAGAGTATATTCCACATGAAACAAGGACGATATTTATTCCAATTATGTAAATTATATTTCTCATTTATAGTCCAAATTCTTTTAGTTTTCTATACAAGGTTCTCTCCGATATTCCTAGCTCTGCAGCTGCATCTTTTCTTTTCCCTTTATGTTTTGTTAATGATTTCTCAATTAATCTTTTCTCTTGCTGAAATAATGATAGTGACTCTTCAACTTCAATAGTTTTTGGTTCGTTTTGATGCTCTAGAGGAGTTTCGGTATAATCTTTTTCATGAAAAATAGTAGGATTTATTGATTGCATAATATCAGTATTTCCTTCTTTTTTTATCAAATCAAAAGTAATCTTTTTTAGTTCTGTTAGGTCTCTTTTCATATCAAACAGAACCTTATATAAGATTTCTCTCTCTGATAAATCAGCTTTATTTTCATCTTTATATTTGACAAGGCTGCTATTCTTAATATTAGGTAATTGCTCTTGTAGTTTATTAGAATCGATCATTCTTTCTTGCTCTATAACAGATAATTGTGCGACAAAGTTTCTTAATTGCCTAATATTTCCTGGCCAATTATAATTTTTAAGGACCTCAACTGCATCATTAGTTAGTCTTACGGGTGGTGTGTTATATTGGTCCGCGAAATCAGCAGAGAATTTTCTAAATAGTAAATTGATATCATCTCCTCTGTCTCTAAGAGCTGGAAGGTTAATACTGATAGTATTCAGTCGATAGTAAAGGTCTTCTCTGAATTTTCCTTTCTTTACTGCTTCAGGAAGATTTACATTTGTAGCGGCAATAATTCTGACATTAATTTTCTGAGCTATTGAAGATCCAACCTTTATAATTTCTCCATTTTCTAATACACGTAATAATCTGGCTTGTGATGCAATTGGTAGTTCTCCAACCTCATCTAAGAAGATTGTTCCTTCATTAGCCGATTCGAAATATCCTTTTCTGCTGTCATGAGCTCCTGTGAATGATCCTTTTTCATGCCCAAAAAGCTCACTATCGATAGTTCCTTCAGGTATTGCTCCACAGTTTACTGCAATATAGGGGTTATGCTTTCTTTTGCTGTTTTGATGAATAATTTTAGGGATACTTTCTTTTCCGGTTCCACTTTCACCAACAACCAAAATGGATATATCAGTAGGAGCTACTTGTAATGAAACATCAATTGCTCTTTCAATTCCTGGACTATTTCCTATTATTCCAAATTTTTGTTTTGCTTGTTTTGAATTCATGACTAAATTACTTTACCTATTAATGTCGCAGAAGTGCATTTCTCAATTTTTACCATTACATACTCTCCTAAATGATAATCTCCTCTCTCAAAGATTACTGTTGAGTTATAAGTGGTCCTTCCGTATAAATGCATGTTAGATTTTTTAGAAACCCCTTCGATAAGAACTTCATAAGTTTTTCCTATTTTTTCTTTCATATGTAATAGAGAATGTTTTTGTTGCTTGTCAATTATTTCTGATAATCGTCTTTGTTTTATTTCTTCAGGAATATCATCTTCTATTCTTGCGGCAGGAGTATTAGGTCTTTCGGAATACTTAAACATATAACCGTAGTCATATTTTACATAATCCATTAATGATAATGTTTCTGCATGTTCTGCTTCAGTTTCAGAACAAAATCCAGTAATTATATCCATTGAAATAGCACAATCTGGGATCCGCTGCTTTATATTATCAATTAAAGCTATGTATTGATCTCTATTATAGCCTCTTTTCATAAGTTTTAAGATTCTAGTACTTCCAGATTGTACAGGAAGATGGATGTAATTACAAATATTATTATATTTAGCCATCGTCTCAATTACATCTATACTCATGTCTTGAGGGTTTGATGTTGAGAATCTGATTCTTAGAAGCGGGTTAGCTTTTGCAATTATATCTAGTAGATTTGCGAATTTAGTGCAATTTAATTGATTTTCTTTTGAAGCATTTTTAAAATTTTTCTTTGCGCCTCCTCCATACCAAAGATAGGAATCTACATTTTGCCCTAGAAGTGTAACTTCTCTATATCCATCATTGAATAGATCTGTGCACTCTTTTAGAATACTGTCAGGGTCCCTGCTTCTTTCTCTTCCTCTAGTAAATGGTACAACACAAAAAGAACACATATTGTCGCATCCTCTTGTGATTGAGACAAATGCAGTTACTCCATTTCCTCCTATTCTGACAGGGGTAACATCAGCATATGTCTCTTCTAATGATAGAATAACATTTATTGCCTTCTTTCCATCTTTTACTTCTCTTATTAAATTAGGCAAATCTCTATATGCGTCTGGGCCTACAACAATATCAACCAGTTTTTCTTCTTCTAGGAATTTCTCTTTTAATCTTTCAGCCATGCATCCTAAAACTCCTACTAACATTTTTGGGTTCTTATCTCTTTTAATGGAGTTGTAGAACTCTAATCTTTTTCGTACTGTTAATTCTGCTTTTTCACGAATAGAGCAGGTATTCACAAATACAATATCAGCTGCAATTATATTTTGAGTTGTGGAGAACCCTTCTTTTTTTAATATTGAAGCAACTATTTCGCTGTCCGAGAAATTCATTTGGCAGCCATAGCTTTCAATATAAATTTTCTTAGTTGATTTTTTAGCTACAGGAATGTTCAAGATCTCACCTTGCTTGCTTTCATCAATTTCTTTTTTTAACAGTTCTTTGCTATTCATTGTTCTTAATATTATTTGCAAAAATAGTAAAAATATGACAATGTGTCAGTTATGGATTTACTTATATTATATATAATATAATTCAAATTGACAGTGATTTTGATTTTTTTTATTCAAAAAAAGTTCCTTTAATTTGCAGGAAATTTTGAAAAGTATTTTTTATGGCAAAGAATTTGGTAATTGTAGAGTCTCCTGCTAAAAAGAAGATTATTCAGGGATATCTTGGTAAAGATTATTTAGTTGAATCAAGTGTTGGGCATATTAGAGACCTACCAAAAAAAGGAGGTATGGGTATTGATGTTGAGAATGGTTTTCATCCTAACTATGTAATATCAGAAGATAAAAAAAAGGTAGTTAGCCATCTTAAAGTTGTTGCAAAAAAAGCTGAGACTGTTTGGCTTGCAACTGATGAGGATCGTGAGGGAGAGGCTATTGCTTGGCATTTAACAGAAGCCTTAAATCTAGATGCGAATTCTACTAAAAGAATTGTTTTTCATGAGATTACTAAAAAGGCAATTACCCGTGCAGTAGAAAACCCTAGAATATTAGATGCTAATTTGGTAAATGCACAGCAGGCTAGGCGTGTTTTGGATAGATTGGTTGGATTTGAGCTTTCACCGGTTCTTTGGAGAAAAGTAAAACAAGGCCTTTCTGCTGGTCGAGTACAATCAGTTGCGGTACGTTTAATTGTTGAGCGTGAGAATGAGATTGCTGAGTTCAAGCCAATATCATCTTATAAAGTAATAGCATTCTTTATTAATTCTGAGGGTAAGGTGCTAAAATCAGAGTTGCCACAACGATTTAAGAATAATTCTGAAGCGTATTCTTTTATGCAGAAGTGTAAGGATGCAACTTTCTCGGTTGAATCATTGGAAAAGAAACCAGCGAAGAAATCTCCAACCGCACCATTTACAACCTCTACTTTGCAGCAAGAAGCATCAAGAAAGCTTGGTTTTTCTGTTTCACAAACTATGATGGTTGCACAGAAGTTATATGAGGCAGGTAGAATTACTTATATGAGAACTGATAGTGTAAATTTATCAGAGGATGCATTGAATGCTGCAAAAAAAGAGATTACTAGTTTATATGGCGCTGAGTATGCCCAAAGAAGAGTATACACAAAGAAAGTAAAGGGTGCTCAGGAGGCACATGAAGCAATCCGTCCTTCTTATATGAATAATAAGACAGTTGATGGAGATAGTTCACATCAAAGGTTATATGATTTGATATGGAAAAGAACTATTTCGTCACAAATGGCTGATGCGCAATTTGACCGGACGACTGTAAAAATTAATATTTCAAATACTTCAGAGGAATTTGTAGCAAAAGGAGAGGTAATTACTTTTGAAGGGTTTATGAAAGTTTATTTAGAAGGTAAGGATGATGAAAATGAAGAGCAAAAGGGAATGCTTCCTCTCTTAGAAGTAGGTGAAACCTTAGCTCTTTCTGAAGCATCTGCGTTAGAGCAGTTTACAAGGCCTCCATCAAGGTATGCAGAAGCAAGTTTGGTAAAAAAGATGGAAGAGCTTGGTATTGGAAGACCTTCAACATATGCCGCTACAATTACAACGATTCAAAAAAGAGGATATATTGAGAAAGAAAACAAAGATGGTTTTGAGAGAATTTCTCAAATGATTGAATTGAAAAATGGAATCCTTAAAAGATTAGAAAAAACTTCTATTTCTGGTGCAGAGAGTAAAAAATTATTTCCTACTGATGTTGGTATTGTTGTAACAGATTTCCTTGTAGAGCATTTTTCAGACGTTATGCAATATAGTTTTACTGCATCTGTCGAGACAGAATTTGATGAAATTGCTGAGGGGAAGAAAGTCTGGAATGAAATGATTGCATCATTCTATGGTGGATTTAAAGAAAAAGTTGTTGATGTGATAGGAAATGTAGGCAAAGCATCAGGAGAGAAAGACTTAGGTTTTGATCCTGAAACAGGAACTAAGATAATTGCTCGTATTGGGCCTTTCGGTCCTATGGTCCAGATGGGAGAGAAGCAAGACGATGAGAATGCTCCAAAACCAAAGTTTGCTTCTTTAATTAAGGGGCAGACTCTCCAGTCTATTACACTAGAAGAAGCGCTTGATTTATTTAAGCTTCCTAGAAATGTTGGAGAGTGGGAAGGTAAAGAAATTGTTGCTTCTGTTGGTAGATTTGGGCCATACTTAAGATATGATGGGAAGTTTACATCAATAAAGAAAACAGATGAAGAAGATCCGTTAACAATATCGCTAGATAGATCTATAGAATTAATAAAAATTAAAATTCAAGCTGATAAGGATCGATTAATTGCTAATTTTGATGGCGATCCTTTGATTCAAGTTTTAAATGGAAGATATGGTCCTTTTGTTCAGGTATCTCCTGCTAAAGGGAAAAAGATAAACCTGAAAATTCCTAAAGGAGCTGACCCAAAAGATCTAACTAGAGAAGATTGTGTTAATTTATGGGAAAATAAAACAACTAATAAGTCAAAATGATGATAGAAATCCAATCTTATTTTAATCCAGTTAGTTTGGCACTTTATTCTGATAAAGATAGATGGGAAACTACTCAGATTGGCAGGAATGTTGATACGTATTTAGAGGGGCGGTTCCCAGAAGTTAGATTTGCTGAGATCGCTATTTTTAACGTGCCTGAATATGAGGGATCCAAAAATACTACTGTAGAAAATGATTGTAAGATTAGAGAGACATTTTATTCTTTTCATCATGATAATTTACCTAGAGTTGCTGATTTAGGTGTAATGCAATTAATGCCAAGCAGAAAAGAATCATTTAAAGTAATTCAAACTGTATGTGAGGTATTATTACAAGATGGAATAATTCCAATAATTATTGGTGGAGGACATGATGTAAGTTATGCTATATATAAGGCTTATGCAGCAATGGATAAATATATTACCTTGTCAGCTGTTGATAGTAAATTTGATGTAGGACTAGAGGATGATAATCTAGCATCTTTCTCACATTTAGGAAAGATGTTGGCGCATAAACCTAGCCATCTTTTTCATTATGTGAATTTGGCGTATCAATCTTATTTTGTTTCTGAAATGACAACTGATATGTTAAGGTCAATGAATTTTGATGTTATTAGGCTTGGCGATTTGAGGATGAATTTTCATGAAGTTGAGCCAATTATGCGGAATACGGATTTTTTGAGCTTTGATATATCGTCTATTCAGTATGCTTATGCATCAGCAAATGTTTATTCTTCACCAAATGGATTAACAGGAGAGGATTCTTGTAAGATTATGAGATATGCAGGTGTAAGTGATAAGGTTACAGCAGTTGGGCTATTTGAGTATAATCAAGGTATTGATACAGATAATCAAACGGCCTATTTATTAGCTCAGATGATTTGGTATTTTATTGACGGATATAAGATAAGGAAGAACGAGTTAAATCCGAATCTAAAGAATTGTGTTAAATATACGGTAGCTTTTGAAGATGGTAAGAATCAGATTACATTTTATAAGAGTCAAAGTAGTGGCAGATGGTGGATGGGGGTTCCTTATAAGAAATCGGGATCTAAAAAAGTGCTAAATTACTATATTGCATGTTCTTACCGTGATTATGAGATTGCTAATCAGGGTGATATTCCTGATAGATGGCTCAAAACTTATTATAAATTTCTGTAACTTAAACTCTTTGAGTTACAATCAATTAAAGATTATTTAGTTGAATAAAATGTAATATGCATATCTAGTTTTTGCAGAAAGTCTTAAAAATTGTTTATTTTAGCCCCAGATTTTTTTAGAGAGAATAATTAGATGAATAAAATATTGGTGTTATTGTTGAGTCTATTGCTAGTGATGGATGTCTTTGCTCAGCAAGATCCTCAGTTTAGCCAGAATATGTTTAATAAATTGGCTAATAACCCTGGATTTGCAGGTAGTAGGGGTAATGTTGCTACCTCTGTTTTACATAGGTCGCAGTGGATAGGTTTTGAAGGGTCTCCTTCAACTCAGAATTTTAGTATTGATGCAGAGATCCCTTTTTTAAATGGAGGCGTTGGATTGAATATTGTGAATGATAAAATAGCTCAATTTAGTAATCTAGGGCTGCAAGCTTCTTATGCTTATAGGACAGAGTTAGGTGTTGGTCAAATAGGTATGGGAATGTCTGTTGGTATGTTTCAGAGTAGTTCTGATGGAAACTTTAACCCTGCGTCTACTGGTGATAAAAAAATTCCTATGGGGACTGTTCAGGGGTCTAAATTAGATCTGGGTGGTGGAGTGTATTTTAATACTCAGGATATGTATATTGGGATTTCTTCTACGCACATGAATGAGCCAATTATAGATTGGAGTGATGGTAAACAATATCCTTTAAAAAGACATTATTTCTTAATTTCAGGGTATTATCATGAGATTAATCCTGTACTCTCTTTAAATCCTTCAATCTATTTAAAATCAGATGGGGCCACTAATCAATTAGATATTAATAGTAATATAATATATACAAATCAGAACAATAATCAGATGTGGGGTGGCGTTAGTTATAGGTTGGATGAGGGTTTAATATTGCTTGCAGGGATGGATATTAATGAAGATCTAAGGTTTGGTTTAGGTTATGATGTTACAATGGTTAACCCTATGGGGAATTCCTTAGAGTTCATGTTGGGTTATGACTTTAAGATAAAGACGAATAAAGCGATATCAAAATACAAGAATCCTAGATTCTTATAAAACAAGATTTTAACTCACTTAGGTGATAAAATAAATATGAATATGAAAAAAATAATTTTATTAGGCTCTGTAGTAGCTCTTTTGAGTTCTTGTGGAGGTTCTGGAGGTGGAGAATTAATAGGTGTTCAGAAAAGACAGGATTGGAATCCTACAGATCCTTATGGAATGGTGTTTATTCCACAAGGAAGTTTTAATATGGGCCCTTCAGATCAAGATGCTCCATTTGCTAATGTTTCTCAGTCAAAAACTGTTTCTGTAGGAGCGTTTTATATGGATGAGACAGAAATTACAAATAATGAGTATCGTCAGTTTACAAACTGGGTGAGAGATTCTTTGGCTCATGTAATACTAGGTGAAGCTGGAATTGAAGGTCATTTAATAGAGGAAGATAAGAATGGTAATTTTCTCGATCCTGCAAGAATTGATTGGAGTACAAGAATTAGGTGGAATGATAGTGAGGTTAGAGAGATACTTGAAGAGGAGATGTATTTACCACAACATGAAAGATTAGAGGGGAGAAGAGAGTTTGATACACGAAAGTATGTATATAAATACCAAGTGTTAGATATTGAAGCTGCTGCTGTAAAGGCAAGTAGAGAGAAGGGTGCTACAGGAGAAAGAGATAGGAGTGAGTTTTTATCTGAAATAGAGGTTAAGATTTATCCTGATACGTTAACATGGAATCATGATTATACGTATTCGTTTAATGACCCTTATACTAAAAATTATTTCTGGCATTCTGCTTTTGATGATTATCCTGTAGTAGGAGTAAATTGGAAGCAAGCCAATGCTTTTGCTCATTGGAGAACTAAAATGATGAATTCTTTCTTAAGAAAGATTAAGCAGCCAATATTACCTGACTTTAGATTACCTACAGAATCAGAATGGGAATATGCCTCAAGAGGAGGTTTAGATGCATCTCCATACCCTTGGGGAGGGCCTTATACTAGAAATCTCAAAGGTTGCTTTTTGGCAAACTTTAAGCCATTAAGAGGGAATTATACCGCTGATGGTGGTATAAAGGCAATAAAAACAGCTTCATATAATCCGAATGGATATGGACTGTATGATATGGCTGGAAATGTTGCTGAGTGGACTTCAAATGCCTTTGATGAATCTGCATTTTCATATTCACATGATATGAATATGGATTATCATTATAATGCAAAGGATGAAGATCATCCTGTCTTAAAAAGAAAATCAATTAGAGGAGGTTCTTGGAAAGATATAGCTTATTTTATACAAACAAGTACAAGAACATTTGAGTACCAGGACACGTCAAAATGTTATATAGGATTTAGATGTGCAGTTGACTTCCTTGGTAGAGATAAAAAAGATTTTGAATAATAATTAAATAAAAGAAAAAATTATGGGTTTTATAGATAGTTTAGAGAAAGTAACAGAAGCAAAGTGGTATAAATTGATGATGCCAAAACTATATGGCTGGGGTGCTGCGGTTGTAATTTTAGGAGCTTTATTTAAGATTGAACATTTGCCAGGCGCTTCATATATGTTAATGGCTGGACTAGGAATGGAAGCAATTATTTTCTTTTTCTCTGCTTTCGAAAAACCACACGTTGAGCCAGACTGGTCATTAGTATATCCAGAGCTTGCACACATGGAAGACCCTAATGCTGCTAAAAGACCAGCTCAGCAATTAGATGAAGCTTTGGCAAAAGCTAAGATTGATAATGAATTAGTTGAGAGCTTGAATGAAGGATTGAGGGCTTTTGGAGAGTCTGCAAAGCAATTGAATGAGACTGTTTCTGCTGCAGCAGGTATCTCTGAATATAATTCTCAGATTGAAGAAGGTGTTAAGAACATGAATGCACTTAACTCTTTATACGAACTACAGTTACAAACGTCTAATCAACAAATGGAAGCGACTACTATTTTCCTGCAGAACTTACAATCATCAGTTGAAGACTCTAAGAAATTTCAAGAGCAGGTGAGTAGTTTAGCAGATAACTTAGAACAATTGAATAAAGTATATGGAAACATGCTTAATGCAATGAATCCAAATAAATAATCATCTAAATTACTAACTAAAAAACACACAAATTATATGGCAGGAGGTAACTTGTCACCAAGACAAAGGATGATTAATATGATGTACTTAGTGCTTACAGCATTACTTGCACTAAATGTTTCAAAAGAAGTATTACAATCCTTTTTTGAAGTTAATAAAGGTATTGAGAGAACAACTAATAATTTTAACTTAAAGAATAGTGAGACATATTCTGCGTTTGATAATGCTGCAGAAAACAATCCAATAAAATATCAAGAAGTTAGAGATCAAGCTTATTCAGTAAAGAATAAGGTTGATGGTATTATTCTTTATATACAAGAAATGAAGTATGATTTAGTCAGTGCAGTTGATGGTCAAAAAGTATATTTAGGTAGTCCAAAAGATGTTCTAGATGCAGAAGGAGACCCTATAGAAGAGAAAGTAATAGAAGGTAAGAAATTTAATGAATTATCTAATGAACAAAAGTATCTTCCAATTGCTTATTTAAATAACAAGGATAATAGAGATAAATCAGGAGCTCTTTTTTATCCAAAGAACCTAGGTCTTAATAAGAAAAGAGCTTCAGTATTAAAGAAGCAGATCGAAGAATATAGAGATTTTTTAATTGACTTAGCAGATGGAAATCAAAATTTAATAGACAATATTAATTTAGTTTTTGATATGTCTAATAAAGGATCTGGAAAAAAATTACAAACTTGGGAACAATATAATTTTGTTGACATGCCATCTGTTGGTGCTTTAACAATTCTCTCAAAAATTCAGTCAGATCTTAGGAATATTGAGGCGGATATGATTAATCATTTAAAAAGAAATATTGATGCTAAGTCATTGAAATTTACCTCAGCTGAGGCAATTCAAATCCCAAAAACAAATTTTGTATTAAGAGGCGATTCTTTTAGAGCACAAATATTTATTACAGCAAAGAATGAGAATCAGAATCCAGATATATATGTTGGAGATTACGATAGTTTAGGAGGAGGAAGATATCAAATGGTAGGAGATTATGAGACTATAAAAGTTGTAAATGGGAAAGGGATGTTTGCAAAAAGAACAACTTCTGAAGGAAATAAAAAATGGGGAGGTTTAATTGCAATGAAAACAGAGACAGGAACAAAGATGTATCCTTTTAGTGGACGATATTTAGTTGCTGCTAAAACAGCTGTTGTTTCTCCTACTAAGATGAATATCCTTTATTTAGAAGTTGATAACCCATTAAAGATATCAGTCCCTGGCTATACGGCTGGTGAGATTTCTGCAGTTATTAATAATGGTAAGCTTTCAGCAGCTAAGAAGTCTTTAGGAGAGTATTCTGCCAGGCCTTCAAAAAAAGGCAAGGCTATCGTTACATTATATGCAAATGTTGATGGAAAACGCTCTAAAATGGGTGATATGGAATTTAGGGTAAAGGAGGTTCCTCCCCCTAAAGCAGAAGTAAGGTTTGCTACAGATGTAAAAGGAGAGCTCTTTATTGAAAAAATGAGAATGGTTGCTGCTGGCGGGCTCTCTGCAAAACTTAAAGATTTTGATTTTGACGGAGTAAGATATATGATCGTTTCATTTAAACTTACGGGAATGTATAAAGGAGAGCAACAGTATGATGTAGCTAAATCTCCTAAGTTCACAGATAAGATGGAAGGAATTATTAAAAATACTAAGGCAGGTAATACAATAACAATATCAAATATTAAAGCAAAAAGAGTTGACGCGAAGAATACAGGTGTTAGGTCTTTAGCATCAGTTGTTCTAACGATAAAATAAATAATTATGAAAAAAATAATATTATTATTTGTAGGTGTAACATTGTCTTTCAACAGTGTAAATGCACAAGACGTGCTTACTACAGAAGAAATGAATTCTGTATATAAGAAAGAAAAACATCACAATAAAAGAGTACAGCCATACGCTCCTTTACGACAGGCAGATGTTATGTGGTCTCGTAAGATATGGAGGGAAATTGATCTGCGTCAAAAAATTAATCATCCATTTTATTATCCAGAAAATGATGGTATTGCTCATACTATTGAAGATAGGAAAAGTTTAATAGATGTAATCTATTCTGCAATTAAAGAAGGAAGCATTACAGCTTATGGGAATGCTAGTATGGATGATGAGTTTAGAGAGCCAATGACGCCAGAGCAGATTAAAACTATTGGAGGAGCTAAAGAAACTATTGAAGAGTCTGTAAATTGGGATAAAGTGGCAGATGGCATGACTGAAGAGGAAGCATTGGAACGGAAGGTTATTAAAACAGAGTTTAACAGAAATACTGTTAAAAAATGGAGATTAAAAGAAGAGTGGTTTTTTGATAAACAAAGATCAGTAATGGATGTTAGAATTCTTGGAATTGCTCCTATGCAAGAAGACAAGGATGAGGTTACCGGTCAATTAACAGGTGGTTTCTCTCCATTATTCTGGGTTCATTTCCCTGAAGCCAGAGAGGTCCTGATTAATGCTGAGGTTTTTAATTTAGTAAAGAATGATGCAGAAAGAAGAACATATGATGATATCTTCTGGAAAAGAATGTTTGGTTCAACAATTATAAAGGAAGCAAGCGTTTCGGACAGAAAAGTTAATGAATATATGATTGGACTAGATGGATTATTAGAGGCCCAAAGAATTAAAGAAGAAATTTTTAATATTGAACATGACTTGTGGGAGTATTAATTTCTATTTATCAAGTTAAATAAAGCCCCTTTTGGGGCTTTTTTACTTTAATGACAAAAGAGAATAAAATAGCAATTATAGGTTTAGGTTATGTAGGCCTTCCTCTAGCTATTGCTTTTTCTAAGTATTATAAGGTTATAGGCTTTGATATTGACTCTAATAGAGTTCAGGAATTAAATAATGCTGTTGATTCCAATGGAGATATTAGTTTCCAGATAAATAATAATATAAAATTTACAGATCAAGAAAAGGATCTGGTTTTACCTAATGTTTATATTATTACTGTCCCAACACCTGTAACTGCTAATAATATTCCTGATTTATCCCTTGTAGAAAATGCAACAAATATGGTTGCGAATTATCTCAGAAAAGGAGATCTTGTTATTTATGAGTCAACTGTTTATCCTGGCGTTACAGAGGAAATATGCGTTCCTATTCTTGAAAAGGGTTCTGGGATGAAGTATAATGTTGATTTTTATTGTGGTTATAGTCCCGAACGGATTAGTCCTGGTAGTGGCAAATATAATTTACAGAATGTAGTTAAGATCACGTCTGGTTCAAATGATGATATTGCTCATGAAGTTGATCAGCTGTATAAAAAGGTGATAACAGCAGGAACATATAAAGCACCATCAATTAAAGTAGCTGAAGCTGCTAAAGTTGTAGAAAATACGCAGAGAGATGTGAATATTGCATTGATGAATGAATTAGCAATGATGTTTGATAAAATGCATATTGAGACTACAGAGGTTCTTAAAGCTGCTAAGACTAAGTGGAATTTTTTAGATTTTAGACCAGGTTTAGTAGGAGGGCATTGTATTGGTGTTGATCCTTATTATTTATTACATAAGTCTGAAGAAAGTGGATACAAACCAACGTTACTTTATTCGTCGAGAGAAATAAATAATAGTGTTGCTAGTTTTATTGTTAAAAAGACTATCGAATTAATGCTTGAGGCAGGTAAAATAATTAAAGGTTCATCGATCTTGTTATTAGGATATACATTTAAGGAAAATTGTGCAGATACTAGAAATACAAAAGTAAAAGATATTATCACTAGATTAGAATCTGTTTCATGTAATGTCTCAGTTTATGATCCTTATATTAATGCAACTAATGATAATAAATTTATATTAGATCCGTTAGATAGTGATAAAAAATATGATGCTATTATTGCTGCTGTAGCTCATGATGAATTTTTAACATATTCTATTGATGATTTTTGTTCATTATCAAAAGGAAAACTTGTATTTTTGGACCTTAAGGGGATTTACGCAGAATCTACCTGGAAACTATAAAGATATAATATGAATGAAGAATTAAATGTAAAAGAACTTTTTGCAAACTTTGTAAAGTTTAATATTAGAAATAAGAAAAGAATATTAATGTTTCTATTATTAGGATTTATGAGTGTTGTTGTATATCAGAAGTTTAAGATTCCTTATTATGAAACAAAAGCAATTTGCAGCTCAGGTATTTCAGAGTATGAAAGACAAGAACAGGTTGATGATTTAAGCCAAAGAACTGCAATTGATTTAATTAATCACCTTCAGATAAATGTTGAGAACAAAGATTATGGTCAGCTTGCTGTATTATTAAATATTGACACTATAGTTGCTGAGAAGATAAAAAAGATAGAGGCTATACAATTGTATCAGCAAGATAAGAATGAGAAGTTTTATGCATTAAATAAATTTGAGATTCTTTTAATTTTATATGATAATAAAGTTACAGATGAGATCAAACATGGTTTAATTGATTATTTTGGGAATAATAAATATGTTTTAGATTATTATACAGCATATAAACATACTTGTGATAATTTAATTAATGATATTAATGAAGAAATAACAGTATTAAATCAAATTAGGAAAGAAACACTGAATAGTAGCATTACAGTTGGTTCATCTAATACTGTAACAGGGAAGAGTAGAAAATTAAGTAATGAGATAATAGCACTATCGTATTTGAGAGAAGAGATAATGATAAATATGCAATTACTTAAGCCTCTCTCTTTTGTTCAGGAATTTGCACAAGTAAATCAGAAAGAAGATGAGATTTTTTCATGGGGATTATTAAGTCTCTTTATTAGTTATATTATAGCGAATATTGTTTCAATAGTCTTAGAGGTTAGATAATATTAATATGAGAGTAGCAATAGTAGGTTCAGGATATGTTGGATTGGTGGCAGCAGCTTGCTTAGCAGAAATGGGTAATAATGTTATTTGTGTTGATATTGATGAGATAAAAATAGCTAAACTTAAAAAAGGTATTATACCAATTTATGAGCCTGGTCTTTCAGAATTAGTTTTAGAGAATAAGAAAAAAGGCAGCTTAGACTTTACAATTAATATTAATGAATCCTTAGAATTAGCTGAAATTGTTTTTATTGCTGTTGGAACTCCTATGGGAGATGATGGATCTGCTGATTTAAAATATGTTTTAGAAGTTGCAAAATCAATTGGAGAGAATATGCAGCATCATTTAATTGTTGTTGATAAATCTACGGTTCCTATAGGTACGGCAGATAACGTTAGAGATACTATTCAAGGTGCTTTAAATAGAAGAGAGTCAGATTTGACATTTGATGTTGTTTCGAACCCTGAGTTTTTAAAGGAGGGATCCGCAATTAATGACTTTATGCACCCTGATAGAGTTGTTGTTGGAACTAATAATGATAAATCTATGCAGATTATGAAAGATTTATATGCTCCTTTTACTGTTAGTAGCGATAGATTTATTGGTATGGATATTAGGTCAGCAGAAATGACGAAATATGCTGCTAATGCGATGCTTGCTACTAAAATTTCATTTATAAATGAAATTGCTAATATATGTGAACATATTGGAGCAGATGTAAATCAAGTCCGAAAAGGAATTGGAAGTGATAAAAGGATCGGATATAAATTTATATATCCTGGCTGTGGTTATGGAGGGAGTTGCTTCCCTAAAGATGTTCAAGCTTTAATAAATATTGCAAAGGGAGAAGGGTATAGCCCTGATTTATTAGATGCAGTTGAGAAAGTTAATAATATACAGAAAGAGGTTTTGTTTTCAAAGTTAAAAGAGAACATTGGGTCTTCATTTAAAGATAAAACAATAGCTATTTGGGGTTTAGCATTTAAGCCAAATACTGATGATATGAGAGAGGCTCCTTCAATTAATTTGATAAGATCTATTGTTAAAGAAGGTGGTAGGGTGAATGCTTATGACCCTAAAGCAATACATGAAGCTAGGTTTTACTTAAAAGATATTGATATTAATTATTATGATAATAAATATGATGTCTTGGAAAATGCCGACGCTTTAGTACTCGTAACAGAATGGAAGGAATTTAGAAGTCCTGATTTTGATATCATGCGCTTAAAAATGAAAGGGAATCTATTTATTGATGGCAGGAATCAATTTAAATTAGGTTTTATTAAAAGTAAAGGTTTGCGATATATCCAGATAGGTGTAAAAGCATAACTATTTATATTATGCAGTTAAAGAATATTCTTGAATCTCAATCCTTAAAAGATTTCTCAAGTCTCTTCTTATCAAATATTTTCCAAAAGTTACTTGGTTTAATTAGAGAGTTAGTTATTGCATTCTTTCTAGGGTCTTCAATTTTATATGCAAATTTTTTATTATTGAGAGTTGTTGCAGATTTCTTTTCGCAACTTACAGCAGGTAATGCACTAAAAGCAAATTTACTTCCAAAATTCACTAAAATTTATAAAATATATAAGGAGGTTTCATTAGATCAAGTATTCGTATTCTCTAGAAAAAATTCAATTTATTTCTTCCTGATTAGTCAATTAATTCAAACAGGGGTTATTTTTTATCTTAACCTTGCAGGTAGTTTGCAGTTTTTTATAATATCGATTATATTAAGTTTAAGTATTTCTCTGAATTTTATCAATACAATCTTCTTAACTATTTTTCAGGCAAGAGGTTTTTTCTTGAAATATTCTTATGCTTCTATAACTAATTCTATGGTATTTACTATTTTAGTTTATCCTTTGATAAGTTTTGCGTCTATTATTGGTTTAGTAATAAGTAGATTAATAGGTATATTAAGTTTAAGTTTTGCTTTTATAAGACCTATGAGAAATTCCAATAGAGGTGTGGAAATGCAACTTACATCTTCTGATTTTAATTTTCCTACTTTAGTGTTAGGTAATTTTGCAAATATTATTATTATTTCTTCTCGTTTTATTTCAGGTATGGATGGCTCAAATAATATTACTTTTTTTATGTATTCAGTTGTTATTTTAAATGTAATATTAACCTCAGTCATTGGTAATATAAGTACAATATTGCTAAGAAAGATCTCGATTAATAAGAATGTTAGATTCATGATTTATTCTTTGTTAGTCTCTTTATTAGTTGGCGTAAGTATGATAATATTTCTTTATTTCTTTAGTTATGATATTATTGAGTTTATTTATTTAAGAGGTGCATTTAATATTCTTGATGTACAGCAAACATCAGTATATTTGTATGAGCTAGCTTTTAGTTTTGTACTATTATTCATGACAACAATATTATTTCAGCCTTTTTTAAGCCTACCAATCAGCGAGACTAAAGACACTAGAATGAGATTATTTGTTTTGTTTATATTAGGTCTCTTTTTATCTTTTTGTATAGTTCTATTCCCATATTTTTCAGCTAAAGAAGCATCTTTATTTGTTGTAAATATTACATCGGTTATTGCTTTATTCTTATCTATCTATTCATATATTAAATATCTTAGATATGAACAGTAAAACTATTTTCTCATGGTTGTTTATATTATCTTCATGTGCTTTGCTGGCAATAGGAAGAGTTTATGAGGAAAGACTATTTATTTATAATGTTAATTTGGCAATTCTTATTAGTATTATTTATTTAGTATTAGTTTGTTTTTTATTGTTTTCTATTAATAGAATAGTACTTTCAAGAACTAAATTTTTATTTTATTTATTTTATATAGTACTATTTTTAACTACTTGTATCTTATGGGTTGTATTTGATTTGACTGATTTTGGTTTTGAGAATTTCTTTAATTTTTGGGCTATTTTAGTTCCAATATCTGTTGTAATTATTGAGAAATATAGGATGAAAGATGTATTAAATACATTTTATGTTTTATTGGTAGTATGTTGTTTTTTAGCATTTTTATCTGTAATTGGCTTGTCAGTTTCGGAGAGGGCTGATGGAAGAACAGCAACTTTAGGTGGGGGGCCTATTGTATTTGCAAGATGGATGGGATTTGGAATCTTAACATTATTTTTGCTTCCTTCTAGATTAAAGAAATGGTATAAGTATCCACTTATTATTACTTTTTTTATATTAGCGATATCTAGTGGTAGTAGGGGGCCAATTTTATCATTATTGATGACTGGTATTGTTTATTTACTAATTAACTTTAATCGTATTTTTGTTAAAGGGATGTTCCTTATTGGATTATTGTCAATAATAGTATTGTTTTTTAATATTGATAAAAAAATCTCTAAAATAGGTAATTCTGATAGAGTTTTTATGAATATCTCTAAAACAGGAGGGAGTACACAATCAACTAGTACTAGAAAGAATTTAGTTATAGGCTCTTTTTCTATATTAAAAAAATACCCCCTAGGAGTAGGCCCTGGGAATTGGCAAATAATGGCAAATAAAATTCAACCACATCATTTGATGCCATTAGAATATCCACATAATTTATTTTTAGAAATTGCTTGTGAGTATGGTCTTCATTCACTATTTCTATTCCTAATATTGCTTTTATATGTAATTCCCCTAAGCTATAATAGAATGCAAAAATATCTTAAAGATAAGACATCGTTATATCCATTGTTATTTTACTTAATGGTATTTCTATTTTTAAATTCTATGGTAAGCGGTATGTTAAACGATTCAAGACTGCTCTTTATAGTTATATCATTTATTCTTATTAATAAACCTTTAATTGCCTCTCAACATGTTAATAATTTGTAACGGAGTATTTAAATCTGGATCAAGTTGGCTTCATGCAATTGTTATTGAAGTGTTAAGAATGAATAAAGTTTGTATTCATGAAGTTCCAAGCAGCTACACTAATAATATAAATTCTCCAACTACAATTGTAGAAAGTAAACTTTTTGATTTTTTAGAGAATGAGGATTATAGAAAAAGGAATTATATTACTAAATCACATTATTATCAGTCTAAAACACTTACAAGAGATTATGATTCTGACATATACTTCTTATTTGTAGAAAGAGACGTGAGAGATGCTATTGTATCTCACTATCATCATTTAAAGAAAAAATATTTTTTTATCAAAGGGTTTAATTTATATTATTTTTTTATTGGCAGACTCAAAGCTTTTGAGATTTTAACTTTTAATCAAAAATATATTGAAGCTTTCTCAGATAAGTCTTTTTTTAAATACTCAGAGATGAAGACTAATTTTGAATCTGTAGTGTTAGATATTTCTTCTGCCTTAGGCCTAAGACCACTTTCTGAAGAGGAGATTTCTGTTATAAAAAGTAATACATCGATTAAACAGATGAGACGTAAATTATTATCAGGGGAAGCTAAATATTATTCTACGGTCGATACAGATAGGGATACTTTAATTAGAAAAGGTCAGTTGGGGGATTGGCTAAATTATTTTAGTGATAGTCAGAAAAAAGATATAAAAAAAATAGCTGACGGTAAAGATTTGTTTTTCTTAAAGATATTTTATTTTATTTTATTTTCTGTAAGAAGAAGAGTGTTTAGGATTGAATAATTATGAAAAAATGGAGAAAATATAATGGGGCACTTATCCCTAATACTCCACCTCATATAGAGGTAGATCTAGAATGTATTGGTAAAAAAATAGTAGAAGATGGAGCGTATTTTGCCCGTTGGACAACTAATTTTGATTGCAATAAAGAAACTAACTTTTGGTATATTATTAATGATACTCCAATGTTAATTAAGGATTACAGTAAGAATACCAGAAGTAAAATTAGAAGAGGATTAAAAAGATGTAAAGTAAAATTAGTAAATAAAGAAGAAATAAAAAAATCAGGGTTTTTAGCTTATAGTAAGGCTTTTTTAAGGTATAAAACAAATATTTATCCGAAGACTTATAACGAGTTTAAGAATGAGATTGATAGACTTGAGGGTATTTGGCATTTCTGGGCAATTTATAGTAGTGATAATATCTTGATTGGATATAGTCAGAATAGAATTTTTGAGAATTATTGTGATTATTCAACTGTTAAATTTCACCCTGATTACCTAACTTTATATCCAAGTTATGCTCTTTTTTTTACAATGAATAACTACTATTTAAACCAACAGAAGTTTAAATATGTAAATGATGGAGCTAAAAGTATGTCTCATGATACAAATATTCAAAATTTCTTAACACAGAAGTTTAAATTTAGAAAAGCTTATTGTAAACTACACTTGCAATATAGACCTGTTCTAAGGGTGATAATCAATATTCTATTTCCATTTAGGCTTATGATATCAAAAATCCAATTTGGCATCTTTAAGAAGATAAATGTATTATTAAATCATGAGAATATTATTAGGTTAGATAACTTAAGTATAATTAATAAGATAGAACCAATTATTATTATTGGAGCTGCAAGATCAGGCACTCATTTGATTGCTACTTCTATACAGAAAAATATAAATTGTATTTATCTTAATGAGATTAATGATTTATGGAAGAAAAAATTTGTATTTATAGATTCTGATGAGATTACATTAGATATAATTAATACAGAGAAAGTAAATCAAACCAGGAAAGAGTTTGAGAAGCTATTAGCAAAGAAGCCATTTAAGACATATTTATTAGAGAAAACAGCCTCAAATTGCTTAAGACTTGATTTTGTGCAAAGAGTATTCCCTAATGCAAAGTTCATTCATATAAAAAGAGATGGAAAGTCAGTTTCTGTATCTGTTCGGAAGAAATATTTTGGTAATATTTATAAGATCTCAAGCGAGAAGATGAAAGCGAGAAGTTCTTTTTTAGAAAGGTTTAATGTATTTATTTCAGAGTCAAAGCATAAATTTGAAAATAGAATATCATTTTTAATGTTATTTTCTAATAGTATAAGATATCTTAAAATGAGTTTAGTTATTTTAGGTATAAAAAAACGTGATTTTTGGGGTCCTAGATTTCAGGGTTATAAAGAAACATTTAATCAATTTTCTCCACTTGATTTAGCAGTATTTCAATGGAAATACTGTACACATTGTTTAACGTTATTTCTAAGTAAATTAGAGAAGTCAAAATATATCTCTATTAGTTATGAGGACTTAATATCAAACCCTGAAAAAGAGATGAGTAAAGTCTTAGATTTTATAATTGGAAAGAGATTCAATGCTAAGATACTGCATGAAATAAGAAATTCTGGGCTAATGCGATGGGATGAATCATTATCTAAAAATGAGATAGAATTTTTAAAAAAAGAGATTGATGATAATTAGTAGCAATAAATTAGTATCGATCATTACGCCTTCTTTTAATTCAGAAAGATTTATTGAAGATTGCATAGCTTCTGTTTTTTCACAAACATATCACAATTGGGAGTTTTTAATAGTTGATGATTTGTCGACAGATAAATCTTGTCAATTAATTGAAAAGTATAAAGATGAAAGAATAAGCTTGATTAAATTAGAAAATAACGTAGGAGCCGCAGAAGCTAGAAATATTGCAATCAGAAAAGCTAAAGGAAGATACATCGCTTTTTTAGATGCTGATGATTTATGGGAACCGGAGAAACTAGAAAAGCAAATTTCTTTTATGATCAATAATAATATTGCTTTTTCATTTACCACATATCAATTGATTTCTGAGGATGGATTAAATCATCTGAATATTATCAGGGCTCCTACGAAAATAACTTATTATTCTTATCTTAAGAATACAATTATTGGCTGTCTAACGGTTGTAATAGACAGAGGTAAGACAGGATATTTTGAGATGCCTAACATTCGTTCTTCACATGACATGGCCCTTTGGCTGTTAATTATGAGACGAGGGTTTACTGCATATGGTTTGAAAGAAAATCTAGCTAGATATAGGATTGTTTCTTCATCTAATACAGCAAATAAAATCAAAGCAGTAGCAGATGTTTGGAAAGTACTCAGACAAGTTGAGCAACTATCTTTTTTATATAGTTCTTGGGTCTTTTTAAATTATCTGTTTCATGCAATTAAGAAAAGAATATTATGAAAAGAATAATTGATATATTTTTTGCGATATTAGGGATGTTTTTTCTATCTCCTTTATTTTTATTATTACCTATTTTGATTAAGAGTACTTCAAAAGGCTCAGTATTTTTTATTCAAGAGAGAGTAGGGAGAAAAGGTAAAATTTTTAAAATGATTAAATTTAGAACAATGCATGCTATCCAGGATTCTAATAGTACAATATCTATAAAGGGAGATTCTAGGATAACTAAGGTCGGTGTTTTTCTAAGAAGATATAAGCTAGATGAATTGCCAGAATTAATGAATGTTTTTCTTGGGCAAATGAGTCTTGTAGGCCCTAGGCCTGATGTTCCTGGTTATGCAGATAAATTATTTGGAAACAATAGAAATATCTTGAAGTTAAGACCAGGTATTACGGGTCTAGCAAGTTTAAAATATTCAAATGAAGAGGCACTTTTAGCTCAACAAAAAGATCCCAAGTCATATAATGATCAAGTTATATATCCTGATAAAGTTAGAATCAATTTAGATTATTATTATAATCAAACCGTTTGGCTTGACATTAAGATTATATTTGCGACAATATTTAAACTTATTAGTGAAAGAGGATAAAAAAATATGGTTATCTCCTCCTCATATTGGAAATAAAGAGAAGGAGTTGGTAAAAGAGGCATTTAACACAAATTGGATAGCTCCAGTAGGACCTCATATTGACAGCTTTGAAATAGAGCTTGCTAAGAGGTCTCGTAATTCTAATGTAGCAGCATTAAGTAGTGGAACTGCAGCTATTCATCTAGCTTTAATCTTAGCAGGAGTTCAGAGGGGAGATGATGTTATTTGTTCTTCTTTTACATTTTCTGCTTCAGCTAATCCTATTAAATATTTAGGAGCAAACCCTATTTTTGTGGATAGTGAGCAAGAAAGTTGGAATATGTGTCCGTTTCTTCTTGAAAAAGCGATAAAAGATGCTCTTTCTAAGAATAAAAAACCTAAAGCGATTGTTTTAGTTCATCTTTATGGAATGCCTGCTAAGCTTGATCAGATCATGCGAATTGCAAATGATTATGACATACCTGTAATTGAGGATGCAGCAGAAGCTCTAGGATCAACTTATAATTCTCAGCCTTTAGGTACGTTCGGTGATTTTGGTGTTTATTCTTTTAATGGAAATAAGATTATTACGACCTCTGGTGGAGGAGCTCTAGTTTGTGAAGATAAGGCAATGATTGATAAAGCGAGATTCCTAGCGACTCAAGCTCGAGATGAGGCCCCTCATTACGAGCATTCGCAAATTGGTTATAATTACAGAATAAGTAATGTTTGTGCCGCTATTGGTCTTGGTCAGTTAGAAGTTTTAGATGAAAGAGTTATGCAAAAAAGAAAAATAAATGAATACTATAAAAATGAGCTTTCTACAATTAATGATATTAGTTTTTTAGAGGAAAGAGATGGTAGTTATTCTAATTTTTGGCTAACCACTATAGTTTTAGATAGTAATTCGGCAATAGATAAGAGAAAATTACGTTTACATCTCGAGAAAGGTAATATTGAGAGTCGTCCTCTTTGGAAACCGATGCATTTACAGCCTATTTTTTCTAACTGTAAGGCCTATGTAAATGGAGTTTCTGTAGATTTATTCAATAGGGGGCTTTGTTTGCCTTCTGGCACATATATGACTGATGAAGATATTAAAAGAGTTGTAACAAAGATTAAAGAACTGTATGAAGCTTAGACTGCAAAATCTTGACAGAATTTATAAACAGCTGATTATGTTGTTGATTGATGTATTTACATTAATCTTTGCGCTTTGGTTCTCATTTGTTCTTAGGCTTGGTGACGTATTCCCTGCTGAATTTATCTTTGAGTCTTGGTGGGTATTCTTAGCTCTACCGTTTGTAATGATTCCATTATTTATAAAACTAGGGTTATATAGAGCAGTTCTACAGTATATGGGCATTAAGGTGATAACCACTACCTTCCAGGCAACTACAATTAGTTGTTTAGTGATAGGATTCTTTATGATGTTTTTTAGAGAATCAAATCTTCCAAGATCTGTATTGCCAATTTTTTGGTTTATTGCTAATGTATTTGTAATAACTTCTCGTTTTTTATTTAAAGGATACTTATATTCTTGGGATAGTTTTGTGAATGAAAGAAAGCAAAGTATTATTTATGGTGCAGGGAATGCAGGAATGCAATTAGTAGAAAGCTTGAAGAAAAGTGTTGTTTATGCGCCAATTGCTTTTATAGATGATTCTAAAGAAAAACATGGTACAATCTTAAATTACTTAGAGGTCTTTCCTTTTGAAAAAATGGAATATTTAATTAAAAAGAAAGATGCTAAGGTATTGTTGTTTGCTATTCCTTCTGTAACTAATAAACAAAGAACAGATATTTTAAAAAGACTAACCAAATTTCCAATTGAAGTAAAGATACTTCCTTCAGTAGATAATATTGTGAATGGGGTTATTTCCATTGATAACATTAAACATGTTGAGGTTGGTGATATTCTAGGAAGAAGTTCTGTTGCTCCTAAAGAAGAGTTGTTAAGAAAAAATATTACAGCAAAGAATATTTTAATTACTGGAGCTGGTGGTAGTATTGGAGTTGAATTATCAAGACAAATTATGAAGTTATCACCTGAAAAAGTAGTTTTAGTTGATAATGCGGAGTTTAATTTATATTCAATTCATCTTGAGTTAAAGCAGGAATTAAGTAATGTTGAGGTAATCCCAGCATTGTGTACGATTACTAATTATAATCAGTTAAAGAAGATAATTTTGAAGCATGAAATTCATACAATTTATCATGCTGCTGCATACAAACATGTTCCTATGGTAGAAATGAATATTTTTTCTGGTGTTTATAATAATGTTGTAGGAACATATAATGTTGCAAAAATTGCTGATGAATTGGGTGTTGAAAGTATGGTGTTAATTTCAACAGATAAGGCAGTACGCCCTACAAACATTATGGGAGCTTCAAAAAGGATGTCAGAATTAGTATTGCAGGCATATTCTGATTCTAGTTGTTGTTTTTCAATGGTTCGATTTGGGAATGTGTTAGATTCTGCAGGTTCTGTTGTTCCATTATTTAGGGATCAAATAAAGAAAGGTGGTCCACTAACTGTTACACATAGGAATATAACTAGGTATTTTATGTCTATTCCTGAGGCGTCTCAGCTTGTATTACAGGCTGGAGCTATGGCTAAGGGTGGAGATGTATTTGTATTGGATATGGGAGAGCCGATTAAAATTATTGATTTAGCTTATAAGATGATTCATTTGAGTGGTTTAACACCAATTGATAATGAGAATCCGGATGGTGATATAAGAATTGAATATACTGGCCTAAGACCAGGAGAAAAATTATATGAAGAGCTCTTAATAGGCAGTGATGTTATTCAATCAGAACACCCAAGAATAATGCAGGCTATAGAGAAGAGATTAGATATGAGCACCGTTCTTTCGTGTATAGATACTATTAAAGAGGCTCGAGACAAACAAGATGAGGAAATTGTTAAAGAGCTTTTGTTGAAACATGTTGATGGATATACATCAGAGATTTCAGAAAAGACATTAAATTTGTAGATAGAATGAATATTCTATTTGTAATTCCAGCAAGGGGAGGATCTAAAGGTATACCTAGAAAGAATTTGAGGGTGCTTTCTGGAAAACCTCTTTTATATTATGCAATTAATAATGCAATTAATTCAGAATATACCGCAGATATTTATGTTTCAAGTGAAGATGATGAAATTTTGAATACTGCTAAGAAGTTTGGAGTAGCAACGCATAAAAGAGATGTAAGTATCTCAGATGATCAAACAACCTTAGATCCTGTTATTTATGATTGCTATAAATACGCAAAACATGTTCAGCGTAAGGAATATGACTTAATCATTACTATACAGCCAACATCTCCATTACTTACATCTAATTCGCTAGATCTTGCAATAAGCAAGATGATACAAAACATTAATATTGACACATTAATAGCAGCTAAGGATTCGACTCATTTGTCTTGGAGAAAAGAAGGAGATCATTATATTCCCAATTATAAAGAACGACTTAATAGACAATATCTTTCTGCTGAGTTTACTGAAACAGGAGCTTTTTTAATTACAAGGAATACAATAATATCTAAGAATAATAGAATAGGAAGTAATGTTGATTTATTTCTATTAAGCGGTGGAGAAGAAATAGATATTGATACTTATGAAGATTGGAATTTATGTGAATATTATCTAAGAAGAAAGCATATTTTATTTGTTGTTTCTGGTAATAATATTATTGGCCTAGGCCATGTATACAATACATTGATCGTCGCGAATGATATACTAAATCATCAAATTACATTTTTAGTAGATAATGAGAGTGAATTAGCTTTAAAAGTCATTCAATCTAAAAATTATCCTGTTTTAATTCAGAAGAAAGATGATATTATTGAGGATATTAAAAGAATCTCACCTGATATAATTATAAATGATAGGTTAGATACATCAGAGGATTATATAAAGTCACTAAAAGAGCAAGAGTATAAAGTAATTAATTTTGAAGATTTAGGAAGTGGTGCTGAATTTTCGGATGCCGTAATCAATGCAATCTATCCGCAGAGAAGATCTCTTCCTGCTCATTATTTTGGGCAAGAATATTTTATTCTTAGAGATGAATTTATTCTTTCAGATGAGAAAGTGGTACAAGAAGAAGTAAATAATATCTTGATTGCTTTTGGAGGAGTTGATCCTAACAATTATACTGAGAAAGTTATTCGGACTGTTAACTCATATTGTAAGAAGAATGGCATAAAAATTACAGTAATATTAGGATTTGGTTATGAAAGAGATGATACCATTAGGCAATATGATAATATTCATGTAAAACATAATGTTTCTAATATTTCTGATTATATGCTAGAAGCGGATCTGATTTTTACATCAGCAGGAAGGACTATTTATGAGGTTGCCAGTATTGGAACACCAACAATTGTGATGGGGCAGAATGAAAGAGAGATGACACATTTTTTTGCAAATGCAGAGTATGGGTTTTCTAATTTAGGATTAGGCTATAATATTTCCAATGATGATATTTTAAATGAGTTTTTAGTGCTAATAAAATCTTATGACATTAGAAAAGAGATGAGTAAATTAATGAAAAGTCAGGATTTAAAGTCAGGAAGAAAAAGAGTTCATAAATTAATACAGCACTTAATACAAGAGCAATGAATATATTAGAATTATTATGTAAAGGAGTAAATTTGAACTATCCAATAGTAAGGCCATATATTATTGCTGAGATTGGGGTAAACCATGAAGGATCTATGGAAACTGCTAAAAGATTAGTAGATGAAGCTAAAGAAGGAGGAGCTGATGCGGTAAAGTTTCAATCTTATAAAGCAGAAACATTAGCCTCAAGATATTCCCCTGCTTATTGGGACACTACTAAGGAACCTACTAAATCACAATTTGAGCTATTTAAGAAACATGATTCGTTTTGGAAAGATGAGATGAAACAGCTGAAAGATTATTGTAATATCGTTGGTATTGAGTTTATGAGTACTCCATTTGATATTGAATCTGCTAAATTTTTAGATAATATGATGGATGTCTTTAAGATATCTTCATCTGATATTACGAACAAACCATTTATTGAATTTATTTGTGGCTTTGGTAAGCCAATTATCATGTCAACAGGGGCTAGCAATTTAGAAGAAGTTCAAGATGCTGTAAATTGGATAAGACCTTTTAATGTCCCTGTAGCATTATTGCATTGTGTATTAAATTACCCCACAGCTGATATTAATGCTAATCTAGGAATGATTTCTGGTTTAAAGAAAGCTTTCCCAGATAATATTATTGGTTATTCGGATCATACTTTGCCAAAAGACATGAAGGTTTGTAAGATAGCTGCTTTACTTGGAGCCGTAATTATAGAGAAGCATTTTACGCATGATAAATCTTTGCCTGGAAATGATCATTATCATGCGATGGATAAAAATGACCTCAAGAATTTTAATAAAATATTAGATACTACTTTTGAGATTTTAGGCCAATTTAATGTTGAAGCTTTAGATAATGAAGAGGAAGCTAGAATGAATGCTAGGAGAAGTTTGGTCGCAGCAAATGATATTCCAAAGGGAAAAATAATTGAAGAAAATGACTTGACTTTTAAAAGACCTGCTTATGGTATTAGTCCTAGATACATTGATGAAATAGTTGGTAAAGAAGCAAAATTTGATATTAAGGAAGATGATATAATTAGAAAAGACTTGATATGAAAGATCAGTATGTGATTTTAACAGGTAGTAAGAATAATGCTGGAGATTATTTAATAAAATATCGTGCTAAGAAATTATTTTCTTTACTAAGACCTGATAGAAGAATCATTGATATAAATGGTTGGGAGCAATTAAATCTTAAACAATTAGCTATAATAAATCAATCAAAAGCATTAATTTTAATGGGTGGGCCTGCTTTAGTAGAAAATATGGTTCCGCAAGTCTATGCTCTTACTAATAATTTAAATGATATAAAAGTGCCAATTATAATGATGGGTGTAGGTTGGAAGTCTCAAAGTGGAGATTGGGAAGATACCTATAATTACCCTCTGAATGAAAGAACATTATCATTGTTAGAAAGAATTGAGATTTCAGGATATTATTCAAGTGTTAGAGACTATCATACTTTAAGTGCACTTAGATTTAATGGATTTAATAATTTTTTAATGACCGGATGTCCTGCGTACTACAATAAAGATTTCATTAATACTGAATTCAGGTCTGAGGATATAAATCTAGTTGCGTTTTCTTTGGGTGTTTCTTTTATGAGATCTCCTTCTATGGAGAAGCTAATGAAAGAAAATATATTAGTATGTAAAGAGAAATTTAAAGAGAAATCTTTTAAAGTTGTATTTCATCATTCTTTAGAAAGAGATAAGTTTAAGGCTGATTATAGGTACAGATCAAGACACGTAATACAGCATAATAAATTTGCAGATTGGCTTGATGAGAATGACATAAGATATGTTGACATCTCTGGTAGTGCAGAGAATCTTATTAATTATTACAATACTGTGGATCTTCATATTGGCTATAGAGTACATGCTCATATTTTTATGAATAGTATTAATAAGAAATCTATCCTAATAAGTGAAGATGGAAGAGCTAAGGGAGTAAGATCAGCAATCAGTGGTATTGTCTTAGATGGATATTTAGAATTTAGAGAGAGTTTTTTCTCAAGAGTTTTCAATAAGATACTACCTTTTTATGATAGATTCAGAGTTAATAATAATTTAACCAAAGAATTAATAAGTGAGATTAATTATGAGGATAAGAATGATTTTATTCGCTTAAAGAGCTCAAGAAGACTGATAGATAATAATTATATTATTATGCAAAATTTTCTAAAACAATTACCCTAATAAATGCAAGTTTTAAAGAGCTCTGTAATTTATCTAGGAAGTAGCATTCTAAATAAAGCAATTCCTTTTTTATTATTACCTATTCTCACTAAGTATTTGTCTCCAGCTGAATATGGGGTCTTGTCAATTTTCCAATTAATGATTTCTTTTTTCACAGCTTTTGTGGGTATGAACATGTCTATGAATATCTCGAAAAACTTTTTTAAATATAATAAACAAGAAACATCATTAATGATTGGAAATATATTAATGATACTTTCGTTGACGACATTAATCTATTTCTTCATCACTTTAGGTCTTTCTTTTTATTATCAAGAGATATTTTCTGTCCCATCAAATTGGGTAATTCTTATCCCGTTACTTAGTTTTATGTTTATGGTTAATACGATTAATCTAACAATCCTGAGAAATCAGGATAAGGCTTATTTATTTGGTGTGTTTGAAATCATTAATACTGCAATAAATATGGGAGTTACTATTTTATTATTAATCATGTATCATTATGGATGGTATTCTAGAGTTGGGGGTATAATTATTGCTTATGGTATTTTTTTTATTATTTCTTTATTTTACATGAAAAAGAATGGCTTTATAATTCTCCGATATGATAGAGAGGAGTCACGAAAGATTTTAAAATTATCTATTCCATTAATTCCGCATGTGCTAGGAGGAATTATTATTTCTTTAAGTGATCGTTTTTTTATTGAGAGGATGGTCAATCTGGAGATGGTTGGTATTTATTCAGTTGGCTATATGTTTGGGATGGTTGTCCTTTTATTTACAAGTGCTTTTTTAAAAGCATGGGCTCCATGGTTTTATAAGATGTTGTCAGATGTTGATGACAAAAAGAAGAGAAATATTGTAAGATATAGTTATTTATATATTTTAGCAACATTTGTTATTGCATTTGGGGTGTCTATTTTTGCTAAATTTATCATTCCTTATGTAGTAGATAGTAGCTATGCTGGAGCTGAGGTTTATGTTTTCTGGATTGCTATTGGTTATGCAGTACATGGTGTGTATAAGATATTTTTTCCTTATTTAGTACATATAAGCAAAACATCTTTTTTAGCAGTAAGCACAGTCATTGCAGCAGTATTAAACCTATTTTTTAATTATCTTTTAATAAAAGAATTTGGAGCTATTGGGGCTGCATATTCAACAGTATTATCTTTTGTTATAAGTGCTAGTTTAGTGTTTTGGTATCAGCAAAAAAATTTTAATATGCCTTGGTTATTAGATCTACAGCTTTTAGTTTCAGTAAAAAACAAGAATGAATAACTCATGTTCACAGATAATATAGTTTCTTTGCAAAGAAAGAGAATAAATTAGCATTAGAAGAAGTAATGAAATTTATTGATATTATTAAAGAAGCTAGAGATAAAGAAGCTAGAGATAAAGAAGCTAGAGATAAAGAAGCTAGAGATAAAGAAGCAGGAATACTTGTTAAACAACTTTTGTTGAAACATATTGATGGATGTGCATCAAAACCCCTAGAAAAGAAATTAAATTTGTAAAATGAATATTTTAGTACTTGGAGCAGGAACTTTTGGTACTGCTATTGCAAACGAGCTCTCAGCAAATAAAGATAATAATGTTATCTTGTTCTCACGAAATCAAGATAAAGTTGATGAGATTAATAAATGGCATACAAATAAGTCTTGTTTCCCAAATAAACATTTGACAAATACTCTGTTGGCTTCATCTGATAAGAAGGATGTTAAGAATGCTGACGTTATTTTAATTGCATTGCCTTCGTCTGTAATTATTAAATATTTGACTTCTCTTCAGCAGCATTTTAAAAAAGAGGTTTTATTAGTTAATTTGTCGAAAGGATTATTTGCTAATGGAGTGACTATCGTAGAAAGTCTTCAAGAGCAATTGGGTATTGCAAATGTTGTAACTTTAAAAGGACCGTCATTTGCAGTTGAGGTGATGGAACATGCTGACACGCTACTTACTCTTGGTTACTCTACAAATGAGCAGTATTATATCATTAATTCTATTATCAAAAATACTGCTTTACATATTGATTGCACTACTGATATTAGAGGGGTGGAAGTGTTGAGCGTACTTAAAAATATTTATGCGTTAATTCTTGGTGTTGTAGATGCAAAATATAATTCTCCAAATACAAGATTTATGATTCTCACTAAAGCATTTTCTGAGGTTAGAGTTTTGTTAAGGTCATTAGGAGGTGCTGAAGACACTTTGTTTCTGGCTTGTGGTTTTGGAGATTTATGCTTGACTTCATTGAATGACTTGAGTAGAAATAGAACATTGGGCTTATTAATAGGTAAAGGTTTTTTTAGTGGTGATTATAAAACCAACTCTGTTATATTAGAAGGCTTGAATGCGGTAAATTTAGTACATAGTTTCCCTTTGGATCATATTATAGAAAATCTGCCATTATTAAATAAGTTACATTCATTCTTTGGAAGTAAAACAAATATTTTATCTATTGAGTTTGATAAATTGGTTGACAGGAAGTTTAGAACTGTGTTGACATATGGTACTTTTGATTTATTGCATTATGGCCATTTAGAGATTTTAAGAAGAGCAAGTCAATTAGGAGATAAGCTTATTGTCGGTCTTTCTACTGATGAATTTAATGAATTGAAAGGAAAAAGATGTGTTTTAACATACAAAAAGAGAAAGGAATTACTAGAATCACTTGACTATGTAGACAAGGTAATCCCTGAAAGTAATTGGGAACAAAAGATGAATGATATTAAGGAAAATGATATTGATATATTTCTCATGGGGAATGATTGGGAAGGGAAATTTGATGCAATGAAGGAGTATTGTGAGGTTATTTATCTTCCAAGAACGAAAGGAATTTCTACAACAAAGTTAAAGTCTATTCTAAAAGACTAATGGTTCATGTCTGCATACATTAAATCAATACTTTCTGACAAGGAGATTTTGACTAAGGGATTTTATTCGTTGATTTTGAAAATACTAGGTTCTTTATTTGGTTATTTTTTACTTTGGCTAGTTACAAATGAGTTTAGTGAACATAATGAAGGTACTAGTGCATGGGGAGAGTATGTTCTTTTTTTAGCATTTTTAAATGTGTCATCTATATTCTCTCGTTTAGGAATTGATAAGCTTTCGCTTAAATTAGTTGCTGCTGCGGATCAGGAATTAAGAATAGTGAGACATATATACTTTTCTTTATTAAGGTTAGTTGTTATAGTATCTATTATTGTTTCGTTTATTATCTACTTATTTTCTAATTATATTGTGTCTATTTTATTAAGTAGTTCTGACATGGGATTAGAGATTGTACTTATGATCGTGTTTGTTTTACCATTTTTTTCTGTCATATGCCTTAATGAGAACACCTTGAGAGGGCTCAAAATGATTAAAGAATTTGCATTTTTCCAAAGAACCTCTAAGATGCTCTTTTCAGTTTTAGTATTTATATTACTGTTTTATGTTTTTAATTTTACAGATACTATTGTTGTTATCTATGCGTATACATTAGCATTATTTTTGATTTTTATTTTGAGCTCCTTTAGAGTGTATAGTGTTTTCTCAAAGGCTAAGAGTCAAAATATTGATTCTCTATATAGTAAGGGTGTTTTTAAGCAGTCACTCCCAATGATGCTTTCTTCAAGTGTCTTATTATTAATGTCATGGACAGACTCTTTGATGCTTGGTTTCTACTCGGATGAATCTTCTGTTGGTATTTATAATGTTACTGTGAAGGTTGCATTACTTGCAACATTAACAATATCAGCTATTAATAGTATTGTAGCACCTAGGATATCAGAGACATTTAATAATAATAGAATTCAAGAGTTTAAAACAATTATCTTTAATTCTACTAGTATAATCTTTTTTTCTACTTTACCTATTTTAATTTTAATATTTTTATTTCATACTGAGATTCTAGATTTCTTCGGTAATGGATTTTCTACAGAATCAGCGATTTCTGCATTATTGATTTTAACATTCAGTCAATTCGTAAATGCTGTTTCAGGCCCTGTTGGAACTATTCTTAATATGACAGGTAAACAAAAAGTTTATGGTAATATATTGCTTGTTGCATTGACTCTTAATATCTTTCTTAATTTTCTACTTGTTCCAGAAAATAATCCTTTTGCTAAGTTTGGAATTAACGGTATAAATGGAGCTGCTATTGCTAGTGCAAGTAGTTTAATATTTTGGAATATATATTCTGTTGTATATGTATATAGAAAGTATAATGTATTGACATTCATAAAATTTAAAAATTTATAATCATGAAGAAGTATATTAAATATCTTCCTAAACTAGCTAGTCCTCTTATGTTCGTTATTTATCTGTTAGTTTATTTTTTGCCTAGAAATAAAAACATATGGGTTTTCGGTTCTGGGATAGGAATGAACTTTAGTGATAATGCAAAGTATCTCTTTTTATATTGTTCTAATATTGATAAGATGTATTCATGTTGGATTACAAGAAATAGAGATCTAGTTAAAAGGCTAAGGTTGGAGGGTTTAAATGCACATTATAAATATAGTTTTAAAGGTTTGTGGTATTGTATTCGTGCAAAGATATATATCTATGATTCTAGAACAGGAAGTATTAATCATTGGACTTCTTCAGGAGCGCTTAAAGTTAATCTTTGGCATGGTTCTCCATTAAAAACAATTGATAGAGATATTGATGTAAAGCATAATGCGTTTTATATAGGTAACCATACGTGGGGATATAAGAGGTTTTTAGTGAGGATATTAATGCCTCAATGGTTTGTGGTAGCAGATCTAATGATTGCAACTTCTGCTAAGGTTAAGGGTTATTTTACTTCTGCTTTTGGATCAAAAAAGATTAAAGTTACTGGTTATCCAAGAAATGACATCATTCTTAGTAGTGGTCTTTATACGAAGCATTTGAAATTTGAATCTGAAATTATTGATACATTTAATACAAAAAATATCATTTTATATGCTCCGACATTTAGAGATTCAGATAGGCACGAAAGGGTGACTCCAATTGACTGGGTTGTCTTAAATGATTTGATGAGAGAAAATGATGCAACTTTTTTGATTAAGTTACACCGGCATGATTATTCAGTGGTGTTGAAGCAGCGTTATAGTAATATAAGAGTTCTTGATAATGAAAGTGATATGTATCCGCTTTTTTCTAGAGTTGATTTATTAATCACAGATTATTCTTCTATCTTTTTTGATTTTTTATTAACAGGCAAACCTGTATTGTTCTTCCCTTATGATAAGGAAAAATATATCACTAGGCATCGATCAATGTATGATGATTATGATTCTGTGACACCTGGATATAAGGTGTATAACTTTGAGGATTTTCGTATAAAATTAATAGACTTTTTTAATAATGCCGATTTATTAAAACAAACCGCAGTAGATTACAATAAGATAAAGAAATTATACAATTTATATAATGACAGTAATTCTTCTAAGAGAGTATATGCTTTCATTAAAGATAGCCTAGGTATTTGAAAATAATTTTTAAAAATATAATTATTAATGAATTGTATTACTTGGTAATTTTCTTCCCCTTATGGTGGTTTTTAGGTGTTGAACAATTTTTTTGGTTTGTTTCTGTAGGATTAGTTTTTATACAATTTCTTATTTATAGTAAATTTGAGTTTCGTGCTAATATGACCTCTATTTTACTTTTATTTTTTTTAGTTATTTATGGTATTTCTTTTTTTAGTATTCAAGAGAAGATGAGATATATTACTTATTTTAGAAACCTGAGCACATATCTTACTGCTTTCATGTTATTAATTATTTCTTGGAATATTATTGATAAATGGAGTCAGATAGAAAAGCTCTTAAAAGCAATTGTTTTTGTAATGTTTATTGCATCAATCGTTGGAATTTTAGCATTTTCTTTTGAAATATTCAGAGTACAGTTTAAATCTCTTACAGGATACTTGTTGCCCGCATTTATTACTAAGACTGGTTATGGTAGTGTGATTGCAGTAAGGAATGTAGGTTTTTATAACTGGTTCTTAGGTATGGATACTTATTTTAGACCTAGTTCATTCTTTCTGTATTCAACAATGTTCTCCTCAACATTAGCTATTGTGTTGCCTATTGCAATGTTCTTACGGCAAATAAATAAAGGTATAAAAAGAAAATATTATTCAATTGTAGTATTAATAATGATTTTAGCATTATTAGCAACAACAGGAAGGGTTGCGATATTATCTTTTTTTCTGGCATTTGTAATTTTTCAATATATGAAAATTAAAGATATTTCAATTCGATTTCTATTTGTAAGTTTAATTGTATTCCTTTCGGCAGTTTTTTTATTTTGGTTAGCGAACACTGGTGTTTTATATCAGATTATAGACGTAGTGTTGTATTCTAGAGGTGAAGGAAGTGCTAATACAAGGATGAAGATTTATACTCAAACATTGAAAGGCTTCTTGCAAAGACCTTTTTTTGGCTGGGGCACCGAAAGGGATGTTAATGGTCTAGATTATCCATTAGGATCTCATAGCTACTATTTAGGCACATTGTATAAACAGGGGTTGGTAGGTTTATTTTTGTTCATAAGTATAATTATTGAAATTTGGAAGAAGCTTAGGGTAAACTATAAAACTGATAATAAGATAGTTAAGTTTCTGAAATATGGACAGTTATTGTTATTAGTCTATGTTTTTAATAGTTTTACAGATGTTTTAGATCTTGATGCAACAACAATGATGTTTCTATGGTTGATTCTGTCATTGCTAATTGTTTCCAAAAGAGTATTAAACAGAGAGATGATAAAAAAAGAGAATGCATAAGATACTTTCAGATAATTTATCAAATAATAATAAGCGGTTAACAACTTTTCTTAACTTATATTCTTATATGATTGCAAGAAATAATAAAGCGGTTTTTAAAGAGTTTAATATATTGATAGATGGAATTATATTTGTATGGATCCTAAAGCTATTTGGTTTTTCTCGCGTTCGAAGAAATAGTTTTGATATGACATCTTTAGCTCCAATAGTATTTAAAGCAGCTATAGAGAATAACAATAGTATCTATTTTATTGGTTCAAAACCGAAAGTTATTGATACAGCCATAAAAAAGATTAAAGCAAAGTTTAGCAATCTAAATATTTGTGGCTATAGAGATGGATATTTAAATGAAAATGAAAGAGATTCTATTTTTAACGACATAATTTCTTTAAAAGCTGATATTGTAGTTTGTGGAATGGGGACCCCTTTACAAGAACAGTTCTTATTAGGTTTACAACAATCTGGATTTAAAGGTAGAGGATATACTTGTGGAGGTTTCTTGCATCAGACAGCTAATAATATTAGTTATTATCCTAATTGGGTTGATAGATTTAATTTAAGAGGTTTCTATAGAATGTATGACGAACCCTATTTGATAAAACGATATTTTATCTTGTACCCTTGGTCTTTAATAAAATATCTTATTGATTCTTATGAATATAATAAAGAGAAAAAAAGATCTTCCTGAGCATATATAAGGTATGCATAAAAGATGATAAATGATTTTTGAACTGTTGAGATAATTCGAGCACCAATTTTGATATGAAATATATGCTTACAGAGGTTATATATTGGACAGTCAAGAGGAATATAGAAACACTATTTAGTTAGAAATACTAAGTTTATTTAGTATTTTAACGATCTTTTTAGTAATAAATAATATTCCCTAACTTTACCATCAAATAAAAAAATGAAAAATAAAGTAGCATTAATTACAGGTATCACAGGTCAAGATGGGTCTTATTTGGCAGAATTTCTCTTAAATAAAGGATATGTGGTTCATGGGATTAAAAGGAGGTCATCTTCTTTTAATACAGATAGAATTGACCATTTGTATCAAGACCCTCATATTAAAGATAGACATTTGATACTTCATTATGGAGATATGACAGACTCTATGAGTTTGATGAAAATTATAAAAGAAGTTTGTCCTGATGAAATATATAATTTAGCTGCAATGAGCCATGTTCATGTTTCATTTCAGATCCCTGAATATGTAGCAAATACTGATGGTTTAGGTGCTTTAAGGGTATTAGAAGCGATTCGTTTATTGGGATTAAGTAATAAGATAAAGGTTTACCAAGCATCAACATCAGAACTTTACGGTAAAGCACAAGAAGTTCCGCAATCAGAAACAACTCCTTTTTATCCTAGAAGTCCTTATGCAGTGGCAAAATTATATGCGTTTTGGGCAACAAAAAATTATAGGGAGGCTTATGGAATTTTTGCTTGTAATGGGATTTTATTTAATCATGAGTCACCTGTAAGAGGAGAGACATTTGTGACTCGTAAAATCACTCGTGGAGTTGCAAAAATTGCTTTAGGGCTACAAGAAAAATTATACTTAGGAAACTTGGGGGCAAGCAGGGACTGGGGGCATGCGAAAGATTATGTAAGAATGATGTGGATGATATTACAAGCTGACAAGCCAGAGGATTGGGTGATTGCTACTGGAAAAACAACTACTGTTCGTGAGTTTGTAAAAATGGCTTTTGCTTTTGCAGGAATTGAACTAGAGTTTAAAGGTGAAGGTGAGAATGAAAAGGGTATTGTGGTCTCTTGTTCAAACACTAAATATCAGCTTGAAAATGGTCAGGAGGTAGTTTTAGTTGACACTACATATTTCAGGCCAACAGAAGTCGATTTATTAATTGGTGATGCTACAAAGGCAAATACAAAGTTAGGATGGATTCCAGAATATAGTTTAGAAGCATTGATCAATGAGATGATGGATTCAGATTTAAAACTGATGAGTAAAGATCAATATCTGAAAGATGGTGGTTACGCCATTATGAACTATTTTGAATAGGATGGAGAAACAAAGTAAAGTTTATATTGCGGGACACAAAGGGTTGGTTGGCTCAGCAATTTTGAATAGTTTAATCAGAAAAGGGTATCATAACGTAGTTTTTAGAACTCATTCAGAGCTAGATTTAACAGATCAATATGCTGTAAGAGATTTCTTTGAGTTAGAAAAACCAGAATTTGTAATATTGGCTGCAGCAAAGGTAGGAGGTATTATGGCTAATAATATTTATCGTGCTGATTTTATTTACGAGAATATAATGATTCAGAATAATGTTATTCATCAATCATATTTATCTGGCGTTAAAAAGCTTTTGTTTTTAGGAAGCACATGTATTTATCCAAAGGATGCTCCTCAGCCTATATTAGAGAGTAGCCTTCTTACTTCAGAGTTAGAATATACAAATGAACCATATGCAATTGCTAAGATTGCAGGGATTAAAATGTGTGAGAGTTATAATCTACAGTATGGAACTAATTTTATTTCAGTCATGCCAACGAATTTATATGGGCCACATGACAACTTTGATCTAGAGAATTCTCATGTTTTACCTGCTTTAATTCGTAAAATTCATTTAGGAAAGTGCCTTGAGATTGATAATTGGGAAGTTATTCTGAATGATTTAATTAGAAATCCTATCTCTGGTTTTGACATCAACTCTTCAAAGGAAGATATACTTCTATTATTAAATAAATATGGTATAAGAAGAGGAGAGATTGAGATTTGGGGGAGTGGGGCTCCGCGACGTGAATTTCTATGGTCTGAGGACATGGCTGACGCGTGTATCTTTTTTCTAGAAAATAGAGATTTTAAGGATATGTATGATTCCGTTAATAATGAGATTAGAAATACACATATTAATATTGGGACAGGTACTGATATCTCAATAAAGGAATTAGCTAATAAAATTAAGGATCTAATTGGTTATCAGGGTAAATTTATTTTTAATACCTCAAAACCTGATGGGCCAATTAAGAAACTTTCAGACATTTCAAAACTAGAATCATTAGGGTGGAGATATTCTGTTTCTCTTGATAAAGGTGTTGAAAAATATTATTCATGGTATTTATCTGAGTTAATATAGCAAAATAGTTTTATTATTTTTGTAGAGATGAAGGGTTACTCAAGGTATTTCTGGTTTATTCATTTTATAGGTGATGTTTTCTTTCTAAATATTGCCTTTATATTAATGTATGTATTGAAGTTTGATACGATAGATTTCTCAGATAAATACCGATTTCTTATTGTAATCTATAATGCAGTATGGATTTTAGTTGCTTTAACATTACAGTTATATGAGATTAAACAACTAAAACGATTAGACAGGATCTTGTTTAATCTTTTTAAATCCTTCCTCCTTAATGCATTAATAATTAGTGCAGTATTATTCTCTTTAAAAGCTTCTGAGTTTTCTAGAGAGCATCTCTATTCAACTTATTTATTGCTTTTTGGGCTAATTATGTTTTGGAGGTATCTTTCTGTCCAATTGATTAAATTATATAGAAAATCAGGATTTAACTATAAGAACGTGATTATTATTGGAGGAGGAGGGGTAGCAGATCAGCTACACTCTTATTTTACCTCAGATGATATATTAGGAGTTAGAGTTAAGGCAGTTTTTTGTGATAACCCATTATCATTCTCGATTAAGAAAAATATTAGATCTTTAGAAGTGGATTTGTTCCAAGATTTTGCATTACGAAATGATATTGATGAAGTGTATTATACGATGCCATTAACTTATACAAAGAAGATAAAGAGTTTGGTTGATTTTTGTGATAAGAATATGATTAGGTTTAAGATTGTTCCTGATTTTAGAGGTTTTATCTTTAAGCGAGTAAATATTGATTTCTTTGATGATGTTCCTGTTATTACATTAAGAGAGGAGCCGCTTACTGATTTTGTAAATAGAGTTTTAAAACGAATGTTTGATATTATGTTCTCAGCACTAGTAATTATATTGGTGTTAAGTTGGTTATATCCACTTATTGCCATCCTGATTAAATTATCATCAAAAGGACCAGTATTATTTAAACAGGCACGTTCAGGAGTAGATAATGAAGAGTTTATATGTTATAAGTTCCGATCAATGGCACAAAGTGATAGTGCAGACACTAAACAAGCAACAAAAGGAGATGCTCGTATTACAAAGATAGGTGCTTTCTTAAGAAAATCTTCTTTAGATGAATTTCCTCAGTTTATTAATGTATTTATGGGAGACATGTCAATAGTTGGACCAAGACCTCATATGCTATTGCATACCGAAGAATATTCAGCTCTTATAAATAAATATATGGTAAGGCAATTAGTAAAACCAGGAATTACTGGAGCAGCACAAGTTAAGGGGTTTAGAGGCGAGACTAAGGAATTAGAAGATATGGAAGGTAGAATTCGTTTAGATGTTTGGTATATAGAGAATTGGTCATTATCATTAGATATTAATATTATTTTCCATACAGTCTGGAATGTTTTTAGGGGTGATGCAAACGCTTTTTAAAACATGCTTTTTGATACTTGCTCCATTCTATGTTTTTTCACAGAATAATACATTCCGTTCTTTAATAGAGACTCAATTTACAAATTTTCCTACAGATACCTCTAATTATATAAGTATAGCTCCGAATGTATATGCGGTGTCTTCGTTTAATAAAGAAAGTGATATTTCAAATATTTTCTTGTTAAGAGCAACGCTTACGTCTAATATTTCTAATAATTTAACTGTCATCTCTTATTTTGATTATCTAGCAGTAAATAGTAATTATCTAATAAAAGAATATCAGGATTCTTTAGGTATTTTTCCTGGTTTTGGATTAGATGATAAACGTATTCAATATAATTTCAGATATAAAATAAATAAGTTCATTTCTGCTGATTTGGGCAATGGGAAACAATTTATTGGTAATGGATATCAGTCACTTCTACTCTCAGATATAGCATCTCCTTACCCATATTTACGATTAACTACCGAGTTTGGAAGAGTAAAGTATTATAATCTCTATACGACCTTTATCAATCCCTATATGAGTGATTTTGGGAGAAAAAAACACTCTACAATTCATTATTTAGACTTTGCTATCTCAAAGAATATTAATCTTGGAGTTTTTGAGAGTATATTATGGCAATCAAAATCTGAGGAATTAAATAAAGGATATGAGTTAGCATATTTAAATCCTGTAATATTTTATAGGCCTGTTGAGTTTTCAAAATATTCAAGCAAAGGGAATGCATTGATGGGATCTAATTTTAGTATAAACTTTAAAGCAATGACCTTATATGGACAATTTTTGTTAGATGATTTAAATATATCTAGGCAGAAGGATAGAGATGATGATTATGAGAAAGGTTTCTTCCAGAATAAATATGCATATCAAATAGGGTTGAAAGGAAATATAAAAGATGTTAATTTTCTACTAGAATACAATCAGGTTCAACCATATACATACGGTCATAGAACTATTCTACAGAACTATTCGCATATGAATCAAGCATTAGCACATCCATTAGGAGCTAATTTCAAAGAGATGATTAATGTTTTAGAATTAAGAAAAGGGAAATGGAGTTATAAGATAAAAACTATGTTTACTATTGTTGGTCTAGATTCGTTAGGCTCTCATTATGGTCAAGATATCTTTGCCTCTGATAAGGATGCTAGTACTGGTGGGCAATATTCTTATGGCAACTTTAATGGGCAAGGGGTCAAAACAACTATTTTTTCTTTTCAGCCAGAGGTTTCGTTTAGTATTAAGCAGTTTGAAGTATTTGGAATGGTTTATTATAGAACTAAAAAATCTGACCTATTAGATCAATCTTTTTTATTTTATTCAGTTGGTTTCCGAACCTTTCCATTCATGAACTTTATTGATTATTAAAATTCTAGTTTTTCACCGTCTTTAAACGCAACAATAAAAGAATTTGAATAGCCTTTTTTAATCATTCTCTTTTGATATTTAAGAATCTCATCTAGGCTATAATATAAGCCAGATAAATATGCTGTATTTTTATCTGAGATTGGAACTGTAATAACATTTTCCTCATCAAATAAATTTGCAGGAGTATCAAATTCTCCAAAAGTTCCTAAGTTTAATCTAAAGATATAAGCATCACCCCCTTGTGCTAGTTGATCTTCTTTGCTAAATGATTTCATTAATCGTAATCTTGCTTTTTTTAGAGAGTTAGCCATGCTTAAGGCTTTCTTTTCTTCTCCTTGTTCTCTATATATAAAAATTAAGTTCTCATATGCAGGTAAGAATAATCTATCTTGTTTAATAGCTTTCTGGAAAAGTTTAATAGATTCTTTGATGTTTAGTAGTGATGCTGTTGTCTCTTTCCGACTCCCGTCTCTATTTTTTCTTGCTGATAAGGATGAAAAAACATAATATGCAACAGCCATATTATATGTCCATTCTCTTGTTTTGTAAAGTTTAGGTGTTAGATATTTTAAATATCTTTTTGCTTGCCCTGCTGCTCTTTTATCTCCTGTAGCTAAATATGATATGGCAAGATTACCTCTTGAAAAGTTTAGCCCATCCTCAGTAATTTTTCCTCTTTTTAGCCTTTTCTCGGTGTTCTTTAAATGTTTCTGAGCAGTTTTGTATTTTTTCTTTGTTAGCGCTGTTACACCTAAATTATATTCTCCAATCCCTTCTTGGATTTGAATCATGCTCCTTTCATCTATTTTGTCAATTTTATTAAACTTTAAGTGATCATCATTTTTAACAATTACTAGATTTGCTGCATCTGGTTTTTTGCCTTTTGGAACAAATTTGCCTTTTTTTCTTTCTTTCTCAGCTTTTCTTTCTTTTCCTTTCTCAGCTGCTTTTTGATCTTTCTTTATAAGTTTTTCTTCAGCAGTATTCATTCTTTTGAGTACTAAGTCAGCACTTTCTGAATTCCCAGAATTTCTATAGATTGCTTCTATGGTTACATATGATTGAAAGGAGAACTCGTCTTTTCTTATTATAGAACTCAATAAAGATGCTGCTTCATCTTGATTCCCACAATAATAATGAGCCAGGGCAATGTTATAAGCCCATTTATTATCAGAATAAGCCTTAGATGTAATTTTAGTTAAGAAGCTATTTGCTACAGCTTTATCTTCTTCATTTCCTGAGTTAGCATATGAAAGAGCCATATTTGCATAAATAAAATTCATAGCATCAGCACTTAGCTTTGCTCTTTTATATCGTTTCATAGCAGCCTTAAACTCAGTGATAGCTGGGAGATATTCTTTATTTTTCATTAATGAAACAGCAGCGGTGTAATGGTCAGCAGCAAGAGCGGCCTGTTGGACAGATCGTTTTGTAAGGTTTTTCTGATTTTCATACTGCATTACTTTATCAACATCTGATATGGGTTGCCAATCAAATGCTGTAATTCCTGCTGTATATGAAGTGTCAATTGTAGACGCTAACGAATAATTGATGTTTGCAATTATTAATACTATTACTAAAAATATGAGTTCTTTTTTCATTTTTTTATTTTTTGCTTTTCAGTCTGCCAAATTATGAAAAATTATTGAAGTATTATTCTTTGGTTAATAATCTGATTGTTTGTGTTAATACGCATATAATATACTCCTTTAGCAAAAGTAGATAAATCAATTTCAGTATCTGTTTGCGTATTATTTTTGTTATTAACTATAATAAGTTGATTACCTATCGAGTTATATACCGAAATAGATTCTATATTATGATCTGATTTAATTTTTACTTTTCCTGTTGTTGGATTAGGAAAGATTCGACTGCTTAATGAATAATACTCAATAGAGGATATATTGTAGTCAATAATATATGAATCTTCAGAGCATCCGTTTGTATCTGTTACTGTGACATAATAAGAGCCATTTCCAATAGGTGTAAAAGTAGAGCTGTTGCCGCCTGGAATAGGATTATTGTTATTATCAAACCACTCATAAGATAAGAATCCACTTGTTGCAACAAGATCATTTCCATTTATCCAAACATTGATTAATATAGGTGAGGGCTCATTCATAGTAGTTGAATTAACCTCTAAACAACCATTTACATCTAATATAGTTACATTATGTAATCCTGCACATAGATTATTAGTTCCATTATTCCAATTATAAGTGTAGGGTGGGGTTCCTCCAGAGGTAATAGTATAAACACTTCCGTCACAGTACCCATAACAGCTTGGTTCTGTTGTAGTTATTGTGCTTGTTATGGCATCTGTTTCATAAACATCTGCAGTGGTAGATGATAAGCAATTATTGGCATCAGATATTAAAAATGAATAGCTGCCTGCAAATAAACTATTAAAGGTGTTAGAATTCTGATAAGTATTTCCATTATCAATAGAAAAAGTAAATGGTTGGGTTCCTCCATTTATGATTCCAATACTAACACTCCCATCATTATAACTAAAACAGTCATTATGAATAATAGATGATGGAGAGCTGATAATTGAGTCAGGGTTTGAGAGATTAAACGATTCACTAAAGTTGCAACCATTTATGTCAGTTACGTTAATAGAATGATTTCCTGCGCTAAATACAGTAGAATAACTGTTGTCACTATTTGACCAGTTATATGTAAAAGGCTGAGTTCCTCCCCAAACATTAATACTAACTTGTGCAGTTCCATTATAACATAAGATAGAGTCAGTAGTTAAAACTGAGGTGATTGGTTGAGGTTGATAAATATTAAAAGTATCCACTACGTTTGAGAATCCATCATTAATTGTAATGATGTACTCCCCATAACAAAGATTATTAATGTCATCATTATTTGATGAGAACCCATTTGGTCCTATCCAGGAATACAAGTAAGTAGAGTCTCCGCCATTTGCTGTGATATCAATAGAACCATTACAATCGTTGTAACAATTTGCATTAATAACATTATCAAGACTCACCCACAATAATGCTGGCTGTGATAGCTCAAATGTATCTAAATATATACAAGAGTTAATGTCTGCAATCTCTAGGTAATAGAATCCAGCTGTAAGACTTGAGATGTCTTCACTACTTGAAGAAAAACTATTGTCACTACTCCAACTGTATGAATATGGCGCTGTTCCTCCATTTGATGATATGGATATTAGACCATTATTTCCCCCATAAGTTGTAATTTGAACTAATGAGTCAATATTTAAATTAATTTCATTAGGCTCTGTTATCTGTATTGGGGCAATATTTTCAATACAGCCATTATCATCTGTTATTGATAGATTATAGTTGCCTACACATAAACTATCAAGATTATCTATTGATGACCATGTAATTCCTCCATCCCATGAGAAAGAATATGGGTAAATTCCTCCGCTAGCATTGCTTATGATCTCTCCGTCACATATTTGATTGCAAGTAATGTGAGATATATTTGGCGTAGATATCAATGCTGTTGGCTCATTTAAGATTATATTATTAGTTGCTGTACATCCATTTGCATCAACTATTGAATCCAAATAAGCACCTGCAGGCAGGCCTATTGTAAGTTGAGAGTTTTGTAGAATATTATTTAAATAGTTATCAAATGGACTAGTTCCTCCATTGATCTGGATATCAATCTCTCCATCACTTAGCCCATTACATGATATCTCGAATCCATTATGGTTTGTTGTGCTATATGCCGTGTATAAGCTATCAGGCTGAATTATAGTGATTGTATCATAGATCGTGCAGCCATTTAAGTCAGTTGCAGAATAAGGATAAACTCCAGCAGGAACTCCTGATGGAGAGACTAATGCTGTATTGAACTCCGTTAATGGATTGTACAATACTGTTGTGAATCCAGCCCATCCAAGAATATAATTCGTGTCACCTGGATTTACACCTATCGTTCCTCCAAAGAAGTTGACAATAGCACTCCCATCATTTGCCCCAAAACAACTAATATTGGTTTGCGTGTAGGATGATGCCAATGAGCTGCTATCATTTATCGTAGCATTGTTATTGATGCTGCAATTATTCGTGTCTGATATAGTGACATAATAAGTTCCAGCAGAAAGATTTGATAGATCCTCAGATGTTGCTCCGTTACTCCAGATGAACGAGTAATCTCCTGTTCCTCCATTTATAGTTAAGTCTATTGAACCATTAGCAGATATACAACTACTAATATCAGTAGATATAATACTTGAAGTTAATTGAGGAGGTTGTGAGATGTATATTGAGTCAGAGAACAAGCAATAATTACTATCTGTCACTGTATAAAAATAAATTCCTTCTCCTAAATTGTATTGAGAACTCCCATTCCAGTTTTGAGTATAAGGACTTGTTCCTCCAGTAATTGTTAGATTTGCTACCCCATTAGAGTCTCCGTAGCAAGAGACATTAACAGTATTTTCAGTTATAGATAGAGTTGATGGTTCGGAGATTGTAAAACTAATACTATCAATGCATTGTTGCCAGTTTTGATCTGTAACGATACAATGATAATTTCCTGGAGAAAGATTTGAGATTGAATTTGCTGTACCTCCATTGCTCCAATTATACAAATATTCATTACTACCATTTTGAATTGATAAAATACTTGCAGATCCATTATTGCTTCCTGAACATGTGACATTTGTAGTGTTAGTGCTATCAATTTTATATATTGAACAATCTACAAAGCTTAATGAAGTAGAGTCACTAGTGCCAATAGTTTGTATAAAGTTTCCTATTGAATCTAATTCTTGAGTTATCCAGTTTGCATAATATGTCCCATAATTAGCACCAGGCCTGAATCTTACTTTAATAATAACTTCTACTGAGTCTCCTTGGGATATTATCTGCCCTGTTGTATCTCCTAAAAAACTCCAATATCCGTAAGCATGTCCATTAGAATCAATATTATAGTTTAAGTTTGGCCAATTACCTAAAGGACTAAACCATTTTAGATCAAAATCGCCTTGTGATATATCTATGCTATCATGATATACATCAAATTCGGGGCGTACTCTTATATCGCAATTACTCGTATTAGTAAGTGTAAGAGTGTCAAATGACCAGACCCATAGGTTGTAAACCGGGTTTGGGTTAAAGCTATTAAGACGTTGAGTTAGACTTTTATTACAATTATTACTTATAGTGGTAAAATCATTTCCAAAACTCCAGTTGCCTCCACATTTTACTTTCCAGTTATATGTCGTAGATTCAGTTAATCCAATTAAGTGATAAGTTTCGGGACCATTTGTATTAGGCACTTGAATTGCAGCTTGCCATGTTAAAGCTGTGTCAGCTTTATATCTTAGAGAATAATTACTAGTATTACAGCCTCCATTATCCCAGTTTAACATTACATTAGTAGCGTTTATATTACTTACTGAAAGGTTTGTAGGTTGTTGGCCAAAACAAAGTAGTGATAAACTTCCTATTATAATAAGTATAATTATTCTTTTCATTATTTTACATATTCAATTTTGCAAATATACGAAATCCCACAAGTTATGTTCTGAGTAGTTTTCTTCTTCTCATGAAATTTATACTCTGTGTTATGTTATATTTGAAACAATCTTTTATTGAACTACGTTATGTATATATGATAATGGAATTTTTATATTTATGAGAAAAGAAAGTATCCTTCAAGTCTTGCTAATTTGTTTAATTATATTAATATTATTTTTATCATCATGTAGTTCAACACATCAATCTTGTTCGGCGGTATGCTTATTATGATATAGAATAATAGCAAAGTAAAATGACAATCAGAATTATTAAGTAGTTTATTTTTTTGTGATAACTTTGGCAAAAAAATATGAAAATAAAATTATTTACAATAGCTTTTGCATTTATAGGCTTGAATGCTTTTGCTCAGATTACGGTAACAGACGCTGACATTTCTAGTGTTGGAGATGTTGTTTATCAAGCTTATGACTCAATCCCAGCAGCTGCAATTAATGTTGGTAGCCCAGGTTTATCTCAAATATGGGATTTTTCTTCCTTACAAGAATTTTCAACAAATACTATATCTTTTATTTCACCTATAGGTACTATTTATGAGAGTCAATATCCAAATACTAATTTATGTTTAGATGATAATGGGTCATTGAGCTATTATGATAAAAATAGCTCAGGACTTTTTATACATGGGCTGGGAGACACAGTATTTCATTCCCCTGCTCTTTTCTATCCACTACCTTTAACTTATTCTCTTACAACTTCTGATGGACCAGTTGTAATAATAGATAACGTTATTACTGGAGCTTTGCTGAGTATGGCGATCCCAGCTACAGTTGTAGCTTCTTTATCTAGCGGTCTTGCTAATAGAGCGGATACAGCAATTATTAAGATAAATAATACCACAGACTTTTTAGTTGATGCATCAGGGATAATGACAACACCTTTAGGGGCATTTGATGTTTTAAGGTTAAAAACAATAAAATATACAGATTCAGAATTGGATGTATATTGTTCTGATACTATATCTGGTTTGGGAACATGGGTTACTAATGTCCCATTTTCTTCAATTCCTCTTTTGGCTAGTTTTTCAAATAATGAAATAGAATATAAATATCAATGGATAACAAATGATGCGGTAGTTGAGTTTCTTTTAGCAGAGATAGTAGTTGATGATTCAGACAATATTATTGGTGGAGTTTCTTTTCAAACTTCTATGCCAGCATCTTCTATTATACATGCTAAAGAGGATTGGTTGCAAGTATTTCCAAATCCTGCCTCTAGAGAGATTACGATTGCCTCTGATTTAATTCATTGTTCATATACCCTTATAGATGTAAAAGGGAACAGATTATTATCTAATGAGTTTAATAGTTCTACGATAATTGATCTGACTTCATTCTCTTCAGGAACATACTTTTTGCAGATTTATACAGAAGAAGGGGGCGTAATTGTAAAAAGAGTTATTTTAAAGTAGCTTTAGTGAGGTTAAAATTTATGTGTAAAAAAGTAATATATTAGAGATATGCGGAATATAACTATATTATTATTCTCTTTAATACCATTAACACTATTAAGTCAGAATTGTGATTCTTTACTTTATGAGTCTATTACAAATCCAGGTCCCTATAGTGTTGATTATATTACAGAACCTTTGGGTATTCGTAATGGTCCTGATTATTCAGGATCAACAATATTTTATCCTTTAAATAACAATATTGAGTGTGCTAGTATTGTACTTGTTCCTGGCTTTATGAATACAGAGTTAAGTATACAGAATTGGGGGCCATTTTTAGCTTCACATGGTATTGTTACAATGACAATTGGTACAAATAGCTTGCTCGATTCAGAATTCCAGCGGAAGGATGCTTTATTAGATGCAATAATCTCATTGAAGCATGAAAATAATAGATCATCATCTCCTTTATTTTACAGGTTAGATACAGCTGCTATTGCTGTTGGAGGGTTCTCAAAAGGAGGAGGAGGTGCTCAATTAGCCGGGGTTGATTTCCCTGATTTAAAAGCTATTATAGCCCTTTATCCTTGGCTAGATAATCCTTCACAATCAGATCTTAATCATAACATTCCTGTTATAATTATTAGTGGTCAGCTAGATGCTATTGCCCCGCCTGCATCACATGCTAATATTCACTATACTTATACTCCTAACACAACTAATAAGTTGAAATATGAAGTTGCACTTGCTTCTCATGATAATGTTAGTGGGCCAAATGGTGGCTTTGGAGAGGTTGGGAAAAGAGTTTTCTCATGGCTTCAGACATATCTTTTGAATGATAGTTGCTATTGTCCTTTATTATTAAATCCAGCTGTTACAGCATCAGATTATATAACAAATATTTCTTGTCCTATTATTAATCAGATATCTGAGATTTCATTTTCAAAAAAGAAGTTAATTAAAATCGTTGATATATTAGGCCGAGAAACAAAAATGGTTAATCAGAATCTCTTTTATCTTTATGATGATGGAACTGTTGAGAAGAAGATAGTTATTAACTAAATAATAGCTAGTATTATTAATCTCTTTTAAAATTTATAGATATGTCTTTAGGTAAATGGATAGGAATAGGAGCAGGGTGGTTTCTTGCAGGTCCAATAGGAGCAATAATTGGTTATTATATTAATAAAAGTTTTTTTGATGGAAAGAATGACCAAGCAAAAGCCTACGAGTTATCTCTCTTAATATTATCTTCTTTAGTAATAAAATCTGATGGGAAGGTGGTTAAGGCTGAATTAGATTATGTTAAGAGATTCTTTGTAAATACTTTTGGTATTCAAAAAGCTAATCAGTATTTTGAAGTTTTTAATAAGCTTAACAAGCAATCATTGTCCTCTCAGCTTCGTCCTGTGTGCCAGCAGTTAAATTCTTATGTAAACCATGCTTCAAGATTGCAAATAATACATTTTCTTTTTGGAGTTTCAGCAAGTGATAATGAGATACATGTGTCTGAGATTGAGTTGATCAAGAGGATTGCTAATTATCTTAACATAAACCAATATGATTTTGAGTCTATTAAGTCTATGTTTATTACTACAGGTAAGGGAGCTAAAAGTAATTTAGATAAATGGTATGCAATCTTGGAGTTAGATAAGAATGCTAGTGATGATGAGATTAAAAAGGCGCATAGAAAAATGGTGAGAAAATATCATCCTGATAAGTTGCAAGGTGTTAGTGAAGATATTATAAAATTAGCTGAAGAGAAATTTTTACTTGTTCAGGAAGCATACGAACAAATTAAGAAAAATAGAGTCTAGTACTTAATTAGCACAGCAATTTTCATTAGTAGTATTATAAATTTGATCTAGCACTTTATTTCTGAAGTCAAATATCTCGTTAACTCTTTTGTTAATAAATAAATAATTTGCTAGTTTCCCTAATATACCAAAAGGAGGGATGTATGTAATAATATCTTTCATTAGCACGCCATTATCTTGTACTTTAAAAATATGTTCGTGATGCCACATCTTATAAGGACCAACTCTTTGTTCGTCAACAAAAAAATTCTTTTCTTTAACGTGAGTAATTTCTGTAATCCAGGTTAAAGGTATATTCAGAATCGGTGTAACTTTATATGATATTATCATCCCAGGGTACATTACTTCATCTTTATTCTTAGAGGTAATAATGAATCCCATATTTTGAGGGGTGATTTTTTGAAGATTTTTTGGTGAAGACATAAAGCTCCATAAATCGTCTATATTAGTTTTTACTAGTTGTTCTCTAATTATTTGTGTGTAAGCCATATTTATTTTTTATAAAATGTACTTAGTTCTTTTTTTGCTTTTAAAACTTTTGGGGTTATTACTGCCGTACAATAACCTGCTGATGAGTTTTCTTTGTAATAATTTTGATGATATGCCTCCGCTTCATAAAAGGTATTAAACTGCTTTACTTCAGTTACTATTTTATTGTCAAATATTTCCTTATTTATTTGATCCATATATTTTATAATTATTTTTCTTTCTTCTTCATTATTATATAAAACTATTGATCTGTAGTGTGTGCCAATATCATTTCCTTGTCTATTTAGTGTTGTAGGGTCATGAGAAAGAAAAAATATTTTTATAATATCCTCTAGCTGTATCTGCTTTGTGTTATATTGTATTTCACATACTTCAGCGTGTTCTGTTATTCCTTGAGTTACTTCTCTGTAAGAAGGGTTTTTTATTTTACCGCCTGCAAATCCACTCTTTACATTTACTACGCCAATAACATCTTCAAATATTGCTTCTGTGCACCAAAAACAACCACCTCCAAGATGAATGGTCTTTAGATTATTATTCTTTAATTCAGTCATCTTCTTATTTTTATCTTCAATGCTAACTACGATCTCATTTCTTCTATTTAAAAATTGATACGGTGAATTATATATTAACACCTCAAAATCATCTTTATGTGCTATGTTATATTGCTGTAGTGCTTTTTTTAGTTTGTTGATGTGATTTTGTTCTTTTTCTTTATTTGAATATCCAGAGTAAGCTATCGATGCTTTTAAATTAGACGGTTCTTCATATATTAATAGCTTGTTGTTTTTTGCTTTTGGTAAGTTTTGTAATGTATATTCATCAGGCATAATAAAAGCCATCTCATTTTTATTGTGTAGCTTGATTACTACTGGAGAGGTCATTTCTATTTTTTCTTCTGTTTTATTTCCTCCAAATATATATCCCGCTACATTTCTAAATGAGTTATCCCTATCTTTAATATTTTTCGGAATATATGAGACATAAATGAGTTTCTTGTATTCTCGGATTTCTATATTTCCTATTTTCTGAATAACTGTGTATTGATTACTCTTTGTTTCTTTAAAAGGTTTAATTGCAAATAATAATGTTATAATTCCAACTACAGTTATAAGTATTGTTTTCATTTATTTTTTTTGTAAAAATACTATTATATAAAGAAGAAGTACTATAACTTATTATATTTGTGATATGAAGAAACTACTTATTATACTGCTTTGTTTGCCTATTATTTTGTTATCCCAGAATACAAAATATAGTAAGGCGCAGATTTATTATAAAAATCAGTCAGAGTATAATCTATTAAGAATAAATGGAGTCGTTCTTGATCATGCTAGAATTAAGAAAGATGTATTTATTGAATCAGATTTTTCATCAGTTGATATTAGTATAGCAAGAGATTTAGGCTTCGAGGTTAAAGTGTTAATTGATGATGTTCAGGATTATTATATTAATAGGAACTTATTAGAGACTAAAAATGAAAAAACACCAAATAATTTATGTTCTAATGGAAGTTTTAATTATACAACACCTGTAAATTACAATCATGGATCTATGGGAGGATACTTAACGTATAACCAAGTTATGTCAGAGATTGATAGTATGGCTGTATTATTTCCAAATTTAATCACTGTAAGATCGCCAATTAGTACATTTACTACATATGAGGGGAGAAATCTTTATTGGGTTAAGATCTCTGATAATCCTAATATTGATGAAAATGAACCTGAGATTCTATATGATGCAGTGCATCATGCAAGAGAGCCAATGTCTGTTCAGCAATTAATTTACTATATGTGGTATCTACTAGAGAATTATTCTTCTAATCTAGAGGTCCAGACAATAATTAATAATACTGAGTTATATTTTGTTCCTTTTGTTAATCCAGATGGATTCATCTATAATGAGACTACCTTTCCTAATGGTGGTGGAATGTGGAGAAAAAATAGAAGAAATCATTTTAATGGTGATTTTGGTGTTGACAATAATAGAAACTACAATTATATTGACGGTACTAATGGAAGTGTTTGGGGAACTAATGGGATTTCATTTAATACATATTCTAATGTTTATTGTGGCACAAGTCCATTTTCAGAACCAGAGAATCAAGCAATGAAATGGTTTATTGAACAACATGAGTTTAGATTAGCACTCAATAATCATTCATATAGTCATCTATTATTATATCCTTTTGGTTTTGATCTTAATCAATATTCTCCTGATCATGACACTTATTTTGCGATTTCTGACTTGATGACTTCACGCAATAATATGGATAGTCAATTAGCATGGGAATTATATCCAGCGGCAGGTACTTCTGATGATTTTATGTATGGAGACACTAGTAATCATCAAAAGATATTTTCATTTACTCCTGAGATTGGAACGGGATTACAAGGATTCTGGCCAGCCTCGTCAGATATTGACCCTTTATGTCAAAGTATGATGCCTTTAAATTTGACAGCAGCTCATTTGGTTGGTAATTATGCAAAAGCTACTGATAAACATGCATTTTCTTTTGTAAGTGTAAATGGATTTATATTATATGATATTACTAGATATGGCTTGGAAAGTCCAGCTAATTTTACAGTATCAGTTATTCCTATCTCTAATAATATACAGAACATTGGCCCTGCTAATCAACATAATAATATGTCAATGTTACAAACAGATTTAGATTCTATAAGTTATAGTCTTTCAAATAATATTTTGCCAGGTGATTTAATTGAGTATGTTATTGTTATGAATAATGGGCTATATTCTTTTAATGATACTATTAGAAAGATATATGGGACTCCTCAGCTTCTTTATAGTAATAATGGTACAAGTATGTCAGGATGGATTAATCAATTTTCTTGGGGAACTACTTTTTCTTCTTTCCAATCTAGTCCATCCTCCATTACAGATTCGCCTTTTGGTAATTATAGTAATAATACTAATAATAAGATATCACTATTAAGCCCCGTTTCATTAAATAATTCAGTTGCGGCTTATGTTTCTTTTTGGGCCAAGTGGGATATAGAAGATAACTGGGATTATGTGCAATTTGAGGTGTCTGAGGATAATGGAAATACGTGGGTTCCTCAATGTGGAATTTATACTGAAGAGGGTGCTGTTGATCAGGATATGGGACAACCTGTATATGATGGGTTGCAAACTAATTGGGTAAGGGAAACTATAGATCTAGGTGACTATTTGAACCAAGATATTTTAGTCCGTTTTAAGATTGTTACAGATGGAGCAAATACCTATGATGGTTTTTATTTTGATGATTTTGAAATTAATGTTATTTTTAATTCAGTTTTAGGATGCACTGATTCTTCTGCATGTAATTATGATTCTTTAGCAACAATAAATAATAATATGTGTAATTATAATTCAGAATCATACGATACGGTTTATACTAATAATGTAATCTTATGGAATGGTATGTTTCTAAGTATATCTGGTGATTATTCAGATACGCTCATTAATACAAATGGATGTGATAGTATTGCATATCTTAATTTAAATATTATTACAACAGGGATCTTAGATATAACTAATATGGAAAGCAACTTAATTAAGATTACAGATATATTAGGACAAGAAACGCCTTACAGAAGAAATACCCCTCTAATCTACTTATACGATGATGGTACAATAGAGAAAAGAATAGTGATAGAATAAAACAATAAATAACAATGAAAAAACTACTACTTATATTCTGCTCTATGTCTTTATTGACTAATGCTCAAGAACTTTCTTTAACATATAATCAGGCTAATGATACTAAATTTGTAAAAGGCTATAAAAATAATACGTTAATTGATTCATACACAACAAAAGAGGGTTTTACAATAAAGATAGGGGATACTTTAATCATAGGTAACGCAATAATTAAGAAGAAGAATAGAAAAAGGTATCTATTCAATGATGTCTTTTCTTATATTGCTGTTGGAAAAATTAAAAGTACAACTAATAAAGAATACAGATATCTACCTCATAATTTTTCTGGAAGTAAGGTTATTGTGCGTTCAATGTTTGTTACACATGAAAAATATATTGGATATAAGATATTTCCTAAGCGTAATGAGATGCCATTATATGTAAGTGTTTTTGTAAAAGGAGCAACACAAGGGATCTCAGAAATTCTAGGAAAGTCTAGAAAAACAATTTTAGATATAGAGAAAGCACTGTCATCAGGAGAGGTTGCTTTATTAGAACCTAAAGAATTAAATCTTAAGCAAGAGAGTTCACAAAAAGATAATAATAAGTATGATGCTTTATTAAAATTAGGAGAATTAAAAGAATCAGGGATTTTAACTGAGGAAGAATTTAATAAAGAGAAGAAGAAGATTCTTAACGACGAATAAGAAATATTAAATTAGCAGAAACCATTGAAATATCTAGTTCGTTCAAGGGGGTGTCTACTATTATAGCTTCTAACTATAATAGAGAGATTTATCCAAGCTATGATTAACGCCTTTTCTACTACTATTTTTTCCAATCAAAGCAGACCATTGTTTCGCTCGCTTCTGAAGGTCTTGAGCAGCTGTCTAACCCAAAATGAGAGCAATTAGCGCATGAAGAATTTTTTGTTATAGAATCTTTATAGCTATGGCTGTCACAGAAATTATTAATTTCTACTTTTTGTTGATGTGTCTGACAAATAAAATCCCTAAGTAAATTTTCACAGTTTATACAAGTATTGATATTTCTTAATTCCATAATCTTTAATTTTGTTTATTTTAATACGACAAATATACTATATAAGTTTCAGTATTTAAAACTTAAGTGACTGATTATTAGTAATTTATAATTAGAATAAATAAAAATAAGATAATCTCAGTATTTGTACTGACATCTAGGTTGTTAAAAATTTATTATGTTTGTAACAATAAAAACTTAAAATTATGAAGAAATTACTTTACTTATTTTTAATACTTCCTTTAGTTTTTTCTTCTTGCAAAAAAGAAGATGAAAAAGTACAAGGATGTACAGACTCAGCAGCATCAAACTACAACTCAAATGCAGAGGAAAATGATGGTTCATGTTTATTTGATGGATGTACTGATTTATTAGCTACTAACTATGATCCAGCAGCTAATAATGATGATGGTTCGTGCGAATATAGTATAATAGCTTCCTGGGATCTGGATCAGATATGGATAGACAATCAAGATGTAACTGGAAGTTTTTTTGAATTTGAGTATACTTTCTATAACGATAATTCTACATACTATGAATTTTCATTAGCAGATGGTAATGGAAATGTACTCACCGATTATGGTTCTGAAGTGTGGGCTCTGTCTGGATCAACTATAACATGTGTTGATATAGTAGATGGTGACATTGCAATATGGACTGTGGATCATATAAACGGGACACAATTACATATGTCTGCTACTTTAGATGGATCTCTTTGGGATATTCATTTAAAAAAGTAAATAAACATAATCTAAAAAAATACTATAATATATTTTAATACAACTAATTAATTATTCATTAATATAGTGAAATAAAAAAGACCCCAAATAAGGGGTCTTTTACTTTGTAGCGGGAAGCACTGAAATATCTAACTCTTTAAAAAGGAACTTACTAGAGATAGGGGCTCTTTATGATTACATAGAAGATTATAAGAAGTATGTTGAAATAAGTGATAGTTGTAGTTTAAATACTATTAACTAAAGAGCATTACTATAACTTATTATATTTGTCATATGAAAAAACTTCTACTTATATTACTTTGCTTGCCTATGATTGGGTTTGGGCAGAACGTGAACATACCTGACGCTAACTTTAAAGCATACTTAGTAGGAAATACCGCTATTAACACCAATGGAGACACTGAAATACAAGTAAGTGAGGCTGCTGCTTTTAATGGAACTGTTAATTGTTATCAAATGAATATTTCTGATTTAACTGGAATAGAAGCATTTACGGCTTTAACTTATTTGCATTGTATGGACAATCAAATCACAACTCTTGATATAAGTCAAAATACTGCTTTAGTTGGATTGTCTTGTGGAGAAAATCAACTTACTAGTCTTGACGTGAGTAATAACACGTCTCTAGTTGAATTTGATTGTCGTGATAATCTACTCACAAGTCTTGATGTAAGAAATGGAAATAATATTAATATGGGATTTATGGACATTTGTTTTAATAACGGGATAGGTACATTTGACAATCCATATCTTAATTGCATAAATGTTGACGATAGCACTTTCTCTGCAAATTTCTGGACTTTTAATGGATGGTTTGAAATTGATCCCCATCATTACTTTAGTAATAATTGCAACCCCTCTAAGACCTACGTGCCTGATAATAACTTCGAGCAAAAATTAATCAACTTAGGTTATGATGGTTTTCTAGATGACTCTGTTATGACAGCACAAATTAAGATAATTATTAATTTAGATGTTCAGTTTCAAAATATTTCTGATTTAACGGGAATAGAAGATTTTACTAACTTAGAGAATTTAGACTGTGGTTATAATCAACTCACAAGCCTTGATGTAAGTAATAATACTGCTTTAAATATATTATATTGCAGAGAAAATCAACTCACAAGCCTTGATGTAAGTAATAATACTGCTTTGAATGTGTTATATTGTAGAGAAAATCAAATCACAAGCCTTGATGTAAGTAATAATACTGCATTAGAATTATTGAACTGTGGAACTAATCAAATCACAAGCCTTGATGTAAGTAATAATACTGCTTTAAATATATTATATTGTAGAGAAAATCAACTCACAAATCTTGATGTAAGTAATAATACTGCATTAGAATTGTTGAACTGTGCAACTAATCAACTAACAAGTCTTGATTTAAGAAGTGGAAATAATGTAAATCTTGATTCGCTGTTCTGCTGGTACAATTCTAATTTATATTGTATTGATGTTGATGATGCAGTTTGGTCAACTAATAATTGGACTGATATAGACTCACAACACTACTTCAGCACTAATTGTGCTCTACCATCACAAGTACAAGAACATTCTATAAACAAAGAAATTCTTAAAGTAACAGACCTATTAGGAAGAGAAACAAAAAACACGAATCAGCCTCTACTCTACTTATACGATGATGGAACAGTAGAGAAAAGAATAATTATAGATTAACAATGAAAAAACTACTACTTATATTACTTTGCTTGCCTATGATTGGGTTTGGGCAAAGTGAAGAGGCCTTAAAGCTTAGGGATGATGTTAATGATATTAACTATAGGATGGAAAAACATCATCAACAGTTCTATAAAGGAGCAATGCTTAATTCCATCGGAGTTGGCAGTATCATTTTAGGTGTATCTTCAGCTATTAACCCTATTACGTATATTGGGAGTGCTTTTATTCTTGCTGGAAATATTGTAATGATAAATTCTCATAAATGGTTTAAGAATTCAGGCAACTCAAAATATAATTCTAGAATGCAGACAATTAAAGAAAAAAAACGAGAATTAAAAGAATTGTTAAGATATGGAAAAATTAATCAGGAAGAATATAATAATGCAATAAAGAAGCTATCAAAACAATAGATTAACAATGAAAAAACTAAATCAGATTTCAATAGCAATATTATGTGTCGGAGGTTTTTTTAAGCACAATTCATATCCTTACGCTAATATTTTAGTTTCAATTGGTTTTATTGCCGTTGCTACCACATTAATTATAATGGCATTTTCAAAAAAAAAATCGATTAACAATGAATAAAAATGTTTTTGGTGAACCATTAATTACCTGTAGCACAAAACCTTTGACGGGTTACTTTAGAAATGGATGCTGTGATACTGATAATACAGATACTGGTATGCACACGGTTTGTATTATTGTAGATCAAGACTTTTTATCATTCTCAAAAGCAGTAGGAAATGACCTTTCAACGCCAATGCCACAATATAGATTTAACGGGCTGAAAGATGGAGACAAATGGTGTTTGTGTGCTTTAAGATGGAAAGAGGCGCTAATTAATAAGATGGCACCAAAAGTCATACTAGAAGCCACTAATGAAGAGACTCTAAAAATAGTTAATATAGAAGATTTAATTATGCATTCTCACAAAGAATTAAAACAATAGATTAACAATGAAAAAACTACTTTATCTTTTATTACTTACACCTGTTATATACTTAGCTTCTTGTAGTAAATCTAATGTTACTCCACAAGAAAATATTAATGATAAAAGCCTTGAAGAAATAATTGTGGGCAAAACTTGGAAATTATTAAATCTTGATGAGGGATGGTTTATTTTAAATAATGATAATACTTCTTTAGCAAAAGACTATCAATGTGATACCTTAGAGCAAAACGCTATATGGCAAATAGAGGATAGTATTTTAAGTTTTACGTACACTATTGGTCCTGTAGAATATATAGAGCGATTGACAATTGTAGAATATAATGATTCAAGAATTAAGGTAAAGATAGACACTAGCGATATACTAGAAATTAATATTATATTTGAAATAGTTCCAGAAGGATGGGGGGTATTTGGATGTACAGATTCAGATGCTGTTAATTATGATCCACTAGCTACATGTGATGATGGTTCTTGTGGAGTGGTTTTAGACTGTATGGGTGTTCCAAATGGTCTTGCTGCTATGGATGATTGTGGAGACTGCCATCAAGCATATATGGGACAGGAGGGTTTTGGTCCTTTTGTAAATATTGCTACATATGCCGATACAGTTGGAGTGGAAGGAATGTTATTTTTACCTGGAGAGTTTGATAGTTTTTGGTGGATGGAGACGAATATTCCACTTTGGAATGCTGGCTGTATAGGATGTGCAGATTGCTTTATTTTAGATCTCTTTTCTACTTCTGAATTTTTTATAGGTGAATTTTGTGGGGAGGATTTAATAGCTGCAGAACAAAATTCATATTTCTATAATCTTTCAGAAATTTTGACCTCTGGAAATGACACATTACAGCCAGGGTACTATGGTGCTAATAACGAGGACTTATATGACATTCATTGTGTGCAACATGAGTAAGAAAAAAGACCCCAATTAAGGGGCCTTTATCTGAGTAGCGGGGACAGGACTCGAACCTGCGACCTTTGGGTTATGAGCCCAACGAGCTACCAACTGCTCCACCCCGCGATATTTGAC
>PAHP01000008.1 GCA_002705205.1 Flavobacteriales bacterium
TATAGACGATGACGTTGATAGGTCACAAGTGTAAGTGTAGAAATACATTCAGCTGAGTGATACTAATTACCCGTAGACTTTGGAAATAATTATATATATTCATTACGATTTATGTCATAATACTAAAAATATTATGGTGACTATAACGCTAGGGTCCACCTTTTCCCATTTCGAACAGAGAAGTTAAGCCTAGTTGTGCCGATGGTACTAGAGTGATATCTGGAAGAGTAGGTAGTTGCCGCCCTATAGAGGAAAGCCCTAATTTGAAAGAGTTAGGGCTTTTTTCATGTCTGAAAGTAGATTTCTGTATTAGGTGTAGCCTAAAAAAGATAATGAATAAAACGTTATTCATAATAATTAAAGCTAACTTTTAAAACTAAAAATTAATTCTATTTTATCATTAGGAAGTAATATATTAGTGCTATTTAATTTAGTTCTTCTAATTCATCTTTAATAAAGTTAGCTAATTCTTTTACATATGAAGCTGAGAAATCAAACTTAATTCCTGCTTTTTGATAGATCTCACTAATAGATTTTGTATAACCTAATTTTAATGCAGACATGTAATTGTCTAATGCTTTTTCACCTATTTTTTTGTAAGAACGCCACATCGCAATTGCACCTAATTGTGCCATTCCATATTCAATATAATAGAATGGAACTTCGTATAAATGCAATTGTTTTTGCCATAAATTAGCATGAGTATTCTCTTGCCCATTCCAATCTATTATTTGGTCTCCAAGTTCAGAATCAATCTCTAACCATTTTTCTTTCCTTTGTTGAGCCGTATGCTTATTTGTATAAATCCAATGTTGGAATTTATCAATAGCAGCTACCCAAGGGAGCGTTTGTAATGCTTTTTCTAATTGGTCTAGTTTTGCTCTTTTTAATTCATTATCATCAGAATAAAAAACATCCCAATTATCCATTGAGAAAAGTTCCATAGACATTGAAGCTAATTCTGCAACCTCAGAAGGAGTAGATTTAAATTCAGTAAGAGATAAATCTCTGCTTAAGAAAGAATGAACTGCATGACCTCCTTCATGAACCATAGTAACTAAATCTCTTTGAGAACCAACAGCATTCATATAAATGAAAGGAACTCCAATTTCATATAGAGGATACATAAAGCCTCCTGGGGCTTTCCCAGATTTAGATTCTAAATCTAAATGCTTCATAGCTTTCATAGTTGAGAGACATTCTCCAAAATATGGCCTAAGTCTATTGAAACATTCAATTGACAGATCAGTTAATTCTTTTCCCCCATTAAAAGGTTTTAAAGGAGAAAGCCCATCAACATCAACAGAAGTGTCCCATGCTTTATAAATATTATACCCAAGTTTTTCTTTCCTTTTTTGGTGAAAAGAAGAGGTAATTGGAACAATCTCTTTTGCAATAGCTTCATGAAAATTGAAACAATCTTGTGGAGTGTAATCAAAACGACCCATTGCTGAAAACATATAATCACGGTAATTTTCAAAGCCAGCATTTTTAGCAATTTCTTGTCTTAAAGCAATTAACTCGTCATATAAATTATCTAAAGCTTTCTCATCTTGTAATCTTCTTGAGCTAATCTTGTTGTAAACCTCCTCTCTCTTAGATCGATCAGTGTTTTTCAATAATTGAGCAGCTTGTTGCATTGTTAGTTTTTCTCCATCAACTTCAATACTCATCTTTGCTGAAATAGAACCATACTCTTGTTGCTTAACTTCCATTTTAGTAAATAAAGGAATATTCTCTTCACGGAAGATCTTGATTTTGTTATTTATACTTCTTAAATAGATTCGATATTTTTCTTGGTCTAATTTTTTTAAATATTTACTCTCAATTAATTTTACATTTAATTTATTAGAATATGGAGCTGTGTTTGGAGAGATTTCTTTAATCCAAAAATGAAAGCTTTTTGCAAGATCTTTGTTAGTGGTATCAATATTCATTTTGATATATCTCCAAGCCATATCTTCTTCAAGAACAGCCTCTAGTTCTGAGCGATCAAGCATCCATTTCTCTAAGTCTTCAACTGAAGATAATTTTCTATCAACTAAATTTTCAAATAAAGATTTTATTTTATCCCAGGAATCAATTGAAATATTTTCAGGAACAAATTTTCTTTTTGGTCTAGTTGGTATTCTTATTTCCATTATTTATTTTCATTTTTAGTTTCTGTTATAGTATTTTTATTTTTTTCTTTTTTTTGTAATTTAATTAATCCATGTTTTTGCATAGTATTATACCATTGAATCACCTTCTTTATATCAGATATGTAAACTCTTTCTTCATCATAATCTGGAAGGACTTCTCTAAAATAACTTTCTAATTCATTTTTTGATGATTTATGAGAAATAGTTTCCTTACAATTCTCTTTTTTTGCTATATCATTAAAAATTCCTGACAATGGTTTTGTGTCATCATAGGTGTATATACCAATTTCTTCAAGCATATTTGCTTGGTTATTTGAATATAATGGTAATCTCTTATGATCAGTTAATGATTCAACAATTACAGAGTTTTTTGCTTGAGATATTACTTTGTATAGTCCAGATTTTCCGGCTATGTTGATTATTCCTTCTAAGTTCATTTATTATTTTTTTAGCAATACAAATGTATAATTTTTTAAGGGTATAATCTGCATTAGATATCTGAAATAAATTATGTATTATTGACTGTATGAATTTATTGAAGCTAAATAATAGAAGGGAAGTATTTGCATGGTCCTTATATGATTTTGCAAATCAGCCATTCACTACAATAATTGTCACATTCATTTATAGTGGGTTTTTCACTAAAGTAATTGCTGAAAATGAACAGGTTGGAACAACTATGTGGGCAAATTCTATTGCTCTCACAGCAATAATTGTTGCTCTTGTTTCTCCTATTCTAGGTGCAATTGCTGACAGTGCAGGTTATAGGAAATCGTTTTTAATTTTATTTACCTGGATTGCTGCAGTTTCCTCAATTCTACTTTATTTTCCAGCAGAGGGAGATACATTATTAGCTTTGACTTTATTCGTAATTGCGAATGTTGCTTTTGAAATAGGAACAGTTTTTTGTAATTCATATTTGCCAGATTTGTCTACTTCTAAGAATAGTGGTAGTGTTTCTGGTTTTGCTTGGGGTCTTGGTTTTTTTGGAGGATTAATTGCTTTATTCTTATCTATATTTCTGTTTCCTGAACTTGATTCAATAGCAATAAGAAGAATAAATATATTAGTAGGTTTATGGTTTTTTGTTTTTTCTATTCCTACAATTTTGTTTGTGAAAGACAGGAAAAAAGAAAAACTTACTAAATATCATTTTTTTAGTTCTTTTTCTACAATTAAAAAAACTTTTAGAACAGTTTCTAATTACAAAATAGTTTATCAATTTCTTATTGCAAGATTATTCTTTAATGACGGTTTAGTTACCATATTTGCACTTGGAGGGATTTATGCAGTTGGAACTTTAGACTTTACTTTTAGTGAAGTGATGAAATTAGGAATCGTTTTGAATCTAGCAGCAGGTATTGGTTCATTTATTTTCGGTTATGTCGAGGACAAAATAGGAGTTAAGAAGATAATAAATATATCTTTATTAATTCTTATTTTTTCTAATTTATTGGCGTTTTTAGCACCCTATTTTTCTTTTCAGAAAGAAATGTTCTGGGTGGCAGGAGTGCTAATTGGTTTGATGGTTGGTCCAAATCAATCATGTAGCAGATCACTTATGGCCCAACTTACACCTAAGGGGAAGAAAAATGAATTTTTTGGTTTTTTTGCACTAACTGGTAAGGCAACATCTTTTTTAGGCCCCTTACTTTTTGGTATTGTGACATCAATTTATAGCCAGCAAATGGCATTGTGGGTAGTAATAGTATTTTTTTTGATAGGTTTTATACTCTTTAATAGAATACAATTCAAGAAAGTAATCTAAACGAGATCTAATTCTTATTTTTGCTTTGTGCAAAATAAAGAATTTGATATAGCAATTGTTGGAGGAGGAATAGTAGGACTTGCTACTGCTTTTCAGTTGCAATCTGCTTTTCCAGAGCTAGATTTAGTTGTTTTTGAGAAAGAGAAAGAACTTGCATTTCATCAAACTGGAAGAAACTCAGGAGTAATCCATTCTGGATTATATTATAAACCAGGTTCTTTTCGTGCTGATAACTGTGTAAAAGGAAGGAGGAAATTAGTTCGTTTTGCAAAAGAGAATAACATTGACTTTGATATTTGCGGAAAGATTGTTGTTGCAGTAAATACGGCAGAAGTTACGCGTCTTAAAGAACTAAAAATTAATGGAGAAAGCAATGGGCTTGACGGGTTGAAATTACTTAATGCTAATGAGTTCAAAAAAATAGAGCCAAATATTGATGGGATGAAAGCTCTTTGGGTTCCTCAAGCAGGTATCATTGATTATAAAGGGGTAACTAATAGACTTGCTGAGAAAGTAAAGTCAATTAATAAGAATAGTGATGTTATTACTAATTGTAATGTGCATGATTTTAACAATCCTGATATTCATACCTCAAAAGGAGTTTTTAATGCAAAGCATATAATTTTTTGTGGTGGTTTGTTTTCCGATAGGTTAGCCATAAAAGATCAGCTTAATTTAGATATGCAAATTGTTGGATTTAGAGGAGATTATTATAAACTTAATGAAAAAGCGAAAGGCAAGATTAATAATTTGGTTTATCCTGTTCCTAATCCTGAATTTCCTTTCTTGGGAGTTCATTTTACTAGATTGACAAATGGCGATATTGAGTGCGGGCCGAATGCAGTTTTTACATTTAAAAGAGAAGGATATAATAAAATAGATTTTAACTTTAGAGATACATTTCAAGCTTTATCATTTAACGGAACAAGGAGATTGTTCATAAATCATTGGAAATTCGGACTCAATGAGTATAAAAGAGCTTTCTCAAAATCCTTATTTTTGAAGGAATTACAAAAGATGTTGCCATCACTACAAAAGAATGAAATTATTAAGGGTAGAAGTGGAGTTAGAGCAATGGCTCTTGGAATTGATGGTGAAGTAATTGATGATTTTAAGATTGTAAAAAGTAAAAATAATTTACATGTGTTAAATGCTCCTTCTCCAGCAGCAACTGCTTGTTTAGCAATTGGAGAGCAGATAAAGGATTATGCGATTGAGAATTTTAAATTACAGTAAAGATGATTAAATTTTTCGGGTTACTATCAAAGAAGAACAAAGTTAAAACAGAAACAGCAGCTTCAATTTATGTTGCTTTATTGAAGAAGGTGATTTCAGAGGGTTTTGTAGAAATAAAGGATTTTATTAATAATAATAATAATCTTGAAAGTAACCCAGAATTAAAAGAAAAAGACATTGATTGGTTCTCAAATGTTGTTTTTTTAGGTAATATGAAGATTTTAGAACGTTACTTTGAAGATGAAGAGGCAACGAAACTTAGAGCGTTAATATTGGATGAGATTTATAAAGATTTAGAGACCACAGATCAGCATCTAGCAATTGAAAGATTCTTAGATTATGAAAATTATTTCAAGGATTTATTAGCTGAACATGAACACCCAATAAATGCTATGGCTCATGCAATCTTTGAGAAGTATAATATTAACGATTTTCAAGGAGACTTATTTAAAAAGAAGAATGTTCCAAATCCAATTTTCTTTAATGAATTAAAAAATCTATTAAACCACTTTCTTTGGAATTGGGAAGATTATTTAGAAAAGAATAAGCTGAGCTTCTAGCAAAATAACGCCGGACTTTTCTATTAAATTATATGCCTGTATAATTGCTAGGAGATATTTCCTTTAGCCTATCTTTTACCGTATCGCTTATATTTAGAGTGTCAATGAAAGCAGAGATACTCTCTGAATTCATAACACTGTTTGTTCTGGTAAGTTCTTTTAATGCTTCATACGGATTAGGATAACCCTCTCTCCTTAGAATAGTTTGAATAGCCTCGGCAACTACTGCCCAATTCTTTTCTAAATCAGCAGAAATATTAGCTTCATTGATAAGCAGCTTATTAATTCCTTTATTTAAAGATGCTAAAGCAATAAGCGTGTGCGCAAAAGGCACACCAATATTTCTTAAAACAGTGCTATCAGTTAAGTCTCTTTGTAGACGAGAAATCGGTAGTTTACTTGATAAAAATTCAAAAACTGCATTTGCCATACCTAAGTTTCCTTCAGCATTTTCAAAATCGATAGGATTTACTTTATGTGGCATTGCTGAAGAACCAACTTCTCCTTTCTTTATCTTTTGTTTAAAGTAATCCATTGAAACATATGTCCAAATATCTCTTGAGAAATCAATAAGTATAGTATTTAATCTGCTAATATTATGCATAAGTGCAGCTAAATTATCATAATGTTCAATTTGTGTAGTAGTTTGTTGTCTTTCTAAATCAAGAGCATCTTTTGTGAATTTATCAGCAAAATTCTTCCATTCAATTTCTGGGAAGGCAACATGGTGCGCATTAAAATTACCTGTTGCCCCACCAAATTTCGCAGTAAATGGAATAGTGTTTAATAATTCTATTTGCTTTTCAATTCTTTCAATAAAAACTTGAATCTCTTTTCCCATTCTAGTTGGTGAAGCAGCCTGGCCATGAGTTCTAGCCAGTAAAGGAATGTCTTTCCACTCAAGTGATCTTGATTTTAATGAGTCAACTATATCCGACAATTTAGGTAGATAAATATTTTGAACTGCTTGTTTTATTGAGAAAGGAATGGCAGTATTATTTATGTCTTGTGATGTTAAGCCAAAATGGATAAACTCTTTAAATTCGTCAAGTCCTAATTTATCAAACTTTTCTTTAATAAAATACTCTACAGCTTTAACATCATGATTAGTTACATTCTCAATTTCTTTAATCCTTTGCGCATCTTTATTTGTGAAGTTAAGATATAAATCTCTTAAATTTGAAAATTTATTGGTTGGGAAGTGGTTTAGTTGTAAGATAGAACTATTGCAAAGAGCGATAAAATATTCAATTTCAACTTGAACTCTAAATTTGATTAAAGCAGCCTCAGAGAAGTACTCTTGCAGGCTTGAAGTTTTGCTAACATACCTGCCATCAATAGGCGTCACAGCGTTTAATGGAGTTAGATTCATTTTAGTGTCTTTAATTATGTGGCAAATTTAATCATTTTAAATAAGATGTACATTCGTTATTGTTTTTGCTTTTTTACTACTTTTGATATATGGAAATTGTAATTTTTATTATTGTAATTTTTTTACTTATTACAGGTATAATAGGAAGTTTTATTCCTGCAATTCCTGGTCCTCCAATTTCGTATGGAGCGTTTTTATTATCTCATTTTTATTTGCATCCTATTTCTGATGAGAACTTTTTATGGCTAATGGCTGTAGTTGTAATTGTCGTTACAATATTGGATTTTTGGGTTCAGCTGTATGGGGTAAAAAAGTTTGGAGGCAGTAAAAAAGCAATTAATGGATCAATTATTGGGTTAATTATAGGATTGATATTTTTACCTGGGATAGGTATAATATTAGGTTCTTTTATGGGGGCCTTTATTGGAGCTAAGATGGAAGATCCTGATGTAAATAAAGCATTAAAAATTGCTTTGGGAGCATTAGCTGGTTTTATGCTAGGAACTGTATTAAAACTATCAGTCAGTTTGTATATTATTTATTTAATTTACCTTTCAAAACCACCTTTATGGTAATCTATAAAGTTTCAGCAGTTTCATACCTAAATACTCTTCCATTTATATATGGATTAAAAAAAAGTGAATTGATAAGTTCAATTAATTTACAATTGGATTATCCTGCAATTTGTGCTGATAAACTACTAAATGCTGAAGTTGATATTGCTTTAGTTCCTATTACAGTTATTCCAAATTTGAAATGCTATAATATTATTTCAAATTATTGTATTGGGGCTGACGGTGCTGTTGATACAGTTTGTCTTTATTCAGATGTTCCAATTAGTGAGATTAAGAAAATTTATTTGGATTACCAATCACGCACTTCAGTAGCTTTGTTAAAAGTATTATTAAAAGAATATTGGGATTTGCATACTGAATTAATAAAAGCAGAGGTTGGATTTGAATATACTATTAATGGAGAAAATGCAGCCTTAGTCATTGGAGACAGAGCATTTGATTTAAATCATAAACATAAATATGTATATGATTTATCAGCTCTTTGGAAAGAAATGACAGGGTTACCTTTTGTATTTGCTTGTTGGGTAGCAATTAAAGATCTACCAGATCAGTTTATTAAAGATTTTAATATTGCTTTAAAAGGTGGTTTAAATAATATTGATGAAGCAATATTAAGTGAGAGTGATAATTATCCGCGTTGTGTAAGCTCCAAAGATTATCTAAATCAGAAAATATCATATATTTTAGATGGAGATAAGCAAAGAGGTATGGAACTTTTTTTAAAAAAGATCATCTAATTATTTACTTCTTTTTCTCATTTGCTCTTCTTGTTTTCTTTGCATCTCTTCTAATTTCTTCTGGAATTTAGATTTCTTCTTAGGTTTCTTTTTATTTTCTTCTAATTGTGATAAGATAGCATCCTCATCAATGAACTTCTTCATAAAATATTGCTGTCCGAAAGTAAACATATTTGCTAAGAAATAATAATATGAAAGGCCTGCAGCATAATTATTGAAGAACCCTAGGAACATGATTGGCATCAAGTACATCATCCATTTCATTTGTGCCATTTGCCCTGTTGCCATTGATGCATTCATTCTTGTGTATAATAAGGTTGAAATAGTCATAAGTAAAGTAAATAAACTAATATGATCTCCATAGAAAGGGATTTCAAATCCTAAGTTATAAATAGAGTCATACGCAGATAGATCATCTGCCCAAAGAAAACTCTCTTGTCTTAATTCAATAGATGCTGGGAAGAAACGGAACATAGCTATCAATATAGGAAACTGAAATAGCATAGGAAGGCATCCTCCCATAGGATTTACGCCAGCTTTCCTATAAACATTCATCGTTTCTTGTTGGATCTTCATCTGATCTTTTCCTTTATTTTTCTCATTAAGTTTATCGATCTCGGGCTTTAGCACCTTCATTTTAGCTTGAGATAAATAAGCCTTATATGTAAAAGGTGATAGAGCTAATTTTATGATAATTGTAAGTAACAAGATAATGAGCCCATAATTACTCATGTATTTACTTAGAAAGTCAAATATGTTTATAATGATATATTGATTTACCCATCCAAATATTCCCCATCCCAATGGGATTAATTCCTCAAAACCTGAGTTATATGATTCGAGAGTTTTATAGTGATTAGGTCCAAAGAAGAATTTATAATTTAACTGTTCATCTCTTCTGTGAGTGTAAGGCAATTCAAATTTAGCTGATAAATCTTTAATGAATTTTGAATGTTCATTTTTATTTGAGACTAAAATTGTTGGTTTATTAAACCCATTTTCAGAAATAAAAATCGCACTAAAGAATTGTTGTTTGAAAGAGACCCAATTTAGTTTTGCATTTACCTCTTCTTCATCAGAAGAAGTTAAACTTAGGTAGTCTACTTCATTATTAGATTTTTCCTGATAGTAGATTCCTGTATACATGTCTTGGTTGCTTTTACTCTTTTCAGTTTGTGGAGTTTTCATTTGCCACTCTAGGTTCATGTAATTCACTCCAATTGGAATGAGATCCTCCATGCCTATCATATTGATGTTAAAATCAACTAAATAATCACTAGAGATAGAGTACACATATTCTACATAATGGTTATTGTCAGCCTTAAGCTTCATGCTTACGGAGTTACTAGACTTTTCTGCTTCAAAATATAAGTTAGCAGTATTGATGTTGTGTCCTGTGGTAAATTGCAAATTAAATCTTGATGAATCTGCATTAAAAAGTTCTAAAGGTAGGGAGTCATAAGTCTGGTATTCTTTTAAAATTACAGATGTAATTCTTCCTCCTTTATTTGAGATTGTTATTTTTAATTTGTCATTTTCAAGTACTTCATACTCTTCTTCTCCAATAGCAGTATTCGCAAATACACCGTAAGTTAATTTTAATTCTTCACTAATAGCTGATTTATTGATGGAAGTAGGTATTTGTATGATTGCCTCAGTGTCTTTTTTTTCTATTATATAGGTGTCTTCTTCGGTTAAAGGAATAGTATTCTTTTCGTCTACTAAAGGATCAGGAAAAAAGAAGGTATTAAATATAATCAGAATGATTGCCATTAACACAAAGCCAATTAATGAATTTTTATCGTATTGCTTCATTTTTATTATTTATTATTGATACAAGCTTCAATAAATCCACAGAATAATGGATGAGGACTTGCAACGGTACTTTTATATTCCGGATGAAATTGTACACCAACAAACCAAGGATGGTTTGGTATTTCAATTATTTCAACTAGATTATTTTCTCGATTAATACCCGTTGCAATAAAACCAGCTTTCTCTAATTCTTCTTTGTAATTATTATTAAACTCGAATCTATGTCTATGTCTTTCAGTAATCTTCAATTTTTTGTAAGCATGGTACGCATTTGATCCTTCTAACAAGTGACATTCATACGAACCTAAACGCATAGTACCTCCTTTTTTAGTGACTTCTTTTTGTCCCTCCATTAGATCAATAACCGGGGAAGACGTGCTTGGATTCATTTCTGTTGAGTTTGCATCTTCTAATGCTAGTACATTTCTTGCATATTCTATCACTGCGGATTGCATTCCTAAGCAAATACCAAAGAATGGAGTATTGTTTTCTCTTAGGTATTTGATTGTTGCTATTTTACCTTCTATACCTCTATCACCAAAACCAGGTGCTACTATAACTCCTCCTAAGTCTTTTAATTTCTTAGCAACATTGCCGTTATTTATTTCTTCAGCATGTATCCACTTGACATTTACTTTACAACTATTTTCTGCACCTGCATGTATTATCGATTCAGATATTGACTTATAAGCATCTTGCAACTCAACATATTTTCCTACTAAACCAATCGTGACTTCTTGTTTAGGATTCTGTAATCCATTTAAGAATTTATTCCATTTTCCAAGCTCTGCTTCATTGTTGTTAGTTAATCCTAATTTTCTTAATACTACCTTGTCCAATCCCTCTTTTTGCATTAATAGTGGTACTTCATAAATAGTTGTCGCATCCATTGATTCAATAACAGCTTCCTGCTCTACATTACAGAACCTAGCTACTTTTTTTCTAATGCCTGAGCTCAGATGATGTTCAGTTCTGCAGACTAGTATGTCAGGTTGGATCCCAGCCTCAAGTAAGGTTTTTACAGAATGTTGAGTTGGTTTTGTTTTAAGTTCGCCTGCGGCTGCTAAGTAGGGAACTAGCGTTAAGTGTATGAAAAGAGCATTGTTACTAAGCTCCCACTTTAATTGACGAACAGCCTCGATATATGGTAGAGCTTCGATATCTCCAACGGTACCACCAATTTCAGTTATTACAAAATTGAATTGTTCCGTATCACCTAAGAGCTGTATTCGTCTTTTAATTTCATCAGTAATATGAGGTATAATTTGCACCGTTTTTCCTAAATAATCTCCTTTTCGTTCTTTTTGTATTACTGTTTGATAAATTCGTCCTGTTGTAACGTTATTAGCTTGTGAGGTTCCGTGATCTAGAAACCTCTCATAATGTCCTAAGTCTAGATCTGTTTCTGCTCCGTCATCAGTAACAAAACATTCTCCATGCTCATAAGGATTCATTGTTCCAGGGTCAACATTGATATAAGGGTCAAGTTTCTGAATTGTTACAGAGTAGCCTCTAGATTTTAGAAGTTTTCCTAATGATGCAGAAATGATTCCCTTTCCAAGTGATGAGGAAACACCACCAGTTACGAAAATATATTTTGTTGACGATTTACTCACAGTTCGTAGTAGTTTTGTTTTGCAAAAATACTATTTGTAAGTTATTATTCTTTAGTTCAGAAAATAATTATTAAAATTTTCTGAAAAGTAATTATTTAGTTAAAATGTAATACTCGCTCCAATACTTGGCATTATAGGTAGTTGATTAACTCTTTCTCCTTTAACTCTATTAAAATAGAAAATATTCTCTCTATTATAAGTATTAGTAATAGACGTATTTATTTCCATTTCTATTTTGTTTCTTAATTTTATTCTTTTTGAAATAGATGCGTCAAGTCTGTGATAGTAAGGAAGTCTACCTTTATTTAGCTCTGCATATTCAATTTCTAATTCTCCGTTTATATTTGTGTAATCAGTACTAATTCCATCAGAGAATGTTAAGTTCTCATAAAACCCTTGTGTTTGTGTAAATGGGAATCCAGATCCTAGGTTCCATCTTATATCAGCTTTCCAACTTTCATTTCTTCCAAATTTGTAAGAAGTTACAAGATTTACATTATGTCTTCTGTCAAAGTGAGGATGGTATGTGTTCTCTCCATCAGTTCTTGTAATCATTCCTAATGAGTAAACGGCCCAGATATATAGCTTCTGTTTTTTATATTTAAGAAGAAGATCTACTCCTTTTGCAATACCACTTTCAATAATAAATTGATCATCTGTATTAGAAGTCATATTTCTATTTATATTGGTTAGTTGATTAAAATCTTTAATATATCCTTCTATTTGGAAATCAATTGCATTACTAACATCATATTCAATACCTGATATTAGATGCCTTGCTTTTTGAAACTTTTGTTTATAAGGGTCTCCATTTTTATCATCTGGGATGTCTTCAGGAGATGAGATGATACCAGTAAATAAACTTACAACATCTTTATCTGAGGTAGTACTTAAGATGTTTTGTGAATATAGTCCTGCAGAGAGTTTAAATCGCATTCTTTCTGATGCAATATATTTTATCCCTAGCCTTGGCTCAGGAGATAAACCTAGCGTATATCTTTGCAATCTGAAGCCTGGTTCTAGAATCCATCTTGTTGTTCTAAATTGATAGTTTACATAGGCTGAGAATTCAGACGTGCTTTGCTTGTCAGTCACTTCCTGGTTGACAGAATTATAGGTTAAATAGTTAGTTGAGAATCCATGAACATCAAATCCATATTTTATCTTTCCTTTTGGTTGGAAGTACGTAAAATCAAATCCCATATCAAACCCATTAATTCCACTTATTCTTATTCTTGAATCGTTTTCCTCATTAAATTCTTCTAATGAGGTATTGTATGACGAATATGCAATATTACCTTCAATAAGAACTGGAGAACCGCTTGGTATAAGAACAAATTCAGATCCAATCCCTTTTGAATCCCAGTTAAGATCAGTAATTCCTTTATAATTTACATTATCTTCAAAGTTAAACCCGAATAAACTAACTTTTGATCCGTTATTGCCTTTTGAAGAGAATTTACCATAAATATCTGTATATGAGTATGGAAGTCCTTTTTTGTCAAAGTAAAGAGTTGGGTATTTATAAATTAAGTCTGAACTTTTATCTAAATAAGAGGTTTTTCCAGAAAAAATAAAAGAAGTATTTCCTGATCTACTTAAAGGCCCTTCAATAAAAAGTTTTGAGCCAAATGTATTTCCTGATAATCTTCCTCCAATTTCTTTTTTGTTTCCGTCAATTGTTTTAATATCCATAATTGATGATACTCTACCTCCATATTCTGCACTAAATCCTCCAGTATAGACATCTGTGTTTCTAATAATATCTGTATCAAAGACTGAAAATAAACCAATAGAATGGAATGGGCTGTAAATAGTCATTCCATCCATTAATACCTTGTTTTGAATTGGAGAACCTCCTCTAATATAAAGTTGTCCTCCTTGGTCTCCTGTGAAAACTACTCCAGGAATAATTTGCATATATTGTGCTAGATCAGGTTCACCACCTATTGTAGGGATCATTTTTAGATCTTGTTTTGATATTTTGATTGCAGCAGCTTTTACTTCTGTTTTCATCTCCGCTCTTTCTGCAGATATTTTAACTTCATTTAACTTAATGCTAGATTCAATGATTTCAAGATTCTGAGTTAGAATCTTTCCTGTATTAAGAGAGATACTTACTTCAGTAGTGTCGTATCCAATATAGGTAGCTACTAGTATGTAGGTTCCCTGCTTTACTTTTGGGATATTATACATCCCGTTAATATCAGTAGGAGCTCCAATTGTTGTTCCTTTTAGAAAAACATTACAAAACATTACAGGCTCCCCACTTTCTTTCTCATATACAAAACCTCGGATAGTTCCTGTCTGGGCGAATAAGGTAGTTGTAAATACTAATGAAAGTAATAAAAGTATGTTTTTCATATTCTAAAAATTCGTCGCAAATATAACTAATTAATGATAGTAATATTAAGTGTGAAGAATTTTGAAGATCAGTTCTTTTAATAACCCATTTTGACTGGTGCTTTTATTATTAACCCCTTTGCTTTTTAGGTCATAATCTTTGAGATATTTAAAGATATTAAATAGTTGTTTCGTATTATATTTTCTTGAAGCATTTTGGTACTGGCTAATAAAAAATGGATTAACTTTTAATGCAATACCGGCTGATTTTGGATTTTTATCATTTAAAAAATGATAAACCATTATTTTTTGGAAATAAGAGAATAAGGAGCTGATAACAGCTACAATGTGATGATCTTTTGGATTTGCAGCAAAATGATTAATAATTCTATTTGCTTTTACAATATCTTTATTGCCTAAAGCATTTTGTAATTCAAATACATTGTAATTCTTGCTGATTCCTATGTGGTACTCTATGAGTTCAGTTGTTATTTTTTCTTCTTTATTTATTATTAGCATTAATTTATCTAGTTCATTAGTTATTTTGGACAAATCAGCTCCAAGGTATTCAGCAAGTATAGCAGTGGAACTATTATCAATTGCAAAACCTTTTTTAGTTACATATTCTAGTATCCAAGAAGGAATCTTGTTTTCATAAATTTTTTTACTCTCAAAAACAACACACTTTTTAGCTAGATTCTTTCCAAACTTCTTACGCTTATCAATTGATTTTCCTTTGTAAGAAATAACAATAACACTACTTGACTGAGGGTTGTCTAGGTATACGTCTAAAGCTTCAATATTTTTCACGTATTGGGCTTCTTTCACAATGATGAGTCTTTTCTCTGAGCCAATAGGAAATTGTTTTGCTTCTGATATTATTTGGTCTACTGTAATTTCCTTTCCGTAAAGCGTTACTTTGTTAAATTCTTGCTCTTCATTACTAAGTAGGTTTTTAGAGAACTCGTCAGAAAGTCGGTCAATATAATAAGGCTCGTCTCCCATTAAGAAATAAATGGGCTCTGAATTTTTATTTCTTATTGATGATTTTATTTCTGTATAATTCACTTATTTTGCTTTATGGCTTTCCCACAATTAAATCTTCCAATCGCAGACCTCAAAATTAAATTAGTTAAAGGAACTACACAAGTTTTTGATGTAGTAAGAAAAAAATATTTTCAATTAACTGATGAAGAATGGGTTAGGCAGAATTTTCTTCATTATTTGAATTCAGAGAAGAAATACCCTTTTGGTCTGATGGGAGTAGAGAAGATGATAAAATATAATAATAAGAGAACGAGGGCAGATATTGTACTGTATAATAAAGATGGAAGCCCAAGAGTTATTGTAGAGTGTAAGGCTCCTCATGTAGAAATTACACAAGATACGTTTAATCAGATTGCAAGATATAATTTTATGTTACGGGTAGATTTTTTAATACTGACAAATGGAATGAAATATTACTGTTGTAAAATGGATTATGAGAATAATACTAGTTCTTATGTAAAGGAAGTTCCTCATTTTTAGAGGATATAATCATTTGTATTATGCTTTCAGTCTTTGCTAACAGGGGGCCTAATTAGATTCTGTAGTAAAATCAAAAAGAGTAAAAGGAATCATCTAAAAATATAAGTTTAATGATATACATCTGTCATTTTCTTCGATTATCGCCTTTCTAATCTAAATAAATTTATAATATTTCTTAATTTAATATTGAGCCTGCACAGTTCCAGTTTTCTTGATGTTATTTCCATCTTCACCTAATATCTCAATATGATAATAATACATTCCTGCTTGAACTTTTTTATTCTCAAAAGTTCCATCCCAATACTTTCCTATTTCGTTACTCTCAAAAAGTTTTTCTCCCCATCTATTAAATATTTTAATATTAAAATCCTTAATATACTCCCCTTTTATTACAAATAATTCATTATGATTATCTCCATTTGGAGTAAATATAGAAGGAATAAATATTTGAGTTAAAGGCGTTAAATATACAATAGCTGTATCAGTTGCTGTACATCCATTCTCATCTATTACAAATATATAATAACTTCCTGAATCTGAAACTTGTATACTTGAAGACAATGTATCTCCATAATAAGCATAGTCAGATGACCATTCATAATAAGAATAGGATCCAACTGATAATTCAGCCTGTTCATTTTGATAGATTGAAATCTCACTAGGAGAGATCTCAGGAACAGGTAAAGGATTCACAATAATCTGAGTATTTCCAATACTGATTGCAACACATCCATTAGCATTTCTTGCTTCTACTACAGAATATAAGCCGCCTTCTGATGTTGTATAAGTATAAGTTGTATCATTAATTGATGACATAGAACGACTGATAAGGCCATCAGTAAATATTAATTCCCATGGGAATAAACCTTTAAAATTAAAATCAACATCTAAATAATCGCCATAACAAATTGATCCTCCACCACTTACGGTGACTGTGTCTGGGGCGTCTTCTGTAATGTATATTTCATCGGAATCAGAGCATCCATACAGATCTAATACTGTAACAGTGTGATTTCCTTCTCCAATATTGATACTAGATTCTGTAGATCCATTACTCCAAACATAAGAATAAGGTTGAGTCCCCCCGACAACATTTGGAAAAATACTTGTTGTTGTATTACATGGAATGTTATAGTCTAAGCCTAAATCAGCCTGAGGAGGAGATTCATAAAAAATTTCTAAAGTATCTCTTCCGTAACAACCATAAATATCTGTAACTGTCAAATAATACAAGCCATCACTTAATGAAACAGAATCCTCCGAGCTAACTAAAGACAAAGAAGCATCTTCCCATAAATAAGTAAAAGGAGAGCTACCCCCTAAGATTGCAACAGGACCATAATAAGAGTTAGAATTACATGCTATTGTATCGGTATCTTTAATAAAATCAAAAACCAAACCATCAAAGTTGAAATCAATCTGTGGGGCAGGCTCATAAAAGATCTCTATAGTATCTACACCATAGCAACCATAGGTGTCAGTCACTGTTAGAGAATATATACCATCACCTATCATTATCATAGTATCTGTTTCGCCAGTATTCCATAGATATGTATATGGAGATGTTCCTCCAGAAATAACAGGATCTACTAAAGTATCTGAACCACAAGAAATA
>PAHP01000009.1 GCA_002705205.1 Flavobacteriales bacterium
TATATCATAATTATCTGCACACAAATTTATAAATGAATAAGAAGAAACTCCATTAGCTAAATTCTGAGTGCTCGTTCCTCCACTACTAGTAATATCAAAACTATAAGGCATCGTACCACCAGTGATCGTTAAATCTTCTGCCGCAATACAATCTCCTGTGCACTGATTACTAGAAACTATAGAAGTAGATGCTACTAATTCAGCAGGTTCAGAAAAAGTAATTGGACCAAACTCATCATAAATACCAGCAGTACTTGATCCACTAGGACCACCTCCATTCCCATTATAATATGCAGTAGAATCAACTACACGAACAAAATAATCAATATTAGGAAGAAGGGCATTTACATTAAGGGTTGTTACTGTGGTTTGATTTGTTGATACATACGAAGTGAAAATGCCAGGAAGAGGATACCATCCTATAATGCAAGAGTATATTGATGGTGAGTTTGTTTGATTAATATCTATTTGCATTTCATCAGTAAGAAAACCTCCATAGCAAATAATCGGTTGAGACACAAATGCACTATCAATATCAGGATATGTATACAGACAAGAACCATCATCAGTAATTGCTGTTGGATCATAGTTATTCGCCAAAGGATCTGTACAGCCAGAAAGACATATCTCCATTAATGGATAAATACCATCATTAGATTGACTTCCGTCATTAGGAGAGTTATCCCAGAAGCCATTATTCTGCAGGAACATATAATCGCCATTAACAGCACTGTAAGACACATCATAATTAGTGAATAATAAAGGATCCCCATTCTCCCAAGTAGAAGATCCATCAATTAAATTAATCCAATGCTGATTACCTCCTGTATTATTATTCCCTAATAATAAATTTAATGAATCAGACTCCAAACTTGTATTAATAGAAACAAGCGTCCCCCCATTACTAATACATAATACATTTGCAGCGGTCCATGTAGTTGTATCATTATATTCATAATAACAGCACGAGCCTATTGTACCTATATAAGTAAACCCACTGATAGAATTACAATTATTATATATACAACTACCATCATCAATCGTTGCTAAAGCGTCATAATTATCTGCGATAGGATCAGTACATCCAGGATTAGAAGCAACAAATGGAAAGCAAATTGTTTGCCCATTAGTTGGCGTTGCTACTAAAACACCTCCTTGATAAACCTCTAGAACTGCACTTCCAGTTAAGGTTACAGTATAACAAAGTCCATTCGTTATACATTCAATATTTGACCCCGGATTGTTAATTAGATAAGAAGATGCCGTACCCATTAATAGTGCATAGTCTGACCATCCTCCAGAAACTCCTGAAGCTACAAAATTAATCTCTGTTTCTCCAGAGTTGCATTGAGCTTTTAGATCTAAAGAGTACAAAATGAATAATATTGCTACAAAAAATGTAATAACTCTTTTCAAATAAACTATTTTAAATAAAAATTTTATTCTAATTAATTTTGGTCACAATTTACAAAATATATTTATACTTCTTCCTCTAGCTAAAAATATCAATTGATACATTAATTAGGTATATATAACTTATTTTAAATCATATAATTATATTAAAAATAAAATCCTTATTTTTAGTCTATAATTAAACTATGATAAAACCTCAATAAAGCAAATTCATCACACACTTTTAAAAAACAACAACTAAAAAAATGCTATAACACAAAGAATATAGACCAATACCCTTCATATAAAACACTAAAAGGTGTCTGCTAATAAAAAAAGCCCTGAAAACAGGGCTTTATTATTAGTAGCGTGAGGGAGATTTGAACTCCCGACCTCAGGGTTATGAATCCTGCGCTCTAACCAACTGAGCTACCACGCCAGAATCGGTTGCAAATATATTACTTTCACTAATTCTGTAATAAATTTAATAGAGTTTTTAAAATTTAATTTAGCTGCAAAATATTATTCGTTTAAATAAAACTATCTTTGCTAATAATAAGCATGTCTGAATTAATACGATACAAATTAGAATTTCCAATAAACTCATCAGTGAGTATATTATACAAACGACTAAGCAATGCAAGTGGATTAGCAGAATGGTTTGCCGATGACGTTGTACTTAAAGACAAAACATACACCTTTTCTTGGGACGGATTTACTCAAACCGCTAAAATTCTCAAAAAAAAAGAGAATCAATTCATTCGCTACAAATGGGAAGAAAGTGATAAAGCAGAAGATTATTTTGAATTCTTAATTCAAATTGATAACATCACATCAGATGTTGCTTTAATTATTACTGACTTTGCAGAAAACAATATAGAGAAAGAGGAGCAGACTAAACTCTGGGAAAAGCAAGTGCAGTCATTAAAAAGAGCTATTGGCTCATAAAATAAGTACTCTTCATGAAACGCCTACACCTTTTCCTTTTAAAATCATTCTTAGGACCCTTTATAACAACATTCTTTATAGCTGTTTTTCTTTTACTTATGCAATTCCTATGGAAATACATTGATGACCTGGTAGGGAAAGGATTAGAATTTTCTCAGATTGCTGAACTTTTATTCTATGCATCAGCACGATTTGTGCCCATTGCAATACCAATTGCGATGCTACTTTCATCCGTCATGGTATTTGGAAAACTTGGTGAGCAATACGAACTTGTAGCGCTAAAATCTGCAGGAATATCACTTTACAGAATATTATTACCACTCATTTTACTTGTCAGCTTAATTAGCTATGGATCTTTCTTATTCTCCAACTATATAATGCCAATTGCTAATTTGAAAAACGGCTCAATGATTTATGATATTCAAAGAAAAAAACCCGCACTAAACATTAAAGAAGGTATTTTCTACAAAGACATTGAGGGCTTTAGCATCAAAGTCAATAAAAAAGATGCAGATGGAGTCACATTAAAGGATATCATTATTTATGACCACACCTCAAGCAATGGAAATGATAAAGTTATTACTGCAGAAAGCGGGAGAATGGAAATAACTATTAACGAACAATTCTTAGAATTAATCTTATATAATGGACACTCTTACATTGAGATTCCAGATAAAAAAAGAAAAAAAGAGAACGCTTTCCGAACAACTCATTTTAAGGAAGATCTAATAAGGTTTGACTTAGCTAGTTTTAATACTAAAAATAATAGCGAAAAACTGTATAAAGGACATTACGCAATGCTTAATAATCAACAGCTAAGCAATTCTATTGATTCATTAGAAGTTAAGTACACTGAAACAGAAGATCTTTTTAAAGAAAGCATGTTAAAGAAATATAAACTAAACAATATTAATCATCAAATTAACGATACTAATATGTTGCTCTCTGAAAGAAGAAAACAATATGACCTAGCTATTCACCAAATAAGAAGATTAAAATCTATTACAAAATCAAAAAAAGACGATCTAGAATACAAGAAAATTATTATTACTAAACATAAAATAGAATGGCACAGAAAAATTAGTTTAGCTGTAGCCTGCTTTCTACTATTTATAATTGGATCATCTGTAGGCTCAATTATAAGAAAAGGAGGCTTTGGGATGCCTGTATTAGTCTCTATCATTTTCTTTATTTTTTATCATGTATTAAATATAATCGGCGAGAAATCAGCAAAAGATTTAAGTATTGATGCGTATCAAGGAATGTGGTTAGCAAACTTTATGTTCCTGCCAATCGCAATTTTCCTACTCTATAAAGCTAAAAATGACTATAAATTAGTTGATTTTTCCAAAATAAGATTACTTCTAAAGCAAATAAAAAAATAAAAAGTTAATACAGTAATTTATATTACTTTTGCAGCATCAAAAAACATTTATGAAATTCAATAGTATTAAGGAAGCAATTAAGGATATCAAAGAAGGCAAAGTTGTTATTGTAATTGATGATGAGAACAGAGAAAATGAGGGAGACTTTGTTGCTGCTGCTGAAAAGGCCACTCCTGAAATGATTAATTTTATGGCTACACATGGGAAAGGATTAATATGCGCCCCATTATTAGAAACAAGATGTGATGAATTAGGCTTAGATTTAATGATAGGAAAAAACTCTGCAGCTTTTGAGACCCCATTTACAATCTCAATTGATTTAATAGGACATGGATGTACGACAGGAATATCAGCGCAAGATAGATCAAAAACTATAAAAGCATTAGTAGATCCAAAGATCAAAAAAGACGAATTAGGAAAGCCAGGACATATATTCCCCTTAAAAGCACGAAAAGGAGGCGTACTAAGAAGAGCTGGGCATACTGAAGCGGCTGTTGATTTAGCAAGACTAGCAGGACTTTATCCAGCAGGAGTAATTGTAGAAATCCTAAATGAAGACGGAACTATGGCTAGAACACCAGATTTGTTTAAGATCGCTAAAAGATTTAATCTGAAATTTATTACAATCAAGGATTTAATTGAATACAGAATTAAAAATGAATCTTTAATCTCGGAAGAAGCCTTAGTTGAGCTACCTACTAATTTTGGGAATTTTCAAATGAAGGCATTTAAACAAACAACTAATGAGCAATTACATTTAGCAATATACAAAGGAAAATGGAGAAAAGATGATGAGATCCTTGTAAGGGTACATTCATCATGCATTACTGGTGATATATTTGGAAGCTGTAGATGCGATTGCGGCCCACAATTACAACAAGCTCTCAGAAAGATTGAAGAAGAAGGAAAGGGAGTGCTAGTTTATATGAACCAAGAAGGAAGAGGCATTGGATTGTTAAATAAACTTAAAGCTTACGAACTACAAGAAAAAGGAAGAGATACTGTAGAAGCAAATTATGAATTAGGATTTAATGATGACGATAGAGATTATGGAGTAGGAGCCCAAATACTTAGACAATTAAATGTGACAAAAGTAAGATTACTAAGTAATAATCCAAAGAAAAGAGTTGGCCTTATGGGATATGGAATTGAAATTGTCGAAGAAGTACCATTAGAAATTGACTCAAATGAACATAATGAATTTTATCTTAAAACAAAAAGAGATAAAATGGGACATTCATTAAACAGGCTTAATGAATAAAGAGCCTATAATATTAGGAATAGAATCTTCATGTGATGACACTGCTGCTGCAATATCAAAAGGAACAAGAATATTATCTAATGAGGTTGCAAACCAAGAAATTCATCAACTGTATGGCGGTGTAGTTCCTGAACTTGCCTCAAGAGCACATCAGCAAAATATAATTCCGGTTGTAGATGCAGCGATTAAAAATGCAAATATCTCAAAATCTGAAATTGATGCAATAGCTTTTACAAAAGGACCTGGACTATTAGGATCACTATTAGTTGGAAGCTCATTCTCAAAATCTTTTGCGCTTGGAATGGATATTAATTTAATTACGGTAAATCATATGCAAGGCCATATTCTCTCTCATTTTATTGATACAGGAGAAGAAACACCAAATTTTCCATTCCTATGCTTAACTGTTTCTGGAGGTCACACCCAAATTGTAAGAGTAGAAAGCCCAAAAGATATGGAGGTAATTGGAACAACTATTGATGATGCAGCTGGAGAAGCTTTTGACAAGTCAGCAAAAATATTAAACCTAAGCTACCCTGGAGGACCTCTTATTGATCAATATGCAAAAAATGGAAACATCCATGCATTTGAATTTGGCAAGCCAAAAGTAAAGGAACTAAACTTTAGTTTTAGTGGTCTAAAAACCTCTATTCTTTATAAAATACAAGCTGAGAATAAAAAGAACCCTCATTTTATTGATGAGAACCTAGAAGACCTATGCGCATCTATACAACACAGCATTGTAAGTATATTATTAAATAAACTAGAAAAAGCTATAAAGCAGACAGGAATCACTGAGTTAGCTATTGCTGGTGGTGTGTCAGCTAACTCATACCTAAGAAATGAATTGCAGAAATTATCTAAACGAAAAAAATATAAACTCTACATACCAAGATTTGAATACTGTACTGACAATGCAGCAATGATTGCTATTGCTGGCTATTTTAAATATTTAAATAATGATTTTGCTAAACAAAGCGAAATACCTTCTGCTCGTCTATACTTCTAAAAAATTAATAGTTACGTCTAGTGCTTCTTGCAAATGCACAGGAAAAACATTGAGATTATATGGATGAAACCCACCAAAAACATGGTCTGCTCCATCAATAATATGTAGTTTAGTATTAGGATTCCAATATTTTATATTTTTTGCTTCATCAATTAGCACTGTAATGTCATCACTACCATGAACATGTAAATGTGGAATTCTCATATTAGTTACAGATTTCTCAACATTTAATCTATCAGAATTAGCAAGACAGTTCTCATAGAACTGATAATACATAGGCATATTTTGCTTTGTCCTTCCATTGTAGATATAAGCTACATTTGTTTTTTTCCATTTATTTAGCTTATCAATAACAGGGAACCGATTTAAAAGATTGGATGGAGACGCCCAACTTATAACATTACTAACCTTATTAGATTCAGCTGTTTTTAGCATTGATATAGCCCCTCCTCTACTATGCCCAAAGAGAGTTATTTTATAGCCTTTAAATAAATTATTCACCCAATCAACAATCAATCCTAACTCATCAAGTTCTTTGCAAAAGTTATTGTTACCAAAAGCATCTAAATCAACAAAATCAATAGGACTATTAGGGCTTGTTCCATTATGAGAAAAGTTAAACTTCACAAAAACAAAACCATTTTCAGCAAAATATTCAGCGATCTTATTAAATGGACCCCAATCTTTAAATCCTTTAAATCCATGAGAAAGGATCACTACACCCTTTATAGGCTCCCCTTCAAATATAGTTGTATCAATAAGAATTGGTTTCTCATGACAACCTTTTATTATTGCAACTTCTTTTTTAAGCATTTTTTTAAGAATAAGAAAGTCAAATATGATCTTCGGCAGGATATAATTTCAATACTATTACTACTATAGAGCAATACCTATCTTCTCTGCCATTAGCTTGCCTATTTCAGCAGGAGATTCAGCAACAGTAATACCACAATCTCTCAAAATTTTCATTTTAGCTTCAGCTGTATCATCTTCCCCTCCTACAATTGCCCCTGCATGCCCCATTGTTCTTCCTGGAGGAGCTGTTTTACCTGCAATAAAACCAACAACAGGTTTAGTTCCATTTAATTTTATCCATTTCGCAGCATCAGCTTCAAGCTGACCACCAATCTCACCAATCATAATTATACCCTCGGTATCAGAATCATTCATAAGAAGTTGAACTGCATCCTTAGTTGTTGTTCCAATAATTGGATCTCCACCAATTCCAATTGCTGTAGAAATTCCAAGTCCAGCTTTCACAACCTGATCAGCTGCTTCATAAGTAAGAGTCCCTGATTTTGAGACTACCCCTATCGATCCCTTCTTAAAGACAAAACCTGGCATAATACCACACTTTGCTTCATCAGGAGTAATAACTCCTGGACAATTAGGTCCTACTAAAGTACAATCCTTATCAGATAAGTATTCTTTAACTGTAATCATATCTTTTGTAGGAATACCTTCAGTAATACAAATAATTACCTTTATTCCTGCTTCAGCTGCCTCCATTACAGCATCAGCAGCAAATGCTGGCGGGACAAAAATCAAGGAAGTATTTGCTCCCTCCTTATTTACCGCTTCTGAAACAGTATTAAAAACTGGTCTTTGTAAGTGCCTCTGACCTCCTTTTCCTGGAGTAACTCCTCCAACAATATTCGTACCATACTCAATCATCTGCTTTGCATGAAAGGTGCCTTCAGAACCTGTAAAACCCTGAACAATTACTTTTGAATCTTTATTAACTAATACACTCATTTAAGTTGATTTCTTTATTAGAGTGCAAAATTAGAACAATATGCTTATTAGCAAAGGATTTTCAATACTTTTGCCAAATGAATTATTTTAATCCTGAGGATACAATTTGTGCTATCACAACTGGTGGAGGAATGAGTGCAATTGCAATAATAAGAATCTCTGGAAATAAAGCAATTGAGGTTACAAATTCAGTTTTTAGTAAAGATATCTCTTCTTGTAAATCCCATACATTACATTTTGGCAATCTTATAAATAACGCTGAAGTAATTGATGAAGTTCTTGTAAGCATATTTAAAGGAGAAAAATCTTTTACTGGTGAAGAAAGCATTGAAATTTCATGCCATGGATCAATATTTATACAAAATAAAATAATCCAAATTCTTATAGAAAAAGGATGCAGATTAGCAACTGCAGGAGAATTTAGCATGAGAGCGTTTAAGAACGGAAAATTAGATTTAATACAAGCTGAATCAATTGCAGATCTAATAGAGTCAGAAAGTAAGGCCGCTCATAAAACTGCATTAATGCAACTCAAAGGAGGGGTTTCTATAAAGTTAAAAACACTCAGGAATCAACTTATTGATTTTGCTTCTTTAATAGAATTAGAATTAGATTTCTCAGAAGAAGATGTAGAATTTGCCGACAGAAACCAATTTAAAAGACTACTAGAAAAAATAAAATCAGAATTAGAGCAATTAATACAATCATTTAAGTTAGGCAATGCTGTAAAAAATGGCATCCCTGTTGCTATATTAGGCGCTCCAAATGTTGGAAAATCTACTCTGTTAAATTGCCTTCTTAATGAAGAAAAATCAATTGTTTCTGATATAGCAGGAACTACAAGAGATGCAATAGAAGATACACTAATCATTAAAGGTTATAATTTCCGTTTTATTGACACAGCAGGAATACGAGAAACGAATGATACAATTGAGAATTTAGGAATAGAAAGAACACTAGAGAAAGCAAATAAATCAGAGATTATTCTTTTTATAATAGATGCTACGCAAAGCACAGAATTACAACTTATCGAGCTCAAAAAGATCAAAAAAGAAAATAAAGGGAAAGTTTTAGTTATTGTCAATAAAATTGATGTCTCTGACATTAAAATACAAGAAGACTATATTTCTATTTCTGCAAAAACAAGAGAAGGAATATCAATATTAGAAAATAAACTCCTCAAATTTATAAATACTGAAGAAATATCAGATAATGATAGTATTGTAAGTAATCTCAGACACTATGAACAATTACAACTTACATTACATGAAATTAAAAGTATTATAAAAGGTCTAGAAAATAATATATCAGGTGATTTCTTAGCAATTAACACCCGACAAGCTCTTTTCCATTTGGGCAGCATTACTGGAGAAGTAACTACTGACGATTTACTTGGAAATATATTTGGGAAATTCTGTATCGGAAAGTAACGTTATTTGCTTTTATTATCCTTTTCACTACTTATACTCAGGTGCAATAACCATTATTTACTCACAAGTTAATAAGTAGTTGCTTTTGTTTGCTATTTTTTTGTTGCTGATTTTTAATTTTATTAATACTTATCAAAAACAGCAACAAAAATGACTATAACATTAAGGAAACGCAAATTAAAAAAAGGGAGAATTAAATTATATCTTGATATTTATAAAGGATATACAAAATCAGAGGATGGAAAAATTCTCTCTATAAGAGATTATGAGAAAGGAGACATTGTGGGAGACATTAACTCTCATTTAAAGTCTAAGAGTCTTATAGGAGACCACGTTCAACACAAACCTTATAAAGAGGGTGCAAGTATGTATGTCTCTAAGTTTATCTGTGATGAGAAGGTAAATTACAATATGATTAAAAATGATTAAGTTTGAGGACTTTAAAACAA
>PAHP01000010.1 GCA_002705205.1 Flavobacteriales bacterium
ACATATACTTGTACAGTTACAGATGCTAATGGTTGTCCTGCAACAACTACAGCTGTTATAACAGAGCCGGTTATCCTTACTGCCTCAAATATTACTTCAGATTATAATGGATTTGGCGTAAGTTGTAATGGTGAAAATGATGGAACAGCAACAGCTTCAGGAATTAATGGAGTTGGTGGATATACTTATTCATGGAATACTGTTCCGGTTCAAACTACAGCACAAGCAACTGGCTTAACTGCAGGAACATATACTTGTACAGTTATAGATGCTAATGGTTGTCCCGCAACAACTACAGCTATTATAACAGAGCCAACTGATATAAGCTATACAATTAATGCACCTATGCTTGCTTGTAAGGATGGGAATGATGGTATAATTACTATCACTCCAAGTGGTGGTGTTGCCGGATATACTTATTCATGGAATAATGGAGCAACTACACAGATAATTACTGGTCTTACAGCTGGAACTTATGTATGTACAATAACTGATGCTAATGGTTGTCTAAAGGTAGCAGTGTCTTTACTAGAAGAACCTCCTACAAATATAGTTCTTACTACAGATTCTGTGTCAGCAAGTTGTAATAATGGGACTAATGGATCAGCTTCTGTTATAGCAGCTGGAGGTTTTCCTTCATATACCTATTTATGGTCTGATGGACAAACTACTGCTACTGCCATTAATTTAGCTGCAGGAACATATACAATTAATGTTACTGATGCTAATAATTGTACTGTAAGTCAAAATGTTATTGTAGATCAGCCAGATCAAATTATTCCTAATATTACCTCTACACCTGTATCTTGTTATGGAGGTAGTAATGGAACAGCAACTGCAAACCCTACAGGAGGCACTGGGCCATATACTTATGAGTGGAATAATGCTCCTCTTTTTACTACAACCTCTACCGTCACAGGCTTAAGTGCTACCACGTATACAGTAACAGTTACTGACGCACTTAATTGCCCAGAGCAAACTGAAACAGTTTTAATTGCTCAGCCAGATACAATTAGTGCATTAGCTACTATATCTAATGTTTCTTGTACTAATTTTAGTGATGGAGAAATTGTTTTAAGTGTTACTGGTGGTAATGGGGGTTACACATTCTTGTGGTCCAATGGACAGACAACACAAAATGCAAATAATTTAGGCGTAGGTACCTATTCAGTTGTGATTACAGATGCAACAAGCTGTAATGCTACTTTTTCTTATCAGGTTACAGAGCCTTTATATGAGTTAATCGGAATCCCATCAGTTTCTGATGTATTATGTTATGGTGAAAGTACTGGTTCTATAACAATTAATCCTCAGGGAGGAACACCACCATATGATTGTTTCTGGCCTTTTAATAATCAAAATACATTTACGTTATTTCAAACTTTACCAGTTGGTACTTATACTGCTGAGTTAACTGATGCAAATGGTTGTAATACTTTTGCTACAGCAACTATTAATCAGCCAGATAGTTTAACTTTAGTATCTTCTTCAGTAGATGCATCGTGTTTTGGATATAATGATGGTTCTGCAACAGTTACTGCGGATGGAGGGGTGTTGCCTTATACATATAATTGGTCAAATGGTCAATCTACTCAGCTTGATACAATGTTGAGCTCAGGTACTTATAATGTTATTGTTTTTGATAGTAATAATTGCCCTGCTACAATGGATGTAGTTATTAATGAGCCAAATCAGATAAATGCTACTACATCAACAATTGATATTCTTTGTAATGGGGCTGCAACAGGAGTGATTACTGTTAATGCTAATGGAGGAGCTCCTCCATATATATATTCATGGTCAAATGGTCATAATGATCCTATTAATCAAAGCTTAAGTGCTGGAACATATTCTGTAACTGTATTTGATGGGGATGGATGTTTTAATACTTTTAATGCAACACTTTTTGAACCTTCTATAATTACTGCTACCTTAGTTGCTACTGATATATCAGTAAATGGTGCAAATGACGGAACAATATCAGCTGCTGCTTCTGGAGGGAATCCTATGTATTCTTATTCTTGGAGTGGTCCAAATAATTTTTCTAGTTCTTCATCAGTAATTAATGGGCTTTCAGCAGGTATTTATACCTTAACTGTTCAAGATGCAAATGGGTGTGAACAAATCTTTACGCAGTTTATTAATGAGCCATTTTGTAATGTTAATATTGACAGTACTTTTATAACACCATTATGTTTTGGTGACCTAGGGATGTTAAGCTGGTATAATAGTGGAGGTTTAGCGCCATATACTAATACATTAATAAATTCTAATGGACAGATAATTGTAAATGGGGATCAGTATGATTTTCCAAATTCTCCTTTAGAACTGCCTGATGGTGTCTATGATTTAGTCGTTACAGATGCTGCAGGGTGTAATGCAATTTTAAATATACCTGTTATAGTTCCAGACTCAATAACAATTGACTTAACATTAACTGATGTCTCTTGTTTTGGTCTTAGTGATGGAACCGCAACAGCTGTTATTAATGGAGGTACTCTTCCTTACAATAGTATTGATTGGGGAGCAGTGGATCCAAATATTCTAATTGCAGGAGATTATAATGTGATGGTAACAGATGTTAATGGATGTACTTCAGATATTGTGAATTATACTATTAATGAGCCAATACAGTTAGAGGTTGATAGTGTTACAACAACATTAGTTTCATGTGTTCCTGGTAATGATGGAACAGCTACAGCTTATGTGTCAGGTGGGGTATTACCTTATACATATAACTGGTCAAATGGTCAAATTAATCCAACTGCTCAGAGTCTTATCTCAGGTAATTATGTAGTGAATATTATTGATGGAAATGGTTGTTTGGCTAGTTCTTCTCCTATTTTTGTTGATAATGCTGCTCAGTTAGATATTACTGTAATAGACACTCCAATTACTTGTTATGGAGCAAATGATGGAGTTCTTGTTGTAAATCTTGTTTCGGGATCTTATCCATTAACATATAGTTGGTTTGATTTATCTAGTGGTAATCCTCAAGTTGTAATAAGTTCAGATTCTATGATATCTAATCTATCTAGTGGAGGATATCAAGTTCTAGCTACAGATGTCAATGGTTGTATTGATCAAGAAACTGTGTTAGTCACAAACCCTTCATCCATTACTTTCCAACTTCCTTTTGTAGATGTAACGTCAAATGGAGCTATGGATGGTATAATTAATACAGCTAATATATTAGGAGGTCAAGCCCCATATTCATTTTATTGGGTTGGTCCAAATGGGTTTACTGCAACCTCACAGAATATCAATAATTTAGATGTAGGTATGTATACCTTAACAATAACAGATGCAAATGGATGTGAATCAGTGCAGTCTGAAGTTATTAATCAGCCGGGTTGTGATGTTTTAATCAATCTAAACATAAATCAACCTTTATGTTTTGGTGATAATGGTAGTATTACATGGGTAAACTCAGGAGGAGTCCCATCATATGACAATGTTATTACAGATTTAAATATCCCGACACAGATTTATAACTCTTTTTCAAGCTCGGGAAGTTATTCATTACCAGTCGGAAATTATATGTTGCAGGTTACTGATCAGTATGGATGTTCTGACTTGCAAAATATTGAAATTAGTGAACCTGAAATATTGGTTGGAAATTATATTACATCACCAGCATCATGCTTTGGAGGTACGGATGGTACAATTAGTGTGACTCCTTCAGGAGGAACTGCTCCATATTCAATTAACTATGGGGGGGTAGATGAGAATCAATTATCAGCTGGAGTGTATACATTTGAATTGACGGATAATAATGGTTGTGAGAGCTCTCCTGCATTGATATCATATCAAATTTTAGAGCCTAATGATATTGTTGCTTCTTTAGATGCAACTTTAGTGGATTGTTTTGGTGGTGATAATGGAACAGCTACTGTTACGGCTATCGGAGGAACAGCTCCATATTCATACAGTTGGTCTCCATCTGGAGATACTACAGCAATATCAGCTAACCTTACTGCAGGAACTTATTATGTTACAATTATTGATGGTAATGGGTGTTCTCCATCATCTGGATCATACTCAATATTTGTCTTAGAGCCAGCATTAGAACTAACAGCTTCAATAGCTGTAATGGATGTGAGTTGTTATTCTTATAGTGATGGAGTTGCTACAATAACTCCTTCAGGAGGAACTGCTCCATATACTTATTTGTGGTCTAATGGAGAAACAACAAATCAGATTACGAACTTATTATCAGGGAATTACTCTTGTGTTGTAACAGATAAGAATCAATGTAGTTATACTGATTCTATTACAGTCAACCAGCCTGATGAGATTTTAGCTAACTTAGAGGTAACAAATGTTACATGTAATGGGGATGATGATGGATCAGCATTAGTAAATCCTACAGGTGGTAGTGGTACATATAATATTTTGTGGTATAATAATATAACCGCTAACTCTGTTTCGTTTTTAGCACCTGGTTCTTATACAGTTGAAATAACTGATGATGCCTCTTGTTCAACAACAAGTACTCCAATTATTTTTAATGTTACAGAGCCTGATAATTTAACTTTAGTAGCTTCTGAATTAAATGGAACTAGTTGTATTGGCTATTCTGATGGTGCTGTAACTGTAGATGTTAATGGAGGTACTCCGTCTTATACTTATAATTGGTTGGACTCATTAAATAATGTAATTTCAACTGATAGTTTTGCTATCAATTTAAGTGAAGGGAACTATTCTGTTGTTGTAGGAGATATTAATGGGTGTATTAATTTTAGTAATACTGTATTTGTTTCGTCTCCTTTAGATATTTCTGTTGCTGTATCAATTAATTCTACCGTATGTAATGGTTCTTCTGATGGTAGTGCAACTGCCATTCCTTCTGGAGGAACGGCCCCTTATACTTATTTGTGGACAGGAGGAATGAACATTAGCACTAACGCAACATATTCATCATTAGATGCCTCCACAACATACTATGTGACGGTAATAGATGCTAATAATTGTGTGTCTTCAGGAAATCCAGTTAATATAGATGGGCCAGTTCCGATTGCATCTACATTCAGTAGTATTAATCAGAACGGTTTTGATATAAGTTGTTCTGGAGCGGATGATGCTACTGTAACTATAAATTCTACAGGAGGTACTAGTCCTTATAGTTATTCATTAGATAGTATATACTTTAATAATGATTCTACATTTATAAATGTTTCTGCTGGTTGGCTTGTAGTATACATAGTAGATTCTAATGGATGCACATCAATTGATAGTGTAGAGGTAACAGAACCTGCTCCTTTGGATCCTAATATAAATATTTTGAATAGTGTTACTTGTACTGGAGGTAATGATGGCGTTTTAGCATCTATCGTACAAGGAGGTATTGGTGGATTCTTTTATGCATGGTCTAACATGTCTACAGGAGATAGTATTGCAGGACTATCAGAGGGTACTTATATGTTAACCGTTACTGATGCAAATTTATGTACAGGTACTGATAGTGTTACTTTAGTTGCTGATTTTGATATTCAAACAAATTCTTCTACTACACCGATAAGTTGTACTGGGGCTAATGATGGTATTGCAGCGATGCAACCAACTGGAGGTACAGCACCTTATACTTATCTTTGGAATACGGGTAGTACCAACTCTAGTATTCAAGGATTAGGAACTGGTATTTATTGGTGTGCAGTTTCTGATGTCAATGGATGTAGTGTTAGTGATACATTTAGTATTGTGGAATCGCCAACAAGCCTAGAGATATTAAACTCTGAAGTAGTAAATGTATCTTGTAATGGTGGTTCTGACGGTACTGCTAAAATTAATGCCACAGGAGGTTCTGGCGGTATTTATTCTTATCAGTGGAACGATATTAATTCACAGATAACACAAACTGCAGTAGCCTTAAATGCTGGTACTTTTATTGTTTCTGTTACTGACTCATCATTATGCACAGTATATGACACAGTAGTTGTTAATGAGCCAGACTCTATAAATATAGAGATTAATCATTTAGATATTTCTTGTTATGGGTCTACTGATGGTGTATTAGCATCAACAGTTAGTGGGGGTATCGCACCATATTCTTATTCTTGGATTGGTCCAAATTCTTATTCATCAAATATGGACTCTATATCTTCTTTAGAATTAGGTGAGTATATATTAACTATTATAGATAACCATGGATGTGTTCTTTTAGATACGTCAGTGATCTTAGAGCCAGCTCCACTTACATTTGTTGAATCTATAACAAATCCAAGTTGCTTTACTGATTCTAATGGTGAAGTTAATATCGAAATAAGTGGTGGTAATATACCTTATAGTGTAATTTATGGTACATTTATAGCTTCTTATCCTGCAAATAATCTAGCAGTTATATCAAATCTGCCTGCAGGTTCTGATACTCTTTATGTGTATGATGCTAATGGATGTGAAAACTCTACTTATGTAAACTTAGTTGATCCAAACGAATTAATTATAGATAGTATTAATATTAACAATCCTACATGTTTTGATTATTCTGATGGGGTAGTAAGTGTGAATGTTTCAGGAGGATTGCTTCCTTATATTTATCAATTAACTGATAATAACACAGGATTAATTATTGACTCAACCTCAAGTACTTCAGGTTTATCAGAAGGTACTTATGAATATCAGATTATTGATGTTAATGGTTGTGTTGTAAGCGCAGTATTAATAGTTGAGGATCCTGATGAGATAGAGATTGTTCAAGAGTCTTCTTGTTACGGTTCAATACTAGTTGATGTTCTAAATACATTAGGAAACTATCAAATATTCTGGGGGGGTGATATTCCAGATTCAATATTCATAGATAACTTATCAGCTGGAGAGTATAATGTTACTGTGATTGATGATGCAGGATGTGTAAAGGTTACTTCTTTTGAGATAGGTGAGTTAATTAACTATAGTATCTCTGATGCTAGCTGTTTGACAGCCTCTGATGGTGCAATTGAGATTATTGATATTTATGAAGGAAATCCACCATACTCATTAAACCTAAATAATTCATTGTTGGCTGATGATATTATAAGTACATATAGTATTGATAATCTACCTATAGGTAATTATTCAATAAGATTAGTAGATGCTGATGGGTGTTCATTATCTGATAGTGTATTTGTTGATTATATTGGTGGTCCTGATTGTATAAATATTCCGGTAGTTATTTCTCCTAATAATGATGGGGTAAATGATTCGTGGCATCCTATATATGATGTTGATACAGAGGTTGAAATCTTAATTTTAAATAGGTGGGGTAAGGTTGAGTTCTACTATAAAGGAAATAGTATAATATTTGAATGGGATGGCTTGAATGAAAATGGAGATCAATTACCATCTACAGATTATTACTATATAATTAAGTTTAACGATAATGCTTACTCAGATAGAACAGGAGTAGTTACATTAATAAGATAAAAAATATGAAAAAGATAAATTTATTAATAATAGCAAGTATATTAGTGACATTAGGTGGTTTTGCTCAGCAATTCCCATTACAGTCTCAATATCAATTTAACTACCCAACAATAAATCCTGCGGCAAGTGCTGAGCATGATTTCTATCGTGCCAGAGCTTCATTTAGGCAGCAATGGGTAGGATTAACTGATAATCCAATTAGCACACAAATATTAACTGTGACTAAAGGTTTTGATAATAACGGTTTAGGTGTAACAGTTTTTAGTGATAAGACAGGAGGTGCTTTTAATAAATCAGGAGCTTCAATAATCTACTCACAGAAGGTTAAGTTTGAGAAGGCAGATCTTTATTTTGGAGTGTCAGGAGGTGCGGCGACAATTAACTTAAGTTCAATTGATGATCCTGCAGTTTTATCTGGTGATGATGTAATACCTGAATTTACTTTTGGGGTGTATTATAAAGTTAATGATATTAGTCTTGGGTTTTCAGTTCCAGGTTTGCTTAATGCAAATATGGAATTATCTGGATCAAGTGAGAATACTATTGACAGGCATTTTTATACAATGTTTTCTTATCAAAAGAAACTAAATGATGATTGGAGTGTATACCCTGCAGTATTAGTAAAAACTACTGCTAATCAGAATCAGTTTGATGCAAATATTAATTTTAAACTAAAGAATAAGCTTTGGTTTGGTACTTCTTACAGGAAAGATTTTGGGCCTACTGTATATGTTGGTATTGATTTTGGTAGATTATTATCGATATACTCTATGGACGTATCTACTAATGAGGTTGCTGATTATAGTAATGGTTCTCATGAATTTACTTTTGGCTATGATTTTATACCAGAAGATCAGGTAGAAAAAGAGATTTCTGATAAGAAGCTTATTTTTGATAAGGATAAGGATGGAGTACAAGATGAGGATGATATATGTCCTAATGAATATGGTGATGCATATGCTAATGGATGTCCTGATTTTGATAAAGATGGAGTACCAGACAAGTATGATCTATGCCCTCATTTATTTGGTAGTGCAGGCCTACAAGGATGTCCTGATCTCACTTATTCTGAAGAGAGAATAATTGCTGAGGCTTTGAGTGATTTAAAATTTGGATTTGATAAGGATGAGATAGATTATTATTCATATAATACACTCACTGATTTAGCTAAATTAATGCTTTCTAATCCTAAAATGTACCTATTGATTGAAGGTTTTGCTTCTTCTGAAGGGACAGAAGAATATAATTTAAGTTTGTCTGCTAGAAGAGCAAAAGCTGTGCAGCAATTCTTTATTAAGAGAGGAATTGAGAGAAGAAGATTAGTTATTGATTTCCATGGTGAGGATGATCCATTAAACTCTAATTTTACTGAGAGAGATAAGGCGGAGAATAGAAGAGTTGAATTTAAGATTAAATACCATTTATTTGATAAGATAGTTTCATCTGACTTAAAACAAGAGTATGATTCATTAATGAAAGGAATTTACGGCAGTAATCCCTATATTAATCCGATTCAGAAAATAGAGGTAGTACAGAAAAATGAGACAGTTAATTCTGAATTAGAAAAAGAGAAGGATAGAGATACAAATTCTATAGTTATTGCTAAGCCAGACCAAGTCTTGGTTGACCAAGAAGAGGAGGTGTTAGTTAGTGATACTGTTTCTGAACAGGACGTGTCAAATGTAGTTTCTAATAATGATGTTAAAAGTGAATATTTTGTTATTGTACAAGTCTTTAGTGATGTTAGTAATGCTATTGACTATACTTATAGTAGTGAAGATGATTTAGAATATACTACATTTAACGGTAAGTATTATGTATTTGCCTTTAGTAGTAACATTAGAAAAGAGGCAGAGGAGTTTAGAAATACATATGGAAAGGGAAGTTGGATTCTAGAGCCTAGATAATTATATTAGCATACATTTTAGTTTAATATTTCTTCAGAATCTGAAGTTGTAATATATCAAAAGCTATATTCTTTTCACTAAGCTTATATTATATTAATATTTAATTATAACTTTGAACAATTAAATTATTTTATATTATGAGAAAGATTGTCTTGTTGTTTTGTTTGTTTTTTGCAATAGCTAATACGTCAAAAGCAACCCATTTAATGGGTGGGGAGATTACATGGGAATGTATTAAGTCTGGTGCTAATTCAGGTAAATATATTTTTACAGTTAGAGTTTATAGAGATTGTCAGGGTGTGGCAATTAACACTAACATGTTCTTAACAGCACACAATGTGCCAGGTTTAGCAACAATACCTTTATTGTATTTAGGAGCGAATGATTTATCTCCTTCGTGTGATACAATCGATGGCCCTAACCCAGCTTTTTCTTGTAATGGTACAAATATTGGCTATGCAGGAAATGGATTAGGGGCAGTAGAAGAGCATATTTATCAGTCAGAAGCAATTGAAATTATAGGAACCCCTGATGCAAATGGATGGCATTTTACTTGGGAATCTTGCTGTCGAAATTCTGCGATTGATAATTTAGCAATCTCTGGAGCTAGTTTTACGCTACGAGCTGTTATGTATTCTTATATAGATTCTGCAGGTACCGTTTTCCCTAATGGTAACACATGCTTTGATTCGTCACCTAAGTTCTATGAAAAGCCAAGAACAATTCTAGAAGTAGATAATGGTTATGATCCTTTAGCATTTTCAAATGGATTTATGTATAGTCATAATGCATTTGACCAGGAAAGAGACTCTTTGTCTTATGAATTTGCACATCCTTTAAATAGTGGATATGATTTTTTAAATCCTAATTCAATAGCAATTCCATTTAATGCTCCACTATCTTTTACTAACCCCATCCCTGGAATACAAATGGTTTCAGAAACAGGAAAAACCTGGTACGATGCAACTCAGCAAGGTAATTATGTGACATGTACTAAAGTATCCGCATTTAATTGTGGTCAATTAGTTTCTGAGGTTTATAGAGAGATACAGGTTGTGATTATTCCAAAAACATGTAATCTTGGAGATACAACGAGTGGTAATATTGGTGCTGATACTTTGTGTAATATAAGACCCTTAGTTCAACCACCATTTTTTTTCCCATTAGGATCTCCACAATATCAGTGGGATACTATTGTGCATTGTGGTGATACTGTCTCATTTGATTTTATTGCGAATGATTATGATGTATATCCAAATGGTAGTCAGCAAGACTTGCAATTTACTGTTTCCGGGGGTCAATTTATGGATTATAATGTTAGTCCACCTGCACTCTGTGATAACCCCCCTTGCGCTACTTTTTCAGAAACATCAACAGGAGTAAGTCCTCCTTTTATTACAGCTGGGGGCTATGGGTCAGGATCATTTGAGTGGATTACTTCTTGTAACCATATTATTAGTAACTGTGGTAATGATCTACGTCCAAGTATATATACATTTGTTATAAATGTGCAAGACGATTTTTGTCCTGCACCAGCTATTGAGAATACTGCACAGGTTATCTCTATTACAGTTTGTCCGCCTTGTGATTTCTTAAGCGCACATCCTTCTACAACACCTGTTACATGTGCTTTAGGGTATGGTAGCGCTACAGTCACTCCAACAAATGGGATGCCTCCATATACTGATTTTTGGTTTGATATGAATGGAATTCCTGTTAATCCTGATAGCTTAATGGCTGGAGATTATGAAGTTCGTGTAAGAGATTCAAGTATGTGTGAGACAATTGATACTGTCACTGTTATAAGTCTAGTTCCGTTAATGTCATCCAATGTTTCTTCATCTAATGTTAGTTGCTTTGGTTTAAGTGATGGTTCTGCTAGTATAGTAGCTGGAGGTGGAGTTGATCCTTATTCATATTTATGGTCTAATGGTTTAACTTCAACAGCTTTAAACAATCTTTCTGCAGGTGTCTATACTGTTAGTATAACTGATTCAAATAATTGTACAATAATAGATTCTATAACAATTGCAGAGCCTGCAATGTTAGTTCCAACTCTAACTAGTAATTCAAGTTCAATTACAGGTAATTCAACTGGAGGCACAATGCCTTATACATTCGAGTATTGGGGTCCTTCTGGGCTGATTGCATCAAGTTTTAATAATTTTGGAACAGCCTTCTCGATTAATCCAGCACAGGCAGGTACTTATACTTTTGTGGTGGTTGATGTAAATGGTTGTTCTGATTCAGTTTCAATCATCTATTCTGCTAATTTCTCTCCTGATATATCAGTCTCATTATCTAATACTTGGTGTGATAGTTTAACTTCACTAACTATTGATGTAATTCAGGATTCTGGTGAGGTTGATATGTCAACAGCATTATTTCAGTCAAATGCAGGCTCTTTTGATATTGCTTCAATGAATGTTGGTGATACTATTGGTACAGCAACACTGATGGCTGCAGGAGGAACTATTAATATTAATGCTTTTTTAATTGTTAGTGCTATTGTATCTAGTTCCCAGGTTATAATTCAACCAACTTCTATTAATAATGGTAATCTTGGTAACTTTACAGTCTCTAACAATCCTTTAGGAGGAATTGAGATTTTATCACAGACAGTTCCTGATGGTAATTCATATACCGCAGGAAATATGAACAGTGTTACTTTTAATAATGTTTTTATTAATCCATGTGTCCCACTAGTATTTACGTCTACAATTAATTCTGAGTTGGGTGATGTGGATATTCAAACATTTAGTTTTGTTGTTTCTGATGTGTCGGATATTTTTAATGACTTAATAATATTTCCAAACCCAGTTTCTGATATTCTATTTATTTCAGCAACGCAAGAAATACCATATTTATCTATAAGTATATATGATGTGAAAGGGCAGAAGATTTTCTCGAATTATAATTTGAGAAATACATTAAATACAAGTTTAGATATTTCTTATTTAAGTTCAAGTGTATATCTGTTAGTTGTTGAGTCAGAAAATATTAGCTTTAGTCAGACGTTTATTAAAGAGTAGCATTAGAAATGCTCTGCTAAAAAAGTAGGTTGTTGCTTATTTTGTCTTAAGATGAGTAAGAAAGATTTTATAGAATTAGTTCATGCTTGGGTCTTTAGGCATATTTGCCCAAATAGCATATTTCTTTTTTTTGGTTCTAATAATAGTGCTCCATAATTCTTTTGATGAGTATTTCATGCATATTTCTTTGTCAGATTTTTCAATAATCCAATCTTTATCTTTTATTTCTTTCTTTAATTGTTTGGCATTCCATCCAGCATATCCAGAGAAAAATCTTATCTGATGTTTCGAGATTTTATCTTTAGATATTAGCTCAATTATTTTTTCAAATTCGCCACCGAAATAGAGTCCATTAGTAATTTTTCTGGATCCTGGTACTATTTTTCCTAGTGTATGGATAAAATGAATAGAATCATTAGCAACAGGACCTCCAATATAGATTGGGAAGTCGCCTAATGGTATATTCTTTAATACTTTATTTAAGGTAATTTTTGTAGGATTGTTTAATACTAGTCCAATGCTTTCTTCTTTAGTGTGGTGTATAAGTAATACTACGCTTTTAAAGAATGCAGGGTCATTCAATGATGGTTCAGAGATTAATAATTGTCCTTGCTTGATAATAAGCATAAATAAGATACCTTTGTTAAACTTTTGTAAATATACAATTTGAAAATGAACCAAGAAATCGACTTTAAGAATATTAGAATTAATTATAAAAAATCAAAGATAGATTTTAATAATCTGCAAGATTGTCCAATTGCTTTGTTTCTAGATTGGTTTCGTGAAGCACTTAGGATAAATAAGGATGAAGCTAATGCATGTGTTTTGTCAACAGTTTCTACTAATAATAGACCATCGTCAAGGGTAGTTCTTGTTAAGGAAATAAATAAAGAAGGGTTTACTTTTTTTACGAATTATAAGAGTGATAAATCTATTGATATTGATGATAATCCTAATGTTTCTTTGAATTTTTATTGGCGTGAGTTAGAAAGACAAGTAAGAATTTGTGGTATTGCAAAGAAGATATCTGCTAGTGATTCAGATAATTATTTTAATAGTAGGCCAAGAGATAGTCAAATAGGTGCTTGGTTAAGTGATCAAAGTTTATCTGTTAGTATGGACCATAATTTCATGAAGGATTTAGATACATTACAAATTAAGTTTGAAGGTAAAGAAGTTGAACGCCCTTTATATTGGGGAGGATATTGTGTTTACCCAAGAAAAGTTGAGTTTTGGCAGGGGAGGCCTTCTAGGTTGCATCATAGATTAAAGTATAGTTTTGATGGAGAAAGATGGAGTAAGGAAAGGTTAGCTCCATAGTCCTTTGCTTAATCTTTTAGAGGTTTTTATTTTGTATTGATTTTGCTAAGAAAGTCCTTCTCAATCTTAGTAGATAATTTCACACTGTTTCTTAACCATTGCAGGATTATTGCTTGCTGTTGTTGCTTTGTAATTTTCCAATTGATATCTGATTGGCGTATTTTATAGGTAAGGTGTTGTAAACAAAGAGATACTGATACTGAGATATTGAAACTCTCAGTAAACCCATACATTGGGATTTTCATTCTTTTATCTGCTAGATTGAGTGTCTGTTCACTGCATCCATTTATTTCAGATCCAAAAATAATAGCAGATTTTTGTTTTGTAATATCTAGGTCGTATAAATTAGAATCAGTATTGTGTGGTGTTGTCGCAATGATTTGGTACCCTTGCTCTTTTAAATGATTAATAGCATGAACGCTATTGTTTCTATCTTGATTGTATCTTTTAGTTGTGATCCATTTTTCAGCACCCATTGAAACTTCAGTGTCATTGTTAAAAACATTATCATTCTCAATTATATGAACATCTTGTATTCCAAAACAATCAGCTGACCTTATAGATGCTGAAATATTTCTTGCTTGAAAGATGTTTTCAAGAACAATTGTTATATGTTGCGTTCTTTCTTGAATTTTTTTTTCAAAGAGTTTATATCTTTCTTCCAATACAAACTCTTTCAGGTGCTCAACCAGATTATTAGTGTATTGATTCACAGTGCTTTAAATTGATTGGTTAATTTGTTTCCTTGTAAAAACTGCTGTATAGTCATAGCTTTTTTTCCTTCCATTTGCAGGTTTAATACAGATAATAGATCCTTCTTTGCATGGATATGTAAAAATGATTTGTTGTCTGTTTCTATATGATTGATGTTAGAGTAGTTGTTTTTAATAACCTTTGTTAAATGAATTTTTACTCTTTTTTGTTTCTGATTTTCGTCTTCTAGAATAAACCAAGCTGATGGGCAGATTGCTATGTCTTTTAGTATAGTTTCTTTTTCAATTAAAGGGGATAGTCCTCTAACTAGATTGTGGATCTTATTGGCTGATTTATTCCAATTAATCTTAAGTAAGTCTTTACTTAATTTTGGTGCTTCTTTTATTCCGGGGGTTATTTTTTGCTTGATAGATCTTATCTTAGACTCTTGAATTAGATGTAAGGTGTCTTCCAGTAGCAGTTTTCCTTTATTCATCAATATATTGTGTAGTTGTCCTGCTGTAGTTTTGTTTGATAGTTCGATTCTCTTCTGTAGAATGATATCTCCTGAATCAATCTCATTATTAATAAAGAATGTGCTGATACCCGTTTGTTTCTCTCCATTAATGAGTACCCAATTAATTGGTGCAGCACCTCTGTAATTTGGTAGTAGAGAGGTGTGTAGGTTTATTGTTCCTTTGCTAGGAATTTTCCATACGATATCAGGAATCATTCTAAAGGCAACAACTACAAATAGATTCGCATTAAAACTAGTAAGTTCGTTGATAAAATGTTTGTCTTTTAATTTTAATGGTTGTAATACAGGTATTTTGTTTTTAGTTCCTACTTTTTTTACAGCACATTCCTTTAATTGTTTTCCTCTGCCTTTTCTACTGTCAGGAGGTGTTACGATCGCGACAATATTGTACTCTTTTTCAATAAGGTGTTGTAGATTATTTGCTGCGAAATCAGGTGTGCCAAAGAATATAATTCTCATGTTGTAAATTTATTTTTTTTCTGTTATTATTTGTTGTCAAACTTATCAATTTTATCATTATCAGATAAGAAATTGAGTATATTGATAACTTCATCCTTTTTAATATTAGAAGCTTGTGTGGGAATTCCTTCAATTGATGATTTGTCTTTAGTTGTAATTTGTTTTATTGAACTAGATACATGGTCATATTCTTGGTCTTTAGTAGTCTTCCTTTTCTCACCAATACATACATCACAAACGCCGCATTTATAGGATGTTTCCTCGCTAAAATAATGTAGGAGAATTTTGCTTCTGCAACTGTCTTTTCTTATTATATATCTAGAGATCTTCTTTAATTTGGAGCTTTCATATGATTTTCTTTCTTCTAGTTTCTTTTTGCTTAGTTCTAGAGCACTTAAGTTTTCTCTTTTTCTTAGGTATTTTATTTTAGGTAAATTATTTTGTTCTTGATATCTTATGATCTCTAGTCTGTGTAGTCTTTGCAAGACTTCTTTTACCTCTTGAATACTACTTTCTTTTAAGTCTTTAGCTATCTGCTTTTCGTTAATAACGGTATGATGATTAAATAGATTGCTGTATGAGCGTAATAGTAATTTGATAAATGCATCATAATATCTATTTGAGATTTGAAACTTATATAGCTCTGTATTTGATACATTTATCATAACAGTAGAAGGAGAGTTAATGTTGTTAGATAGCTTTAGCTTTTCTTCTTTTTCAAGGTATTTGAGTATATTATATGTTTTTAATACACCTGTTTTATATCTGTTACTAAAATCTATAATATCGAATGGTATTGGGTCTTCAGGCAGGTCTCCAATTGCGATCTGAAGATAATTGGCAATATTCTGATAACAATCAATAATATCTTTGATGTTAGGATATCTTAATTTAAGTAAGTTTTCTTGCTTCTTAATATCAGTTTTGTTAGCTAATAGAAATGCGTAAGCAGTCTCTCCATTTCTTCCTGTTCGGCCTGCTTCTTGAAAGTAAGCCTCAATTGTGGAGGGGAGATCCATATGTACAACTAGTTTTACGTCAGCTTTATGAATGCCCATTCCAAATGCATTAGTTGCTACTATTATTCTGACTTGATTTTTTCCCCATTTTTTTTGTCTTTCAGTTCTTATTTCTCTTGATAGTCCTCCATGATAGCAGGTAGCTGAGAAGTCATTTTTTATTAGGAAGTTAGCAATTTCTTTTGTTGCTTTTCTTGTGCTGGTATAAACAATAACAGAGCTCTTGATTTTATTAAGAAGATTAATGAGTGTTAATTTCTTATTTTCTTTATTATCAACAATATAAGATATGTTATCTCTTCTGAAAGATGATCTTATTAGATTATTTTTCTTAAACAATAGGTTATTTTGAATATCATGAATAACTTCAGTTGTTGCAGTTGCTGTTAGCGCTAGAACAGGTGTATTAGGGATGCTGCTTCTAATTTCTGAGATGTATCTATAAGCTGGCCTGAAGTTATGTCCCCATTCAGAAATGCAATGTGCTTCATCAACAGTGATCATATTAATTTTCATTTCTTGTATTCTATTCTGTACTAGTTTATTTCTTAATTTCTCAGGCGATAGATATAGAAATTTAATACCACCATAAATACAATTAGTTAAAGCTGTATCAATCTCATTATAGTGCATGTCACTAGTAATAGCAATAGATTTTATTCCCTTAGATTTAAGGTGTCTTACTTGATCGTCCATTAAAGATATTAAAGGAGAGATAACCAAACAGATTCCTTCTTTTAGTAGAGTTGGAACTTGGTAGCAAATTGATTTCCCACCTCCTGTAGGTAGTAGTGCGAGAACATCTTTTCCAACAAGAATATCATTGATAATCTTTTCTTGTTTTAAGCGAAAATTAGTATGTCCCCAGTATTTAACTAGTATGTCAATTGGATTCATTACTTCCAAAGATAGTAAAAATAAAAAAGTCTATTAGGAAGATAATAAATATGATGTGTTGCTTGATTACTGTTGCTCTGCTAAGAATCTCTCGGCATCCAAAGCAGCCATACAGCCTGTTCCTGCAGAGGTAACAGCTTGTCTATAAACATGATCGGCTACATCACCAGCTGCAAATACTCCAGGTACCTTAGTCTTAGAGGTTCCTGCTTCTACAATTAAATAACCGTTTTCATCCATATCTAATTTCCCTTTAAATAGATCTGTATTTGGTTTGTGTCCGATTGCAACAAAAAATCCTGAAGCAGGTATTATGATCTCATCATTTGTTATGTTGTTAAAAGCTGTAATACTCTCAACACCAACAGCCCCTGGCTCTCCATTGATGCTTTTTGTCTCATGATTAAATAAGACCTCGATATTCTCTGTTTTAAAAACTCTATGTTGCATAGCTTTAGAGGCGCGCATTTCACTTTTTCTAACTAGCATAGTCACTTTAGTGCATAATTTTGAAAGATAAGTTGCCTCCTCAGCTGCAGTGTCTCCTGCACCAACAACTACAACTTCTTTACCTTTATAAAAGAATCCGTCACACGTAGCACAAGCCGAAACACCATATCCATTTAATCGCTTCTCATCCTCCATTCCTAGCCATTTAGCAGAAGCTCCTGTGGCAATAATTACGGTTTCCGTAAGTATAGTTTCTTTCTCATCAATTTCTATCTTAAATGGTCTTTCAGAGAAATCTACATTAGTAACCATTCCCCATCTAGTTTCTGTTCCAAACCTTTCTGCTTGAGCCTTAAAATCCTCCATCATTTCAGGGCCTGTGATTCCATTCTTATATCCAGGGTAATTATCAACATCAGTGGTAGTAGTTAATTGGCCTCCTGGTTGTAGTCCTTGAATGACAATAGGTTTCATGTCGGCTCTTGCTGCATAAATTGCAGCAGTATATCCAGCAGGTCCTGAGCCAATTATAAGGACTTCTCTTTTTTCAATTTTTTCTTTCATCTTTTTATTTAAAATATGTCTAATATATTTGGTTTAATTGTATTGATAATTGTGGTGTCCTTTATAATAGGTACTTTATAATAAACAGATCCATATCCAGTAAACGCTCCTAATCCTCCATTAATATTGCTTGAAAGGTTCATAGGTTCAGCAAATGGATTTCCATTTGTTCCGGCTTGCCTCACTACCCCTCTCCAGAATTTCATAGAAGGCTCATCTATTTGACAAAACTTAATCAATACTATATCTTCTTTACGCTCTAATATATTTCCATCATCACACTCTTTTTCATGTTTGCTATTATACTTTCCTGTAGGAAAGCCATTTTCACTTGGTCTTGGAAAATAGGTTTCAAATGATTCTCCATTAATTAGCACATCTGAACCTGCATCTATTAATTGTAATTGCAGATCAGCTTTGTTTCTTGTTAAACAACTATCTGCATTAAAGTTGTAATGTTGAATTCTTTTGCTTTTTATCAATATATTATTTTGCTCATTAATTGGGTCTGAGTAGATTGCTCTTATGTCACACTTCCAATCATTTTCAGCTGTTTCGCTCTGTTCAACCCATAGGCAATCAAGAGGAGTTGGATTTGGTATAGTAGTTTGGGCTGTAATAATCTCGTTATTCCATTTTATTTCTAAAAAATATTCTCTTCCAGCTTTACTAAATTCATAATCATTAATATTTGATGAGTCAAGATCAGTAACCGTATATATTGGTAATGGTTGCCCAATAATTAATTCTGATAGATCAGTATCGAAAAGTTCAAGGTCTTTACTCTCTATTATTATGCCTTCTTCATCAGTATACCAAATTTTTATTTCATCTACATTATCAACGAAAAAATTGTTATATGTGTTAGAGTTAATTGGATCAAAATACCCTTGATTTTTTGTTAAAACTACATAAGGTGGAAACCCATTTTCAATAGTTCCTTGAACAACAAGTTTATCATCACCTCTTGGTAATTCTAGCGTTATCTCTTCCTGGCAAGAGAGAAAAAAAATAGAAATTAGAAATAGATACTTTTTCATAATTAAAAATTAAAGTTCCAGGTAATTGAAGGTAAAATAGGGAATATGGATACTTGGTATGCTTTTGGAGTTAAGTTTCCTTGCTGTATACTTCCGTCTTCTCCTTCTGGTGATTCTAATGCAAAATAAATAAAATAAGGGTTCTTTCTGCTATAAACATTATAAATAGAGAAATTCCATGAAGATTGGAATTTCTTTTTCTTCTTAGGAATATATGTTGCTCCTATATCAAGTCTGTGATAGGGGTCCATCCTAAACCCATTTCTAGAGGTATATTCTGTATAAATATTATTTCCAATTAGATATCTTTCTGTTGGTAATGTAATGGCATTACCTGTTGAGTATACGAAAACACTGCTTAGTGTCCATTTTTCTGATAATTTATGAGTAGCAGTAATAGATAAATCATGTCTTCTATCATATTTAGCAGGAAATGAGATGCCTTCATTTACTTCATCAAAATATCTTGTTGTTTTAGATAGAGTGTAGCCAATCCATCCAGTTGTTTTTCCTTTGTTCTTTTTTAACAGTAGTTCTACGCCATACGAATCACCATCACCAAAGGCAAAAGAATCGTCACTGCTTGAATTTGTGTTGTCTTCTGGCAAGACTCCTTCTTTATATTCAAGTAGATTTGTCATCTCTTTATAATATGCTTCTATAGAAGTCTCATATATATTATCGTTTAGATTTTTAAAATAGCCTAATGCATATTGATCAGAAAATTTGGGCTTAATAACTGCTGAACTTGGAATCCAAAGATCTGTTGGGAGGCTAACACTAGAGGTGGATGCTAAATGAATATACTGATAATTTTGCGTGTAAGCTCCTTTTATCGAGCTTGTTGTAGATAATCTATATCTAAATGACAGTCTTGGTTCAATATGTCTATAGTTATCATCACTTGCTATTACGTCATTTTTCAAGTAATCACGGAAACTTATATAGCCACTATGCTGGAAAGAAGAATAGCGTAGTCCTGCATGTATTTTTAAGTCATCAGTAACATCAAAGTCATCAGAAAAGTAAAAAGCACCCTCATTAGAATATTGTTTGAATATTTCATCAGGTTCAAACACTACATCGCCTGACCTCCCACTTGCATTACCAGGTGTGAACTCATGATAAGTGTAATTGAGACCAAATTTAATAGTATGTCTTTGATTGGGTTGATATAGAAAATCAACCTTAGTATTCCAGTCATTAATACCAGAGAATATTTTTAATTCAAAATCTTGCTGAGCTATATTAAACTCAAATCGATAATCTGAGAAAATAAGTGACGTATTCATAAAAAGTTTGTCATTAAATAAGTGATTCCACCTTAAAGAAGTTGTAGCATTTCCCCAGGGAATTTCTATTCCAATACCATTATCTGTATTTGCAAAGTTGAAAACATCTCTACCAAAGTATCCACTTAGATATAGCCGATCTTTATCTGATATTCGATAATTAATTTTAGTGGTTAAATCATAAAAATAATAACCTGAACCACTAAAGGCATTATCCTTTGGCATGAATGGTTTTGACAATACATCTATATATGTTCTTCTTCCAGAAACAATAAATGAACTTTTTTCTTTTTGAACAGGCCCTTGAATTGTTAGTCTTGATGATAATAGTCCAATGCCACCATCTGCTTCATATTCTTTATTATTACCGTCTTTCATGGTGATATCTAGAACAGAAGACAATCTTCCTCCGTATTCTGCTGGCATACCTCCTTTTATGATATTAATATCTTTAATAGCATCTGCATTAAATACAGAGAAAAACCCAAAAAGATGTGCGGCGTTATAAACTACTGCTTCATCTAGTAGTATTAGATTCTGATCAGGCCCACCACCTCTTACGTATAACCCTGAATTACCTTCTCCTCCTGACTGAATTCCAGGTAGTAGTTGAGCCGACTTTAGTATATCAACCTCTCCAAGAATTACAGGTAATTGTTTTATACTGTTAACTTCTATTCTTGCTTGGCTCATATTGGAACTGCTTACATTTTTATCTAATTTTTCTCCAGTTACAATTACTTCATCTGTAATTATAGCATTACTACCTAAAGATATGTTTAGCCTAATATCTTTATTTAGAGTAATGTTTTGTGTGATTGATTTATAGCCAATAAATGAATATATAATAACATAATCCCCTTCTTCTATAGTTAAAGAATAAAATCCGTATTGATTACTTGCGGTCCCTTTATAAGTTTTTTGGTCATAAATAGAAACACCTATTAGGTTTTCACCTGAAGATTCGTCTTGAACATATCCGCTGATAGTGTACTTCTCTTGAGCTATGCAGTTAATAGAGAAGAGTATAAATAGTATTACTATGTGTGTTTTTTTCATTTCAATTTTTCAGATAGCAAAAAAACAAAACTAATTTAAATTAATGGTCTAGAATTTAAGAAAATAAAATATTAAAATAAGATAAAAAAATATTTCAATTTTAATTATATTTACCTCAAAATTACAATCCTAAAAATACGACTATGAAACGAATATTTATTTTATTATTTGCAATTAACACACTTTTAATAAATGCGCAAAGTGGACAAGTAAACGGAACGGGAACTGCTCCTGATTTTACCGTAACTGATATAAATGGTAATTCACATATACTTTTTAATTATCTTGACAGTGGTTATGTTACAGTATTGGAGTTAATGAGTGTTACATGCGGACATTGTCAGTCACATGCAGCAGGAACAGAGAATTCTTACCAAACTAACGGACCTAATGGTAATAATTCAGCTCGATTCCTTGGATTAGAAATTAATGCTTCAACTGATAGTACTGCAGTCGCTAATTTTGCGAGTAATTATAATGTAACATTTCCAATTGCTAATGATATTTCTGCTGGCGCAATAAATTATCAGATTAATTATACACCTACATATTATGTTGTTTATCCTGATAGAACATATACTACAATTTGTGCTAACTGTGTAACTCCTACATCTTCTTTAACTATTGAAAGCTTACTTGATAACGCAATTGCAGCATGGCCACCAGTAGCTGGTTGTACAGATTCAGATGCTGTGAATTATGATCCACTAGCAAATACCGATGATGGTAGCTGTGATTATACATCTTATACTATAAAAACTCTTGGAATGACTTTTTCTCCTGATACTCTTATGTGTGATGTTGGGGATACAATAAATTTCATTTTAGGTTCAAATCATAATGCAGTTGAAGTAGATGAAGCAACTTTCTTGTCAGGTGGCAATACTTCAAATGGAGGATTTAATTTTGGATATGGAGCAACAGGAATGTATATACCAGTTACCGGAAAAACATATTATTATGTGTGCCAGCCTCATGTATCTAATGGGATGGTTGGTGTAATTGTAGCAAATTTTTATGGTTGTACAGATCCAACAGCATTAAATTATGATAGTCTTGCTAATGTAGATGATGGAACTTGTGATTATAGCTCATATACAATACAAACAGTAGGGATGTCATTTACTCCAGATACCATTGTTTGTGATGTGGGAGATACTATTAATTTTGTTTTAGGAGCATCTCATAATGCTGTAGAAGTTAGTGATAGTACTTGGCTTGCTGGAGGCAGCACTCCAATCGCAGGTGGGTTTAGTTTTGGATATGGAGCAACAGGAATGTATATACCAGATGATTGTCATACTTTCTATTATGTTTGTCAGCCTCATGCTGCAGCAGGAATGAAAGCGATTATTATTGCACACCATCCTCCTGTTTATGGATGTACTGATTCTCTTGCAAGTAATTTTGATCCAGCAGCTACAATAGATGATAGTTCATGTGTATATAGTTCTAATAACACTACAGATCTTTTTATATCTGAATATGGAGAGGGTAGTGGTTATAATAAATATTTAGAGATTTATAATGGCACAGGACAGGATGTAGATTTGTCAGATTATGAGATATGGAAGATTACAAATGGTGGTTCTTGGCCAGAATATACTTTGAGTCTTTCAGGCACATTAACTAATGGAGACGTGTATGTGATATATCATACCTCTTCTAATATTGACCCTACTATTAGTGGTGCTGGAGATGTTTCTTGGAGTCAAGCAAGTTGGACAGGTGATGATGCGATTGCTCTCGTAAATAATAGTGGGATTATTGACGTAATTGGCGAGGATGGATCTGATCCAGGTAATGGATGGGATGTAGCTGGTATCTCGGATGCGACAAAAGATCATACATTAGTTAGAAAATGTTCTGTTATTCAGGGGAATACAGATTGGTCTTTATCTGCAGGTACTGATTCTTTAGATTCAGAATGGATTGTATTTGCTCAGAATGATTGGACAGATATAGGTCAGCATACCTATCCATGTCAAAGTGTTACAATTTATGGTTGTACAGATCCATTAGCATGTAATTATGATGCTACAGCTAATAGTGATGATGGATCTTGTTTAACGCAATACGGTTGTACAGACCCTTCAGCTTCTAATTATGATCCTCTTGCAACATGTGATGACGGTAGTTGTTTTACTACAATGCCAGGTTGCATGGATTCTGTAGCGATGAATTACAATTCATCAGCTACTGTAGATGATGGTTCTTGTGTCTACTGTGTTTATGGATGTGTAGATAATGCTGCATTAAACTATGATTTAGCAGCAACATGTGATGATGGTAGTTGTAATTATAGTGTGTATATTTCAGAATATGCAGAGGGTAGTGGTTATAATAAATATTTAGAGATTTATAATGGTACAGGACAGGATGTAGATTTGTCAGATTATGAGATATGGAAGATTACAAATGGTGGTTCTTGGCCAGAATATACTTTGAATCTTTCAGGTACATTAGCTAATGGAGATGTGTATGTTATATCTCATACTTCTTCTACTGTAGATTCGATTATTAATAGCGCTTCTGATGCTACATGGACACAAGCTAGTTTTAATGGTGATGATGCAATAGCACTGGTAAGAAATGGATCAATTGTTGATGTTATTGGAGAGGATGGTCCAGATGTTGGAGATGGCTGGGATGTTGCGGGTATTACTGAAGCTACAAAAGATTACACGCTAGTAAGAAAATGTAATGTTAATCAAGGAAATATTGATTGGTCTTTATCTGCAGGTACTGATGCACAAAATTCAGAATGGCTTGTGCGTAATATTAATGATTGGTTAGATTTAGGTCAACATCATGATCTTTGTCAAGGAGCATATGTCTATGGGTGTTTAGATACTAATGCAAGTAATTATGATGGAAGTGTTGACGGGGAGGATGGATCATGCTTATATCCTGGATGCACAGATACATTAGCTGACAACTATGATGTTGGTGCAAGTATAGATGATGGTTCATGTATTTATTCTATTTTGGGTTGTACAGATTTTTTAGCATGTAATTTTGATTCTTTAGCTACAGTAGATGATGGTTCATGTATTTCCTCCACACCAATATCTCATATAATCAATGCAGGAATGTACTATTATGTTCCTACAAACCTTACTATTAATGTTGGAGATACTGTAATTTGGATTAATGATGCTGGATATCATGATGTAAATGGAGTTACTAACTCTTTAACAGGTGCTAGCTATAATAATCCAGAGTCATTTTATTTGCCTCCTACAAGCGGGCCATCTACTATTGGTTCATATGTCTTTACTATAGCAGGTTCATATACTTATGATTGTTCTATTGGTAATCATGCACTTTCTGGTATGGTTGGATTTATTGACGTTGTTAATTCAATCTCTTTAGGTTGTACAGACCCAACAGCATCTAATTTCGATTCATCTGCAATTTGTGATGATGGTTCATGTGCTTATGATGTATACGGATGTACAGGCCCAACATATTGTAATTATAATCCAGCTGCAACTGTTGATGATGGTTCATGCACAGGTTGGGCAGGTTGTACGGATCCATCAGCAGATAATTATAATTCCATGGCAAACTGTGATGACGGTACATGTACTTATACCCCAAGTGGTTGTAATGGTGATCCAATTACAGGCTTATATGTTGATGGTATTATTGATGATAGAGCAGTTGTTCACTTTGATAATATGAATACATATGATGCTTCTGGTAACCAGATTTGTAGAGTTGACCAG
>PAHP01000011.1 GCA_002705205.1 Flavobacteriales bacterium
GTTATTAACAACAATACCTAAGGAAAAAGAAATATTCTCTTACAAATAACCTAACAGAAGATAGTAAGAAGAGGTCTATTTTACTATTTAATTAGCACTTTTCTATTAAACAGCGTATCACCTAATTTAAGACTAACCAAATAAACCCCTTTAGACATTGAAGATATATCAATTGACTGCTTATATTCACCTATAAAAGAATCATCTATATCTAACAAAATATATTGACCAAGCACATTAATTAAATTAATTTCAAGAGCTATCTCTGAATAAGTATTAAACTCAATCACAAATTCATTCTCTGCAGGATTTGGATATATGTAAATATTATTATCCATGCCTTCTGAAATAGAAAGATGAGTGTAATTGAATGAAACCGTATCAGACTGACAATTATTCTGATCAATCGCTATACAATTATAAAGACCATAATTTGCTAGTGATATAGTTTGATTTGAAGATATTGGACCGGAATCATCAAACCACTGATACGAGTATGGAGGCGTTCCTCCTGAGACTAGAGCATCTAGAAGCATGCCAACCTGATCAATTTGTAAGTCAACAGAATCAGGAGTATTAATTGTGATTGTCTCGGAATAAGAACAATTCAAAGCATCAGACACTTCAAAAGTAACATTTCCCTCACATAAGAATGCAGCATTAAGACCAAACCAATTAATTGCATAAGGAACAACCCCACCATCAATTATTAAATCAACAGACCCATCACAAAATCCATTACAACTTACAGCTGAAACAATTGTACTTACCGCAATATTGCTCTCCGAAACTAAAGACACAATATTAGTATCTACACAATTATTAATATCCGTAACAATAAACTCATAAGAACCAACAGCTAAAGAATCAGGATTATTTACACCCCAATCAACAAGATATGGATATGTGCCGCCATTTATTTGCAAAGAAACAGATCCATCAGAGGTATTATTGCAAGTTGGATCAATGACCATATTCAACACATCAATAGGATTTGGCTCACTTACTATTGCTATTTCACTATAAGGACAATTATTTAAATCTAGAATCGTAAAATTATATGTACCTGCACTCATATTTGCTGTAGAAAAACCAAGCCAATCTACTACGTATGGTGGAGTTGCACCACTTATATTTAATACAATTTCCCCATCAGAACCACCATAACAACTTACATTAGTAATATTTTCTAAAACTACAAAAGAATCAGGCTCAGAAACAATCAATGAATCATTATAAACACATCCTATTGAATCAACGATTTGATAAGAATAAATACCTGCATCTAAGAAGTTAGTATTCAAATTATTACCCCAAAAAACATAATAAGGAGAGGTACTACCACTAACATTTACTAAAGCTGAACCATTACTCGCCCCATAACAGTTTACATTTACCACATTCTCTTGTATATTTAAAATTGGCTCATTTACTTCAATAGTATCTGCGACAATACATCCATTTTGATCAGTAATAGTAACGTAATATTCTCCAGCACCTAAATTACCTAGACCCTCTGTTGTATCTCCATTATTCCAGAGGTAATTATATGCAGGGACAGATCCATTTACAGTTAAATCAATATATCCATCTTGACCTCCATTACAAGTTACATTATATCCATTCATTAAAGAAACTGTAGATGAATAAATAAGTGGAGTTGGCTCAATCAACAAAAAAGTTGTATCAAAAACACATCCAAATTCATCAGTTAATTGCAAATCATATAAGCCTGCATACATATTAAACTGATCTGAAGAACTTGGATTAAGAGTACTCCAGTTATAATTAACTGGCGGGAACGGAGAGGTTGCATAAGTCTCAATAAAGCCATCATTATACCCATAACAAGAGATCTCATAACTATTATAATCACTAATATTAGTTACATATAATTTTAAATTATTAACATAGAAATCTATCTGGTAATCTACATAAGTAGCCCCACATGAAGTCTCAAGTTTAATATTATGCAATCCTGGAGTACTAAATACAAACGGAACAGAATCTGCAGGTCCTGATATTATTACGCCATCAACAAACCAATTTTGATTACAAATAAGGCCCGAACTATTATTTACAAACCAAGTAGTATCACCAACACATAAGGTAGTATCACTAATTGTAAAAAACGGAGTAGTTGAGCAATCTAAACACATGTAGTAATCAGAAGGTGCAATTGAGAAATAAGAAGGAACGCTAGAATAAGAAGTAACTGGAGCTGAAGAAAAATAACTTGTATTAGAAGGAGAAATAGCAACATTATTTTGATTTAAGACTGGACTATATTGTTGACATCCAATCTGACCTAAACTATCAGTTTTAATAAAAAGAGGATCATAACTTTGCGCATTAAAAAAACCCCCATCGGTATAAGCTGATACCGTATAACCATTATCTTTATTTGATCGAACACCAATCGCTTTATCTGAACCTGAACATCCAATAACACTAGCCCACTGAAAATTAATATTAGTATCTACCTTAAATAATAAAATATCCCTTCCTGAAAGGTCATCAGGGGTAATTCCAGGAATCTGCGACACATTAGAAGCAGAAGTATTAAGCCCGTGCGTACCCCCTCCAATAATATAACCCCCATGCTCTGTTAGGTCAATTGATCTAACAAATTCACCTCCTAAACTTGAAGAAAAACCATTACTATTAATAAGATTACCATTATAATCAAATTGAGTAACCAATACACCATTACCAACTAAATTAGTATTTGAAGCAGCTATTATAGTATTCTGATTAGTATCAATTAAAGCCTCACCCGCCCAATCATTATGACTATCCTGTGACGTTCCAGAACTATAATACCTATCCCAAACTAAATTACCTAAACTACTAACTCTTCCTAAATGAACATCATGATTCGTATATTTAAAGAACATAAAATCTCCATCTGGAAATTCACCAAGAGCATGTATTGCCCCACCAGAAAGACTTGCTCCCCAGACAACATCACCAGAAACATTTAATTTTACTAAATAACCACTCTGACTTCCAACCAAATAACCATTATCTGAAGTTTGTATAACTGACGTAACATAACTTCCAAAAGCATCAAATGTCTTTTGCCATTCTGGAGCACCTAGACTATCTACCTTGATAATATTACCATTACTTGCAGAAACAACAACTCCTCCATCGTTTGTGGCATCAATAGCCACACCCCCCCCTCCTGAGCCATAAAGATTAAACCAAAGTATATTTCCACATTCATCAATTCGATAAATATAAGTGTAGCAAGCGCCTCCATTATGACTATGCTGACCCGTACCAACAAAACCACCATCTTTCATAACCGCTAATGCTAATCCACCATTCATTCCTGGAACATTAAATGTTCGTATAAAAGTATTGTTCTGCGAAAACAAAGCAACACAGAGAAACATTAATAAAATAATTAATTTATTTTTCATTTACTAAGGTTTTAATATTAGTGATCGACCATTCAGGGATACCAATAATATTTAAGAAAATATCCTGAACATCTTTCTCTAAATAAAGAGTATCTAATTCAAAAGAAACTATTTGACTCTCTTCATTCTTATTTATATTACATGCATCAATCTTATTTAACTCAGTTGTCATCTTTGGAGCTAAATAAGGACACATAAAAAGCCCACTATATTTTTTTAAAGTCAAGATATATTGAAATTGACAATTAAAAACCTCTTCAACACCTATTGTATGGTTCAAACTACCTTTTTTAAGTTCCTGTATATTATCTTGCGCATAGTTTGTTAATGGCAAGAGATATGCTATTAAAATTATTTTTTTCATATTTATCTTATTAAATTTAATTGTCCTTCATATTTATGTATTGCACCAAAAATATCTTTCACTTCAATATAATATACATAGACTCCTATCTGACATTCTTCATCAACATTCTTATATCTACCATTCCACTCTTCTTCAATATTATCAGTTGAATAAACTAGCCCTCCCCACCTTGTATATATCTTCATTAGAAACTCATCAATACCGATTCCATAAGGTCTAAACCCATTATTAAAGTTATCATTGGTATTTGGGGTAAATGCATTAGGTATATGAATATCATATTCCTCAACAACAACCTTCTTGGTTAGAGTATCTACACAGTTATAGTCAGTTGTAACAGTAAGAGTGACATAGTAAACTCCTATATCATCATATGAATGAAAACTAATTGAATCACTGCCAAAGTTACCATCTCCATAATCCCAATCCCAACTATAAGCATTCTGCCAGCTTAATTCTGTCATATCAATAAATACAATAGGATTTCTCTTTTGCTCATATAATCTTTCATAATCACTCATTATATCAAAATCCATATCTGGTGAAGATAAATTTTCGACTACAATAGTGTCTTTAGAAACACAATAGTTAGCATCCTCAAAAACTAAAAAATATTCCCCCTCAACAACACTTACAGCTAAGGGTAAATACTCTGTATTATTCCAATCATAGAGATATGGTGGAATCCCACCTAAAAGATTCACATCTACCATACCAACACCTTTCTCACAGGTGTCAGGAGATATATTAATTACCCACTCTAAAGGATCAGGCTGTTCTAAAATAATAGCATCAAAATAAGGACAGCCATTATTGTCAACTAACTCTAAATTATATAATCCCGCCTCTATGAATGCATGTGGATTACTTCCAGAGATATCCTCTCCAGACTGATTATTCCAATAATAAGAATATGGCTCTACTCCCCCATCAGCATCAACATAAATCGCACCATCATTTCCTCCAAAACAACTTACATCAAAACCATTATAATCATACAGTGAAGTTAATGTTACACTTAAAGGCTCTGCAGGTTCTAATAAATTGAATAAAAATTCCTCTTGACAGCCTATTCCATTAGTAATTGTTAAAGTATATATGCCAGATGTTAAATAATCAATAGAGTTGGTTTGATTACCTGTTGACCAAAGAAACTGATATGGAACATATCCGCCATTTGGAGAAACTGAGATAAACCCATCATTACCACCATAGCAAGAAATATTGTATATTGAATAAGTAGAAACTTCAATATCAACATTTTGCGACAAGGCAATTGGCTCACTAACTGTAATTTGATAATCAAAACTACAACCATTTGCATCAGTTAATTCTAAATTATATAAGCCAGCATATAGATCATTAATATCTTGATCAAATGAATTAAATGAATTCGGACCTGTCCAAGAGAAAGAATAGGGAGAGACTCCTCCTGACAAAATATATATTGATATTTCTCCATTAGGTTCTGCTGGACAACTTAGATCTAATACATTAATAATTACATCTAAAGTATCTTCTTGTGAGATATAAACATTATCATTATACATACAGCCATTTGCATCAATCACCTCATAATCATAAGTTCCCTCAAAAAGATTATTCTCATCGACATTATACCAGTCAATATTATATGGACTAACTCCTCCCGAAATATTTAAACTGACACTACCATTATTACCACCATAACAACTTATGTTATTTATTGTTTCTATTACCTGAATTGGTGTTTCCTGAGTTAAAACAAAAGTCTCAACTGATACACATCCAAAATAATCTGAAATAGTACAATTTATACTCCCTTCTGATAAATTATAGACATCTTCTGTATCGGCACCATCACTCCACAAATAATAATATGGAGAAAAGCCTCCAGTAATTGTTAAGTCAATAGAGCCAGTACTATCACTAAAGCAATCAATATTATTTATATTTGAAGACACATTAATCTGATAAGATTGTATAATAAAAGTTTCTTCATACAAACAACCGTTAGCATCATAAACATCTAAATCATAGGTTCCTGGCGATAAATTCAAATTATCAGCATTATTACCACTCCAATTACTCCAATAGTATGAGTATCCTGCCCCCCCTACAAAAGGTGTTCCTCCAAAAACTTGCACGGAAATCTCACCTGAATTTCCTCCTACACAAACACTGGAAGTCTGTTGTGAAATAATAAATAAGCTGTCTGGCTGATGAAAAACAAAAGTGTCTCTTAAAAAACAGTTATTATCATCTATTTGCAAATAATATACACCAGGTGACATGTCCGCTCGATCTTCTAATGAAATTACAGTATCAGACCATGAATAAATTGGATTAATTAGATTGACAGGTGTAATATCAATTGTACCATCATCTAAATTATAGCAACTAATATCTACTACTGAAACATTCACTTGCATATCAAATCCAGCTCCAACCACAAAACTAGTATCCTTAGTGCATAAAGTTGTAAGATCCGTAATAGTTAGCACATAAGAGCCTGGAGATAAGTTAAAAATATCTTTTGTTGTCTCAGAAAATAAACTAGGACCAATCCAATTATAAGAGAATGTACCTAAACCACCAGTAACATTTAAGGTTATTGAACCGTCAGAATAATTAACACATAGCTCATCTGTTATTATGGCACTTACATTGATCTCAGGATAAATAGTTAAGTCTAAACTGTCAATATGCTGACACCCATCTATATTAATTGATTGTATAGTGTCAATCTCTGAATTATAGTAAGTCTGACCATTTAAAGCCCAAGTAAAGCTATCACACTGTGCGACTTGATTATAAGTTGATGAACTATTTTTTATAGTAATAATGGCTGTTGCAACACTATCACAACCAGCTGGAGGGTCAACACATATTGAATTAGCAATCTGACTACCTAAAATAGAACCCTGATTTGGCCCTGCTCTATAAGCATCATCCAAAGATTGGACAATACAACTAACTACTGGAGCTTCAGGGTCAGTAGCAGATATATTCATATTTATCTGATCGGTTGCTTCTAACTTCACTGCAATCGTTTCAATTCCAAGACCCCAAATATTAGCAGCCATATTTTGCGAAAAACAGTCATTAGAAAAACAGGCACTAGAATTAGAAGCGTCTGTTAAGATAATCATAATCCTTCTATAAAAACTGCTTGTACCTGTTCTATCTCCTAATGATGAACTAGCGTAATCATTTAAACAATTTAATCCTATAGGTACTGCTGCATCATATTCATCTCCTCCAAAGACAGGCTCCCCAAAACCACCACCCATCTGTGTAAATGAATTTAATAATGATGTGTTTGTTGACATAGGAGAAACCTGCACATTACTACCTATAGAGCCACTACAATTACCATCTAACGAGGTCCATGTATACAATCCTATCTGAACATCATTTGCCCCTGTAACTCCAGAAATTGAGCCATCCATTCTAGCATCCATTGCAGTTAAAAAAGAAGATGTGAAGGAATTACCAGTCACATTTCCACCAGTCCAACTATTGCTACCTGACAAATCTAAACCAATAGCAATGTCTAATGGACAAGTATTATTTAAAGATGAAGCACCAGTAAAAGTATTAGTAGTTATTAATCCTGTTGTCGTAATAATCGTATCATGATAATACCATACTCCATTCCACTCCGCACTATCACACTCTGTAATATAAGTAACTGAGCTATCTTCAAATATAGTAAGTTGTAAGGTGACTACACTGTCACATCCTCCAGTTGCTATAAATGTATCTAAATACATTCCGCTAACATCAAGTAAAGTTGAACCAAATAAATATTCACCACAAGCAGTATCTACAACTGTATTTGTGATATCAGGGGTTAAACTCAAATTTAAAAAAACTATACTATCACATCCATTAGTAGCAGGCAAAGTATATGTTGCAGTATTATTATTAGCAGTATAAGTGTTACCATCAATCCAATCATAACTACCACAACTTACAACATTATCTATTGAAGAAATTAATGCTGGTTCCGCTACAGTGACTATATCATTAAAGGGACAATTATTCGCATCTAATACAGTAAAAGGGTAATTTCCTGATGGAATACCTGAAGGTGTTGTATAAGATGAACTATTTAAAGGTAATGTAACACTAAAAGCGCTTAAAGTATAATTTGGCACTCCTCCAGTAATATTAAGTGTTACTATCCCATCACTCAATCCATAACAACTTGCATCAAAAACAGAAGAAACTACATTTAATTCAATTGGCTCACTCAAATATATTATAGAGGAATATTGACAGCCATTGTTATCCTCAATTATCAAATCATATGTAATGTCACCGAATAACCCAGAGAAAATATTAGACCCTTGGTAGCTAGCTCCATTATCTATTGAGTATTGATATACTGGGACGCCAGGGTTAAGCGGATCAACAGTTAAAGTAATCTCTCCAGTATTTGCACCATAACAATCAACTAACTGGGTTACACTAGCAGAACCTGATAGATTAGGAGGCTCATTTAATGTTAGTTGCTCCGATGCAATACATCCATTTGCGTCTTTATAATACACATCATATATTCCTGCTGTTAAGCCTGAAAAAATATTAGATGGTTGATAATTTATTCCATCTAGGGAATAAGTAAATACCCCTGTACCTCCTGTTGCAGATGCAATTATTGATCCATCAGCAGCTCCATAACAAGAAACATGATAACCATTCAGATTAAAAACAGTAACTGCCCCTCCAGGAACAATAGGAGCAATAGGAGCAATATTAAATGGAGTGGTTGATGGTGATGTAGAGCATCCATTTGCATCAGTTACCACTATATCATAATTATCTGCACACAAATTTATAAATGAATAAGAAGAAACTCCATTAGCTAAATTCTGAGTGCTCGTTCCTCCACTACTAGTAATATCAAA
>PAHP01000012.1 GCA_002705205.1 Flavobacteriales bacterium
GATCATTTCTAAATGCTGACCTTTCATAACTATAAAATCCTCTATGAATTGCAGCAAGTTGCGTAACGCCTACATTATTTAGCCTCTCAAATGCTCCAATCCATAAACCTAATTCAGGGTGAATTGGGTTTTTCACAAAAACAGGGATGTCTACTCCTTCTAATGCCTGAGCGATCTCTTGCATATAAAAGGGGTTTACAGTAGTTCTTGCTCCAATCCAAAGCATGTCAATTCCTGCATCTAAACAAAGCTCTACATGTTTTGCTGTGGCAACTTCAGTGGCAACTTTTAATTTGCATTCTATTTGTACTTTCCTTAACCATTTTAACGCTTCTTTTCCTATCCCTTCAAATGAATTTGGATGTGTTCTTGGCTTCCAAACTCCAGCCCTAAACACATCTATAGTGTTTTTTATCTTATGTGCTATTGTTAATGTTTGTTTTTCGGACTCTGCACTACAGGGGCCTGCAATTAAAAATGGTTTTTTATGTATAAATTTATCTGTCTTCATTTTTCCCCTCTACAATAATTACAAATTCTCCTTTTGGTTTTTTTGCTTCAAAATGTTGTAAAACATCAAATATACTTCCTCTTATTTTTTCTTCAAACATTTTGCTTATTTCCCTAGAAATAGATACTTTTCTATCTCCTCCAAAAAAATCTACAAATTGATTTAGTGTTTTAATAATTCTATGTGGGGACTCATAAAAAACCATAGTTCTTTCTTCTTCAGATAGCAGATCTAATCTTGTTTTTCTTCCCTTTTTAACAGGAAGAAACCCTTCAAAAATAAACTTTTCAGTTGGTAATCCTGAATTTACCAGAGCAGGGACAAAAGCTGTTGCTCCTGGCAAACAATTGACCTCTATTCCTTCTTTAATACATTCTCTTATGAGTAAAAATCCTGGGTCAGAAATGGCAGGAGTTCCGGCATCAGAAATTAATGCAAAGGTCTCTCCTGATTTTAATCTTTCAATATATTTTAATAAAACCCTATGTTCATTATGCATATGAAAAGTAACCAATGAGGTTTGAATCTCATAGTATGAGAATAGCTTTCTTGATATTCGAGTATCTTCTGCTAAAACTAAATCAACCTCTTTAAGCAATCGAATTGCTCTTAAAGTTATATCCTCTAGATTGCCTATAGGAGTAGGTATAATATATAGTTTTGACATCTTACTAAATTATAAAAATAGTGGATAAAACTCTAATTGAGGAGAAATTTTAATTGTAGGTGCTGGTAAATGAAAATAATTCAACCAGTGTTTTACTTTCTTTGCTGTTGGAGAATCCCACTTTTTTAACATTTTAGGAATGTTATAGTCTAATGCAATATACCATTCATTGTTTCCTCCTTTTTTCGTATTATTCTCATTTAAATACTGTGTGTCATCTAAACCAAATCCAATTGCAAGATTTAGCCATTCCGGCCAGCAACAAGTTTCAGCAAAATGATTCACATCAAAACTCATCCAATAAGTCTGATTAGGATAGTCATCTTGCCAAGAATTTTTATTTATTTCTTTGCCTCTTTGTTGTTCTAATTCCCAATAAATATCAGACCTTTTATAATATGACAACTTAAAGTCTATTGCATTGAAATCATTATTATAATATTGTGCTAGTGGCCAAATAGAGCCTACTGAACCAAGTGCCAAATCCCATTTACTAAATCCCCAATATGGAGCATAAGCATCCTTCATTTCAATCGCAAGCTGAAGTCCAGAGCCAAATGCGGCTCCATACCAAAGCGATTGTTTTTCATTCATTCCCGTCCACCTCATTGATGATGAAAAAAGATCTGCAGCCTGAAGGCCTCCCATAAAATGCCCAATTTTATCTACATTTAATGCATATGTCAAATCTGCTCCATCATCAAAATGGAAGTCTGTTTGTTTCTCAGCCCACCAAGCATTTTTAACATACCAATAAGATCCTCCAAGCGCAACGCCTAAACTACTGCTAACTATTAAAACCCGTTTTTTATTTATTTTCTTCGTGTCAGTTTGAGCTAAAAGATTATTAAAAAATAAAAGATACAGGCCTACTAAAAACAAACTTTTAAATTTCATAAATTTTGAAATTGGTTTTTATACTTTTGTTAGCAAACATAAACAAAGGCCTCTTAATAAAACTAAGAAATAAAATGTTTTTAGAATCTCTAGCTAACTCGCCAACACAAAAAGGAAGTATTGAAGTAATATGTGGACCTATGTTTTCTGGGAAAACAGAGGAGCTAATAAGAAGAATAAAAAGAGCTAAATACGCTAAACTGAACATCAAAATTTTCAAACCTAAAATTGATACTCGATATAATAAAGATAATGTAGTTTCTCATGATAATAATTTCATTGAAGCAATAGTAGTAGAGAACTCTAATGAAATATTATCATTAATTGAAGACGCTAGAGTAGTTGCTATTGATGAGGCTCAATTTTTTGATGACAATTTATTTATTATATGTAATCAGATTGCAGATAATGGTATCCGAGTAATCGTTGCTGGTCTTGATATGGATTTTTTAGGTAAGCCTTTTGGTCCAATACCACAACTTTTAGCTGTTGCCGAATACATAACAAAAGTACACGCTATTTGTATAAATTGTGGATCAATTGCCAATCATTCATTTCGTAAAACACAAGACACTGAATTAGTAAAAATAGGGGAAAATAATGAGTATAAGCCTCTTTGTCGAACATGCTTTAGTAATCAAAAATATTAATGTCAAATTCTCATGAAACTATACTATTTGTTGATTTAGAGGCTCTAGAATATAATTATCATTATCTCAAATCAAAACTAAATGCTAGCACGGAAATAATAGCAGTTGTAAAAGCTTTTGCATATGGGCATGGGGATATTAGAATCGCTAAAAAATTAGAATCGTTAGGTGTGCATGCTTTTTGGGTTGCAGATTTTGAAGAAGGTATTAAGCTAAGAGAATCTGGCATTGATTCTCGAATAATAATTGCTAACCCTGGCTCAAAAAGCTATTCTAATATTATTGACTATAGTTTACAGCCTGTAATATATAATTTTCGATTATTAGATCTTTATGGAGGAAAAGGCGACACTATTGATGTTCATATTAAATTTAATAGTGGAATGAATCGATATGGATTTCATCTAGGTGAAATGGAAATGCTTGCAAAAAAACTAAAAGAATATCCTAATCTTAAAATTCAAAGTATTTGCACTCATCTCTCTTCTTCTAATGAAAGTAGTAAAGATGAATTTACGCGCTCACAATTACTAAGATTTGAGGAAATTTCATCATCATTTTCTACAAAGACTAAAGTAAACCCAAAAAAACATATACTAAATACTGCTGGTGTTCTTAGATTCCCTGATTCACAAGAAGAGATGGTTCGTTTAGGAATTGGTCTATATGGGATTGGAAATGATACGAATTTAAAGCCTATAGCAAAATTACAAAGTCATATTGTCCAAATATTAAATTTGAATCGAGGAGATAAAGTTGGCTATGATGCAACCTTTATAGCTAATAAAAAAATGAGAATTGGAATTATTCCTATTGGTTATGCTGATGGTATTAATAGAAAACTAGGAAATGAGAATGGCTGGGTTATTATTGATAAAAAACAAGCAAAAATTATTGGCGAGATTAGTATGGATAGTATGATAATTGATTTAACAATCATTGATGCAAATGAGGGAGATATAGTTACAATATTTGATGCAGATAACAAGGTTTCCGATATTGCTAAAAATTTAAAGACTATTCCTTACGAAATCCTAGCAACTCTTAATAGAAGGATTAAGAGGGTTTATTCTTAATCATTCTTGAAGCTAATACAAGATAAAAGAATATAATAAAAACTACGCCGGCTTGCCTTTCTAACATTGACTCAGTTAAAAGGCTTGATCCTACAATAAAGATAAAGGATCCTAGTAAATAATCTTTATTTTTTAATGACTTAAGAAATGGTAACACTAAGAGCCATATGATTAATAAAAACCCAAATAATCCAATTGCTCCAAATATTTGGAAATACTGATTATGAAAATTGTAACCCCTATCTAAGGAAGTTTTATAGCGACTATTTTTCCGCATTAAACTATTTTTTGCATAAGCATATAATTGCTGCTGATAAGATACATTATTAAGTTTTGCTCTTTTCTTTAAATAATTAGTCGTTTTTGTATTCTGTTCAATCTGATAAACAATACTATCTATTACAGATTCAGAAATAGAACTTTCAGAAATTACTTGTGAATACCTTTGAATTAACTCATCTTTTACATCACCAACTCCAGCTCCAGTTAACCAATTATCTTTAATAACTATCAAGGCCTCAGACCAAATAAATTTTCTCGGGTCAGAATTATCCGTATGTACTCCAATATTCTTAACATGAGAAACTGTTTGTTTAAATCTATAGTTCAATGCTGAAGGCATACTCATAATTAATTTCCCAAATAAAAAAATCAAAAGAACATATGCTATACCTAAAAAAAGTTTACTTTTCCTATAATATATTGGTAGTATCGTTATTGGAATTAGCACTATTGTTATTAAAAGCTGCATCCTTGATGATAATATCAATATAAAAGTCAATTGAAGAAAAATAATAAGTGCCATGATTAAGTTTGGGATATATTTTTCTTTTAATCTTAAATAAATAAATATTGTAATAGAAAAACAAGTATACATTGCTTGATATGCCGAATGCATGTTAACAGTAAATTTATGATAAAAAAATTCATTTATTTCTTCTGTCTGCATATAACTAATACACGCATCTGTAAGGCAAAAAATATTCAGAATAAGACTTGATAATGCAAAAGATAATAGTATCTGATTTATTTGTTTTTTGATTAAACTCTCTTGTGATGCAATAATTAATGATAAAATTAATATTGGGCTCTTAAGAAACAAGTCATTTAGTCCAAACTCAATATTATCTGACCACAATAAGCTTAAAGTATATAGAAAATAAAGAGAAATCATCCCAACAGCAAGATTATTTTCTCTTAATTTTATCATTTTCTGCTTAAATCCTGCAGAAATCAGCCACTGCAATAAAAGAGCAATAATTGCTATTTTATAAAGAACTATTTGTAGGCCAATGCCTATAGAGCATAACAATAATAAATAAAAGTATGTTTGTTTTGATCTGATTAAGGATTGCATTATTCTTACTTCAGAATTTCATAATAGTTTTCTTTATTTTGTAAAAGAGAAATCGCTTTTTTAACTTCAAGATCAAAAGTTAACCCGCCTTTTATCCTTCCAACTTGATAGTAGTATCTGCTCAATATCTCTGATGTTAAAATTTCTTTAATATCATCTTTGCTTTTCTTCAAATCATCACTCTTATTTATATTCATCTTCGCTACTAACGCATCATACTCTACAGATAATCCATTAAAATATTTCTCATCCTTTGCTTTCTTTTTTAATTTATCTAAACTCTTTTCTGTTTCAGTCTTATACGAATATTCTTTATCTAATAAAAATGTTGTAAAATCATTATATGTTAAATCTGAGCAAATAAATTGATCAGAAATACTATCATTTGAAAATCTAAAATCAGTAGCAAAATCAAAGAATAGTCGTTCTTTAAAAAGTGACAAAATTATATTACTATATTTACCCGCGTCAATCTGAATATCAGGCAAAATTCCTCCCCCATCTTTTACTTCTCTACCATTTCTAGTTGTAAAAATTGTCATTAATGAATCAGGCACTTTTCCTATACTTCCATCTTCATTTCTATTTGTATAATCTAAAGCCTGAATACATCTGCCACTAGGAATATAATACTTTGCAACCGTAAGTTTTAACTGGGAATTGTACGATAGTTTTCTTGTTTGCTGAACTAACCCCTTCCCATAACTTCTCTGCCCTATAATCACTCCTCTATCTAAATCCTGAATAGATCCAGCTACAATTTCAGAAGCAGAAGCTGATGAAGAATTTATTAGTACTACCAAAGGCACTTCGGTATTTAATGGATTTTTATTAGCTATATACTCTTTTTCCCATGATTTTATTTTCCCTTTTGTACTTACAACCTTCTCGCCTTTTTCAACAAATAAATTTACAATATCAACAGACTCATTTAATAGACCCCCAGGATTATTTCTTAAATCAAGGATTAAGCCATTAAGCTCTCTCTCTTTTTGCAGTTCTTTTATTGCATTTTTTAAATCATTAGCACAATTTCTTGTAAAGCTCCTAAGTCTTATGTAGCCTATTCCATTAACTAAATAAGCAGAATAAGGAACGCTTGCAACAGAAACCTTCTTTCTTTCAAAACTCACTGAAAATGGATTTTCTCTATTTTTCCTTTCTATAAGTAAGGAAACAGAAGTATTTGGCTGTCCTTTAAGTATTTTACTTACCTCTTCTGTAGTTTTATTTTTTGCTGTTTCTCCATTTATCTCCAAAATCTTATCTCCAGCCATTAGTCCTGCTTTATGTGCTGGAAATCCTTCATACGGCTCAGTAATAAAAACATACTCCCCTCTTTTAGTAATCATCGCTCCAATTCCCCCATATTGACCTGTTGTCATAAACCTAAAATCTTCAATCTCAGATTCAGGAATATAAGTTGTATAAGGATCCAGAGATTTTAGCATTTCATCTATGCCCTTCTTCATCAATTCTCCTGGATTAGTTTCATCAACATAAAAAGTGTTAAGCTCTTTATAAAGAGTAGTGAAAATGTCAATATTTTTTGATATCTCAAAATAATTATCAACAAAGCCCACTGAAACTACAGAAGTGATAGCTAGTGATATTATTAAGATGATAAGTTTAAATTTCTTCTTCATATTTATTGTTTTATGGAGCAGGATCATGCCCATGCCCCCCCCAAGGATGACAACTAAATATCCTTTTTACTGTTAATTTTCCCCCTTTCCAAGGCCCGTATTTTGTTATTACTTCAAGTCCGTATTGCGAGCAAGTTGGAGTATATCTACATCTTGGAGGCAAAAATGGAGAAATTATTTTTTGATATATAATAATGAGCATCTTAAAAAAGAACGAAAACATTAATTGCATAATTTCTTTTTTAAACGATCTAAAATAACTTTTATTTTCTGTTCTATAATAGTATAGTCTAAAATCTCTTTTTTCTGATAAATAATCGCCAAATTAATCTGTTTTTTATTCTCTTTTAAAGTCTCTTCAAGCATTAATTTCTTCTTTCTAAGCGCTTCTCTAATTCTTCTTTTTACTTTATTCCTTTCAAAAGCCAAATTTAATTGCTTCTTGGGTACAACTATTAATGATTTCAGTGGAACTTCATTTATATTTTCTTCAACCCTCCATAAAATTCTAAATGGAATCTCTTCAAAAGAATTGTTTTTTAAAAATAGCCTCTCAATTTCTTTTTCATTCGATAATATTTGCGCTTTAGAAAATCCAAACATCTGATAAAATTACAAAAAAAGGAGCCGTAAAGCTCCTTTTACAAATTTATTTACCAATAATTATCTTCTTCTTTTATTAGCTTCTTTTATGTATTGATCAAGAGCCATCGACATTGATGGGGCCTTTTTATTCGGCGCTGCAATGTCTACCCTTAAACCATTATCTTCAACAGATTTTATTGTTGTCGGGCCAAATACTGCTAAACGTGTATCTTCCTGCTTAAAGTTTGGGAAGTTTTCTAATAAAGACTTAACCCCTGTTGGGCTAAAAAATACCAATACATCGTATTTCACGTCTGATAAATCAGAAAGATCAGAACAAGCAACCCTGTACATCTGAGCTTTTGTATGATCTAATCCACTTTCTTCTAAAGATTTATTCATTTGTTTTTTTAACACATCTGAGCATGGAAATAAAAATTTAGACTCTTTATGCTTTTGCATAATAGGAATTAAGCTAGCTAAAGTTTGCTCTCCTGTAAACACCTTCCTTTTGCGATAAGTAATAAAGTTTTGCAAATAATGTGCAATAGCTTCAGAAACACAAAAATATTTTGTAAAATCAGGAACCCTTAGCCTTAACTTATCCAACATGCTAAAATAATGATCCATTGCATTTTTAGATGTAAATATGACTGCATCATGGTTTAGAATAGAAATTCTTTGTTCCTTAAACTCCATTGCAGAAATCTCTTCAACATGCATAAAAGGAATAAAATCAATTTTTACTTTATGTTTTTTCTCCAAATTTGCATATGGAGACTTCCCCTCAGGTTTTGGCTGTGAAATTAAAATTTTCTTAACTTTCTTATTCTGTACGACCATTTCTTGTTTTTTGTTTAATAAAAAACTTCCTTTCCTAGTAATAGGAGAGGAAAAATTTCAAGCGTGCAAAGATACAAAAATATATAAAATGGCGAGAGGCCAAATGAATTTGTTCCAATTTTCCAAAACCAAAATAATTTAAGCCCAAATAAGATTACCGAAAATATCACCAAAGAAAAAATAGCAAAAAGAGAAATGTCAAAACTAAAAAAAAACAAGACAATTACTACTGGAAATAGTAGAGCCCCCAAGACTCTATCAAATAATAATGAGAAAAAAATAGCTAATTTTGACAAACTATTAACTCTAAAAACAAAACCTAAGAATCGTAAAATACCAATTTTTACTAAAAAGAAAAACACTACAGACACTAAAGTGACGCTAATTGATATCCAGTCAGAGAACAATAATAGTTTTGATATTACTAATGTAAAATTTATGGACATCAATAAAAAAGTAATTAAATTAACTCTTTCAGTAAATGCATTTTCCTCTCTTAAATATTGGTTTGCATATCTTTGTGCATACACACTTTTAAATAGTAAGCCTGCATGTTTCGAATAGATCCCTTTCAGCAATGAAATTAAAAAAAATGATACTATTAATAGTGTGAAAAAAACATCTTGATTAAGTGCTGTCTTATTTAAGGCATACATATTCATTATACAACAAAGATATGCTTTATCATGACTATGTCAATCTTATTAAAAAAGGTATTTTTACAAAAAAATTAACAGTTAAAGTGTCACAAGATTTATACCAAGCTCCTGATTATTTTCAAATGGATGAGCTTCTTACAGAAGAGCATCGATTAATCCAAAAGTCTGTAAGAAATTGGGCAAAAAAAGAGATCTCGCCAATTATTGAGGATGCTTGTCAAAAAGCCAAGTTCCCAAAAGAAATACTTAAAGGACTAGGAGAAATTGGCGCTGTTGGCCCCTATATTACTGGAATGGATATTACCGGAGAAAATACTTTTAACTAGAATGAAAAATCTATTTAGAACCATTACATTGTTAGAGGGAATATCATACATCCTCCTTCTTTTTATAGCAATGCCTATAAAGTACTGGATAGGAGACGAACAATATGTAAAATTATTAGGGATGCCACACGGGTTATTATTTGTTGTGTATATTATACTAGCTTTTCTAATTAAGCGTCATGAAAATTGGACTACTAAAGATTTTGGGATAGTCCTACTTGCTTCTATCTTACCTTTTGGGACGTTTTACATAGACTGGAAATATCTGAGATATTAACCGTCTAATCGTTTAGCTGCCGCTAATAGCCTCCGATACCAATACTCTCCATATTTTCGGATAAGAGCTTCTTTCAAGAACACGTAAACAGGAATTTCTAATTTACTTCCACACGCACATGCTGGCTTACAGATTTTTATGTCTTCATAGTTTACCGCATCAAAATTAGCATATTCTTTTATTCGTATAGGGAACAAATGACAAGAAATTGGTTTTTTAAAATTAATCTTTTTTTCTATGTATGCTTTTTCAATTGCACATTTCGAAACTCCCCTCTCATAAAAGACAAAAGCACATTCTCTATTATTTATAAGTGGAGTGGTCAGATCTCCCTCAATGTCATATATTGCAACACCCTGTTTTTCTATTTCTAAAACCCCTTCTTTTCTCATGTAGGGCTTTACTTTATCATACGCTTTATCTATTATTTTTCCTTCCTCTGGTAATAGTGGTGCTCCAGAATCACCCTCTACACAACAAGCTCCTTTGCAAGCATTTAAATCACATACAAAGTATTTTTCAAAAATATCCAGCGAAATTATTTTGTCTTCTACTTGAATCATTTTACAAAAGTACGATTTTGATAACAGAATTTATATTTTTGTAGCATGGCTAATTACGAAAATATCTTTAAAAAGGTTGTTGCGCATTGCAAAGAGTATGGTTACATTTTTCAATCATCTGAGATATATGATGGACTAGCAGCTACTTACGATTATGGGCCTAATGGAGTAGAACTTAAAAATAATATTAAAAACTATTGGTGGAAATCAATGGTGAATATGCATGAGAATATTGTAGGTTTAGACTCTGCTATTTTTATGCATCCTACTACTTGGAAAGCATCAGGACATACAGATGCTTTTAACGATCCATTAATTGACAATAAAGATTCCAAAAAAAGATATCGTGCTGATATACTTATTGAAGATTATATTGCTAAAATAGAAGTTAAAATTGAAAAGGATTGTCTAAAAGCGTCAAAGCGTTTTGGTGATGCTTTCAATAAACAAAAATTTATAACTACTAATAGTAGAGTTTTAGACAGGCAAAAACAAATTGATATTATTAATAGTAAGATGAATGCCTTTCTTTCTAAAGGAAATTTAAAAGATGTAAAAAAATTAATCGAAGAATTAGACATAAAATGTCCAATTTCTGGAACAAATAATTGGACAGATGTTCGTCAATTTAACTTAATGTTTAAAACTCAAATAGGAGCAGCTTCTGATAATTCCTCTGATTTATATCTAAGACCAGAAACAGCACAAGGTATTTTTGTAAACTTTCTAAATGTACAGAAAACTACTCGGATGAAAATTCCTTTCGGTATTGCTCAGATTGGAAAAGCATTTAGAAACGAAATTATCGCTCGTCAATTTATTTTCAGAATGAGAGAATTTGAACAAATGGAAATGCAATTTTTTATTCGGCCAGGAGAAGAGATAAAATGGTACAAATACTGGAAAGATTTTCGCATGAAATGGCATACCTCATTAGGTATGGGAGAAGATAATTACCGTTTCCATGACCATGAAACGTTAGCTCATTATGCAAATGCTGCTACTGATATTGAATTTAAGTTTCCATTTGGATTTAAAGAGTTAGAAGGCATCCATTCTCGAACTGATTTTGACTTAAAAGCACATCAAGAGTGTTCCGGCAAAAAACTTCAATATTTTGACCCTGAACTAGAAGAAAACTATGTCCCTTATGTATTGGAAACATCTATCGGTTTAGACAGAATGTTCCTTGCCATACTAAGCAGCTCTTTCACTGAAGAAAAATTAGAAAATGGAGAAAATAGAGTGGTCTTAAACATTCCTCCTATTTTATCTCCTATTAAAGCTGCTATTCTACCGCTAACTAAAAAAGATAACCTACCAGAAAAAGCTAGAGAAATTATGAAATCTCTTCAAATAGATTTCAATTGTCAATATGAAGAAAAAGATTCTATCGGCAAAAGATACAGAAGACAAGATGCGATTGGAACACCTTATTGTATTACAGTGGATCATCAAACTTTAAAAGATAATACCATTACTTTACGAGATAGGACTAGTATGAAGCAGGAAAGAATTTCAATAGAAAAGCTACATTCAATTATTGCTGAAAAAGTGAATATTAGCAGGTATCTAGGCTAATTCTCTGCCTCGGTAATTACTGAAATTTTATTGAATGCAGCGTCAATAGGAGGTAATACCTTTTCAACTTCTACTTTTACTTTTTTGACTTTATCCAAAGATAAAATTGCATCTACTATTTTCCTTGCAGGGACTTCAATCATCTTTGCTTGGATAGCCATTTGCTCTTTTACAATTTCTATAATTTTTACATAATCAACAGTATCGTTTAAATCATCTGTTTTTTCTACTTGAGAAGTGTCAGTAGTTAGCCAAACATTTACAATAAAATGACCTCCTAAAACTGCCTCTTCTGGCAAATGTCCATGATAGGCAAAAATTCTAATCCCCTCTACTGTAATCAATCCCATTGTTGTATGCTATTTAATGCTGTTTTCATTCTTTTAATTGTCTCTTCTTTTCCTAAAAGAGAAGCTATATCAAAAAGTGAAGGGCCCACTGCTAGGCCTGTTAAAGAAATTCTAAATGGAGGCAGTAAGCTTCCCATTCCAATTTCATTTTCTTTTAGGTAAAGCCTAAATACTTCCTCTATATTTTGTGAGGTAAAATCTGAAATCCCTTCTATTCTGCTCATTAATTCAGACATATACTTTGGAGTATCATACTTCCACTTTTTACGGATTATCTTTGCATCATAGGAAGTAGGAGCAATAAAATAATATTTTCCTTCATCCCACATATCTTTTATAAAAGTCGCTCTTTCTTTTAGCTGCTCACAAACAGCGGCCACAAAACTATCATTAGCTTCTACTCTATGTTCTTTCAAAATAAGTTGTAACTCAGCAGCTAATTCTTCTTTTGTTTTTGCTCTCAAATACTGCTGATTGAACCATTTTGTTTTGTCAAAATCAAATTTTGCTCCTGCCTTCCCTACTCTTTCCAGAGTGAATGACTGTATTAACTCGTCCATAGAAAAAATCTCCTTTTCTGTTCCTGGATTCCATCCTAATAAAGAAAGCATATTTATAAATGCCGATGAAATATACCCACTTTCACGATATCCTAAACTAATTTCTCCTGTTTGAGGATTTTTCCACTCTATTGGAAATACAGGGAATCCTAATCTATCCCCATCTCTCTTGCTTAATTTTCCATGCCCATCAGGTTTTAAAATTAGCGGTAAGTGTGCAAATTCAGGTGTTGAATCCTCCCACCCTAAATATCTATACAACAAAACATGTAAAGGGGCAGACGGAAGCCATTCCTCTCCTCTTATTACATGAGAAATTTTCATACTATAATCGTCTACCACATTTGCTAAATGATAAGTTGGCATGCCATCAGATTTAAAAATAACTTTATCATCCATATTATTAGTATTTACAGAAACCCAACCCCTAATAATATCATTTAATTTTACCTCTTCATTTCTTGGCATCTTTATTCTAATAACATACGGTTCTCCTGAATCTATTCTTTTGGAGACCTCGTCTTCTGAAAGAGCTAATGAGTTTTGCATTGTAGTTCTAGTAAATGCATTATATTGTGGAGAAGGGACTCCAGCTGTTTTCATTCTTTCTCTCATTGCTGAAAGCTCCTCTGAAGTATCAAAGGCATAATAAGCAAAACCATCTTTTACTAACTGCTCCGCATACGGCAAGTACATTGCTTTTCTTTCTGATTGCTTATATGGGCCATAATCCCCCCCATGAACTACTGATTCATCAAATTCAATCCCACTCCATTTTAATGAATCAATAATATATTCCTCCGCTCCCTCTACAAATCTTGCTTGATCAGTGTCTTCAATACGCAAAATGATTCTGCCTCCTTTACTTTTTGCAAAAAGATAATTATATAGTGCCGTTCTGACGCCTCCAATATGTAAAGGGCCTGTAGGGCTTGGTGCAAATCGTACTCTTACTTCTGACATTTGATAAAATATTTGAACGGCAAAGATAAGCTTTATCAAAGAAATACATTTTACATCTTGAAGGATAAAATTGTACCTTTGCAATACATGAAAAACTTAACACAACATTTATTTGATAAGCTTAATGAGTTTATCAAGAAATATTATCATAATCAACTCATAAAAGGTTGTATTTATGTTCTTTCTATTTTATTAATATTTTTTATTCTGTTTTCTGTTATTGAGTATTTCTATACAATGGATGTTAGGGGAAGAACATTTTTGTTCTGGACATATATTGTAATAAACTTCATTGTCTTTTGTAAATATATTACTTTTCCTTTATTGCGATTGTTTAGTTTTAAAGATCGACTTACTCATAAGCAGGCGTCCAAAATAATTGGGGATCATTTTTCTAATATTAATGATAAACTTATAAATATCCTCGAGCTACATGACTTATCAAATGATCAAAATGAACTAGTTCTTGCAAGTATTGAACAAAAAACAAGTAGCATAAATGCCGTTCCTTTTAAAAATGCTATCGATTTCAAAGGAAATAAGCAACATCTAAAATGGATTTTGACTCCTATTATCATTTTATTTTTATTTTTCATATCTGGCAAAGAATATATGCTGACTGAAAGCTCTGCAAGAATTGTAAAGCATAATACTTTTTTTGAACCAAAGGCACCATTTAATTACGTCTTCCTTAATAAAAACTTGAACTGTAAACAATTTGATAATTTCTTATTAAAAATTAGGATTACCGGAAATGAAATCCCTAATGAAATTTTTATACAGTCAGAAAACAATAAATTTAAATTAGAAGAGCTAGGCAATAATGAATTTCAGTATAAATTTAAGCGTATTAATTCAGACATTATATTTAACTTTTTTGCTGGCGGATATAGTAGTAAGCCCTATACTATTAAGTCATTAGCTCAGCCAAAAGTTGTAGACATGAGAATAGTTATTTCACATCCAAAATATACAGGCAAAATAATAGAAAAAAAATCCAATAATGGGGATATTATTGCAAGTGAAGGTAGTTCTATTAATTGGAAAATTCAACTCCAGAATACCGATAGTTGTTCATTTATTTATAATGGGGAAATTGTTCAAGAAACCAGTGATCTGAAATTAGAGTTTAGCAAGAAAGTACTTAGAAGTAGTAATTATTCAATAATTAGTTCAAATGAAAATAAATTAACCGACACATTAACTTATTATATTACTGTTATTGCTGATAAATTTCCTAAGATAGATCTTGTTCAAAGATATGATTCATCAAATACACAATTTATTTTTGAAGGCAATATTGAAGACGATTATTTACTTAGAAAATTAGAATTTATTTATTCTATTAAACAGAACGACAGCATTATTAATTATTATGAAAATGTGAAAATTGAAAAAAATAAAAAGCAAAGATTTTTCTATACATTTAATTTTGAAAACTTAAATATTGATCCCGAAAAAGAGTTAAAATATTATTTTAAAATATGGGATAATGATGCGATAAACGGTTCAAAGTTTACTAAAAGCAATACTTTTATTTACAAACAACCTAATATTGAAGAGATAATAAAAAGACAAGATATTGAAAACAAAAAAATAAAAAGCGGCCTAAATAAGTCAATCTTATTAGCAGAGGAAATACAAAAAAAGATTGAAGAACTAAATAAATCAATACTAAAAAAGAAAAAAATTGGCTGGGAAGAGAAAAAAAAAGCAGCCGATATTATTAAACTTCAAAAAGAACTTGAAAAAAAGATTGCCAACACACAAAAAAAGAACTCTGAAAATTTAAAAGCCACAGAAAAATTAAATTCCTCAGTACTTGAAAAGCAAAAGAAATTAGAAGAGCTGATGAATAATTTAATAGATGACGAAATAAAAAAATTAATCCAAGAAATGGAGCAGATGATGGATGAATCAAATAAAGAGAAATTACAAAATTTATTAGAGCAAATTAAACTCTCAAATACTGATTTAGAAAAAGAACTTGATAGGGAATTAGAGCTTTTTAAGCAGTTTGAATTTGAACAAAAAGTTGAAGAAACTCTAGATAAGCTAGCTAAGTTAAAAAAAGAACAAGAAGGTTTAAAGAAAGAAACTACTGCTGAACAATTAACTAAAGAAGAGCTGGTAAAGGCTCAAGAAAATCTTAGCCAAGAAATGGATAAAATCAAAAAAGATTTAAATGATTTGAGAAAGAAAAACATGGATTTAGAGGATAAAAATAAACTCCCTAATACTCAAAAAATAGAAACTACTATTCAACAAAAAATGCAGGAAAGCAAAAATAATTTAGAGATTGGGAAAAAAAAGAAATCAGAAAAATCACAGAAAGATGCTATTGAAAAAATCGAGGAATTAACGAAAAAGTTAGAAAGCATGAAACAAGCTTCTGAAGAAGAGAAACCTAAAGAAGACATGCATAACCTCAGAAAGATTCTTGAAAATTTAGTAACTGTTTCTTTTAATCAAGAAGAGCTAATGGCTCATGTAAATAATACCCCTAGAAATAGCTCTGAATTTGTAAGAATTGTACAAGAGCAAAATAAACTTTCTGCTGACAGTAAAATTATTGAAGATTCATTATTTGCACTTAGTAAAAGAGTAGTCCAGATACAAGGAGCTATTAATAAAGAAATTACATCTATCAAAAGCAATATGCAAAAAGCAACTAAGAAACTAGAGGATAGGGATGTAAATAAGGCCACTGAAAGGCAACAATTTGTAATGACCTCTGTAAATAATCTTGCTCTTCTTTTGTCAGAAATTTTGGAACAAATGCAAAAAGAATTAGACTCTCCTCCTTCAGACTGTAATAAGCCAAAGAATTGTAACAAACCAAATCCAAATTGCAAGAAACCTTCTATGTCAGAACTTAAAAAAGCTCAAAAAAAACTTAATGAAAAAATGAATAAAGGAAAGGGGAAAAAGAAAGGACAGGGAGAAAAGAAAGGAGAAAAAAAATCAAAAGAATTAATAAAATTAGCAAGAGAGCAGGAGCAAATTCGAAAACAATTAATGGAATTAAGAGATAATATTGGTGAAAATGGAGAGAAAGGAAAGCTTGATAAAATTTTAGAAGATATGGAAGAAAATGAACGAGATATTATTAACAACAAAATTACACAAGAAACTATTAACAGACAATCAGAAATTCTAACAAGATTATTAGAGGCAGAAAATGCAGAAAGAGAACAAGAAGAAGACAATAAAAGACAGGCAACTGAATGGAAATTTGAACCTGATAATATAACTGATGAATATATTGAATATAAAAAACTTAAAAAAGAACAAGAAGAACTTCTAAAAACAACACCCGTTCAGCTTACCCCTTTTTACAAAGAAAAAGTAACCAACTACTTTAACCATATAATAAATGATTGATTTTCAATATATTAACTGCAAAACGCTACCTATTAAAGATTCTTCAAAGTGGCTAGATTCAATTATCTTAGCTGAGGGGAAAAAGCTTGGAGCAATTGTATATGTATTTTGTACTGATGAATATTTACTTAAAAAAAATATTCAATTCTTAAATCATAACGATCTGACAGATGTAATCACTTTTGATTATTGTAAGAATAATATTATTAATGGAGATATTTTAATCAGCATTGAAAGAGTAAAAGAAAATGCAAAAACCTTTGAGGTTAATTTTTTAACTGAATTAAATAGGGTTATGGCTCATGGTTTACTACATTTGCTAGGATATAAAGATAAAACTAAAGAAGATGTCAAGATAATGCGTGCTAAAGAAAATTATTACTTATCTATAAAATGATTTTAGAAGAAAAATATGATGTGATTGTTGTTGGTGGTGGACACGCTGGATGTGAGGCTGCACATGCTGCTGCAACTATGGGCTCAAAAATTTTACTGATAACGCAAAATCTTGAAACAATTGCCAGAATGTCATGCAACCCAGCAATGGGCGGTGTCGCTAAAGGTCAAATTATAAGAGAAATTGATGCTCTTGGGGGTATGTCTGGAATGATTACAGATGCTTCTACAATTCAATTTAGAATGTTAAATAAGAGTAAAGGCCCTGCTATGTGGAGTCCTCGAGCGCAGTGTGATAGAAAAGTATTTGAAAAAGAATGGAGAAAAAAACTAGAAAAGAATAAAAATATTGACTTCTGGCAAGATACAGTAGAAAGTTTAATTGTTGAAAATAATGACGCTAGAGGAGTAATAACTAAAATGGGGGTTCAAATTTCAGCAAAGAGTATAATACTATGTAATGGAACTTTCTTAAATGGAATTATTCATTTAGGGAAAAAAAATTATAAAGGAGGTAGGTCTGGAGAACCGTCTGCCGAAGGGATAACTAAACAATTAATTGAGCTTGGATTTAGCCGAGGAAGAATGAAGACGGGAACCCCTCCAAGATTAGACGGAAGAAGCATTAACTATTCTAAAACTGAAGAGCAAGCCGGAGATACAAACCCTGTCCATTTTTCATATTTAACAAAAACGAAATTAAGCCGACAACACTCTTGCTATATCACTTATACCTCACCTGAAGTACATAACATCTTAAAAAGTGGATTTGATGATTCTCCAATGTTCTCAGGAAGGATAAGTGGCTCAGGGCCAAGATATTGTCCTTCAATTGAAGATAAAATTGAGAGATTTTCTTCTAAAGAAAAACATCAGCTATTCATTGAGCCAGAAGGCAAAGATACTGTTGAAATTTACTTGAATGGTTTTTCTACATCGCTACCAGAGAAAGTACAACTTCAAGCTTTAAGAAAAATTAAAGGCCTTGAAAAAGTAAAAATGTTCAGGGCAGGATATGCTATTGAATATGATTACTTCCCTCCTACGCAATTAAAACATACTCTAGAAACTAAAATTATCAATAAACTGTACTTTTGCGGACAAATAAATGGCACAACAGGCTATGAAGAAGCCGCAGCTCAAGGGTTAGTAGCTGGTATAAATTCACATCTTAATATTAATAAAAAAAATGAATTTATTCTTGATAGATCAGACGCCTATATTGGCGTTCTAATTGACGATTTAATTACTAAAGGGACGGAAGAACCCTACAGAATGTTTACATCAAGAGCAGAATACAGACTCCTTTTAAGACAAGACAATGCAGATCTAAGACTAACAAAAAAGGGATATGAAATAGGACTTGCAACAAAAAAAAGAATTACAGCCCTGAAGATTAAAGAAGAAAACACCTCTAAATTAATTGATTTTCTAAAGAAAACAAGTGTCTCACCAGAAGAAATTAATCCTATTCTTAAAGAAAAAAATAGCTCTTCCTTAAAACAAAAAATGAAAGCAAAATCAGTATTGGCAAGACCACATATTAGTATTAATGACTTATGTGCTTCCTCTTTGATATCAGATTTTTTAAATTCTAGCGGCTTTTCTAATGAAATAATTGAACAAGCAGAAATTCAAATAAAATATGGAGGATATATAAATAAAGAGAAGGAATCTGTAGCAAAACTAAAAAGATTAGAAAATATTAAAATTGGAGCAGACTTTGAATTTGACAAGCTACATTCAATATCAACTGAGGGGAGGGAAAAATTAAAATCTATTCAGCCTAGAACTATTGGTCAGGCCTCAAGAATTAGCGGCGTTTCTCCGTCAGACATAAATGTATTGCTAATATACCTAGGGAGATGATTTTACTTGACAGCTGTCCTATTTGCAAAAAAAAGAACCTTAAGAAAAAGCTGAACTGCATTGACCACTCAGCCTCTAATGAGGAATTTACAATTGTTTCATGTGGAACATGTGACTTTGTATTTACAAATCCAAGACCAAAAGACGAAAACCTTACGCATTACTATAATTCTAATAATTACATTTCTCATGCAAACCTCTCATCAGGTTTGTTTAATTGGACTTATCAAAGAATAAGAGCCTTTGCTATTAAATTAAAAATCTCATTATTAAAAAGTGTTTCTAAAAAAGGACATCACCTTGATATTGGATGTGGAACAGGAGAATTCTTAAATGCTTGTAGAAATGTGGGATTTAATACCCAAGGCATTGAGCCTTCAGATATAGCAAGAAGCCAGGCTATTAATAATTACAACCTATCCGTTTCAAAAAGCACCAACCTAAAGCAATTTAATGAATCTCAATTTGACTCAATAAGCATGTGGCATGTCCTAGAACATATCCCAAACTTAAATCAAATGCTAGCAGATATTAATAGAGTTCTTTCAAAAAAAGGAAAGCTTATTATTGCCGTCCCCAATCTAAAAAGCTGGGACGCAAGACACTATAAAGAATACTGGGCTGCATGGGACGTCCCAATTCATTTATGGCACTTCTCAAAAGAAACACTTGTCAAACTATTAAATAAACATGGCTTTAAGAAAGTAAAACAAAAAGCTATGATCTTTGACGCATTTTATGTTTCAGCCTTAAGTGAAGAATACAAAAATGGAAGCAAGAATTTAATAAAAAGCTTTGCCATTGGAATCATATCAAATCTAAGTGGGATTTTTACAAAAAATGGCCACTCAAGCACAATTTATGTTTTTGAAAAAAAATAAGCTAAAATAAAGCTATCTAAGCCCTTTAGGAGCCTCCAAAGACTTAAGCATCTAAAATCCTTAAAAAACCCAAAAAAGACAGGCCTACTATAACTACTTGATTTTTAAATGATTACGTGTATTTTGAGCTTTTTAACTTGAATTTTTGTAGATTTGTAAAAAATAATTACCATGAAACATATCCTCCTTTTTTTAATGATAGCCTTTTCAACGCAAGGGTTCTCACAGTGCGATGCTCCATCTACAATTTTTGCATCAAACGTTAATTATTATAATGCTGAAGTAAACTGGAATACAACTTCAGGAACATATTTTTACAGAATTAGATTTAAAATAATTGGGGCTCCCTCTTGGTCATATAAAAATAATATTGACTCTACTCTAAACAAACTGATTCTTATTGATTTACTTCCATTAAGCGATTATATTTGGCAAATAAAGTCTTATTGCGATACCACTAACACAAACACATCAAGCTGGTCAACAACAGACACATTTACAACTATTACAAATACATGTCCAAATACAAATGTACTTTTTACAAGTAATATTAACTTTAACAACGCAGTAGCTAATTGGGATACTATAAATGGCGCAAATAGATATAAAATACGGTATAAAATTTTAGGCACAACTTTATGGTCATATCTAGGTCCTGTATACCACCCATTAGACAGTATTACAATTCCAGTATTACAGCAGAATACATCCTATGAATGGCAAGTGCTTACATTTCATGATAGTACTAATTTATTGGGATCCCTATGGTCAGAAAGCGATACCTTTACAACGACTTCCTTTGTTTATTCTCCTTTTAATCCATTAGTAACAAATACATTAAGTAGTCTAGAATGCAGTTCTCCATCTGAATTTTCTTTAACTGTTACTCAGTCTGCCTATGAACCTGATATTGGCACAAGTAGAATAACATCAGATGGTGGCTATTTTGACATTTCATCCATAAGTATGGGGGATTCTGTTGGCTTTGCTATTATGACAACAACCACGCAAAACATAACCGCAGTATTAAGAGCAGGACTAATTGCGGGGCAAAATTATGCTATTATTAATTCATATGACAGCACAGGCTCTTTAATAGGGTTCTTTACGATTGAAAATGATAATGGAGGAATAAAAGTAACAACCACGACTCCAAATGACAATAATGACTATACTAGCGGCTATATCAGTGAGGTCTACTTGACTAATCTTTTTATTAATCCTCCAAATTCAGGGCCATTACATTTCTTTATCGATATTGAATCTGAGTTAAGTGATCAAATATATGATACTGATACGGTTCAAATATGGTGTAATACAAATAACATCATAGAACAAAAATATGAAAAAGAAATTCTTGAACTATACGATCTATTAGGAAGAAAAAGACAGAACAAACAAAAAAATAAACCCATCTTGTATATGTATGATGACGGAACCGTTCAAAGAAAAATAATTATAGAGTAAAAAACCTCACTTATTAAAAGTGAGGTTAAATTAGTGGCCTAGAGAGGATTCGAACCCCCAACCCTCAGAGCCGAAATCTGATATTCTATCCAGTTGAACTACTAGGCCATTTTGCAAAAATAAGATATCTTTTAACTCTACAATTTTTTATTAATTAAGATGTTATCTGATTGTAAAATATTATTATTGTGAAATTATGAAAAAGCTCCTTTTACTTTTATTCCCTTTCTTCATGCAAGCTCAAGATGTAGCTATTGGGCATTGGAAGGATTATTTATCATACAATTCTGCCTCCTATATTACTGAGGCTGAAAATAAAATATATTGCGTAGCAAATGGGGGCTTGTTCTATATAAATAAAAATGATGAGACAATCAACAGACTCTCAAAGATAACAGGCCTTTCTGATGTAGGTATTAAACAAGTTGCTTATTCTTATGAACTAGATATTGTAATAATTACCTATAAAAACTGTAATGTTGATCTTTTAAAGAACAATCACATTATAAATATATCAGACATAAAACGCAAAGAAATTACAGGCATCAAGTCAATAAATAATATTACAATTAGAAAAAATATTGCATACCTATCAACATCTATTGGGTTAATTCTAGTTGATTTAGAAAATGAAGAAATAAAAGACACTTATAACTTGGGAGATGCAAGTAGTGCCTATAAAATAAACGGATGTGCATTCTTAGGAGACTCAATAATTACAGCAACATCTCAAGGGTTATTTTATGCTAATGTCAATGATCCAAATTTATCTGATTATAGTAGCTGGTCTGTTTTCCAAGCTCAGACAAATGAAGAAACATATGACAATATTGTTTATGGAAATGGAAATATTAATGGAGATTATTGGTATGAAACAAGAAGCGTCAACTATAACAACAGCACTCTAGTAAGAACTAAATTTGACAGAGTTGAAATCACTAAAGATGATGGAGCATATATCGAGTTAACGCACTTAAAATTTGAAAATATATTATACGCCTTAAATGATGACGAAAATATTATTTGGGTAGCGGACTCTGTAAATGGCCTTTTGAAATTTATAAATTTAGACTATCAAGAACGTTTTATTCCTTCAGGGCCCGTTCGAAATGAAATTTATAGCTTAGAATACGAAGAAAATAAACTATATCAATGCCATGGAGGACATGCTAATTTTGGCTCAAATTCCTTAATTAATAATGGCGTATCAATAAAAAACAATTATGATGATTGGACTAATTATGATAGATATAAATTAGGCAATGCCAGAGATATATTAGAGGTCGCTGTTAATAATGGAGTTGAGTATTATGCCTCGTGGTATCATGGAATCCCTCAAATGAAAGATGGAGAGCTAGTAATAAAATATGATTATCAAAACACTAATGGAGTGCTAGATACCTGTTGGTATTCAAATAATAGAATTCGTATTTCAGATATCAAATTTGACTCTGAAGGAAATATGTGGGCTCTAAGCTCAGAGGTAAACCATCCATTAGTGCTGAAAACCAAAGATAATAATTGGTATGCATACAGCATGAATCAAAATCAAGTTAGCCTATTCTTTGATGATTTACTAATTGATAGTTATAATCAGAAATGGGGAGTATTAGGAAGAGGAAATGGATTATTTGTTTATGATGATAACAGAACTTTTGATAATCAAAATGATGATCAATATAAATTATTAAATACTAATATCGGATATGGAAATTTACCCTCAAATCAAACTTATTGTTTAGCTGAAGACTTAGATGGAGAAATCTGGATAGGGACAGATAAAGGGATCACTGTTTTTTATGATCCAGCAGCAATATTCTCGGGCTATAATTTTGATGCCCAACAAATTCTTATAACAGAAGGAGATTACGGCCAGTATCTTTTAAGTGAAGAAAGGGTTAAGTGTATCGCTATTGATGGAGCAAATAGAAAATGGATTGGCACAGAAAAATCAGGAATCTTCTTGCTTTCTGAAGATGGTCTACAGCAAATTTTACACTTTACAGAAGATAATAGCCCACTATACTCTAACAACATTGTAGATATTGCTATAAATCATGAAAATGGAGAAGTTTTTATTGGCACGAGTAAAGGGTTAATCTCATACAGATCAGATGCGACAATTGGAGCAGTGAAGCAAGGAAAAACTCATGTATTTCCAAATCCTGTTAAAGAAAATTATAATGGAGTCATTACAATAAGTAAATTAGTAAAAAATGCTACTGTGAAGATAACTGATATAGGTGGTAATTTAGTTTTTGAAACTATTGCAAATGGCGGGCAAGCGATATGGGACGGAAAAAATAAAAATAAAACACGAGTCTCAACTGGCGTTTATTTAGTCTTCAGTACGGATATATATGGAGAGGAGAAAGTTGTAAGCAAAATTCTATTTATTAACTAATGAAATATAAAAGCCGAGCAATTGCGCTAACTTATATAAAACAAGGAGACAGCTCAATTATTGCCAAATTATTTACTGAAAAAAAAGGCTTACAAACTTTTATTATTAAAGGGGTGAGATCCAAAAAATCAAAGAATAACATAACTTTTTTTGAGCCTTTAAAACAACTAAGCATTAATGGTCTATATAAGCCCAAAAATTCATTGCAATACTTAGATGATATTAGACTAGAGAATAGTTTTGGCGCATTAAGAAAAAACATGTTTAATGTTTTTATTTCAGTGTTTATTGCAGAAGTAAGTTCAAAGGTTTTGCAAGAGAATGATAAAAACCCAGCTTTGTTTATTTTCTTATGGGAAACAGCACAGGCCTTATCCCTTGAGAATAAGAGCAACTCAAATTATGTGCTCACTTTTATGTTAAACCTGTCTCGGTATTTAGGTTTTTATCCTTCTATTTCAGAAATAAAAAAGTCATTTTTCGATCTAGAGAGAGGAATATTTTCAGATCAATTAAAAAGCCTCGATATTTGTATGAATAAAAAAAATACCCTATACCTAAAAGCTCTAATAAAAAATGAGCCGATTAATATTCCTCAAAAAGATAAGTCTATTTTATTACAAAAGTTAATTCGGTATTATACCCTTCATCATTATAATATAGAAAACATCAAATCGCACCTAGTCATTGAATCATTAAGGGTATGAAAAAGTTAATTATTCTTTTTTTAATATGCTACACAAAAACAGTAGTTTCACAGGAAATTGTTATTAAAGACAGCCTTCTAGAAATAGCCATTGAAAATGTAAATCTAGTACAGCATAGCCTTGGTAAAATAAGTAATAAAAATGGTTTAGTAAATATTAGTCAATTTAACGATTCTGATTTAATAACAATATCACACCTTGCTTATCATTCAAAAAAAATAAAAAAGATAGATATTAAAAATATTATCTTATTAAGCCCAAAAATAAAAATGCTCCCAACTGTAACCCTAAATGATAATTCAAAAGTCCCTCTTTCAGAAAAATACACCCTATTTAAAATAATTCCCGCAGAATCTACACTACTAAATATTTCTTCATCCGATTTATTAGCCAATAATTCATCCGTTCTAGTTCAAGAGAGTCAATCTGGTGGGGGGAGCCCAAATTATAGAGGAATGGAAGCTAATAGGCTCCTTTTAGTAGTAGATGAGATCTCGCTAAATAATACTATCTATAGAAGTGGGCACCTACAAAGCTCTGCCACTATTAATCCTTTTTTTATTGAACGTGTTACTTTATTGTCCGGGCCTGCATCAGTGGCATATGGGAATGGTGCAATGGGAGGAGCCCTGCTGTTCAAAACAAAGAATAATCGAAGAAATGAAAATGGAATTCAAATGCATCAACAATACGAAAGTAGTAGTAATATGGTGTTTTTTGGTTTTCTAAGCAAGTATACAAAAGGTAGAGGCTCCCATTTATCAGCATTTTCAATAAAATCTGCTGGAAACCTGAAAATGGGGGCTAATCGACAGCATAAATATAACGACTGGGGAAAAGAAGAGATTATAGCAAATGGAGAAGAACAACTTTTTACAGCACATCATCAATTAGATTTATTACACAAAGCATATTATCAAATAGACCAAAAGAATCAAATCTCTTTTAATACTCAATACTCTACATCTTCAAATATAAATCGATTTGACAAGCTAAATGATTACAAAGAAAATTTACCAAAATATACAAACTGGTATTATGGCCCTCAAAATAGGTTTTTGCAAAGTATCTCTTTGTTAAGTAAGAAACCAAACTTATTCTTTGAGAAAATTAAAACTATAGTATCATATCAAAACGTAAGAGAATCAAGACATAAACAGTTGCTGGACGAAAGCCTTATTAATAATAGAAATGAGAATGTGTATATATATGATGCTCTAGCTGATTTTCAAAAAACAATTTTAAGATCCAAAATCACATATGGGATAGGTCATAGAAGGCAAAATGTTTACTCCTCAGCAAGTCTCTCAAATAAAAATGGAGATTCGTTCTATAATACAACACGATATCCTGATGGAGGAACTCTAGTTCAAGACTACTTTTTATATAGCCAAATGATTTTAGCTGTCAGTAAAAAACTAGATCTAGTAATAGGAGGGAGGTTGAATGCAAATTATTTAACAGCTACTTATGAGGACACCTCAACTTATCAGCTTCCTTTTTCAACTATTAATAATGAAAACCAATCTTTTATAAATTCAATATTATTAACTTATAAAACTACAAATCAGACTACGATTAATGCATCATATTATAATGGATTTCGGAATCCAAATATTGATGATCTTGGTAAAGTCTTTTCTAAAAATAGCGATTATGTAGTAGTTCCAAATGCAGATTTAGAGCCAGAGTATTCTACTAATCTAGAATTAAGTATAGAGTATGCAATTAAGAAAATACAAATACAAATACAGCTTTTTAATACTGAAATCGATAATGCCATAAGCAGACAATTTGCAAGTATTGGTGGTGTAGACAGTTTAAAATATGACGGCGAAATAATGCGCATACAAACAAATAAAAATATTTCTTCAGCTAACATCAAAGGAATTAATTTCAATTCGAATTATTATTTTACTAATTTACTGTACGTTAGTGCCCATTGCAACTACATAGTAGGTCTAACATTTGACAATCGGCCCTTGGCTCATATTCCTCCTCTAAATGCAAAAATTGAAGTCACCTATAATCCTAATAAATATTCTATTTCTTTCTATAGTGATTATAGTGCTTCAAAAAAAGCAATAGAATATGATGATGCTGGCGTAGACAACTTTGAAGAGGCTACTATTGAAGGGAGTCCAATGTGGTATACCTTAAATCTCGCTTACAAAAAAATTATTGATAAAAACCTAACCTTTAGTTGTGGAATAAAAAATATTATGGATATCCATTACAAAACTTTTGGATCTGGCATAAGTGCTAGTGGTAGGAATTTTATCATATCTTTGCAGGCTAATTTATAAGCTATGTATAGACTATTATTTATTCTTTTTGGTTCATTTTTATCACTTTCCTTGTCATCTCAAGTCTGGCAAGATGATTTACTAAAAACAAAGCCTAAGCCAACAACAGCTGATAAAGTTGAAGCTTTTGAAGCTTATAGGGAAATACACCCTTATATTAAAGGAAACGGTTATAAGCCATACGCTCGTGAATTAGACTTTGTAACTCAAAGAATAAGTAACAACACTGCCTTTAAGGCTAATGCCTTATATATTGAATGGAAAAAAGAACAAGAAAAACATGCTTTTTCTAAAACAAAATCTACAGCAAATTGGGTGGCTAAAGGCCCAATTAATCCTCCTATTATTTTATCTAATGGGAAAAACAGAGGAAATGGAAGGGTAAATTGTATTGCTTTTGATCCAATTAACTCTGATATAATTTGGGTTGGCTCTCCTGCTGGAGGACTATGGAAGTCAACTGATGGAGGAGATAGCTGGAGTACAAATACTGATGATCTTCCGGTACTTGGAGTATCTCATATTGCTATTGATCCTAGTAACACTCAAACAATGTATATTGTAACTGGAGACGCTAATGCTACTGATACATATAGCATTGGCATTCTTAAATCTACTGATGGAGGAGGAACTTGGAATACTACGGGATTAAGCTACACTGTTGAGCAAGAAGAAACAGTAAATAAAGTTATTATTAACCCTGAGTTTACTGATAGTTTATATGCCGTTACAAATTCAAATATTATGATAAGTGCAGACGGAGGTAATAGCTGGAATATCGCTGGCAGTATCGGAAGATGGCGTGATATCGAATTAAAGCCAAATAATAGAAATGTATTATATGCTGTTAAGCAATCAAGCGGTTCAAGCAATGTTTACCGAACAACAGATGGTGGTGCAAATTGGACTATTATCGATAATGGAATTAGTGGCACTAGATACCGACCTTTAATTGCTGTTACGCCAGACAATCCTGAAGTTATTTATGCTCTTTTTACAGATGCACAATACAATTTTCATGGGATATATAAATCTTCTGATTCTGGAGATAATTGGATTTTGCAATCAGACAGTCCAAATATCTTAGGAAGAAATACAGATGGCTCATCAACAGGAAATGGTCAAGCATGGTATGATTTAAGTCTAGGAGTCGCTACAAATAATGAAAACTTGGTCTATGTAGGGGCGATTAATCTATGGCGATCAGATGATTCTGGAAATAATTGGGATATTGATGCGAGTAGTGGAAGTAGCTCTAATTATAGCTATATGCATGTAGATCAGCATGCTTTTGAATTCAATCCTCATACTCATGTTGCTTATGCTGGAAATGATGGGGGGTTTTACAAATATAGAAATGATCTGAACTCCTGGGAAGAAAAATCAGATGGCCTTGAAATATCACAATTTTATAAATTAGGCTTATCAAGATCAAATCCAACTAGATTAGTCACAGGAGCTCAAGATAATGGAACTGAAATGCTAACTGGAAATATTTGGGATGCAATTAGAGGTGCAGATGGCATGGAGTGTGCAATTGATCATTATGATGAAGATATTATTTATTCATCATCTCAATATGGTGGACTTAAAAAAAGCTACAATGGAGGTGGTAATTGGGATAATATAAAGCCTGTAAGCTATGATGGAGCTTGGGTAACTCCATACGCTATACATGCAAATAATAACAACTTAATTGTTGTTGGTTATGATGAAGTTTATAGATCAACAACTGGGGGTGCTGTTTGGGACTCTGTGTCTTACAATGTAAGTAACGGACAATCTCTTCGAACAATTGCACTAGCTCCTTCTGATGAAGATTATATCTATGCTGCATCATATAGTTGGATTAAACTAACCAAAGATGCGGGAAATACATGGACTAATATAAAATGGGGGCTGCCAAACTATAGTATTACTGATATAACAGTGGCCAATAATAATGCGGATAGAGCTTGGGTTACTTTCTCTGATTATAATAATATTCACAAGGTTTATGAAACAACTGATGCTGGCAATACTTGGTTTAATATCTCTGGTAATAATTTGCCAGGGCTTCCGGTCAATTGTATTATACATCAAGGCGGGGCCAATGATGATTTATATATAGGGACAGATGTTGGGGTCTATTATAAAAACAATACTCTTTCTGAATGGATCCCTTTTAACGATGGGCTTCCTAATGTTATTGTAAAAGAACTAGAGATACATTATGCTAATGGGACAATCAGTGCGGCAACGTTTGGTAGGGGTGTTTGGGAAAGCCCTTTAAATACTCTATCCACAAATATTAATGATGTAAAACCCTTTTCTTTCTCAATTTATCCTAACCCAGCACAAAATCAAATAACAATCAACTCAAATTCTCAAAATATTACAACTACTATTCTAGCTCTTACTGGTCAGAAAATAATTACTACAACATCAAATGTTATCAGTACTCGTAATTTAAAGTCAGGATGCTATATTGTTGAGGTAAACAGTAATAATATTATTAAAAGAGAGGTGTTAATTATAAGATAGCCTCAAACTCTTTTATGTACTTTCTTTTTCTGCTTTGAGGCGCAAAAACAAGCCCTATATTTACAACTATCTTATTCTTGATAAAATATGTTTTTATAAGAAAAGGCCCCCCCATAAAACCATTCTCTAATTTCCAAAGGCCTCTATAAGTATTCTCAAAATAATACGGTAGAAATTCCGTCTCAATTCTAACGAAACTTCCTTTATTTTCACCAATAAGATATTTTGAAAAAATACTGTCGGTTTTTTGTAATACTTCAGTTTGGATATTTATGGACTGCGGAACAAATGAAAAAGCAATAATATTCTTTATCTCATCAGAATTTTCTGGGTCATAATGAGCCCAAAAAATTAAACTGTCATTCTTAATTACTTCATACTCCTTTGGAACAATGCATTCAATTCCAAAATTAGTGAAAATGGTTTTTTCTATATTCTTCTGTGAAAATCTTTCCAAAAGGCTTCTTTTATGTTCTATTTCTTTTAGAACAAAAATTGAGCGTATTTCCTTTATCTCTTTCAACATTTTTTCTAAATTATGCTCCCATTTTAAATGCGCAACAGCTTGATTAATAGCCCATTTATTTGTGTGAATAGAATGCCTCCCACTCTCACGAATAATTAAAATATTCTTATGTGTCTTTAATATAGATTTAAACTCACTATGGCTTACTTGTACAATTCTGAATAGTGATTCTTTCTGATTAATACCTTCTATGCTTTCCCCAAATATATTGTAGACTAAGGAGTCTATCGAATCTTCCCATAGCCTATCCTCAACAACACAAATGATCTCAGCATCGGATCCTGTTGAGCTAGGGAGTGTCTTTAAGCTGTCTTTACAGCCTATTAGAATGCATGAAAACAAAAAAACATAGCGCATTAAGTTGTAGGTAAAATAATTTTAGTTCCTGGCTTTAAATTGTCACTTTCTAAATTGTTTAATGACTTTATTTTCCAAACACTTAGTCCTTTATATTTTTGTGCAATTCCCCATAAAGTATCCCCTTTTTGTATAACATATTCATTTTTAAGTTGTTGGCTCGCCTCGGTTTCTAATTTAAGATTCTTTTTTACATAGACCACTAACTTATCCCCAATATCCAAATCTGTTGTTCTAAGATTATTCCACTGCTTTATTTCATAAACATGAACTCCATACTCTTTTGCTATCCTTCCTAAGTAATCTCCCTTTTGAACACTATACACAATCCTATCTTCATCAATAAGTATTTCTTTATTATCAACTGCATCAATAAATATATAATTTGACTCTTCATTATTTAAGAAATCATTAACCGCAAAGAAGGGCAGTACAAGTACTGATCCTTTTGGGTAGATTTCTTTTTTATATGATGGATTCAAATAATTAATAGTTGCTTTATTGACACATAATATCTCCATAAGTGTTTTAATTTCCACTTGTTTTTTGAGTGTTAAAGTGTCTATTTCTCCAACATTAATTTCTGGTGATTGGATTAAAATACCATGCTTATCAGAATAATTCATTACATAATTTACAGCGATAAATGTTGGAATATAGTTTCTAGTCTCTTTTCTTAGATGTGGATATAATTCCCAAAAATTATATGAGCCTACAGAATTAATCTTCTTTTGCAGATATCCAGGCCCTCCATTATACGCTGCTAATACCAAGTTCCAATCTCCAAATAAATCATATAATTTACAAAAATAAACACAAGCTGCCTCCGTTGCTTTATAAGGATCTTGTCGTTCATCCATATAAGAGGTAACTTGAAGGCCATATTGTTTGCCGGTTAAATACATAAACTGCCACAATCCGGTAGCTCCAGATCCAGATCTCGCTTTTGGGTTTAATGCCGATTCAACAATTGCTAAATATTTTAACTCTAGAGGCAGTTCATACTTATCTAATTGCTGTTCAAATAAAGGAAAATATAAATCCTTTACTCCCTGCATTCTTGAAATTAAATTTTTATTTTTCCCTAAATAGCTCTCAATAATTGGCTCTACTTTTTCGTTATATGATAAATCCATAGGAGAATTTATGTTAAGGAGTTCCAATCTTTCTTCATAGATATTTAACGGCTTATCAATTTCTAATGAAACTGTATCTGTTATAACTAATCTGTTGTCTGCATTAGCAATAGACATTAATAGAATAAAGTATATATAGCAAAAAAATCTCATAAAACAAAATTGGTAAAAACAAACTCATTAAGAGCATTCTCTACGACACAATTATTAACTCTTATTTGTTAACGAATATTATTATTTTTGCATAACTAACGATTTTAGTACCTTTGTAATAGTTTATGAATGAAAAAAAGAAATATCCTCAAGGAAAATTATTAAGCAGCATTAATAGTCCTGCTGATTTAAGAAAATTGAAAAAAAATCAATTACAACAAATCAGCAATGAAGTAAGGCAATATATTATTGATATTGTTTCAGAAAAAGGTGGGCATTTTGGAGCAAGTCTTGGTGTTGTTGAGCTAACCGTTGCGTTGCATTATGTTTTTAATACCCCTAAAGATCAGCTTGTTTGGGATGTTGGTCATCAAGCATATGGCCATAAAATATTAACCGGTCGTAAGGAGCGATTCCCTTCTAATAGAATAAAAGGTGGATTAAGTGGATTTCCTAAAAGATCCGAAAGTGTTTATGATACTTTTGGTGTTGGTCACTCTTCAACATCTATTTCTGCAGCTCTTGGAATGGCAGTTGCTTCAAAAAAAAATGGAACTGATAAAAAGCAGCATATCGCAATTATTGGTGACGGATCTATGACCGCCGGAATGGCTTTTGAGGCCTTAAATCATGCTGGAGCTGAAAATACAAATCTACTTGTTATACTTAATGACAATTGTATGTCAATTGACCCTGCGGTTGGAGCATTAAAAGAATACTTAACTGATATCTCTACATCTCACACATACAATAGAGCTAGAAATAAGATTTGGAAAATCCTTGGTAAAATAAGTAAATTTGGCCCAAATGCTCAAGCCGTTGCAAAGAAAATTGAAGGAGCCATAAAAACAACTATCTTAGGAGAAAGCAACTATTTTGAATCTTTGAACTTCCGATATTTTGGCCCTATTGATGGGCATAACCCTAAACATTTAGTAACAGTACTAAATGATTTAAAAGACATTCCTGGGCCTAAAATTTTACATTGCCTAACAGTAAAAGGGAAGGGATATACTCCTGCCGAGAAGGGGGATACTACAAAATGGCATGCTCCTGGAGTTTTTGACAAAGAAACAGGAAAAATAATCGCTGCAAAAAAGAAAAAAGTTCCCCAAAAATATCAAGATATTTTTGGGGAAACAATAGTTGAGTTAGCAAAAGAAAATGAAAATATCGTTGGGGTAACACCCGCTATGCTTACTGGAAGCTCATTAAATCTTATGATGAAGGAAATGCCAAAAAGAACTTATGATGTTGGCATTGCAGAACAACATGCTGTAACATTTTCGGCAGGTATGGCAACTCAAGGAAAGATCCCTTTTTGCAATATCTACTCAACTTTTATGCAAAGAGCTTATGACCAGGTAATTCATGATGTTGCATTACAAAATCTGAACGTTATTTTTTGTTTAGACAGAGGGGGCCTTGTTGGTGCTGATGGAGCTACACATCATGGTGCTTTTGATATTGCTTTTTTTAGGTGTATTCCAAATATGATAGTTTCAGCCCCCATGAACGAACAAGAATTAAGAAACCTGATGTATACTGCTCAACTTCCTAATCAAGGTCCTTTTTCAATACGCTATCCAAGAGGGAATGGAGTAATGTTAAACTGGAAAACTCCTTTTGAAAAAATAAAAATTGGAACAGGAAGAAGAATTCATGCGGGAGAGGAAATAGCAATTTTATCTTTAGGGCATCCTGGAAATTTTGTTGAAAAAGCGCAAGAACAATTTAAAAAAGAGGGGTTAAGTATTGCGCATTATGACATGCGTTTTGTTAAGCCTCTTGATGAAAAATTGCTTCATTCTATTTTTAAATCATTTGATAAAATCATCACAATTGAAGATGGTTGTTTACAAGGAGGATTTGGCTCTGCTATTCTAGAATTTATGGCAAATAACAGCTATACTTCTTCTGTAAAAAGACTTGGAATTCCTGATGAATTTATACACCATGGAACACAAGAAAGTCTACATCAAGACTGCTCTTATGATACAAACTCTATTATTCAGTCTGTTCATGAGGCTCTTTCAAAAAATTATATTTCTCAAGTAGGATAAACTTAAACTCCTCAAAATGAAAATTAAAAAACTACTTAAAATAGAAGCTTCTGATCAAAGCGTCACTATAAAAGGATGGGTCAGGACAAAAAGGGGGAGCAAGAATATCTCTTTTATCGCATTAAATGACGGCTCAACAATCAATAATATTCAAGTTGTTTTAGAGGGAAACAATTTTTCAGAAGACTTAGTAAAACAAATAACAACTGGCTCTTCTCTCATAATTGAAGGAATATTAGTCCCTTCAAAAGGAAACAAGCAGCCAATTGAGGTTTTGGCTAAAAAAATTAATGTTTTAGGAGGGGCTGATGCAGAGCAGTATCCATTACAGCCAAAAAAACATTCGTTAGAATTTCTAAGAGAAAAGGCACATTTACGTTTCAGAACAAATACTTTTTCTGCTGTTTTCAGGTTAAGACATGCTCTTACATTTGCAGTGCATAAATTTTTTAATGAGAAAGGATTTTTTAGTCTTCACACCCCAATTATTACAGGCACAGATGCTGAAGGGGCAGGAGAAATGTTCCAGGTCACAACGCTTAATTTAGAAGATTTGCCAAAAAATAAAACTGGAAATATTGACTTTACAAATGATTTTTTTGGAAGCAAAACAAACCTTACAGTCTCTGGTCAGTTAGAAGCAGAGCTTGGGGCGCTAGGGTTAGGACAAGTGTACACTTTTGGGCCAACATTTAGAGCTGAAAATTCAAATACCTCAAGACACTTATCAGAATTTTGGATGATTGAGCCAGAATTAGCCTTTGCAGATCTACATGAATGCATCGATTTAGCTGAAGAATTTGTTAAATATTGCATCAAATATTGTATTGATCATTATGCTGATGATTTACAATTTCTAAATAAACGAATGTCTGATGAAGAAGCTAAACTAAAAAAAGAAGACAGATCTGAAATGGGATTGCTTGAAAGATTACAATTTGTATTAGAAAATGATTTCTTGAGGATCACTTATAGTGAGGCTATTGATATTCTTAAAAACTCCAAGCCAAATAAAAAGAAAAAATTCAAATACTTAATTGATGGATTTGGAGCTGACCTACAATCAGAACACGAAAGATATTTAGTAGAAAAAAAATTCAAAAGACCCATTGTTATCACCGATTATCCAAAAGAGATTAAAGCATTTTATATGCGAATAAATGAAGACAATAAAACTGTAAGAGCAATGGATATCTTATTTCCAGAAATTGGCGAAATTATTGGCGGATCTCAAAGAGAAGAAAGGCTTGATAAATTAAAAGAAAGAATGACCGAAATGGATATTTGTGAAAAAGAATTGTGGTGGTACTTAGAAACTAGGAAGTTTGGAACATGTCAACATTCAGGATTTGGGCTAGGCTTTGAAAGGCTGATTATGTTTGTTACTGGAATGAAAAATATTCGTGATGTTATCCCATTCCCAAGAACTCCACAAAATGCAAACTTTTAATGGTTAAACAGAAGTTACAGCAAAAGCAATATCAAAAACTGAGTGCTAAACAGATTCAATTTTTAGGACTCTTGCAAATACCTGTTGTTTCACTAGAAAAGAGAATTGAAAAAGAAATAGAAGAGAATCCTGCGCTAGAAGAAGAAGAAGAAGAAGAAGAAGAGCAACAACATTATTCTGCATACAAAACAACTAATTATGACCATTTTCAAATTGAAGATAAATTAGAAAGCCTTACTGATTATCTTTTAAAGCAATTAGTTGGATCAGAATTATCTCATGATAATTTGTTTTTAGTTAAGTATATCATTAATAGTCTTGATGACAATGGGTTTTTAACTAGAGATCTGTATTCTTTAAGTAGTGACCTTCTAACTGGAAATAATCTCTCAGTAGATGATTCTGACCTAAATTCAGCATTAAAGATTGTTCAATCTTTAGAGCCTTATGGAGTTGGGGCTGCTAATTTGCAAGAGTGTCTTCTAATTCAATTAGAGCAACTATCTCCAATAAACAGCCTAGCTTATGATATCATATCAAAGCATTACTCTGCTTTTAGCAATAAAAATTATGAGTCCTTATTAAGGGATGTCAAAATTACAAAAGATGAATTAAAAGAAATATATCATTTAGTTGAAAGCTTAAATCCAATTCCATCAGCAGGGTTTTCAAAAAGTACTACTTCTACTGAATATATTTATCCTGACTTTAAAGCCCTCATTAATAACAATAATATAGAATTACATCTTACTAAAAGTAGTTCTAGAGGAATAACGGTTAGTAAATACTACTCTGAGCTTCTAGAAAAAACAGACGATGCTAAAACTAAAGCCTTTTTAAAAGAAAAAGTAGAAAAGGCAGAATGGTTTAAGGATTCCATTAAGAAAAGGCAAGAAACACTAAAAAAAGTTATGTCTGCAATAATTGAATTGCAAAATAAATACTTTATTAGTGGCCATGAAAATGATTTAAGGCCTATGAAACTTGCTGACGTTGCAAATATTGTCAAGATGGATATCTCCACCATTTCACGAGTGAGTAACTCTAAATACATAGAAACGCATTTTGGAACTTTTAAAGTAAAAGAACTATTCTCAGAAGCATATAGAAAAGATAATGGAGAGTTTATTTCAACAAATAAAATTAAAAATTGCTTGCGAGATATTATCAATTCTGAAAATAAAAAAATGCCCTTTAATGACGAACAAATTGCTGATTTATTAGGAAAAGAAGAATATGATATTGCTAGAAGAACTGTCGCTAAATATAGAGAGCAATTAGGCATCGACACAGCCAAATTAAGAAGACAATTATAATGCGATTATCAAAAATTATTTCAGTGGCTCTTCATCCAATATTTATGCCATTAATTACACTACAACTTACTTTATTTTTAATTCCTGAAATTCAATTTATAATAAATCCTTACTTAACTTTTATTACAGTAAGTGTTGTTATTTCTACTATAATATTTCCGCTAATTTTAATTTTAATTTTTATAAAGATGGGGCGGGTAAAATCATTAGAAATGGACAATTATAAAGAACGATCAAGCCCCTTAATATACTGCTCTTTATCGATGTTTATTGGATATCAATTTGTTGATGCGTTTTTAACCTTTACTCCAATATTAAAGGCTGAATTTTTAGGGGCAATTATTATTATTAGTGTAGCTTCTTTTATTTCAAAATTCTGGAAAATAAGCTTACATATGCTAGCAATAGGAGGACTTACAGGGGCACTTATTGGCTTGCATTTTTTATATGGAGGGCTTTCCTCTTTTGTAATTGTTGCAATTCTTCTTGCAGGAGTCTTGGGCATATCTAGAATTAATGAAAACGCTCATAATTATTCTCAAATATATACAGGATTTCTTATTGGTGTTAGTATAGAGCTAGCAACCATATTACTTTTTTAATATTACCTTAACAATTTCAACTTTTCTCTCTAACATTGCCTCTAAACTATAAACTGAATCTATTATATTATTGGGGTTGTCACTTGTGACTTCCAAAGATTTGCTCTCTCCTAAGGGCAATTCTAACACTGAAAGCTGGCCAGAATTTAGATACTTTACAAGTGTTGAGTTTTGATAAATTGCGATAAAATTAATAACACTTTGAATTCGTCTTTGAGATAAATTAATATTATATCCGAAATTATGTAAGGGGCTTGCATATCCCCTAAGTTGCAATTCAATATTTTTTCCTAAGCTTAATTCTTTAGTTAAGTTGTCTAATAACTGTATAAGCCTATTATAATTGTACTTCAAATTATTCTCAAAAAACTCAATTGAACTCTCATTCTGATTATTATATTCATCTTGTATTTTAAAGTATGAAACATAGGATTCTTTATAGTTAACTTGTGTTGTTAGCTTCATTGTGGAACAATCAGGCTCGTCATTATGAAAATAAAGAGTTATCATTTTGAACTTTTCCCAATTATATTGCTCTGTAATAGTATCAGGGCTCAAGATATTAAACGAGAAAATATCATTACAACAATACTCATTAGTTTTATATCTAGCTCCTTTTCTATTCGATGAAAAATATCCATTTTTTTTATCATAAAAAACCAAATACATTTCATCCTCTTTTGAATTAAGAGCTGTTACATTTTCTGCTTTATTCCATAGGTTTAATCTGCCCGCAGAACTATAAATATCAAACCCTCCCAAACCCTTCTCTCTATTAGAAGAAAAATATAGTTTATTCTCAAAATCATTAAAAAAGGGTGTAATCTCATCTGAAGAAGTATTAATACTTGAGCCTGCATTAATTGGGACTCCAAAATTTCCATTAACATCAATGATACTTAGCCAAATATCTAGGCCCCCAAATCCTCCTTTACGATCTGAAACAAAGTATAAAACTTTTTGTTTTTTATGATTAGTTAAATGTCCTTGAATATTTTTATTGCCAGCATTATTTATTGTATTAATTTTTAAGAAATTACCTTTAGAAGAAAAAATTAACTTGCAATTATTATCTAGGTCACATAAAGAAAAAACGGCTTCATTATTATTCAAAAAACAAATATCTCCAGTATTTAATTTTTCAGAATTAAATTCGGAGTACCTTGCTCTTTTCCACTTATTTCTTATTTTACTGGCTAAATAAATTGATGACTGATAATTGTTTTCTTCAGAAATTACAGTGTAATACGCTGAAGAATCATTAAATTGACAAAAATTTAAATCAGCATCGTAAGTGTTAATCGGACTATCTAAGTGTTCAATATGTGCCGCAAATTGCGAGAATCCAAAAAGTGGCAGTAAAAAGAAAAAGCATAATCTGTTCATTATAAATATTTTGGACAAATATTTATTTCTGTTTTCTTGATTAATTTTGAAATACTCCATTCATATGCTAAAGAGACTTCAAACCCCCCTTTATAATCACTAGCGGCATTTAAAGATGAAATATTTATATCATAAGAAACCATAGCGTCAAAATTATCAATCTTTATTCCAAATTCTGGAATTATTGCATCATTCTTTCTGTTAAACAGTCCAGCCCTCAAAACTATAGCTTCTGAAGAGGGTTTATTCCGCAAATAATTAACCCTTATGCCAGATATAAACTCATTAAATCCGTCTTGTTCTGAATAATATAATGTTGGTTTAATTTGTAACTTGCTATTAAAATAATAAATTACTGACGCGTGTATTTTAGAGTTTATCGGAAGTTCAATATTTTTGCTTCCTAGTAATGTTTGATTTGGCTTATTCAAATGAAATAATGATAGTCCAGAAATAATAGTCATGGATGAATTAAAATCGTGTTCATAAGCCCCCCCAATTGCTACATCAAAGAAGTCTATAGTTTTATTCGGAATGTTTTCAACATCATTAAAAACTAAATTTGAATAATCTATTGATCTTTGATATGCTCCAAAAAGTATCCCACAGGATATATTATTCCTATTGTTAACTTTTAATTTATATGAAATTGAAGATGTGATACCATTAGTTTTAAAGTGTGAGTCTCCAGCTATATCATCTAACAACTGAACACCAAAAGAACAATTTTTAAAGATATTTTTTGCTTCCAATGAAATTGAAAATGTATTAAAGGGGACGCTTACACTTTGCCATTGTGACCTTCTTTGAAGCTGAAGCTTATAATCCCCATCTTGAAAACCAATTAGCGCTGGATTAATTAATGATTTAGTCTGATTAAACTGAGAGAAATGAACATCTTGAGAAAACATCTTATAACAAAAAAATGCAAAAAATAATGTTGTTATAAAACGTATCATCTAATTAAAGTAATATTTCCTTTATGAAAAAGTTTTTTAGCTCCAATACAGCCAATTTCCAAATAAAAATCAAATACCTGAGGGGGGAGGAGCTCTCCTCTAAAGCTTCCGTCCCATTCACTATTAGCAATGTCTTCTGATGCATATACTTTTTGACCAAGTCTATTAAAAATCTCAAGCTTAAAATCTGTTATTATTTGATACTTGTCATTAATAAAATATTTATCATTTACACCATCTCCATTAGGAGAAAAGGCCGTGGGTATTTTTATGTTTTTATCATCACAAAAAACATTCTTTAGAGTAATAAAAACAGAGTCTTCTACAGTACAGCCAAAATCGTTACTTATTTCGAATATTTGCCACCCTTCAATATTTACTTCAATAAAGCGGTTGTATATCGAATCTCCCGCAATAATGGTTAGCAATATATTTTCTCCTTGATAAGCTACAGTGTCTGAAATCCATAAACTATCAATATGAGAATAAGGATAAACACTAACAAAAATGGAATCACTTAGAATACACAAATTCGAATTTAGGACTTCAACTGAATACCACCTGGAAGAATCAGGACTGTCAACTAATAATGATGTGGTTTCTGGAAATCCAGTCCAAACATAAGATATAATTGGTAATAATGGATTATTATTTTCTACCTCAATTAAAACTGAATCACCTTCACAAATATCATTAGAAATCATATTAATATTCACACTCTCAGAAGTAATGATGACGCTGTCTATTTGTTCACAAACTCCATTCTTAACTTTTATGTAAAATGTGCCTGCAGAAAAAACAACTAACGAATCTAGCAACCCTAAAGTATCTGTAAAATTATGATTTGAGGACCATAAAACTGAATTCACATCTAACGAGAATGTTGCAAATATTTGAGTTGAATCATTACAAAATGTTAAACTAGAGCTTACTTGTAATTGAAGATTGTTATTGCTGGAAACATTAACGCTATCTACTTTCTCACAATTGCCATCAGACACCTTAACATAGTACATTCCTATTGAAGAAATGTTTACTAAATTAGTGGCACTTAATATATTTGAAAAATCTTCTGTATTAGACCAAATTATAGAATTCACATTATTGGAAAAGGTAGCCTCTAAAATGAGTGGAGAGCTGCAAAAAGTAGTGTCTTCTCCTGCATCTAACTGTAAAGAAGAAACATTAACTTTTTGGAATAAAGTATCCGAACAGCTACCATTAGAAATAATAAGTTGGTATTGAGTATCTGAATTAGCATCGCAAAAAGGATTAGATGAATTGGAAGTGCTCAAGTTTATTACAGGACTCCAAGCGTATGTAATCGTAGGATTATTCAATGGCAATAATCCAATCTGTATTTTTTCATCAGGACATTTAATAATCTCTTGTATGGTGTCGGAAGAGTTAGATAAAATATATATATCTTTGATAATTGTATCTGAAACATTACAAGCACCAATATCACTAGCTATAAGCATAACCTCATATATTCCCCCTTGCGAATAATTATGTGTTGGATTTATGTTGGTAGAGGTTGATCCATCTCCAAAATCCCAAATATAAGTTACATTATTACTTGAAAAGGTTAAATTTTGGAAATTAATACTTGTATCGCAGCTAACCCAAGGAGCTTCAAAATCTACAACAACCATAGAAAAATCAAAATTAAACTTAAACACTCCATTATTACAATTTATACTATTATTTAATGGAGATACCGCTCCCGGATTTGGCTCAATAGGAAAGTCTGAATTTCCTCCACATCCAGCACAAACTGACTGATAAATAACTCCTTTTTTATCAAATCTACTAGTCCCTCCGTCAACATGCTCATTGCTTTGACTTCCTCCAAAATACGTAGCATAAATATTTGAGCTTAAATTTTTATCTAGCACCATTATATAAAAATCATTTCCATCTGTTGTTTGCTGATAAGCGCTGTCAGTAATTGACAAGTTTAAAGTTGATAGGGGGCCTCCCGCTACATTTGATCCCCACCCAGAAAAATATATCTTATCACAAACATCCACTAAAAAGGCTGTTGGAGAAATATCTGGAGTTCCTTTTCCTGTCCCTACAACCGTTGAGCGCAATACATTACTCAGATCTTCACTTAATACTGTTATAAACTGCCCTCCATTTGGAACAAAATAAGCTGCATTATGAACTAATTGAGTGCCTAAACTCTCTGTTTGACCAAAAATGTAAACAGAATTTGTGTTCCCTATCTCTACAAAATAAGATTGATCATACTTATTAGTTCCAAAATATGATGATGAAATAATTTGATTTCCACTTGAAGAGACTTTAGTGATAAATGCATCTGCTTTTGACGAATCCTGATGTGTAGTTTGATATGCATTTATGGTCACTGGGAAGTCAGTAGAATTTGTTCCTCCAGTTACATAAATATCATCATTCTGATCTAACGCCAGAGAGTAAATAGCATCATCATTGCTCCCTCCAAGATAAGTGCTCCAAATAATTGTTGTAAGCTGATTATCCATCTTAATTATACAACCTTCTTGACTGCCTTTTGATGAAGACTGAAAGCTACCTAGAGTGGGGAAATCAGTTGACCTTGTACAGGTAGCAATATAAATATTATTGTTTTTATCAATATCTATCTCACCTCTTACCTCGTCAGCATAATTATATTTTAGCTTTGATGCTGTATTTAACCCATCATTTCCTGTTCCTCCAATAAACGTTGATGCTAACAAATTACCTCCACTAGCACTTAATCTACTTACAAAAATATCAGATCCATAAGGGAAGGAAACTCCGATTCCAGAAGGAGAGAATGATGGCCCTCCAATAAAAGCTCGTTGATAAGATGAAGGTGTAGTTGGAAAATCGGAAGAACCAGTAGTTCCATATATAAATAACTCATTAGCAGAATTAACAATCATTGAATGAGGAAGCTCATCTAGCCCGCCACCTAAATAAGTTGAATAAATCCTATGTGTTCCTGTGGTATCATATTTAGTTATTGCTAAATCTGTTCCTCCAGAGCTATTTGCATAATTAAGCTGATAAGCTCCAATTGTAGTTGGATAGCCTGTCCCAAATGAGGTGCTTCCTGCATATAAAAAGCCAGAATTATCATATGTTGCTGTATAGCCAAAATTATCAGTGGTGCTCCCTGAATAGGTTGAAAATTCTAATACAGGGTCAATTATTAATTCATATCTAGAATCATACCCATTAGGAAAAACAAAAGTTAAAATATCTTCTTTTAATTTATACTTACAGTACACCTCTATTTCAACTCCATTAATAATTTGATAAGCATAAGGGAAATACTCTCTAATTGTGTTTACAGAAGTCGTAATATAAATATTTCCTTTAACTAAATTAATCTTTTCTACTCCTTTGTATTGCAATTTTATTTGATCTGTAGGTGCATATGGAGACACAACAAGGTCATATTTTAATTTGTCTTTTTTAATGTAGTAATTAGCCGTTACGCCATTATAAATATTTTTTTGATTTAAGCGTTTATACGACTTTATATTTGAGGCCCAGTTATCATTTGATCCAATATAGTAGTTTTCGTAATAATCACTCTCTTCTAAAAGTTCTGATGTTATTTTATTGTTTGAATTAAGGAACTCAACAGAATATGAATGAGCTCTAATAAACCTTTCTGTTTTTTGTAAGTCATGTATTTGAGACAGCTCCTCTGCTGAGAAGAAAGTATATATAAGCTTGCCTTTCTCAATAAAAAGTGATCCTTGAGGCACAGTCACTTTTGCAATCACTTGCTTAGGGAATTGGCCTTTGTTTTCTATAAATGGATTTTGGGCATTAGAGACTGCTCCAAAGACAAAAATCAGCGCAATTAGATACGCTCTAATTATGTCTTCTTTTGGACTCATTCTTTATTCTTTTTTTCTTAATAAAATTTGTATTAAACTATCTTTTACCTCTTCATAATCTTCTTTATTTTCGGATTTTATCGGATCACCTGGAGGCAACTTTTGCTTATATGGATCTACTTGCCTCCCATTTTTCCAAAATCTATAACAAACATGAGGACCAGTTGCTAATCCTGTACTTCCGACATATCCAATAATATCACCCTGTTTTACATATACTCCTTTTTTTATTCCTGGTTTTATTTTTGACATATGCAAATATTGAGTCGTATACGTTCCATTGTGTCTTACTTTTACATAGTTACCATTATTTTTTGTATAAGAAGCCGCTACAATAGTTCCGTTTGCTGTTGACCAAATAGGAGTTCCTCTATCAGCAGCATAATCTGTTCCAAAATGACCTTTCCATCTTCCCGTAACTGGATGCTTTCTTCTTCTGTTATATTTTGAAGATATTCTTTTATAATCAACAGGAGCTTTTAAAAAAGCCTTTCGTAATGTTTTTCCATTTTCATCAAAATATTCTCCATAATTCTCATTCTCTTTATAATAAAAAGCGTAAAATTTTTGATTATTATGATTAAACTCTGATGCTAAAATTCTTCCAATTCCTATATACTCTCCCTCAATATATTTATTCTCATAATAGACTTTAAATCCATCTCCTTTTTGAATTTTAAAAAAATCAATTGTCCAAGCATAAATAGTTGATAGTTCCGCTGCAATTTTTGGACTCAACTTTTGTTCTTCTATAGTGAGCCATAAGGAAGAATTAATCTTTCCTGAAGCAACATTAACTTTTGTAATAACCTCTTTTTTACCCCTATAAACATCTATCTCATTAATAAAGTCCATAACTACATAGTTCATAGGATCCTCTTGATAAATAAAGTAGCATGCTCTCTCATTTGAATCTTTACTACAAATAATTGTATAGTCCTTTCCTGTATTTACTCGCCTAACATCAAAAATACGTTTTGATTTTTCTACTACTTCTGCTATTTGAGGGTGGTCAATATGGTTAGCATATAATATCTCGCCTAAAGTCTGACCCTTCTGAACCTTTCCTTTTATAACGTTAAAGGAGTCAACTAATATCCCATATTCATACTTTGGTTCAATAGCCTCTTGATAAACCTCTTCGGAAGACTCTTTGTTATTAATATTTGATAGGATAAATATTAAGGCAACAGCCATTAAAATTATTCCAGTCCATTTTTTCATTTTGCTAATTTACTCTATTTACTTATTGACAAGGGGTATTTCAATTTTTTATACTTAACAAGGTGTGCTTTTATTAATCCAGCCCAAATTTTTGTTTCAACTTTTACTAGCAAATGATTCGGGTCATCTGTTATCCAAATTTGCATTTTATCCACATCTTTAAAGACTCTTCCTTCTTGCATTATTGGTTTAAACACCATGCAATTTATCATACCCCATTTTGTATCTATAATCTCATTATTCATATATTCCACCTCTAAAAAATAATTCTCTTCATCAATAAAAACTGGAATAACAAATGAGCCTTTTTGTTTCAACTGTTCTGTATTAAATGTTCTTGCATAAAATAATGCTGAAAGCATATCTTGTGAATTATGCGGTATTTTATATGAGGAATCAGTTGTTAAAACCAGACTATCTAAATGATTAAACTTATATAATTGTTTTTTTTCATATCCGCCTTCATATATGTCCCTAACAAACTTTACTGGAATTATTTTTGCCGTATCGAGGTATGTTTCGTAAACATCTCTGACTTTAAAAAACCAATCAAAAAAATAGGCTGTTTTCCCCCTTCCAATAATATGAAAAGTTGAAATACTATCAATTGTATAGTTTTCTACAATTTCTATTTCAGCAACTCCTACCGTTATTCCCCCAAAAGAGATGTCAAATGCGGAATATTCACCAATTCCATACGGAAGTTTATTCTGTGTATATAATAGCATAGGAACTAAAAAAAGTGCTAAAAAAAAATTTTTCATGATAAAATAACAACAGTAATCATCTACTTTGAAAGGTGTTTTGAGAAAGCAATTAATCCTGCTTCATTAAAATTTTCTGCCATTATATGAATACTTATTGGCAATCCGTTTGAGTGAGTCCCTAATGGAAGTGAAATAGCCGGATTTCCTGTTAAATTAGCCTGAGCAGTAAAAATATCTTCCAAATACATCACTGTAGGGTCTTTATGAATCTTTCCTATTTTAAATGCAGTATGAGGCGTTGTAGGAGAAATTATATAATCATATGTTTTAAACATTTCATTTGTTTTATCTCTTATTAACCTTCTAATTTTCTGTGCTTTTGTAAAATATGCATCATTATAGCCTGAGCTTAACACAAAGGTTCCAAGCATTATTCTTCTTTTGACTTCATCCCCAAAACCTTCTGTTCGGCTATTAATATAAGTGCTTTCTAGATCTGAAATATTACTGCTTCTATAGCCAGAATGTACTCCATCAAAACGAGCAAGGTTTGAAGATGCCTCAGCAGTAGTAATTACATAATACGTTGGGACTAATAAATCTAAATACGGAAATGAAATTGATTTAACTAGATGACCTTCTTCTTTTAATTTTTTTATACTCTGTTGCATAAATATTTTTATCTCAGGATCTAGTCCTTCTCTATCTAAACATTCCTGTATATATGCTATCTTTTTAGGCTTTCCATTAAACTTTTCTTGAGAGTACCTTTGTATGTCTTTAGTAGAAACGGTGCTATCAAAATTATCTTTTCCTGCAATTATTTCAAGAATTAACGCTGCGTCATTAACATTATTTGTTAGTGGCCCTATCTGGTCAAAAGATGAAGCATAAGCAATTAATCCATATCTAGAAACTCTTGAGTAAGTAGGCTTTAAACCAACTACACCGCAAAATGCAGCTGGCTGCCTAATTGAGCCGCCTGTGTCGCTACCTAGTGCGGCTAAACAAAGCCCCGCACTGACTGCAGCTGCAGATCCTCCAGAAGAACCTCCTGCAACCTTTGAGTTTTCTAATGGATTCTTTACTGGTCCATAAATTGTATTCTCATTTGCAGAGCCCATTGCAAACTCATCGCAATTCAACCTTCCAATTATAATAACATCCTCCTCTAATAATCTTTCAACAGCAGTGGCCGAGAATAAAGATTCAAAACCCTCCAATATTTTTGATGAAGCAGAAACCTTATGACCCTTATAGCAAATATTATCTTTTATTCCTATAACCATTCCAGCAAGCTTGCCAGCTGCTCCATTTTTTATTTTTTCATCAATCTCCTTTGCTCTTGAAATAGCCTCATCAGTATAAACCTCAATAAAAGCATTTAAATGAGAATTTTTTGCAATTTTTTTAATATAGTTATTAGTAATCTCAAGACAAGAAGTAGACTTCTTTTGAAGTGCCTTTTGTACTTCAGAATATGATTGAAAGGTAGTCAAGATTTAAAAGTTTTAATCGTCTAAATCCTTTTCAACCTCATCTTTCCCTTTTTTAAATTCACTAATACCTTTTCCGAGCCCTTTCATTAATTCTGGAATTTTTTTTCCACCAAATAATAATAAAACAACTAAAGCGATAAGAAGCCATTCTGTGCCTCCCATAGTAAATAACAGGATAGTTTTCATAATTTTAAAATTTAATTATATTGCAAATTTATGCTTTTTGATTTAATATGCATTATATAGCCAATTTGATGGGTCCTGCTTATCATAGCCTTGCCATATCTCAAAATGTAACTCTGTTTTGTTTTCTTGTTCATTAGTAATAACTACTCCTATTTTCTCTTTTGAAAGTAATTTTTCGCCTGTTTTTACGCTCACCTCTTTTAAGCCTGAATAAACACTAAAATATTCTCCATGATTTATTAATACTGCCTTACCCTCTCCTTTTATAAAGAAAATTCTAGATACTATTCCATCAAAAACAACTCTAACTACAGTATTTTTATTTGTAGCTATATCAATCCCATTATTAAATGTTTCTACGCTAGAAAAAATAGAGTGTTTCTGTTTCCCATATTTCCCAATAATTATTCCCTTATCTAGTGGCCATGGGAGTTTTCCTTTATTGCTAGCAAATTCTGCAGACAATGCAAGTGCTTCTGGGGTTAAACTAAATTTATTGTTTCCTTCTTTTTTCTTAGCCTCTTCTTTAGCCTTTCTAATTTCCTCTTCAATAATTTTTCTAATCCTTTTATCAAGCTCTTTTGCATAGTTTTTTTTGTCTTGTAATCGCTTTTTAAATAGCTCTTCGGAATTACTAAGCTTATTAATTAATTTTTCCTTTTCATCTTTTTTAACGCTTACGCCCTCGAGTTCGCTCTTCTTATTTTTAACAAGTAGTTTTTTTTCCACTGCCGCTTTTATAAGGCTCTCCTTTTTTTGAGCCAATTTCTCTTTCTTTTTTATTAACTTTTTTTGACTCTGGTTTATTTTTGAGGCCTGATTCTTTCTAAAAGCTGAGTATTGCTTTAAATATACAATCCTCTTATACGCCTGATTAAAATCAGAAGAAGAAATAATAAACATTAAATCATTTCTATTTCCTTTTTGTTTATACGCAGCATAAATCATTTTAGAATATTCATCTTTTAACGTTTGCAAGATTTTTTCCTCATTTAGTATTAATTCCTTATTTTCTAAAATAAACTGTTCCGTTTTCTTTATTTGCTTATTTAATAATGAAATTTCTATATTTAAAGTAGCTAAAAGCATCTGCTTACTCTGTATTTGTTTTTCTAAAACTCTTAAATAATTAAGTGATTTTGTTTTATTTGATTTTGTTTTATTTAAGAGATCTGCAGTATAGCTTATCTCTTTCTCTAGATCCAACTTTTGTTTTTTTAAGTCGTCTTTTGTTTGAGAAAAACAAGAAAAACAAAAAGCTAAGCTCAATATAAAAATTAAAAATCTAATTAGAATGGGCATACGAAATTGGGATTTTAAATGGTGTTTTAGATTTCTTATTTGCTATTATTTTAGAATATCTTAATCTCACCTCAAAGCCTTTTTTTGAATCAGTTTTTAAATACACTTCTCTTGGAAAATTTTCTTCATTAAAATTCAAAAACTCATATTGGAACTTAGTTCCTTCTATAAATAAAACCCCTTTAACAACTCTATAAGATTCTGAAATAGTATAGTTTGAATTAGGCTCTTCTAAAATAAATTGTTCTTTTGAATGAAATTTATATTTTAGTTTATTAATACTAGGATTTGCAGTAATCATTTGCTGCAATTGATTAAAAGAGAGGTTTGCTTTCAATAACGAATTAATCTCTGAGGCTGGCTTAATAAACCACGTTTTATTAGTTCGATTTATAAAGTAAATAGAATCTTGAGTAAGCTGACCCCTCGCTATCTCAATTCCAAAAGGAGCGCTTACTGAAATCCAAATCAAGCTATCTTTTCTATTTGTAATATTAATATTTAATGCAATCTGATTGTCTTCTGTTATAATGTTTATCTTCCCTTTTAAATTTAGCCATTGAATATCTTTATTTTGTGAATTAACTCTTGCTATCAGTTCTTTTGAATTTTTAGGAGGCGATGAAAAATCATTTTTTTTCTCTTTCTTAATTCCACATGAAGAGAATATTAGAAGCAATAATACTATTGAAAATGAATTATTCATATAGTCTTTCTTGAGCTATTTTTTTTTCTAGTTCTTTTGACTCCTCTCCTAAAATTTTTGCTTTTTTCCATTGTTTAACTGCCTCTTTAATTTCTCCTAATTTATATAATATATCACCATAATGCTCAACCACCACACCGCTTATGTCCCCTCCATTTTTTAAAGCCTTTAACATCCATTCCTTTGCTTTTTTGTAGTCTTTTAGCTCGTATAATATCCATGCATATGTATCTTGATAGGTTCCATTGTTTTGTTCTAGTTGATTGCATTTAAATGACATCTCCTGTGCTTTTTCTAAATTCTTCTTTCTTATCGATAGATAATAAGCATAGTTATTTAAAACTAAAGTGTTCATAGGATCAATCTCTAGTGCCTTTTCATAATATTCGTCTGATAATTTGTGTTGTTTTGTTGCATGATAAACGTCAGCAAGTGAAGAGTAAAATTCTAACAGTAGGTTCTGATTATCTATTACAAAACCTATTCCCACTTCTAAAGAGGCTATAGCATCCTTGTAATTCTTAAACCGTTTATTTGATACTCCATTAAAATAATAAAAGAGTGGGTCTGCAGGAAAATACTCAAGAGCCTCATAACTAATCCTTAGCATGGATTCAAAATCACTTTGTTCTGCTAATATAAATAACACCTGATTCCAGACTTGACTTTTTGTTTTATCTTTCTGAAGAACTGCTAAATACTGTTCTTTTGCTTCTTGAAATTTATTGTCTGTATATAAAATATCTGCATAAACTGCCATAGCTTTTAAATTACTAGGATGTCTTTTAAGCATAATGTTGGCTAATTCATATGCTTGTTCTCCCATGCCTGGACTATTCGCAATTAACTGATAATAAGAAACTAAAATTCTAACTTTAGTATCAATATTTAGTGTTGGACTCTCAAATGCCAATTTTAATTCCTCATATGATTTTTTATTATCCCCATTTTCCCTATAGTAATCAGCAAGTGTAAGGTGTATCCTTCCATTATTTGGAGAAATAATTGCAATCTTTTTAAACAATTCAAATGCCTTATCTTTTTCATCATTCAAAAGATATAGTTCTGATAGTATCTCCATTACCTCTATATCATCAGGGATAAAGGATAAAATAGATTTCAACTCCTTTATTGCTCCCTTTATGTCATTTAATTGCCTATATAGTTTATGTTTTTGCATTGATAACATCTTATCAATACCTTTATACGTCTCTAAATCATTATATACTAATATCGCCTTTCGAAAATCATTTGAATAAATATATGTTTCTGCAAGCGCGAAATATAACTCTTCATTTCCCGGCTCAAGTGCAATTAGTTTTTTATATTCTTTTGCGGCATTTACAAATTCTTGTTTGCTAAATAATATCTCAGCGTGTGTCAAGATATACCATCTTTTTTTTGGGTCTAATTTGCATGCTGTTTTAATTTCTTCTATTGCAGTATCGTAATGTCCATTTTCAGCATTAATCTTAGCTAGCTCATAATATGGAACAGGATTTTTCTCATCAATTTTAATGCATTTTTCAAAATGTTTTATCGCTTCGTCATAATCTTCTAGGGCGCTGGCTTTTAATGCATAAAAAAAATAATTATCAAATGTCTGTTTGTCTTTTTCTTTACTTTTTTTTATTGACTCTTTTTTTGATAATTTTGATTCTGGGTAATAGGATTTCCATTGCGCAGAAGTGCAGATACTAAAAAAACTAAATACTACTATTAATCCTATTCTAATCATCATTTTACGCCTGTACTTCCAAATCCTCCAGATCCCCTTTCAGAATTATTGAGCTCTTCTACCTCAACCCAATGAGCTTTTTCATGCCTTGCAATTACCATTTGAGCGATTCTTTCTCCATCTTCAATTTCAAAATCATCATCTGATAAATTTACTAAGATAACACCCACTTCTCCTCTGTAGTCCGCATCAATTGTTCCTGGGGAATTAAGAACTGTAATCCCTTTTTTAAATGCTAAACCGCTTCTTGGCCGAACTTGAGCCTCAAAACCAAGCGGAAGTTCAATAAAAATTCCTGTTTTAACAATTGTTCTCTCTAAAGGCTTTAATTTGATTGGAGCTTCAATATTTGCTCTTAGGTCCATTCCTGCAGATGCAGGTGTAGAATAATTAGGTAAAGAGTGTTTTGAAGTATTAATAATTTTCACTTTCATAGTTTTTGTATAGGTTTTGGTTTTTCTAAAATATAAGCAAATATGATAAATCCTATTAAGAATAAGGAATTAAGCCATGTATTTAAATCGGAAAAATAAATAATGAAATATATCGCCAACATAATACTTAAATAAACACTAATTCTTATAATTTGATATGGAATAGGAAAATATTTCTTTCCTATAAAATAAGATACTATCGTCATGCTAAAATAACAAACAAGCGTAGCTATTGCAGATCCAATAAATCCTATTTTAGGAATTAATATAAAATTAAGGCTCAAAGTAATAATTGCTCCAAAAATTGAGATATAGGCTCCAAACTTTGTCTTCTCTGTAAGTTTATACCAAATTGATAAATTATAATAAACTCCTAGAAATAAATTTGCAAGAAGTAAAATAGATACCACTACAAAACCCCTTTCGTCATGATATGATTTACCTAAAAATCCAATTACAAAATCATAAAATATTGTAACCGATAGAAAAATTATTATTGTAACTATTGTAAAATATTTCATTACATCTGCATAAACTTTTCTGTCATCTTTTTCTTTATGGTGTGAAAAAAAGAAGGGCTCGGCAGCAAAACGAAAAGTTTGAATAAATAGGAGCATAATAATAGATAGTTTATAAAATGCACCATATAGTCCGATCTCAGACGCGACATTTTGTGTATTATCTAATAATTTTTTTAACAGAATTCTATCAATAGTCTCGTTAATCATTCCTGCAAGACCAGCAATTAATAGCGGTAGAGAGTAGGCAATCATTTTTCTCCAAAGTACTTTATCAAAATATAATTTCGACATTAACATTTCAGGCGTAAACAATAAAATTGTAATTATTGATGATATCAAATTTGCAACAAAAATATACTCTATTCCAAGCCCCCTTACAACAATAAAATATAGATTTAGGCCTATATTTACTAAGATATTTATCAACTTTATACTTGCAAATTTAATAGCTTTTTCTTCTTCTCTTAATCTTGCAAATGAGATTGATGAAACTGCATCTAAGCCAATAATAATTGCAAACCACTGAATATATTTTGCTTTAATTCCATAACCCATCCAATCAGAAATTTCTTGAGCATAAAATAGGCTTATGCCAATAAAAAAGACTGACGAGATTGATAGTGAAATTAGTGCAGTGGTATAAACATTATTTTTATTTTCTTCCTTCTTAGAAAAATTAAAAAACGCTGTTTCAAATCCATATGTTAAGAGAATAATCAAAAAAGCTACATAAGCATATATCTCAGTAACAACTCCATAATCTGAAGGAATAAAAAATCGTGTATATAGGGGTACTAGAAGATAGTTTAATAACCTTCCTACTACGCTACTTAATCCATAAATAACTGTGTGTCCTGCTAATTTCTTAAGAGGATTCAATATTAAAAATTTGCTTTTCTTTTTTCCATAAACGCAGTTGTTCCTTCAATAAATTCAGCAGAGCCAAAACAGCTTCCAAATTCCTTTTTCTCAACTTCAAAACCATCAACACCATCAATAAAACCCGCATTTACTGTTTTTATTGCTTTCCCAATCGCCATAGGAGAGTTTCTTTTTATTTTTTCTGCTATTTTTTCTGCTAATAACATTAGCTCATCCTGAGGACAAACGTAATTTACCAGCCCCCATTTTTCTGCCTCTACAGCTGTAAGCTTCATAGCTGTAATAATCATCTCGATAGCCTTTCCTTTTCCAACAAGGTTTGCTAGCCTCTGAGTCCCTCCATATCCAGGAATAACCCCTAAAGAAACTTCAGGAAGGCCCATTTTTGCATTTTCTGATGCTATCCTAATATGACACGACATTGCAAGTTCTAACCCCCCTCCAAGAGCAAAGCCATTAATTGCCGCTATTGATGGAGTTCCAATATTTTCTAACAAATCAAAAAGCATCTCTTGGCCTTTTCTTGCTAAATTTTCTCCCTCGGCTACATTAAAACAAGAAAATTCTTTTATATCTGCTCCAGCAACAAAAGCCCTTGTATCTGCTCCAGTTAATATTATACACCTAACTAAATTGTTTTCTTCAGCAGATTTAATGGCATTACTAAGCTCTAAAATAGTTGCTCCGTTTAATGCATTTAATTGTTTAGGGCGATTTATTGTAAGATAACAAACTCCGTCTTTATTTTCACTTAATATGTTTTCATAAATCATAATTTATGTTTTTTTACAAATATAAAATATTAGCTCGATAAGCAACAAAAAACCCTCTGCCAAAGAAGAGGGTTTTTAACAATATTATTGATTGGTTATTATTTTATCCGTTAAGAGCCTCTGCCCCTCCAACAATTTCTAATATCTCTGCGGTAATTGCTGCTTGTCTTGCTTTATTATAAGTAAGTGTTAGGTCTTTTTTAAGCTCTCCTGCATTATCAGTTGCTTTATGCATTGCTGTCATTCTAGCTCCATGCTCTGCTGCATGAGAATCTAAAACAGCCTTAAATAATTGTGTTTTTAACGATTTTGGTATTAACTCATCTACAATATCTTTTTTTCCTGGCTCAAATAAATAATCTCCAATTTGATGATCATCAATGTTTACAGTTTGAATTGGCAAATAACTCTCATTCATTATTATTTGAGTAGCAGCATTTTTAAACTGATTATATACTAGTAGCACCTTATCATACTTTCCAGAAGCAAATTGCTCCATTATCTCTTCAGCTATTTTAGAGATGTTCTCGAAAGTTAATTCGTTAAATATATCATCATGTGAAGAAGCTACATTGAATGCATTCTTTCTAAAGTGTTCTGATGACTTTTTGCCAATTGATAAGATGTCAACTTTTGCATTCGCGTATTTATCATTAATTAATGTTGTTGCACTTTTAATAATATAAGCATTAAATCCTCCACACAACCCTCTGTTGGATGTAATTGTAACTAAAAGAACATTGTTAACCTCTCTTTGAGAAGAATAAATCCCCCCATCATCTGTATCTAAGCTTGAGCTAAGACTTCCTAATAATTCTGTTAACTTGTTCGCATAAGGCCTCATTTGAGTAATAGCATCTTGCGCTCTCTTTAGTTTTGCAGCAGAAACCATTTTCATTGCTGAAGTAATCTGCATAGTGGATCCAACAGATGTAATTCTTGACCTTATTTCTTTTAAGTTCGCCATTTGTTATTTTGCATATTTTAATGATAGTTCCTCGGCAACATTTTCTAGAGTTGATTTTATCTCATCAGTTAATTTTCCGGAAGCTAAATCGTCTAAAATATTTTGATGTTTAGAGTGTAAAAAAGAGATGTACTCTGCTTCAAATTCTTTGATTTTATCAACAGGAACCGCCATTAATAGCCCATTTGTTCCACAGTAAATAATTGCAGCCTGCTCTTCAACTCTTAAGGGAGAATATTGTCCTTGCTTTAAGATCTCAACATTTCTTTTTCCTTTTTCAATAACTGCAGTTGTTGCTGCGTCTAAATCGGATCCAAACTTAGCAAATGCCTCTAATTCTCTATACTGTGCTTGATCCAATTTCAATGTCCCTGAAATCTTTTTCATTGATTTAATTTGAGCTGATCCACCAACTCTTGACACAGAAATACCAACATTAATTGCAGGTCGAACTCCAGACAAGAATAAATTAGATTCTAAGAAAATCTGACCATCTGTAATAGAAATTACATTGGTAGGTATATAAGCTGAAACATCCCCTGCTTGAGTTTCAATAATTGGTAGCGCGGTTAATGATCCTCCTCCTTTTACAATACCCTTTAATGATTCAGGAAGATCATTCATTTGAGCTGCAATTTTATCATCATTAATAACTTTTGCAGCCCTCTCTAATAATCTTGAGTGCAAATAGAATACATCTCCTGGGTATGCCTCTCGACCCGGAGGCCTTCTTAATAGTAATGAAACCTCTCTATAAGCAACTGCTTGTTTTGATAAGTCGTCAAATACAATAAGCGCTGGCTTACCTGTATCTCTAAAAAACTCTCCTATTGCAGCTCCAGATAGTGGGGCATAAAACTGCATTGGAGCAGGATCAGATGCACTTGCAGAAACAATAACAGTATAAGGAAGTGCGCCTGCTTTTTCTAGCGTATCCGAAAGAGCCGCAACAGTAGATGCTTTTTGACCAACAGCAACATAAATACAAAATACAGGCTCCCCTTTATCATAAAATTCTTTTTGATTAATAATTGTGTCAATCGCAACCGCTGTTTTTCCTGTTTGTCGATCTCCAATAATTAACTCTCTTTGCCCTCTTCCTACAGGAATCATAGCGTCAACCGCTTTAAGGCCTGTTTGTAACGGCTCATCAACTGGTTGTCGATAAATTACACCTGGCGCCTTTCTTTCAATAGGCATTTCATAAGTATCTCCACTAATAGGTCCTTTTCCATCAATAGGATTTCCCATTCCATCAACCACTCTTCCAAGCATTCCTTCTCCTACATTTAAAGATGCTATTTTATTAGTTCTTTTTACCGTGTCTCCTTCTTTTATTCCTTTTGAAGGCCCAAGCAATACTACACCAACATTATCTTCCTCCAGATTTAATACAATTGCTTGTATTCCATTGTCAAACTCAACCAACTCCCCGGACTGCACGTTAGTAAGCCCATAAATACGAGCAATACCATCCCCAACCTGCAAAACAGTTCCTACCTCTTGTAGTTCTGCCTCAGATTTAAATCCTGATAATTGTTGTCTTAAAATTGCTGATACCTCAGCTGGTTTTACTTCTGCCATTTTATTTTATTTTTTAGAAGTCCTGTAAATACAGGTTTTTGTTAAACACTTGTCTTAATTCTGAGATCTCACTAGATAAGCTTGCATCTATTTGTTTATCTCCCATTCGGATGATTACTCCTCCTATAATACTTTCATCTACCTCTTCGGTAAGTTCAACTTCTTTGTCTCCATATTTCTTAATATAAGAAATCACCTCTGATTTTAATTCTACTGTTAAAGGAACTGCTGTTGTAACTTTTGCTGATTCAATATTATTATACGCTTTGTATAGAGAAATGAAGCTGTTTGCAATTCCTTCTAATAATACTTCTCTCTTTTTATTTGTAATAATATTTATAAAAAGCATGCTTACTTTTCCTACTTTTGAGCCAAAAACCTCATCAAGAATTTTTAACTTCTGATCCGTCTTTACAATAGGGCTTTTTAGTAATAATGATAAGTCTTTACTTTGAAAACAAATACTTTGAATTAGAGTCATATCACTATATGATTGCTCCAAAACATCTTGCTCTATTGAGAGTTGTAATAATGCTTTTGCATATCTTATGGCTACTCTTGATTGCTTCATTTTAGTTAAGTTGTGATTCTTTTAATACTGAAGCAACTAATTTATTTTGTTTGGTTTTATCTGACAACTCTGATTTTAAAACCTTTTCGGCGATATCAATTGATAGCGTGGCTACAGTGTTTTTAAGCTCAGTAATTGCTTTCATTTTTTCATTAGCAATTTGTTCTTTTGCAGAGGCTAGAATTTTATCTGCTTCGCTATTTGCTAAATCTTTTGCTTCATTAACTATGCTTTCCTTTATTTCTCGCGCTTCTTTTAATAAGGCGTCTCTCTCAACCCTTGCTTCAGCTAAAACCCTTTCATTGTCAGCATTTAACTTTTCCATCTCAGCTTTTGCATGTTCGGCAGCTTCTAAAGAATTTTTAATCCCTTCTTCTCTTTCTTCAACTGCAGATAAAATTGGCTTCCATGCGTATTTTCTTAAAACAAAAACTAATATTACAAATAATACTGTTTGCCAAAAAAATAAGCCTACCGAGAAGTCATTAATTAATTTTTCCATTTTACTTTATTCTTTTCTAAATTTGTTAATTTAACTAATCCAAAACTACAAGCAACCCTTGTAGTTTTGGATATAATTTTGGTTACAGTGCAAATAGTGCAGCGAACCCAATACCCTCAATAAGGGCAGCGGCAATAAGCATCACAGTCTGTATTTTACCTGTAAGCTCTGGTTGTCTCGCCATTGCTTCCAATGCCGATCCTCCAATTCTTCCAATACCAATACCTGCTCCGATTACTACAAGCCCTCCTCCTACAATTGCTGGAATTTCCATAATAATTAATTTAAATTAAACACTCTAGTTAATATTTTTAATCTTACTTTCTTCATTAATGATGCTCCTCTACAGCTCCTCCAAAATAAAGAGCAGATAACATTGTAAATATATAAGCCTGAAGCGCACACACCAATAGCTCTAATAAAGATAGAGCAAATGCTAGTCCAAAGGATAAGGTGCCTCCAAGCCAATTTTGAAATATAAAAATTAACCCTAAAATACTCATTAATACAACGTGACCCGCAGTCATATTAGCGTATAGCCGAATCATTAACGAAAATGGTTTTATAATTGTTCCTAATAATTCAATGGGAGCTAATATTATTTTCATAGGAGTAGGAACTCCTGGCATCCAAAAAATATGCCCCCAATAATTCTTGTTTGCGGTAAATGTTGTAATTAGGTAGGTTAGGACCGCTAAAGAAGCAGTCACTGCAATATTATTAGTTACATTAGATCCTAGCGGCGTCATCCCAAAAAGATTGACTATCCATATGAAAAAAAAGATTGTTAATAAAAAACTCATATATCTTTTATATTTTTTTTCTCCAATATTAGGCCTAGCAATATCATCTCTAATATATATAATTATAGGTTCGATGAGCCTTCCTATTCCTTTTGGAAGTGAGTTGTGTTTATATGATCTTGCCATTTTCACAAACATTAAAATCATTAAAACAAAACAAATTAAAATGAATACAACATTTTTGGTTATTGAAAAATCAATGAGACTTAGATTTGATCCAACCTCTTTTATATGCTCATGCCCATCAACCTTATAAGCTCTTCCGTTAATTTCAAATACAACAGGCTTATGGTGATTGTCATATAAATTTGAAGACATAAACACATCAAGCTCTCCGTCTGTATATAAAATTACCGGCAAAGGAAATGCAATATCATGTGTTAAAACAAACATATGATTATCCATCAGGTGATGATTTTTAAACTTTTTATACCTTTCTCTTATATCTCCATCTTTCTCTAAATTCGAAGAGGGATTTTCACAGAAAGAGTTTAGCCCAAAAAAACTCGAAATAAAAAATGTAATAAGTATTGTTTTTAAGCGCATTTTAATTGCTTTGATTTGTTTTTTAAAAAATCTTTGCAAAAATAGATATTTATGCTAATCTAAGTCCTTTTTTTATCGCAATTTTTTCTAATAATATTAATTTATTTGTTCGGCCTATTCAAAAGCACTATTAGCGACTTTGTTTCTACAAACAAAGAAAAGATGTACGGAATAAAAAAAGACAAAAACTCTAATTTAGAAACAACATTATCTTTTTTTAAAATTGGCAAAATAATTATGAAGAATATGGTGAATTTTAGAAATGTGCCTATTAAAAAATAAAATCCTAAATACTCTTTTTGTTTGTTTTTTAATAAAAAAATAAGATTATAGACAAATGCTGCTAGAAAGAAGTTGAGTGTGTAGAAAAGGGATAGGTTGGGGTCCTCTACAATATAATTATGAATAGAGTATACTGCAACTAAAACAATAAAAAGGTAACCATGAAAAGCAATTAAATACCTATTCATTGTTAATCTTTTCTAGTTGTTTTATTAAATTATAAATTGAAACTATAACTGCCAATAAAACAAAAAAGATAGTATACCAATTTTCTTCTAGATTATATCTAGCATCCAAATATTTTCCCAAATAAGCTCCCAAATAAATTATAATGCCAATCTGCAGGGAGGCAGATGTTAATGTAAGATATTTATTAGGCTGTTTTTTCTTTTTTATCGGCTTTTCCAACATCCTTTAAATCTTTTATTACCGCCCCCATACTACAAGATCCTGAAAAAGAAGCTCCTGGCTCAATTGAAAGTTTATTCGTAATAATATCTCCATTTAATTTTGAGGTTGATTTTAATGATAGTAATTGTGAAACTGTGATTTTTGCTTTAATTGTTCCCGAAATATCAGCATCATTACAAACAACATCACCCTCTATTATCCCTTCTTTTCCTAATACAACCTTTCCAGAAGTATTGACAGATCCTTTTAAAGTTCCATCAACCCTAAGATCACCCGCTGATTTAACATCTCCAGTGATAACGGTTCCCTCTCCAATCATATTAATTGCAGCCTTACTTTCTGTTTTTTTCATTGAATCATTTTTATTTGAAAACATGTTATAATATTTTACGCTAAATTATAAAATAATTTTAACTGCTTAATCTATTGTTAGGTAATTCTTTGTAAAGAATGAATGGTATCCATTAACATCTTTATTTCTATAAAACTCTTTAAAGTTTTCAAGTGATATTGACATTACCTTATATTCTGATTTACTCAGCATTTCCATTACTGAGCTTTCCTCAATAAACAAGTTGTAGTATTTCATTGACTCATTAATGTTTTCAAAGGATTTAATCATTAATAAATGTTGATCTATCCCTAGTAAAAGCGCACTAATTTCAAAAACCTCATTTCCAATACTATTATTATGGAAATCAGATATAAGTGTTTTTAAATATGTCACATCTACACCTTTTTTAGGAACCACTATAATAACCATATGTTGATGATTTGACCTGTAAAGATATGAAGACCCTGTAAGGGCTAATTCATTTGCTTTTTCCATCTTTGAAGGAGATTTAATTACTTCCAAAATATATTTTGCTTCTTCGGAAATTTTATCCCCTCCTTCAGAAAGTGTTTCTAGTATAGGAATTGCTTTTGTTTTCTCTTTAAGCTTTATCAGTGAAAGTGCTCTTAAAAGTAGGTGTCTGCTTTTATAATTGTCCTCTAAAATATTGGTTGTTTTACTTAAAACCTCATCAAACTTATTTTCAGTATAAAGTGAAAAAACCAACTTATAAGTAGCCTCATTGTTATTTTTCTTGCTCAAAAGGTCTAAAGAATAGCTTGGGTCTTTTACCATTTTAGCATAAATACTATTTGGATAGTTTTCTAAAAGGTTTTGTTTTGTTTTTTTAGCCTTTCTATCTTTTTTTAATTCTAAATAATTACTGTGAATATTATATAAAGAAAGAGGTGCATATTGCAAATCATTTGGAAATCTTGAGTAAATTGATGTAAAACTAGAGTTGCTCTTATTTATCTCCTCTAATGACTCTCTGTATATAACACCTAATTGATATAGGGCTTCTTTTATTTTAGTGTCCGAATTTTTAAAGTCTTCATCTGTTTTTGGTAGTTGGGTTAAATAGTAATTAGGATCTTTTTTGTTTTTTGTTTCAATTGCAACTGAATCTCTAATTATTGAGTCAGTCTCAAAGCTTATAACTGTTTTTTTGTCTCTTCTTCTCCAATCATCTTCAAGTTTTCTTTTTCCCCATTTTTTTCTAAATTCTGACATTCCAAAACTTAATGTTGCTGGATTATAAAAATACCACTTTCCTCCAGAGGTATTGTTCCCGAATTGCCCATCTCTTCCCCTGTTTATTCCACTCTCATACGCCATTTGCTTTCTAAGCCTCTCTTCTTCAGCGGCGATTCTTTCTTTTTCCATTTCTTGCTGAATAATTTTACTGACAATTATCTTTTGCTCGGCCCTAGGTAGTTTTCCTAGCATTTGTAAACTGTCTTGTAATTCAACTATTTTTATATTTTCAATCAAACCTGACAAAATAGTGTGTATTTCTTTTACTTGATTATATAGTCTAAAATCACTGTCCATATAAAAGATCGTACTGTCATAGTGTGTCTTTGCTGGCTCATATAGGCCTTTCTTAAAATTAATTCTAGCTAGAGCTAAAAATGAAAGTGCTTTTTGAGAGCTATTTTCTATACTATTTATGGTGGAGAGGAAATAGTATTCAATTGCTGAATTCGTGTCTTTACTATTAATCTCCATTTCGGCTATAGTGAAATATATTTGATCTAAATATTCTTTGTTTTTATCGTCCTTAGTCATTTTTAAGAGCTTTTCCTTCATTTTTTTTGTGCTGGAATTGCCCTGCTCTAATGATCTTGCTAAATTCATTTTTGCATTAAATGCCATTTCATAATCTGGACTAGATTTTAGAACTAACTGATAGTGTTTTTGGGCTAAAGCATAGTTGTTTGACTGTTGGTATAATTGAGCTAGTATGTAATTTATCCTTACTTTTTTTCTTTTTCTTTTAATTAGCTCTGTCGCGTTTTTAAGCTCGTTTATTGCCTCATCAAAATCTCCTTTTTGTAAATAGTAATCTGAGGCAATAAGTGATAAGTTTTTGTTTAATTTGTCCGGAAACTTTTTGTTTTTTAATAACTCTTCTAATTCTAATTTAGCTGAGATAAAGTCTTTTTTCTCAATATAACTTCTCAACAGCCAAAGGGCTGCTTCAAAACGAATTTCATTTTTACTATACTCATTTTTTATAAAAATAAATGTCTTAATCGCCTCATCAAAATCTCCTTTATAAAAATATGCCTTCCCAACCAATAAATAATTATCATCAATCCATTTACAATATTCTTTTCCTTTTATTTTGATAGAGTGCCTTTGAATAACTACCGATCCTTTTTTAATTGCCCTATCCATATACGGATGGATTTTCTTTGTTTTTTTTAAATCTCCTGTAGGAAACACCCGAATTGTTGTGGTAAAATCATCTATGTTTCCTGAGTGAAGTTTTCTTACCCCAGCCTTTATGCTTTCACCTCCATTAAAGTATCCATTAAATTTAGCTGTAGTATTATGATATTGGCGATTAGTCCAAGCTTTTTTCTTTGTTGAGCACGAGGAAGTAATTAGCAGTAAAAACAGCAAAATTAACGTATTCGTATGATGTGTGTTTAGTCTCATTCTGCTTTAAAACTACTTTTAATGAAATTTATTTTATCCCTAATTCTAAAATTCTCGCAAATATGCTTATAATTTTATGATATTTGCAAACATTATGCAAGATAACGAAAGTTTAAATAGTTTTTTTAAAAAGGTATTACACAAATATCGTTTTGTTATAATGACTGATGATTCTTTTGAAGAAAAGCTTTCGGTAAAATTAAGTCGGTTAAATGTTTTTTCTTTTTTAGTTTTTATAATTTTCATCTGCTTTTTTTTGATGGCTATCTTAATTACCTATACCCCACTAAAAGAGTTTATCCCTGGTAAATCAACCTCACAAGTAAAAAAAGAGTTGATTGCACTTACAATTAAATCTGACTCTTTAACAAAAACATTGCAAAATAGAGGTGTTTACTTAGAAAATATAACTAATATTATCAGTGGAAAGAAATTAATTACACCTCAAATGTCTGACACTTTCAGAAAAAAAGAAAGTGATGTTTTTTTTGAAAAATCAAAAGACGATTCTCTTTTAAGGGTTGCTGTAGAAAGGGAAGATAGAAGCTCTATTATTGTTCAAAAAAATAATCGTAATGATCTTATTGCTTTTTACTCTCCTATCGATGGAGTTATTACAGACAAATTCGACCGTAAAGCAAAACATTTTGGAGTTGACTTGGTTGCAAAAGAGAAAACTAGGATTTCTTCCGTTCTGGAGGGGACTGTTATAATCAGTGATTGGACGTCTGAAACGGGCTATGTAATAGGCATTCAACACAAGAACAATTATTTTTCTTTATATAAACACAACTCAGTATTATTAAAGTCTGTCGGTGATTTTGTAAATGCTAGTGACCATATTGCAATTATTGGAAATTCTGGAGAACTTTCTTCTGGGCCGCACTTACATTTTGAATTATGGCACAAGGGAAATCCTGTTAATCCTGAAAACTATATTTCATTTTAGCATGGGGATTAAATCAATTTTAAGCCTCCCTTTTGCTAAATATATTGTTTTAAAAAACAGTAAATGGAAAAACAATGCGATTAAGGCCCAAGAAAAAATAATGTCGGAATTATTAATTCAAGCAAAAAATACGGTTTTTGGAAAAGATCATGCGTTTTCAAAAATCAAAAACTACTCTGATTTTAAAAATCAGGTCCCTATAAGAGATTATGAAGGGTTGACAAATTATATTCAAAAAATAGTTGAAGGTAAGGCAAGTGTTCTTTGGCCTGGAAAGCCTATTTATTTTTGCAAAACATCTGGAACAACATCTGGAACAAAATATATTCCTATCACCAAAGAGAGCATGCCAAATCATATAACCGCTGCTCGTGACGCAATACTTAGTTATATTGCTGAAACTAAAAAAACTTCTATTATAAATGGAAAAATGATTTTCTTACAAGGAAGCCCTGAGCTTTCAAAAACAGGAAATATATTAACTGGGCGTCTTTCGGGAATTGTTGCTCATCATATTCCTAGTTATTTAACAAAAAATCGTTTACCCTCTTTTAAGACTAATTGTATTGCTGAATGGGAAGAAAAAATAGATGCAATTGTTGAGGAAACGGTTATAGAAAAAATGACTTTAATATCAGGAATTCCTCCTTGGGTACAAATGTATTTTGAAAAACTACAATTAAAAACAGGAAAACTGATAAAAGATGTTTTCCCGGATTTTAATCTGTTTATTTATGGTGGTGTAAATTATGAGCCTTATCGTAAAACATTTGAAAAACTGATTGGAAAGAAAATAGATGGGGTTGAATTATATCCAGCTTCAGAAGGTTTTATTGCTTATCAAGATTCACAAAAAATTAAAGGAATGCTTCTTTGTGTAAATCATGGAATATTTTATGAGTTTATAGAAACAAAAACGTTTTTTGAAAAAAACCCTAACCGAATATCTCTTGCTGACGTTGTTTTGGGTGTTGATTATGTTATTATATTAAATACAAATGCTGGGCTTTGGGGGTATAATATTGGAGATACTATAAAGTTTGTTTCTGTTAATCCTTATAGAATTATTGTAAGTGGTAGAATTAAGCATTTCACCTCTGCATTTGGAGAACACGTAATCGCTGAAGAGGTGGAGGGCTCATTACAGGAAACAATCGAGTCTATTCCTGCAGAGATTAATGAGTTTCATGTTGCTCCAATGGTAAATACAGAAACAGGCCTTCCTTATCACGAGTGGTTTATTGAATTTGAAAAAGAACCTGTTGATATAAAAAAATTTAGTTTGTTGATTGATAAAAAACTTCAAAAATATAACTCCTACTATAAAGATTTGGTTAGGGGTAAAGTTTTACAACCTTTGAAAATTACAATTATTAGGAAAAGCGGTTTTAGAAGATACATGAAGTCAATTGGCAAGTTAGGTGGACAGAACAAAGTGCCAAGACTAGCAAATGACAGAAAAATTGCTGATAAATTAAAAATGTTTTAATGGAAAAAAAGAAAAAGCAAATAGCAGTTTTAGGGTCGACCGGTTCTATAGGAACACAAGCTTTAGAGGTTATTTCAGAGCATCCAAACTTATTTGATGTTGAGGTGTTAACCGCAAACAATAATAGCAAGCTCTTAATAAAACAGGCTAAAAAATTCAAACCCAACACTGTTGTTATCACTAATGAAAAAAAATATACTGAAGTTAATGATGCTCTTTTTAATTTAGGTATAAAGGTTTTTGCAGGAAAAAAATCATTGGAAGAAGTTGTTGAGGGAGAAAATATTGACCTTGTCTTAACAGCGCTTGTTGGTTATTCTGGTTTAAAACCAACAATTAGGGCAATAAAATCATCTAAAAATATTGCGCTTGCAAACAAGGAGACGTTAGTTGTTGCTGGTGATTTAATTACAAAATTATGCCAAGAATATGGAGTTCAAATTTATCCGGTTGATTCTGAGCATTCAGCAATATTTCAATGTTTAGTTGGTGAGACTTACAGCCCAATTGAAAAAATTTACTTAACCGCATCTGGAGGTCCGTTTAGGGGCTGGAGTAAAGCTGAGCTTAAGAACATAACAAAAGAACAGGCATTAAAACACCCTAATTGGGATATGGGGGCAAAAATCACAATTGATAGTGCTTCATTAATGAACAAGGGACTGGAGGTTATTGAGGCGAAGTGGCTCTTTGATTTAAGAGCAGAACAAATTGAGGTTGTGGTTCATCCACAATCTATTATTCATTCTGCAGTGCAGTTTGAAGATGGGTCAATAAAAGCACAAATAGGTTTGCCAGACATGAAGCTTCCGATACAATATGCTTTGGGTTTTCCTGAAAGATTAAAAAATAATTTTAGGCGTTTTTCGTTTATGGATTATCCTCAATTTACTTTTGAAAAACCTGAATTTGAAACCTTTAGAAACTTGCAATTAGCTTATAATGCAATGCAAAAAGGAGGAAATATGCCTTGTATTTTAAATGCAGCAAATGAGGTTGCTGTATCTGCATTTTTAAAAGATAAAATTGGGTTTTTAAATATGTCTGATTTAATTGCAGATTGTATGGAAAAAATTACTTTTGTGGATAATCCTAGTTTGGAAGATTATGTAGCTACAAATAACGCCACAAGAATATTGGCAAATGAATTATTATAGATGGAATTTTTAATTAAGGCATCACAACTCATTATGAGTTTATCAATCCTAGTAATCTTACATGAGCTAGGCCATTTTATACCCGCAAAACTATTCAAAACAAGAGTAGAAAAATTCTATCTTTTTTTTGATCCTTGGTTTTCGTTAGTAAAGAAAAAAATTGGGGATACCGAGTATGGTATTGGTTGGCTACCTCTTGGTGGGTATGTAAAAATATCAGGTATGATTGATGAAAGTATGGATAAAGAGCAAATGGGAAAACCTGCTGAAAGTTGGGAGTTTAGGGCAAAACCTGCTTGGCAAAGACTAATTATTATGCTTGGGGGTGTAACGGTAAATTTGTTGTTGGGTGTTTTTATTTACTCTATGACTCTTTATGTTTATGGAGATAAATACTTGCCAAATGAGAATGTAATTGACGGGGTATGGTGTGTAAGTGAAATGGCAACTGAGCTTGGTTTTAAAAATGGAGATAAGTTTATTTCTGCTGATGGAGAGAAGATTGATCGTTTTTTAGATGTTTTAGAAAAAGTAATTGTCTCAAAAGTAATTACTGTTGATAGGGGGGGGGTTAATACTGACATTAATATGCCTGTTGATGTAATTGACCGGTTCTTAAAAAATGGTGGTGAAACTTTGTTTTATCCAAGAATCCCTACTGTTATAAATACGGTTATGGAGGGGTCAAATGCTGAATTAGCTGGCTTAAAAACAAAAGATGTAATTGTTGGAGTTAACGGCGTTTCTGTATTATATTTTGATGAATTTAAGACTGAATTAGAAAAATATAAAGGAGAAAATATTACTCTTTTAGTTGAAAGGGGTGAAGAGGAGGTTTTGCTTTCTACTATTGTTGATTCAGGTGGAAAAATTGGGTTTTCTAGAGCTAACTTCTCTTTAAAACAATTAGAAGATATGGGCTTTTATTCTCTTTCGTCTTATAAGTATGGTTTTTTTAATTCATTTCCTGCCGGCTACAACAAAGCGTTTAAAAAACTCGGCAGTTATATTGATCAATTTGTGTTAATCTTAAGCCCCAGCACAGGCGCTTATAAGGGTATGGGTGGTTTTGGTGCTATTGGTTCATTGTTTCCTGCAACTTGGAATTGGGAAATGTTTTGGAACTTGACTGCTTTTTTATCTTTAATGCTTGCTTTTATGAATGTGTTGCCAATACCAGCCTTAGACGGTGGGCATGTTGCGTTCTTGCTTTATGAAATTATTTTTGGCAAGGCTGCTCCAGAAAAAGTAATGGAATATGCTCAAGTTGTGGGAATGATTGTTTTACTTAGTTTACTTATATTTGCTAATGGTAATGATATTTTAAAATTATTTTAACTTGTTTGAGACACTAACAGCATATCACCTAATTATTATCTTCTCGGTAACAATTATTATTTCTTATTTCTTTAATTTATATGCAAAAAGATCAGGAATTCCTGCTGTTTTATTGTTAATTGGTTTGGGGATTTTTATCAACTATGGTTTAAGATTCTCTGGTTTTCCAAAACCTGATTTATTGCCAATATTAGAGGTTTTAGGTGTTGTTGGTTTAATACTGATTGTATTAGAAGCTGCTCTTGATTTACAACTTTTAAAAGAAAAAATAGGCTTAATAATAAGGTCTTTTTTAGTGGCTCTTATAGGTTTAGGGGGGACGGCATATTTAGCGGCATTTGCGCTTAATTATTTAATGGGAATAGATCTTTTAATCGGCATGCTTTATACTATCCCTCTTTCTATATTAAGCTCTGCTATTATTTTACCAAGCATAAGTGATTTAGGCGAAAACAAGCGTGAATTCATGATTTACGAAAGCACTTTCTCTGATATTATTGGAATAGTTGGTTTTTATAGTGTGCTTACAATGGCGGGCTCACAAACAAAGGGCAGTGTTTATGGTGAGGTGTTTGGGAACCTGCTTATAACCATTCTATTATCTGTTCTATTGTCTTATATTCTTATTTATGTATTCCAAAAAATAAAAGGACATGTAAAGTTATTTTTACTTATTGCCATTCTACTTCTTCTTTATGCTGTGGGTAAAATGTTCCACCTATCATCATTAATCATCATACTTATTTTTGGTGTGATCCTTAATAATTACAAAGTGTTTTTTAGAGGGGGTTTAATGAGTCTTTTAACAGAAGAAAGGGTGAAGGGGGTTCTTGATGACATGAAGGTTATAACTGCCGAAACCGCTTTTGTTGTTCGAACATTCTTCTTTATTATTTTTGGTTGGTCTGTTTTTTTAGGTTCGTTATTAAACCTTAAGGTAATTGGTATTGGCCTGCTTATTTTAGTAATTATTTATGTTGTTAGGGCTGTTGTGTTGTTTGCGTTTAACGGAAGGGATATTCTTCCTCAACTTTTTTTAGCACCAAGGGGTCTTATTACAATATTACTGTTTTTTGCAATTCCTGAAGAGCTTTCTGCTGGAAAAGAGTTTCAGGGAGTCTTGCTTTTTGTAATTTTAATAAGCTGTTTGTTTATGACTCGCTCTTTAATTTCCCATAAAAACAAACTGGCTAAATCTGAGGAGTCAAAAGACAGTGTATTATTAAAAAATAATTTTGAGCCTGATTCACCAGAAGAAGAAACAGAAGGGGGTTAGAGATTAGTCTTTCTTATTTTTCACATCTTTTTATCATATTCTTTTGTTATTTTTGGACTCTCATTTTATAAAAACAAATCACAATGATTGATATTAAAAAAGCATTATCTATATTAGGAATTAAAGAATCTAACAACGGTAGTTCAATAGGAATTGTTTCTTTTGGGGGTGGGGATGAAATTAAATCTTACTCTCCGGTAGACGGGCGTTTAATAGGTGGTGTGACCTCCACAACAAGCGAAGAGTATGAAAAGGTTATGCAGGCGGCAACATCCGCATTTAAAGATTGGAGGTTAAAGCCCGCTCCTATTAGGGGTGAAATTGTACGTCAATATGGAGAAAAATTGCGACTATATAAACAGCCTTTAGGGGAATTAGTTTCTTATGAAATGGGAAAAAGTCTACAAGAAGGCTTGGGCGAGGTGCAGGAAATGATTGATATTTGTGATTTTGCAGTTGGGCTTTCGCGTCAACTTCATGGATTAACCATGCACTCTGAAAGGCCAGGACACAGAATGTATGAGCAATATCACTCGCTTGGTGTGGTTGGAATTATTTCTGCCTTCAATTTCCCTGTTGCTGTTTGGAATTGGAACACTGCTTTAGCTTGGATTTGCGGCGACACTTGTGTTTGGAAGGCATCTGAAAAGGCTCCACTGTGTGCTGTTGCTTGTCAGAACATCTGGAATGAGGTTGCAAAAGAAAATGATCTGCCTGATGGTATTTCTTGTATTATCAATGGCGATTATAGAGTGGGAGAAATGATGACTGCTGATGACAGGCTTCCTCTAATTTCAGCTACAGGATCAACAAGAATGGGAAGGATTGTTGGGGCTAGAGTTGCAGAAAGGTTTGGAAAATCATTATTAGAGTTAGGTGGAAATAATGCTATTATTATTACGCCTGAAGCCGATTTAGAAATTACAATTATTGGATCTTTATTTGGGGCTGTTGGCACCTGTGGCCAAAGGTGTACATCAACAAGAAGATTAATTATTCATGAGTCTGTTTATGATGAGGTAAAAAATAAGTTGGTAAAAGCATATTCTCAATTAAGCATTGGAAACCCTTTAGACGAAAGCAATCATGTGGGGCCTCTTATTGATTCTGATGCGGTAAACATGTATTTAAACGCTATTGAAAAAGCAAAACTGGAAGGGGGCAATGTATTGGTTGAGGGTGGTGTTTTGGATGGGAAGGGGTATGAAAGTGGTTGTTATGTGAGGCCTGTGATTATTGAGGCAGAAAACCATTTTAAAATAGTACAAGACGAAACCTTTGCTCCTATTTTATATATCATGAAATACTCTACTATAGAAGAGGCTATTAATATGCAGAATGGGGTAAAACAAGGATTGTCTTCTGCTATTATGACCACTAATTTAAGAGAGGCTGAAAAATTCTTATCTGTTGCTGGAAGTGATTGTGGTATTGCAAATGTAAATATAGGAACAAGCGGAGCTGAAATTGGCGGAGCTTTTGGTGGTGAAAAAGAAACCGGAGGAGGAAGAGAAAGTGGTAGTGATGCTTGGAAGATTTATATGAGGCGGCAAACAAACACTATTAATTATACTAAAGAACTTCCTTTAGCTCAGGGAATAAAGTTTGATTTATAGTTTTTTATTACTACCAAATATATCCTATTCCAAAAGACACGCTTAAAAATCTAATTTTTAATTTCTGCTCTGGTATGGCGTTTTTATAAGACGCTCCTGAGTCTTCAGTTGTTTTAACTCTTCTTTTTGGAATTTTTGGGTTTAGTGCAAAGTAGTCTATACCCCCTGTTATCGCCCAACGGTCACTTATATAGTATTTTCCACCTAAACCTAAAGAAATTCCTGTAATTGGATCTGATTTTTTACTTTGAGTGTTGTGGCTACCTCCTTCTGGAATTAAAATATCAGAAGTGTCTGTCCAGGCAACATTAATTTCTGGAGACCTCACAAAAGGAGCGATGACTGCAGACGCTTTAATGTTAAAATCAAAAGGCTCGCTAGAGGTTGAAAGGAAAAAACCCACGGTGTGCGTTGAAAAAGACCAATAGTCGTTATCTGTTTCTGGATCAATATAGTAGTTTCCGTTCTGCTGCTCTACTTTTATAAACTCATTTGTGTATGCGTTTTCATCTATTGAATGGCTGTGTTTCCACCAAGAATAGGAGGCCCCTATATTTTTATAAAATCTATATTGAACATCAATAAATTTCATTGTGTATCCATACTCTGCAAAACCAACATCTTTATAGTCCGACTGATCTGTTTCTAGTCCAGCATAAACACCAAAAGGAAGTGAACCCCCTAGTCCAATTCCAACATACTTCTCTTGGGTAAAGGCTTCTAGAGTTAGTGTTATAAAACCAATAATTAAAAATATTTTTTTCATTTTTAAAGCTAATAATTTTTGTAAATTTATAAAATAGATGTTCTTTTTTATCTTTATTATCTACTCTTTTTTATCCACAACCAATCTTTTGTCTCTGTTTGCAAGCTCCCAGGCTGTTAAAAAAACAAGTTTTGTAATTTTTTTAATTTTAAAAAAATCTATTTTTTCTATTGTGTCTGTTGGTTTATGATAGTCTTCATGAATCCCATTAAAATAGAATATTACAGGAATATTGTTTTTTGCAAAATTATAATGGTCTGAACGATAATAATATCTATTTGGATCGTCTTCCTTATTAAATGTATAGTCTAAATCTAGTTTGGTGTATTTTTTATTTGTTTCTTCACTAATATTATGGAGTTCTGTACTTAACATATCAGAACCTATTAAATATACATAATTAGGGTCGGTGTGAAAATCTCCTATTCTTCCTATCATATCAATATTTAAATTTGCAACGGTTTTTTCTAAAGGATATATGGGGTTTTCTGTATAATATTTACTTCCTAAAAGACCCTTTTCTTCTCCAGAAACAAGCATAACAAGAATAGACCTTCTTGGTCCATATCCTTCTTTTTTAGCAAGCATAAAAGCTTCTGCTATTTCCATTGCAGCAACAGTTCCACTACCATCATCGTCTGCTCCATTAAAAATTAAACTATCGTGCTTTCCTAAGTGGTCATAGTGAGCTGTTATTATAATAATTTCTTCTTTTAAATCTGTTCCTTCTATATAGCCTAAAACATTTTCTCCTTTTATTTTTTTCTTTTGACCTAAAAGTTTTTTTATAAAAGGCATGTCACAATCATCACACTTACAAAGATGTCTTCCTGAATTAACTTTAAATTTTTGATAATATGTCTTTTTTTTATATGGTGGTATTCCTATATTTCTAAAATGATTTGCAATATAATTAGCGGCCATTTTTTGTCCTGGTTTTCCGGTTTCTCTTCCTTCTAATGAGTCAGAAGCTAATACTTTTAAATATTTTTTTAGTTCGTCTACAACAATTGTCTCTGAAAACTTTATATTTTCTTGTGGAAAGCATAAATAATTACAAAAAACAAAAAATATTATATATTTTTTTTTCATTAATTATTTTCTATTTTAATTTTATTTACTCTTCTTTCATGCCTTCCTCCTTCAAAGTCTGTATTTAAAAATATATCTACAATTTTTTTTACTTCTTGCCATTCTAAATGTCTGGCTGGCATAGTTAAAACATTAGCATTATTGTGTAGTCTTGCTTGTTCTGCAATATGAGTATTCCAACAAAGAGCAGCTCTAATTCCTTGATGTTTATTAGCTGACATATTTATTCCATTTCCTGTTCCACAAAATTGAATTCCTAATTTATTTTTTCCTTTTTCAATACTTTCTGCCAGTTTATGTGCAAAATCAGGATAATCTACACTCTCTAAAGAATAACATCCATAATCCATTATTTCATTGTTTTTACTAGATAAATATTCTTTTATTTTTTCTTTATATTTAAATCCTGCATGATCACAAGCTATTCCTATTTTCATTTTTTTAGTTTTTAACAGTGTGTTTATAATTATACTTTTTTCTCTTATATATTTTTAAAAGTTTTATATATTTTAAATTATTGTTTGTTAATAACTAACTAAATAAAATTAAAAACTAAATTTTATTTTTTTAAAAATAAAATTAAGTCAATATCAAAAATTTAAGTCAAGTAATTTTATTGTTTTTTACTTATTAGTTTTAAATATATTTATTAACTTTTTTTAATTGTAAAAATAAAATTATTTATTATAAAATAACAGTTAATTATAGTCATTAACAATTTTGTTTTTTTGTTAATTATATATCTAAAGTATTGATTTTTAATTTTTAATAATAAACATTATTATTATTTTTTGTCAATTACTATTAAAAAAATACATATACAATATTTTACCTTATTTATTATTAACTAAACTAACAATTATATATAAATATTTTATATTTTATTTTAAAATTAACTAACTATAAATATAATATATACTGTTTTTAAAATAGATTATTTATTTATTAAATAATAATTTAATACTTTTATAATCTTAATTATAAAATAATACTATGAAAAAAATTATACTTTTATTAAGCAGTGCCTTAATATTTATAAATGTATTTGGACAAATAACTTTTTGTGAAAATTTTGATTCTTATACAAATGGAGATCCTATAGCAGCTACATCTGCAGATTGGGAAATTTGGCCTACCCCAACCTCTACTGATGTTAGTGTAACTAATGTTTTATCTTCAAGTGGAAGTAATTCTTTATATTTATTTTCTGGACCAACTCAAGGAACACAAGACGTATTATTACCCTTTGGAACATCTGCTCCATATGAACTAGGTGTTTTTGAATTTTCTTCAATGTTTTATGTTAATCAAGGAACAGGTGCTTATTTTAATTTTCAAGCAGAGAATATTGCTGGAACAACATGGTCCTTAGATGTTAAGATGGATTTAGGAATAATGGTTGTAGAAAATACAGGAAGTGGATTAAATTATTTAACTTCTACTTATCCTGAAAATCAATGGTTTGAAATAAAAGTGGTGAGTGATTTAACAAATAATATGTGGGAAGTTTTTATTGATAACCAATCACAAGGAACATTTACTAATATAGAAAATAAAATAGCGTCATTAAACTTATATCCTATAGTAGGACATGAGTTTTATGTTGATGATGTTTGTTGGTCTTATACTGAACCAACGTTAGAAGATTTAAATGCACAAGTAATATCAGTTGCTCCTATTGCAGGTTTAACAGGACAAAATAGGTGGCCCTCTGTAGAGGTAAGAAACTTAGGACTAAACAATATTACTTCATTTGATGTTGAATTTTTATATAATGGAGTAACTCTTCAAGAATCAGTTTCTGGTGTGAATTTAGCAACAACAGATATATATACAGTTAACTTTGATCCTTTAACAAATATGATAACATTAATAGGTGGAATAAATATAGGAACAGCAACTGTTACTAATGTAAATGGATTAGGCCCTGATGATGATCCTTCAGATGATAGTATGAATATTCAAATAGAAGCAATAGATCCGGCATTAGGAAAGTTAGTTATAGGAGAAGAAGCTACCGGAACCTGGTGTGGATGGTGTCCAAGAGGAGCAGTAGCATTAAATTGGATGGATCATGATTATGAAGGATATTGGCAGGGAATTGCAGTGCATAATGGAGATCCAATGACAGATGCAGACTACGATAATGGACTGTTTGTTGTTCATGGAGGAAGTTATCCCTCAGGAGTAGTTGATAGAACTAATAATATAGACCCATCTGCTTTTAAAGAAGATTTTTTACAAAGAATTACAGTTGAACCAAATGGAATAATTACAAACGGTGCAGAGTTAACAGGAAATACACTAAAAGTTAATTTAACAACTAACTTTCAAAATTCAGTAAGCGGAAGCTATAAGCTCGCATGTGTTTTGGTAGAGGATTCGGTAACAGGAACAACAAACCAATATTATCAAGCTAATTCATATAGCGGAGGATCAGCAGGCTCATTAGTAGATGTTGATGGAAGTGATTGGGCAAACAAACCATCTCAAGTTCCAGCCTCACAAATGATTTATCGCCATGTAGCAAGGGGAATAGCACCAAGTTTTAATGGAGGACCTCTCCCTAATACCTCATATAACAGTGGAGACTCTGAAACACTATGTTTTGAGTTCACATTAGATCCGTCTTGGGATCAATCAAAAATACATATTGTGGGAATGTTATTAGATAACAGCGGGCTTATTGATAATGCCTCCTCTACATCTATAGCCGACGCTATAAATAACGGGTATAATTCATGTGCAACCACATCAATAGGTGTAGATTTAAATGGACCGGACAGAATTAATTTTTTCCCAAATCCAGCAACGGATAATATATACATATCAAATGTATTAAAAACAACAAACATTAAGATTTATGATATTCAAGGAAGATTAGTTTTAGAAAAAGAAACACACAATAAAGAATATTTAAATATTTCATCTTTAGCAAAAGGAGTTTATCAAGTTACATTTGAAGGAGAGAACTATAAAGAAAAAAGAAAATTAATAAAAGAATAATTAAACCAAAATAAAATCCATTTGCTTTCTTTCTAAGTCAGCTTTTTTAATTTTAATTTTAATTTTTTGCCCTAATTGATAACTGACTTTTGATCGGCACCCAATTAGGGCATGTTTTTTTTCATCGTAAATATAATGATCGTCTTTAATACTACTAACCCTTACAAGCCCCTCACACCTATTAGCAATAATTTCAACATATAAACCCCACTCAGTTACACCAGAAATAATTCCATCATATTTTTCTCCAACCTTATTTTTAAGAAATTTAACCTGCATATACTTAACAGAGTCTCTTTCGGCCTGTGATGCTTTTTTTTCTTTTTCAGAACAGTGCTTACACAGCTCTTCTAATTCGTTTTGTTTTGTTGGTTTTGCGCCGCTAATATATTTATCTAATAGACGATGAACAACTAAATCAGGATATCTTCTTATAGGAGAGGTAAAATGCGAATAATAACCAAAAGACAATCCATAATGCCCTATGTTTTTGGTTGTATAAATAGCCTTAGCCATTGACCGTATAGTTAGGGTTTCTACCATTTGCTGCTCTTTTTTCCCCTTTATATTTTTAAGCAAAACATTTAATGATTTTGAAAGCAGGCGAGCACTATTATTGTTAATAGAATAACCAAGCTTCTTCACAATATTAGTAAGGCTTGAAATTTTGTCATTATCAGGTAAATCATGAACCCTATACACAAAAGGCTTCGCACTTTTTTTAGGAAAGCCAATGTGTTTTGCAATAGTTTTGTTAGCTAAAAGCATAAACTCTTCAATTAGGTGGTTTGTTCCCAAACTCTCTTTAAAAAAAACATCAATAGGGTTTTTTTTATCATCTAAAACAAACTTAACCTCCGAGCTTTCAAAGCCTATAGACCCTTCTTCCCATCTCTTTTTTCGTAATTTTTTAGAGATGTTGCTTAATAAAAGAAGCTCCTGAGAGAAGCAGCCCTTTTTACTATCTATTATTTTTTGTGCTGTTTGATAGGTGAATCTCTTGTTAGAGTGGATAACCGTTTTTAAAATACGGTAGTTTAGTAAATTAGAGTCCTCATCCATTTCAAAAAGGACAGAATAAGCTAGGCGGTCAACATTTGGTTTTAAAGAACAAAGGTTGTTTGACAAAAACTCGGGTAACATGGGGATTACTCTATCAACCAAATATACAGAGGTGGCTCTTTCAAAAGCCTCAACATCAATAACACCCCCCTCAACAACATAATAAGAAACATCAGCGATATGTACACCAATCTCCCAGCGACCACCATCTAGTTTTTTTACAGACAAAGCGTCGTCAAAATCCTTAGCGTCTTTTGGGTCAATTGTAAAGGTTGTTGTTTTTCTTAAATCTAACCGATTTAATATTTCTTTTTTAGAAATAACCTCATTTATTTTATTAGCAGAGTCGGTAACTTTAGCGGGAAATTTTGGGTCAAAACCATAATCATATAAGATAGAATTTATTTCAGTGTCATGATTGTTAATATCACCGATAATACCAATAACCCTTCCGACAGGGTTTTTAAAACCACTATTCCACCCCTCAATTCGAACTAAAACTTTTTTGTTTAAATGTTCTTTTTTTACAGATTTTTCATTCAAAAAAACATCAAAAGAAACTCTTTTGTCATCTGGAATTAAAAAATAACTAGAAGAGGAGTTATCAATCACCCCCACAAATTCGGTCTTTTTTCTTTCAACAACACGAATAACCTCACCCGCTTGTTTCTTTTTTCTTTTTGGAAATAAAACAACCTCCACTTCGTCTCCTGCTAATGAAAACAAACTATACTCTCTAGGTATAAAAATCTCATCACCCCCATCAAGGCCCACATAAACACCTTTTTTGTTTGTGTTTTTTACAACAGAAAATAGTGTAGTTGTTTTTTCTATTAATCGATACCTCCCCCTTTGAATCTCTTCTATAATTTTTGATTCGGCCATTTCTTTCATAACATCAATCAACTGAATCTTAACCCCCATTTCTTTAATTCGAAGAGCTTTACTTACCTGTTTATAATTCAGTCTTTTTTTTGGGTTTTCTCTAAAAAAAGAAAGAAGTAAATCAAATAATTTTGTATTTGAAAACCCTTCTTTTCTTTTTTTTCTTGACTTTTTCTTTTTCTTCATGTTTTGTGGGGCAAAAATAATAGTAAATTTACCAAGTGAAACTCCTTAAAATAAAACATATCATTATTCTTTTGTTAAGTGTTTTGATTTTTAGCTCTTGCAGAACAAAAAAAACATTTAACGGAACATCAAACTTAGACTGCCCTGATTATAATGAGTCGGAATTACAGTCAAGCATAAAAGAAAAGACAAAATCAAAATGGAGGCTTGTGCTCTATAAGGACGGAAAAAAAATTGGGAGAAAATCAAAAAAAGGAAAAAGAAGACTATTTAAAAATAAAAACTAATATTTTGTAACCAAGCCTGCGCCATAGTCGTTATCTATTATATAATCTAGATAAAACGACCATGAAAAAATTCCTAAGCATGATTATTGTTTTTCCTGTTTTGCTTGTCGCACAAACAACAAACAAAACACAGGTTGCAATACCAAAACAGGTAACACTAGAAAAAACAATTACAACAGTTGTAACAGACAATACGGGGTTAAACTGGATTGGAACCCTTGATGGCTTAATTTGTTACGATGGAAAAAGGTGGCATGAAATTAACAAAAAAAACAGCATTATTCCATCAAACAAAATACTTTCAATTGCAGTTTATGGAGACTCTAAATATATAGGAACCACAGAGGGGCTTTTAGAGATAAAAAATAATGAGTGGAAGGTTTTCACAACACAAAACAGTAAACTACCATCAAACAAAATAAGAAAAATAATTATTAAAAATAACACCATTTGGATGGCTACAGCAAAAGGATTAACAAGTTTTAATGGTGACTTTGAGGTTCTTTTGTCTGTAGAGAATAATGGAATTATGGATGATAATTTTATTTCGATGTCTATAGATCATAATAATACGATTTGGTTAGGAACCAACAACGGACTATATAGTTTTGAAAAAAACATTTGGAGGGTTTTTACTACAAAAAACTCGAATCTTCCAAGTAATAAAATATGGGGTATTGTTATTGATAGTGAGAATAGAAAGTGGTTTGGAACAAAAAAAGGAATAGCAACCCTTTTAAATGATGAGTGGGCGCTGTTTAATAAAAAAAACACACCCATAAAAACCAACCTTATAAGGTCAATAACCTTTGATGATTATGATAGAGTTTGGGTAGGAACAGAAAAAAACATAACATCTTATGATGGAGAAAAATGGAAAAAACACAAAATAACAAAGAAACACACTTTTGTAACAAATATGTTTATTGACAGTTTTGATAACAAGTGGATTTGCACGCCAAAGAATGTAATTGTATATAATGATGATGGTGTGGAATTTAAAGACAACATAATAACTAATAATAGTGTTATAGTTAGTAAATAATAAATCAAAATAGTCGTTTATAAATAGATATTTTGGTTAATACGCAAAAAGTCCAGCTGTAGCTGGATTTTTTGTTTTTTTTAATAAATAAAAAAAAGAGGCCTACATGAGTAGGTCTCTTTTTTTAGTGCTCCCCCTCTAGGACTCGAACCTAGGACCCTCTGATTAACAGTCAGATGCTCTAACCAGCTGAGCTAAGGAGGAGTGTTTCTTAAAAACGACTGCAAAAATAGAAGAACGGATTAAATAATACAATATATTTGCAAAAAATAATTTATGAGCATATTAGTAGTAGGAACAGTAGCTTTTGATGCAATTGAAACCCCTTTTGGAAAAACAGATAAAATTATTGGAGGAGCAGCAACATATATTTGTTTGTCGTCATCATTTTTCAACAATAAAATCAATCTAGTTTCTGTAGTTGGAGAAGACTTCCCAGATAGTGCAATACAAACGTTAAAAGAAAAGAAAGTAGACGTAACAGGATTACAGATAAAAAAAGGAGAAAAGACCTTTTTCTGGTCAGGAAAGTATCATGAAAACATGAATAGAAGAGACACTCTTGAAACACAGTTAAACGTTTTAGAAAACTTTAACCCAATTGTTCCTGAAGAATTTAAAAAATCAGAATATTTAATGTTAGGAAACCTCATGCCTTCAGTTCAGAAAAAAGTTCTTTCTCAGATGAAAAAAAAGCCAAAGTTAATCGTTTTAGATACTATGAATTTTTGGATGGACTTATTTATGGATGACTTAAAAGAAGCGCTTAAAGAGGTTGATGTCTTAACAATTAACGACGAGGAAGCAAGACAGCTTTCAGGAGAATACTCATTAGTAAAGGCAGCTAAAATCATTTTATCAAAAGGGCCTAAGTGCGTAATTATAAAAAAAGGAGAGCATGGGGCACTATTGTTTAATGAAAAAGAAGTTTTCTTTGCCCCAGCATTACCATTAGAAGAGGTTTGTGATCCAACTGGAGCGGGAGATTGTTTTGCAGGGGGGTTTATAGGTTATTTGGCAAAAACAGATGACATTTCATTTGAAAACATGAAACGAGCTGTGATTAATGGGTCTGCAATGGCATCATTTTGTGTTGAAAAATTTGGAACACAAAAACTAACCGAAATAAATCAAAGCGATGTTGATTTTAGGGTTAAGGAATTTGTTAATTTGGTGAATTTTGAAATATAATTAAAACAACAAATTATCTGTATTTGCAACATTATTTTCATACCATTGGTCGGCAATTAAGGCGTTACTTTCAGCCGCTTGTACTGCTAAAAAATCACACCTTTCGTTTTCTGTGTTGTTTGAGTGTCCTTTTACCCAAATAAAACTAACATTTTGTTTTCGATAAACACATAAAAACCTAATCCACAAATCAGCATTTTTCTTTTTTTTGAAGTTATTTTTCTCCCAACTAAAAACCCATTTTTTTTCAACCGAATTAATCACATATTTTGAGTCCGAATAAATAATAATACTAGAATTATTTTTTTTAACATTTTCAAGAGCAATAATTACAGCTAAAAGCTCCATTCTATTGTTTGTAGTAAGCCTAAACCCGCCAGAAAGCTCTTTTCTATATTCTCCGCTTATTAATACAATTCCATACCCACCCCTTCCAGGATTTCCTTTAGCAGAGCCATCAGTATAAACAATAATAGACATTTAATTAGATAATATTATTTGTTCAATTGTTTTTGGAAAATAGGCAAATTCTAAAACACGTATTTTTTTTTCTAAACTGTCAAGGGTTTCTTTTTTGGAGATGCGACATGATTTTTGTAAAATAATCTTTCCCTCATCATAATTTTGATTTACAAAATGAATTGTAATACCACTTTCTGTTTCATGATTTTCTAAAACAGCTTTATGAACACTCTTTCCATACATTCCCTTTCCTCCATATTTTGGCAGTAAGGAGGGGTGGATGTTGATGATTTTATTTGGGTAAGAGGATATCATTTTAGGTGATATTTTTAGTAAGAAACCAGAAAGAACAATATAATCAACATCATATTTTTTCATTATTTGGAGCACCTCAAAACAACTATTTAAATCACCCTTATTTGTATATACGATTGGTAGGTTAAGTTTTTTGGCCCTTTTAACAATAAAAGCATCTTTTTTATTCGTGCATATTAATACCACCCTAATATCAGTAGAGTTAGAAAAATAATTATAAATATTTTCTGCATTACTTCCTGAACCCGAACCAAAAATTGCTATATTTTTCAAATGGTTAAATTTTTATCAAAAATACTATAAACAAGTAGATGTTAAAATAGAAAAGAATAAAGTTTGCAAATTCTTTATTTTATAGTTTTATTTGCACCTTATTAACTAAAACATTTAAACATGTCAGATGTAGCAGAAAAAGTAAAAGCAATTATTGTTGATAATCTAGGCGTTGATGCTAGCGAAGTAACTGCAGAAGCAAATTTTACAAATGATTTAGGGGCAGACTCATTAGATACCGTTGAACTGATTATGGAATTTGAAAAAGAATTTGATATTCAAATCCCAGATGATAAAGCTGAGGCAATTGCAAATGTTGGTGATGCAATTTCTTTTATCGAAGGAGCTAAATCATAAAAACACATGAAAAAAAGAAGAGTGGTTGTTACTGGAATAGGGGCGCTAACTCCTATTGGTAATAATTTACATGATTATTGGGACTCACTAATAAAAGGAGTTAGTGGCGCAGCAAAAATCACTCATTTTGACTCTTCAAACTTTAAAACACAATTTGCTTGTGAGCTTAAGAATTTTGAAGTAACAGATTTTATTCACAGAAAAGAGGCTAGAAAAATGGATCCTTTTTGCCAGTATGCAATGGTAACAGCCGATGAGGCAATAAAAGACTCTTGTTTAGATGTAGATGAAATTAATAAGGAAAGGGCTGGGGTTATTTGGGGCTCTGGAATTGGGGGGATGAACACATTTCAACAAGAAACATCAAATTTTGCCACAGGAAGTGGAATTCCAAGATATAGCCCGTTTTTTATTCCTAAATTAATTTCTGACATTCCTGCGGGACACATTTCAATTAAATACGGTTTTAGAGGCCCTAATTTCACCACTGTTTCAGCTTGTGCATCTTCAACAAACGCTCTTATAGACGCATTTAATTATATTAAATGGGATAAGGCAGATATATTTATTGCAGGAGGGTCTGAGGCTTGTATTTTTGAAACAGGAATGGGTGGTTTTAATGCAATGATGGCACTTTCTACTAGAAATGAAGATCCTAAAACAGCATCTCGTCCTTTTGATAAAGATAGGGATGGTTTTGTTATGGGGGAAGGTGCTGGGGTATTAATCTTAGAAGAGTATGAGCATGCTAAAAAAAGAGGAGCAAAAATTTATGCAGAATTAGTGGGAAGTGGATTAACAGCAGATGCTCATCATATTACGGCGCCACACCCAGAAGGTCTGGGCGCTAAAAATGTAATGAAATTAGCAATTGAAGACGCTGAAATAGAGACAACAGAAGTGGACTATATAAATGTCCATGGAACATCCACCCCTCTTGGCGATATTGCGGAGACGAAAGCAATAAAAGCACTATTTAATAATCATGCATATAATATGAATATTAGCTCTACAAAATCAATGACTGGACATTTATTGGGTGCTGCTGGTGTAATTGAGTCAATAGCCTGTATAATGTCCATAAAGAACGACATAATTCCTCCAACAATTAACCACAAAACAAAAGATCCGGAGATTGATGAAAAGCTTAATTTAACATTAAATAAAGCACAAAAAAGAACAGTAAATTATGCTCTTAGCAACACTTTTGGTTTTGGAGGACATAATGCTTCTGTATTATTTAAAAAACACGCACAATAAGACGAATTAGATCAATACTTTCAAACTTCTTTTGTAATAAAAAAGAAGAATCTTTTTTAGCATCATTGTTAGGTTTTTATTCAACCAATGAGATATATCAAAGAGCATTTATTCATAAATCATTTAATCAAAACACAAATAATGAGAGGTTAGAGTTTCTTGGAGATGTGATTCTGTCTTTTGTGGTTTCCGATCTTTTATTTTTCGATAATAAAGAGGAAGAAGGGTTTTTATCAAAAAAAAGAGCAACAATAGTTGGCAGAAAACACTTAAATTTAATTGCAAAAAAAATTATACCAGAAACAGAGATTAAAACAAATCTAAAGAAAATTCCTGAAAACATATATGGAAACACTTTAGAGGCCTTAATTGGAGCGATATATTTAGACAAAGGAATACATCAAACTAGAGGTTTTATAAAAAAACATATTTATAAATCAGAGTTTTTACAACAACTAAAAGACATAGACTACAAAAGCAAGTTATTAGCTCTTAGTCAAAAAGAAAAAATACAAATTACTTACAGGCTAGAAAGACAAAAAGGACCAGATCATAATAAAGAATTTTTAGTAGCCATTTTAGTTCAGGACAAAAAAGTAGCGGAGGCAAAAGGGAATTCTAAAAAGGAAGCAGAGCAGAATGCGGCTAAAAAAGCGATTAAAATTGTATTTTAGCGTTAATGAAAACACATCACACCCTACATTGCACGCAAGAGTATGAGTTTATTACGTTAGCAATTAATAGCCATAGTAGGGGGTATAAATTATGCTGGAACCTAAACAAATCACTTGGCCTAAGCTTTAAAATGACGGATAATCACATAATATCTAAAGAGTTAATATTTACAAGATATGAGGCAAAAGATGATGATGGACGATCATTTAATTTATTACCAAACCTTTCTAAAAAAGGATATTTAATTCCATCTCAGAGTCGGATAAATTACTTCTTATTAATTAACAATAGTAACTGGGATAATATAAAAGATAAATTTTTAAGCAAATTAAGAGCAATAAATGATATACTTTTGGTGCGGGAATTAGATGTAGAAAAAATCAAAAATAGCGATAGACTAATAATATATGATAAGAAAAACTAAAATAATAGCAACCGTTGGCCCGTCTACATCATCAAAAATGATGTTGAAAAAACTAATACTTAAAGGGGTAAATGTATGTAGACTAAACTTTTCACATTTATCACACGACAAAGCAAAAGAAATCATTTCAAAAATAAAAGAGATAAACCAAGAGCTACATGTGCACACTGCAATATTAGCTGACTTACAGGGACCCAAAATTAGAGTTGGAGATTTTGAAAAGCCAATAAAACTTACTAAAGGAGAGGTGGTACTTTTTAAAACAAAAAAAACAAGAAAAAGTATATATATTAATTATAAAAACTTCGCAAGAGATGTAAGTGTAAAAAATAGAGTTTTGCTTGATGACGGAAAAATAATTCTTGAGGTCATGCACACTAACCTGCAAGATACAGTTAAATTAAAAGTAGTATTTGGAGGTATGTTGCAATCAAGAAAAGGAGTAAACTTGCCAAATACAGAGATATCACTTCCCTGCTTAACAAATAAAGATAAAGAAGATTTGGAGTTTATTTTATCAGAAAGAATAGAGTGGGTTGGACTTTCGTTTGTAAGAAAAGCTAAAGACGTATCCTTACTTAAAAAGATAATTAAAAAAAGGAAACTAAATCATAAGGTAATTGCAAAAATTGAAAAACCAGAGGCAATTAAAAATATTGATTCAATTATTAATGTTACTGACGCCGTGATGGTTGCTAGAGGTGATTTGGGCGTCGAGGTTCCTCCTCAAAAAGTTCCTGTATATCAAAAAATGATAGTGGGAAAATGCATTAATAATGCAAAACCAGTTGTTATTGCCACTCAGATGCTTGAAAGCATGACGGATTCCCCAACAGCAACAAGAGCAGAAGTAAATGATGTGGCAAACTCGGTTATTGATGGTGCTGACGCCGTCATGCTTAGTGGAGAAACTTCCATAGGAAAATATCCATTAAAAACAGTTGACACTATGCGAAAAATAATAAGAGACATAGAGGGGAGTGAACATAATATTTCAAAAAATACAGAAGAAAAAACCTTACTTAAGAGTAATAGACTACTTTCAAATGCGATTTGTTCTAATGCATGTGTTATTGCTGAACAAATAAAAGCCAAGGCAATTATTACAATTACCTACTCGGGTTTTAATACCATTAAAACATCTAGCTTTAGGCCTCATGCGTTTATTTATGCATTTACAAATAATCATACTATTTTAAATACATTAAGTTTAGTTTGGGGGGTTCAAGGTTTTTATTATGATAGAGGAACAACAACAGACCAAACAATTAAAGAAACAAAAGAGATATTACAAAAAGGGAAATATGTTAAAAAAGGCGATTTAGTAGTAAATTTAGCAAGTATGCCAGCGCAAGATAGAGGAACTACAAATATGATGAAGGTTAGTAAAATAAAATAAAAAAATGATTAATACAGAATTATTAGCGGAGATTTGTGAGGTAGCAGGTGCTCCAGGACACGAACAAAGAGTAAGGGATATTGTACTAAGAGAAGTAAGGCCTTTGGTGGATGAAATACGAATAGATAATTTAGGAAATCTAATTGCAATTAAAAAAGGCTTGGAAAGTAAAAAAGTGATGATTGGTGCTCATATGGATGAAATAGGTTTTATAGTAACACATATAGATGATAATGGGTTTATTTATTTTCATACATTAGGAGGGTTTGATCCAAAAACACTTACAGCACAACGAGTGATTATTCACGGGAAAAAAGATGTTGTCGGCGTCATGGGAAGCAAGCCTATTCATTTAATGAATGCGGCAGATAGGGCCAAAGTACCTACAATAAAAGACTATTTTATCGATACAGGAAGAAGTAAAAAAGAATTAGATAAATTGATAGGTGTTGGGGATACGATTACTAGAGAAAGAAAACTTATTGAAATGGGCGATTGTATTAATTGCAAATCGTTAGACAATAGGGTGTCTGTATTTATTTTAATAGAGATGTTTAGAGAAATGAAAAAGAAACCCCCATATGATGTTTATGGGGCGTTTACAGTTCAGGAAGAAATAGGCATTCGAGGAGCAAACGTTTCTTCAATGGATATTAATCCTGATTTTGGTTTTGGGCTAGACACAACAATTGCCTGGGATACCCCAGGATCTACAAAACAAGAACAAGTTTCTGCTCTTGGTGAGGGGGCATGTATTAAAGTGATGGATTCCTCTACTGTTTGTGATTATAGGATGGTAAAATACATGAAAGAAATTTCTAAAAATAAGAAAATAAAGACTCAGTTAGAAATTTTGCCAGCCGGGGGAACTGACACTGCTGGGATTCAAAGAATGAACCCAGGGGGTAGCATTGCTGGAGCGGTTTCTATACCAACCAGGCATATTCATCAGGTTATAGAGATGGTACATAAAAAAGACGTTAGAGCAGCTATAGATTTATTAAGAGCTAGTGTAGAGAATTTAAATACCTATAACTGGAAATTTAAATAAACAATTATGAAAAAACTATTATTTGTATTAGCGTTTACTTTTATTGGGGGGCAATCATTTTCACAAATTTATCTTGTCACATTATCTGATAATGGCATAGGGAGCTGCTCTAATCAAGAAATACTTCTTACTAAAATTCCCCCTGCAGGTCCGGCAACATACATCTGTATCCCAGAGAGTATTGAGTTTGGGCTTGTTCCATTAAACCAAGAGCTTAATAATATTATAAGTTTGGGGTATAAATTAATTGCAACTAACAATGGAACAACTGATGCTGCTAGTGGCTTAATTAATGAAGAAACTATAAACAAAGGAACAACATTTTATTTTGCCATTCCTTGAAGTGCAAGTGGTCTAGAAGAAGTTCCTACGACCCTAAAGAATTTTATCATAAGCCCTAATCCTGCAAATACCTTTGTAGATGTTTCATTAGATTGTTCCTTAAAAGGAAAAAGTGAAATTGTCTTTATAAGTGAAGCGGGGTATATCTCTCACAAAGAAAGTATAGGCAATATTTCTAAAAATGAAAAATACAATATAGATATTTCTAAAATTCCTACAGGAAAATACCTTGTAACAATCGTTAATGGTAAAACCTACACCACTCCACAAAAATTAATTGTTTTATAAAGAGGAGAATTGTTTTAGAAAACGAACATCATTTTCAAAAAACAGGCGCAAGTCGTTTATTCCATATTTTAACATAGCAATTCTTTCAATCCCCATTCCAAAAGCATATCCGCTATATTTATTGGAATCAATACCACAATTTTCTAAAACATTTGGATCAACCATGCCGCAGCCTAAAATCTCTAGATAACCGGTATATTTACAAACATTACAACCTTTACTACTACAAATATTACAACTTACATCAACCTCAGCACTTGGCTCTGTAAATGGAAAATATGAGGGCCTTAGCCTGATTTTTGTTTTTTCTCCAAACATTTCTTTTGCGAAATATAAGAGCGCTTGTTTCAGATCAGCAAAACTTACATTTTCATCAATATACAACCCTTCTACTTGGTGGAAAATACAATGAGCTCTTGCTGAAATCGCCTCATTTCTATAAACTCTTCCAGGAGAAAGAGTCCGTATAGGGGGTTTATTATTATTCATATGCCTTACTTGAACAGAGGAGGTGTGTGTTCGTAATAACAGATCTGGATCAGTTTGTATAAAAAAAGTGTCTTGCATATCTCTTGCCGGATGCTCTTCTGGTAAATTTAATGCAGAAAAATTATGCCAATCATCTTCAATTTCTGGCCCTTCGCTGATAGAAAAACCAATACGATTAAAAATATCTATAATCTGATCTTTTATTAGTGAAATAGGGTGCCTACTACCTAAATTATTTAAAGCAATAGGTCGAGTAAAATCAATCTGCTTTCTTTTTTCTTCTGCTTCAAAGCTGCCCTTAAACTCTTCTACTTTTTCTTGAGCATTTTGTTTAAGCATGTTTATTGCTTGACCAAACTCTTTTTTACTTTCATTAGGGATGTTTTTAAATGCAATAAAAAGCTCATTCATTTTACCCTTTTTACCCAAAAACTTTAAACGAAAAACTTCTACTTCTTCTTCAGAATTAGGGCTAAACTCCTTAACCTCCTGTAGTAAATCTTTAACCGTTTCTAACATTGTAATAAATTGTATATCTTTGCTTGTATAAAACACAAAGAAACAATAATTATGCTAAATAGAATTTTTAAAACTGTAATATTAGGAGTTTTTTCATTACTGATTATAACTTCAATTACATCTTGCAAAAAAGCTAAAGATACAATAGGCGTAATTATTGTAAAAGATGCAAATGGATTAACCGTTCCAGGAGCCTATGTTACACTTCATCAGGATTCTTTAATAAGCCCTCAGGGAAACTATACGAACTCGGACTTAAAAAAAACAGACTATACAGATGTTAATGGGAGGGCAGAGTTTACGTATGAATTAGAGGCAATCTTAAATGTTGAGGTTCGAAAAACTGACGGAAACAATGTTTATACAGGCTCTAATATTATTAGACTACTTAAACAAAAAACCGTAACTAAAGTTGTTGAAATCAACTAAGGTACTTGAGAATAGCCTCCTTTATTAGATTTTCTTGATTTTCTGCAGACAAGCTCATTAATGGTTTTAATTCTATATAATGAGGCCACCCATCATTATCAACACTATCAAATTTATAATAACCGAAAGAACTTAAAACCTTACAAGTTCCTACGTGTAGGACATTAATTTTCTCTTCTCTATCATATTGCTTTATTCCGAAATTAAGCTCTTGAACACCAATTAAATAAAGAATCCCTTTTAATGTCATCTCTTCTCCAAACTGATCCTCAAGTTTATCAACAAGGCTCCCCCATTTTTTCTCTAAACTATCCATAAAGCAAAAATAAAGTTTAATATCTTTACAATCATGAATTATCTAGATATTATTATAGCTGCACCAATGTTATATGGGCTAATAAAAGGGTTTTTCAATGGTCTAATAAAAGAAATAACAGGGCTTTTAGGTTTGTTGATAGGCGTCTATATTGCTATTAATTTTTCAACATATCTTTATCCAAACTTTACAAAGGTTTTGGCTGGAAATGAGAAGTTTATTCCAATAATTTCTTTTGCTACTCTTTTTATTGTTAGCTTAATGGTAATTAGACTGCTAGGTTATTTTTTGGATAAAATCACTAATTTTTTAGCACTTGGTTTTATAAGTAAGATCCTTGGAGCAATTTTTGGAGGACTAAAAATAGTGGTAATTTTAAGTTTTATATTAACGATTGCAGGTCAGTATGAGTTTATTGAAAAAAATACAGAAAAAGAATCTGTTTTGATAGATCCATTGAAACAAATATCAGAGATTATTGTGCCTGAGATACACAAACATAAAACCACTATTTTAGACAAAGCAAAAAAACTAAAGAAAAACTAAAGAATAAAGATTAATTTTGAATAGCGGTAATTCCAGGCAATGGTTTGCCTTCTAAATACTCTAGCATTGCACCGCCTCCAGTTGAGACGTAAGAAACATCTTGAGCAAATCCAAACTTTTTTATAGCAGCAACAGAATCTCCACCCCCAACTAATGAAAAAGCTCCATTATTTGTTGCAAAACAAATTGCTTCTCCAATTTTTTTAGTTCCTTTTTCAAACTTCTCCATTTCAAAAACACCCATTGGCCCATTCCAAATAAGAGTTTTTGATTCCTTTATAGTTTTAGAGAACTCTGTGATCGACTCTTTACCAATATCTAACCCCATATACTCATTATTAATTTCAAAAATATTTGATGTATTTGTCTTGGCATTATTATTAAAACTATCTGCATTTAAAGAATCAGTCGGAAGTAATAAACGAACAGATTTCTTTCTAGACTCTTCTATAAGCTCCTTAGCTAATGATATCTTCTCTTCTTCTACTAGTGATTTTCCAACCACACCTCCCATTGCTTTTATAAATGTATAAGCCATTCCACCGCCAATAATAAGATTATCAACAGTATTAAATAAAGCTTTTATAACATCAATCTTACCCGTAATTTTTGCGCCTCCAATAATTGCAGTGAAGGGTCTTTTTGGGCTTGCCAGTGCTTTTTCTAAAGACTCAAGCTCACGGCCTAACAAATACCCAAAATACTTATTTTTAGGAAAGAATTTTGCAATTACAGCCGTCGAAGCATGTGCCCTATGAGCGGTTCCAAAAGCATCATTGATATAAATATCAGCAAGATTAGCTAATTGATTAGCAAAACCAACATCTCCCTTTTCTTCTTCAGCATAAAAGCGCAAATTTTCTAAAACTAGCACATCTCCATCATTCATTTTATTTACATCTAAGATTGTTTTTCTGCCAATACAATCGGAACTGAAATAAATATTTTGACTTAATAATGCAGAAAGGTGACCTACTATATTATTTAATGAAAATCTTTTTTCAAAACCCTTTTTAGGCCTTCCAAGGTGAGACATAACAATAGCTCTTCCTCCATCAGCAATAATCTTTTTAATTGTAGGAAGTGCAGCAACAATTCTGCTATCATCCATAATAGTGTAATTATCATCTAAAGGGACGTTAAAATCTACTCTAACTAAAACACGCTTTCCTTTTAATGATACTTGATTTAAGCTATTCATTTTGCAAAAATATAATAAATGCTAAAATTCACTACAAATTTATTTACATTTGACAGAAAGAAATTTTTAATGTTATTTAAGGAGATAATAGGAAACAGTACGATTAAACAACAGTTAATTGATACCGTTAAAAAAAACAGAGTAAGTCATGCTCAGCTTTTTTTTGGTAATACTGGAAATGGAAAATTAGCACTTGCACTGGCATATGCTCAATACCTTAATTGTGAAAATAAAACGGATATTGACTCCTGTGGAGATTGCTCTTCTTGCTTTAAGTATAAAAATCTATCGCATCCGGATCTCCACTTAATATTTCCAGTTTTAAAAATGCCAGGCTCAAAAACATCTACAAGTGATAATTTTGTCAACAAATGGAGGTCTTTTGTTTTGGAAAATCCCTATGCATCACTAAATGATTGGTCTGAGATTTTTGACAGTAATAATAAAACAGGGAAACAGTTCTTAATTTATAAGGATGAGGCAGATGTAATACATCAGAAGTTAACATTAAAGAATTTTGAGTCTCCTTATAGAGTTGTATTAATTTGGATGCCTGAAAAAATGAATTTAGAGGCCTCAAACAAATTATTAAAATTATTTGAAGAGCCTCCAAAAGGCACAATTTTTCTATTAATATCAACTAGTCCTAACAAACTACTTCCAACAATCATATCTAGGTTACAAAAAATAAAGGTGCCTGATTTTACCAAGAACGATATTTTGACATATTTGGATAAAAGCCTAATAGATACTGAAAAATCAAAAAAATTAATAGCCATTACAGGCTCTAATCTTGGGAAAATCCTTAAAATAGAAAGTGAGCAATTGGAGGGGTTAGATTTGTTTGAACAGTTTGCTTCTTGGATGCGGCTTTCATATAAAACAGATATTGTAAATATATCAAAATGGGTAGATGAAATTGCCTTTATGGGTAGAAAGCATCAAGAATTATTTTTATCTTATGCAATAAAAATGGCTAGAGAGTGCTTAATTTTTAATTTTGCTAATCACAAGCTTTTAAAAACAAATGAAAAAGAATCTATGTTTATTTTAAAGTTTGCGCCATTTATACATGAGGAGAATAGTATTTTGATTATTGACGAATTAGAAAGATCAATAAAATCAATAAATAGAAATGCAAATGCTAAAATTTTATTTTTTGAGCTATCTTTACAAATTATAAAGTTTTTAAAAGTTAAACGTAAGTTTGTTATAAATTAAAAAGAATGGGCTGTAGTAACTGTAGTACATGTGATGTTTCAGAGAGTAGAGGTTGTGGGACAAGCTCAGTTTTTGACTGGCTTTATCAAATTGATGGCCCAAAAACAGAAAACACTAATCTTTTAGAGGTCCAATTTAAAGGAGACAGAAAGGATTTTTATATTAATTCAGAAGATCTTGAAATTAAACATGGAGACTGGGTTGCGGTACAGGGAGATAAGTCGGGTCATGATATTGGCAAAATTACTATGATTGGAGAGTTAGTAGCGGTTCAGATGCAAAGGAAAAAAATAGATAGAGATAAAACACCCTTAAAGAAGCTATATCGTTTAGCATCAGATACAGATAAAGAAAAATGGAAATCTGCTATTGAAAGTGAAGGCGCTATTCTTGAGAAAGCAAAAAGAATCATAGAAGAAGCTAAATTAGAAATGAAACTTTCAGATGTGGAGTTTCAAGGAGATAAATCAAAGGCTACGTTTTATTATACCGCTGAAAAAAGGGTAGATTTTAGGGAGCTTATTAGAGAGTATTCAAGGCAATTTGGAGTAAGAATTGAAATGAGGCAGATAGGGGCTAGGCAAGAATCAGCTAAAATTGGGGGTATTGGAAGTTGTGGGCGAGAACTATGTTGCTCTACTTGGATGACAGAGTTTTCATCTGTTTCAACAGGAGCAGCTAGATACCAACAATTATCTATTAACCCACAAAAGATTTCAGGACAATGTGGAAGATTAAAATGTTGCCTGAACTTTGAGCTTGATGGATATACAGAAGCGTTAAAAGAATTCCCTAGTTCAAAAAAACAATTAAAAACTAAAATAGGTGTCGCAAAATTTGTCAAACTTGATGTATTTAAAGGAGTAATGTATTATTTTGTTCCAGAGAATCCCTCTGCAGAATTATTAGAAATTTCAACAGAAGGGGTAAAAAAAATAATAGAGATAAATAAAAAAGGAGGAGTTCCCGAAACGTTTGATGAGTTTATTGTTGATCAGTCTAGTTCTGAATTAAATTTTAAGGACGCAACAGGTCAAGACAATATTAATCGTTTTGACAAGAAAAAAAATAATAGAAGAAAAGGGGGTAAATTTAAAAGTAAAAAAAACAAGCAAATCCAAAAAACAAGAATAAAGAGTAAGGCAAAAGAAAAACAAAAAAAAGATGCGTAACGTTTTCTTTTTTTTAATCGCATTGTGTTTGTGCTCATGTGATGATATTGCCTATGAAAATTATCATTCTTTTAATGAAGAGGGCTGGAATACAGATAGCATTGTAAGTTTTGAGTGCACAGTATTAGACACTATAATGTTATATGATTTAATATTGAACGTTAGACATTCAGTAGATTATGAATATCAAAACTTATTCCTTTTTTTAGAGTCTGAGATAAAAGATACTATTGAAATAATATTAGCTGATAAAACAGGAAAATGGCATGGAACGGGTGTTAGCGATATAAGAGAGTTTAAGCATACTATTCAAGCAAAAAAAAGGTTTTCATCTAAGGGCTCATATTTGTTAAAAGTAGAACAAGCCATGAGATATGGAGAGAAGGCAAAGATACAGCGTTTAGCAAATATTATAGATATTGGATTAATAATATCAAAGCATAATGACTAGATTTTCAAAACTAATATTTTGGGGATTTATTTTAAGCCCATTTATAGTTCTGTTTACTTTAGTTCAGCTAACTTCTTTAGGTGTCTTTGGTGAATTGCCCACCTTTAAACAATTAGAAAGTCCACAGAATAATTTGGCGACCGAAATTATTTCAGAAGATCAGGTTGTTTTAGGAAAGTATTTTTTTGAGAATAGAAGCAAGTCAAGGTATAATGAACTACCAGAAAGCTTAATAAACGCTTTAATTTCAACGGAGGATATTCGCTTTAGAAAACATTCTGGAATAGACGCCAGATCCCTTCTAAGAGCTATTTTTGGAGCTATTTTTGGAAAAAAAAATTCTGGAGGTGCTAGTACAATTACGCAGCAATTAGCTAAAATGTTATTCACAGATAAGCCAAGCTCTGGATTAGAAAGGGTAATGCAAAAATTAAAAGAATGGGTAATTGCAGCTCAGCTTGAAAAACGCTATACAAAAGACGAGATCCTTAGCATGTACCTTAATCGTTTTGATTGGGTCAACAATGCTGTTGGGATTAAATCAGCAGCACAAGTTTATTTTAATAAGCAACCGATGGAGCTTAACACTGAAGAATCTGCAATGCTTGTTGGTATGTTAAAAAATCCAGCTTTATATAACCCAAATAGAAGATTAACATTAACAGAAGAAAGAAGGAATGTAGTCCTTTCTCAAATGAATAAATATGATTTTATCTCAGATTCATTATATGAGATATTAAAAGATCAGCCGATTCTTTTGGACTTTAAGAAAGCAAGTCATAACGAAGGACTAGCTCCTTATTTTAGAGAGTATTTAAGAGCCGAGTTAAAAAAATGGTGTGACACGCATACAAAACCTGATGGAACACACTATAATATTTATACAGACGGACTTAAAGTTTATACTACAATAAACTCAAGATTACAAACGTTTGCAGAAGAGGGGTTAAAAATTCATATTGCAAAGCTTCAAAAAGATTTTTATAATCACTGGAGAGGATATACAAATGCCCCTTACCCTGAAGACTTTGAAACCGAACAAATAAACGATATTATTGATGCTGGAATGAGAAGATCAGATAGGTATAGAAAATTAAAAAGAGCAGGAAAATCCATATCTGAAATTAATAAAATCTTTAACACCAAAGTACCAATGGAATTGTTTTCTTGGGACGGAGAAATAGATACAATTTTATCACCAAGAGACTCAATTAAATACAATAAGTTTTTTATTCACTCTGGAATGATGAGTATGGATCCAAACACTGGCTATGTGAAGGCTTATGTCGGTGGAATTAATTATAAGCATTTTCAATATGACCATGTTACTACAGGAAAAAGGCAGGTGGGCTCAACATTTAAACCATTTTTATATTCTTTAGCAATACAGTCAGGATATTCTCCTTGTTATGAGATTCCTAATGTCCCTGTTATTTTTGATAAGGACAGATGGGGGCTAGAAAAAGATTGGGCTCCAAAAAATTCAGGAGATGAGTATGATGAAATGAATATTACATTAAAGTTTGGGCTAGCAAATTCTATTAATACAATTACCGCTTATATTATGAAACAGTTTGGGCCACATGCTGTTGTTGATTTAGCTAAAAAGATAGGAATTCAATCAAAAATATTACCAGTTCCTTCATTATGTTTGGGAACTTTTGATTTATCTGTTTATGAGATGGTAGGAGCTTATTCAACTTTTGTAAATAAAGGTGTATGGATAGAGCCAATTTTTATAACAAGGATTGAGGATAAAAATGGCGTAGTATTAGAAGAATTTACTCCAAAAACTAATGAAGCAATGAGTAAAGAAACAGCTGATTTAATGGTGAGAATGCTGCAGGGGGTGGTTAAGGGAGTTTATAGTCCAGCGGCAAATAAAACTTTAGGAACAGGAGTTCGATTAAAGTATACATATGGATTTGAAAATGAAATTGGAGGAAAAACAGGAACAACTCAAAATCAATCAGACGGATGGTTTATGGGAATAACGCCTAATTTAGTTACAGGGGTTTGGAGTGGTTGTGAAGATAGATCAGCACACTTTAGAACAATTTATTATGGACAAGGAGCAAATATGGCGTTACCTATTTTTGCGGAGTATATGCAAAGGGTGTATGCCGACACATTAAACACAGGAATTCATCCAATTCCATTTAATATTCCAAGATCTACATATGAAGAGATAGATTGCGGAGAGAATATTCAGGGGGGTCAATATGATGAATTTGAAGAAGAATTTTAAAATATGATAAATAAAGCAGTAAATAATATTAAAGAGGCCTTATTAGGAGTTGAGAGCAATATGACTTTTATGTTTGGGGGATTTGGGCTTTCAGGCATTCCTGAAAATGCAATAAATGCACTTTCTAAAAAGGATATTTTTGGACTTACTTGCATTTCAAATAATGCTGGCATAGACGATTTTGGCTTAGGTCTTTTGTTACAAAGGAAACAAATTAAAAAAATGATTTCTTCTTATGTAGGAGAGAATGCCGAATTTGAAAAACAAATGCTTTCAGGAGAACTAGAAGTAGACTTAATTCCCCAAGGATCTTTGGCAGAAAGGTGTAGGGCGGGAGGTGCAGGAATTCCAGCATTTTTTACCCCTGCTGGTTATGGAACAGAGGTTTCTTATGGAAAAGAAGTAAGAGAATATAATGGAAAGCCTCATATTTTGGAAACAGCACTTATTGCTGATTTTGCATTTGTAAAAGCATGGAAAGGAGATACAGCAGGCAACCTGATCTTTAGAGGAACAGCAAGAAACTTCAATCCTCTTATGGCTATGGCTGGAAAAATCACAGTAGCTGAGGTGGAGGAATTAGTACCGGCAGGAGAATTAGATCCTAATCAAATACATACTCCAGGTATTTTTGTTCAAAGAATATTTAAAGGAGAAAAATATGAGAAGAGAATAGAGCAAAGAACCATTATAAAGCGATAATAGAATGGCATTAGACAAAAAACAGATAGCCCAAAGAATAGCTCAAGATTTAGAGCACAATACATATGTTAATTTGGGAATTGGAATTCCAACATTAGTTGCTAATTATATTCCAAAAGGAATTAATGTTGAGTTTCAATCAGAAAATGGAGTTTTAGGAATGGGCCCCTTTCCTTTTGAGGGGGAGGAGGATCCTGATATGATAAATGCAGGCAAGCAAACCATTACAACTTTACCAGGAGCAGTTATTTTTGATTCTGCAATCTCTTTTGCAATGATAAGAGGCAGGCATGTTCAGCTCACAGTTTTGGGGGCCATGGAGGTTTCTGAAAATGGGGATATTTCTAACTGGAAGATCCCAGGAAAAATGGTAAAAGGAATGGGAGGAGCAATGGATTTAGTCGCTTCAGCAGAAAATATTATTGTAGCTATGATGCACACGAATAGAAAGGGAGAAAGTAAGATTTTAAAAAAATGTACGCTTCCTATTACTGGTGTAAATTGTGTAAAGAAAGTAGTCACTAATTTAGCTGTTTTGGAGGTTACTAAAAACGGATTTAAACTTTTAGAAAGAGCTCCTGGAATAAGCATTAACGAAATTAAGAGTGCAACCGAAGCAGACTTAATTATTGAGGGAGAAATTCCTGAGATGGACGTTTAAGAGTACTTTGATAATAAGAGATCAAGAAACTTTAATCCCCTTAGCTGAGAGGTGGGCTTTAATATCATCTAGCTTTCCCTCAGGTATAGCATCAATTAATTTTTGAGTATAAGTTGTTGATGGCTTATTATAAATTTGGTCAGCATCACCCATTTCTTCAATTTTCCCCTGCTGCATTACTACCATTCTATCACTCATATACTTTACAACGGAAAGATCATGTGAAATAAAGATATATGTAAGGCCAAATTCTTCTTTTAATTCGTTAAGTAGATTCAAAACCTGTGCCTGAACAGAAACATCTAATGCAGAAACAGACTCATCACAAATGATGAATTTTGGATTTACAGCTAAAGCCCTAGCAATGCCTATTCTTTGCCTTTGCCCTCCAGAAAATTCGTGTGGGTATCGGTAAAAATGAGCAGGATCTAAACTAACTCGACTAAGCAATTCTTCTACTTTCTTTTTTCTTTGCTCATCATTATCTAAGATGTCATGCACTTGCATGGGCTCCATTATAGCATTTCCAATTGTCATTCTTGGGTTTAATGACGAGTATGGGTCTTGAAAAATAATTTGCACCTCTTTACGAAAAGCCCTTAACTCATCTGCAGACATTTTTGTAATATCATTTCCTTTATAAATCATTTCCCCCTCACTAGGCTCTTCTAATCTAAGTATAGTTCTTCCAATAGTTGTTTTTCCACAACCACTTTCGCCTACAAGGCCTAATGTTTCTCCTGGATATACATCAAAACTAACCTCATCAACAGCTTTGACATGACCTGTAATTCCTCCAAAAAACCCATTCCTTAATGGGAAATAAGTTTTTAGATTATGGATCTTTAATATTGGTTCTTGCTTAAATAATTTGTTTTGTTTTGTTTTTCTATCACTATCTGGGATGGCCAAATTTTTAGTAAAATCTGCAACAGAAATACCATTATCAATAATTTTACCATTGACATCAATTTTCATAAAATCAGAAACTGTTGGCAAAAAAGTATATCTTTTATCAAGTGGTGGACGGCAAGCTAAAAGCCCTTTTGTATATGGATGTTGAGGGTTGGTAAAAATATCCCAAACATTTCCTTGTTCTACAATTTTCCCTTTATACATTACTACAACTTTATCTGCTAATTCTGCAATAACACCTAAATCATGTGTAATAAACATGATCCCCATATCCCTTTCCTTTTGCAGATTTTGCATTAATTCTAAAATAGTTTTTTGAACGGTTACATCTAGGGCTGTTGTTGGCTCATCAGCAATCAAAACAGATGGCTGGCAGCTCATGGCCATTGCGATCATCACTCTTTGTTTTTGTCCTCCAGAAATTTGATGTGGATAGGTGCTAAAAATTCTTTCAGGAGTTGGCAATTGTACTTCTTCAAAAAGCTTTATGGTAAGTGCTTTTGCTGCATTTTTATCTAGTTTTTGATGCAATATTATAGCTTCCATAACTTGGTCTCCACACGTAAAAACAGGATTCAATGAAGTCATTGGTTCTTGGAAAATCATTGCGATATCATTTCCTCTAAATTTACGCATTTCCTCTTCTGATATTTTTAGTAAATTAGTAGCTTTTCCATTGTCTTGATGAAAAATAATTTCACCTCCACTAATAATTCCAGGAGGGCTAGGGATTAATCGCATAGCTGAAAGTGAAGTTACAGATTTGCCAGATCCAGATTCACCAACTATACCAATTGTTTCTCCTTTATTTAATGTAAAACTAACGTTATTTACAGCTTTCATAGTCGTTCCTTCGGTATGAAATTCGGTAATAAGATTTTTAAATTCCAATAATATATTTCCCATTATGTATTCTTTTTTGTGTTGTTAAAAATAACGCTTTTTATATAAACTATATATCTCCGTCTTTTATTGTCATTTGAAAGAGGTTAGAAATGTGAATTAATAGTTTTTTTTTAACCTCTTTCAAATCAATTTCTTTTCCTAATTCTTTTTTCAAAGAAGTTACTTGCTTGTCTCTAATTCCACAAGGAATAATATTGCTAAAATAAGAAAGGTCAGAATTTATATTAAATGCAAATCCATGCATAGTAACCCACCTACTGCTTTTTACTCCTAGTGCACAAATTTTTCTAGCCTTGGAGGTTCCAACATCAAGCCAAACCCCCGTCTCTCCTTTTGATCTTTCTCCAAATAAGCCGTATTCTTTTAGCGTAAGGACAACAGCTTCCTCCAAAAGCCTGAGATATTTATGTATATCTGTAAAAAAATTATCTAAATCCAAAATTGGATAGCCTACAATTTGCCCAGGACCATGATACGTTATGTCCCCCCCCCTATTTATTTTATAAAAAGAAGCACCTCTACTTTTTAGATAATCATCATTTACCAATAAGTTTTTTTTATTGCCACTCTTTCCTAGAGTGTAGACGTGAGGATGCTCACAAAAAATCAAATAATTATTAGTTTTATCTTTTTTTACCTCTTTCCTGTTTTCTGATTTTTTAGCTAAGATTTCTGCAAAAAGTTCTTCTTGATAATCCCAGCATTTTTTGTAGTCAATCAGCCCTAAATCTTTAAAGAGAACATGCTTATTCATTAAATTTTTGCTAATTCCGACTTTAAAAAGTTGATTACATCAATCTCAATTGCATCTACATTATTCATTTCAGATAAATACCAACTAACCCAATCTCCTACATTAATGTGGTAGAGAGAGTTTTCAATTAAAGAGCCTCCCTTACTCCATATTTCAGTAATGTTTTTTGTAAATTTTGAAATAACTGCTTTGTTAATATCAATTCTTATTTGATTCCTGCCATAATCAATTTTATTCCGGAAATAGACTACAGCCAAACCATTTACATTTGTTCTCCAGCCCAGCAATTCGTTATGATTCATTTCTGGAATAACATGATGCCAGCAAAGCATTTTAGAGTTTTCATTTATCTGTTGACGAAATCGAATTGCGACCCCCTCAAATCCATTTGCCACATAAATAACGGGTGTTTTTTTGTGCATTTTTTTTGCCAAAAATTTTGCTTTTTTTTGGATGTCATCTTTTTCAGTATCTAATAAATTTATGGCTTTTTCAAAATCAACCTTAAATAAATCATCAATAATATCATAATGATTTAAGAGGAAAAATAATTCTGTAAAAGCATAGCCAAACATAGCTCTTGGAGGATGGCCTGCAGGTATAATTATTTTATTATAATTATTTTTTTCAGCAATTGTTTTTAGCTTACCTCCTGATGTTATTATTGCAATTTCAGCCCCCTTTTCTTGGCATTTCTCTAAAGCATAAAGAGTTTCTTCTGTATTTCCTGAATAAGAACTAGCAATAACGAGAGTGTTTTCGTTTACAAAATGTGGGACACTATAATCTTTGGTAGCGGAAATAGGAACTCCTGCTTTTTTAGAGACGATATCAGTTACAATTGTACCTCCAATACCGGAGCCTCCTAAACCACAAATAAGTACATTTTTAATTTGTTTAGATGGTGGGCTAAGCTCTGTGCTTTTTGCAATATCAATTGCGTCTCTTAAATGATTTGTAAAATCATTAATATAATCATTCATTTTCATCTCTAGATTCGGTTTTGGATATTAAAATATGCTTGTTAAAAGAAGTCGAAAATACGAAATAATAGGATAATAGAATTCCTATCTTTGCAAAAAAATTATAGCATGAAAAGAGAGCTTTCAGAACAAGAAATAGTTAGAAGAGAATCCTTAAAACAACTAAGAGAATTAGGAGTGGAGCCTTATCCGGCTGAATTGTTTCATGTAAATGCTAGATCTAAACAAATTATTGAAAGCTATAAAGATGGTGATGAGGTAGAGGTTGTTATTGCAGGAAGACTAATGAGCAGAAGAATCATGGGAAAGGCTTCTTTTGCAGAAATACAAGATACTGATGGAAGAATTCAGATTTATGTAAATAGAGATGAAATCTGTGAAGGAGAAGACAAAAAAATGTATAATACAGTATTTAAGAAATTATTAGATATTGGAGACATTATTGGCGTTAAAGGGATAGTATTTATTACAAAGGTTGGAGAAATTTCGATAAAAGCTAAAGAGCTTACGGTCCTTACAAAATCATTAAAACCATTACCCCTGCCAAAGATTGATGCTGATGGAAAAATGCATGACTCTTTTTCAGATCCTGAAAAACGATATAGACAGAGATATGTAGATTTAGTAGTTAATCCTAATGTAAAAGAGGCATTTATTAAAAGGACTCAACTTACAAATTCTATGCGTTCGTACTTAAACGAGAAAGGTTATTTAGAGGTTGAAACACCAATTTTACAACCTCTTTATGGAGGTGCTGCTGCTCGACCCTTTAAAACACATCACAATACGCTGGATATGGAGCTATATCTTAGGATTGCTAATGAACTTTATTTAAAGAGATTAGTAGTTGGTGGTTTTGATGGAGTTTATGAGTTTTCAAAAGATTTTAGAAATGAAGGTATGAGCAGATTTCATAACCCAGAATTTACACAAATGGAATTGTATGTGGCGTATAAAGATTATTTTTGGATGATGGATTTAGTAGAAGAAATGGTAGAAAAAATTGCGATGGATTTATACGGCACTACTGAGGTTGAAGTTGGAAAAAATACAATTAACTTTCAAAGACCATGGAAGAGGTATACCATGTATGAAGCTATTGATCATTTTACAGGATTTGATATTTCAAAAATGGATGAGGCAAAAATATTTAAAACAGCAAAAAAATTAGGCGTTGAAGTAGATAAAACGATGGGAAGAGGGAAATTAATTGACGCAATATTTGGAGAGAAATGTGAAGGAGAATTGATTCAGCCAACATTTATTACTGATTATCCTGTAGAGATGTCTCCACTGGCTAAAAAACATAGAAAGCATGAAGGTCTAGTTGAGCGTTTTGAGGCAATCTGTAATGGAAAAGAGATTTGTAATGCCTTTTCAGAGCTGAATGATCCAATTGATCAAAGAGCTAGACTTGAGAAGCAAATAGAATTAGGAAAAAGAGGAGATGACGAGGCAATGCTTTTAGATGAAGATTTTTTAAGAGCAATTGAGTATGGAATGCCTCCAACTGCTGGTCTAGGGATTGGCATAGACAGACTTAGCATGATAATGACGAACTCTAATTCTATCCAAGATGTTCTTTTCTTTCCTCAAATGAAGCCAGAAATAAAAGAAGAATAAAATAATATAATAAAGAGATTTAAGATGTATGACACTGATGAATTATTAGAGAGCACAGAAATTAATGGTAAAGAGCTAGAATATCTTTTGTCAGAAAGAAAGATTGGTAGGGCTGATTTTTTACTTGTAGATGTAAGAGAAGAGTATGAGTATAATCAAAAAAGAATTGTAGGCGTTGATTACTTAATTCCTCTTTCAGATTTTTTTAACAAAGTTCAGCAGATTGAGAGCTGTAAATCAAAGCATATAATTGCAAAATGTAAGCTTGGAGGAAGATCTGCTCAGGCGCAAATGCAATTAAAACGAATGGGTTTTAAAAGTGTAATTAATTTAGCCGGAGGGATCTCTCATTATACAGGAGAAAAAGAATAATCTATGAAAAAAATAATTTTAGGTTTTGTATTAATAAGTGTAACACTTTTTTCTCAAGAGAGTAAAGAATCAAAAACGGCTATTAATAGGTTAAAAACAGACATACTATTTTTATCAGATGATAAATTAGAGGGGAGAGAAACAGGTACAATTGGAGAGCAATTAGCACTTGAGTATTTGCAAAAAAGATTTAATGAAATTGGTTTAAAAACAAAGACGCATCCCTTTCAATTTAATGATAATGTAGAGGTTGATTTTTTCTCAAATAATGAGGCCTTATATCCAATTAGATATTCTGAAAATGGAAGCCTGGATAATATTGATCATGTTGATGTTAATTTTGGGGTTCATGCTCAAGAATTAGGCTATTCTGACTATACTTCTTTAGATGTTAGAGGAAAAATAGCTGTAATAAATACATCTTCACCGGACGGTATTCACCCTCATTCAAAATATTTAAATTATCATGATTTAAAACTTAGAGCAGAGATTGCAAAAGAAAAAGGGGCAATAGCCGTAATTTACTATACGGATGATAAATATGCCGAAACCCCTGTAAGAAAGTTTAAAAAAATTAATTCTGCAGGAATTCCTGTTTTGTTTTTTGATGATTCGAAAGAAAAATTAACAACTAAAATTAGGGCTAAAATTAACTTAAAAGAAAGAAGGGTTAAGGGAAAAAATTTAATCGCAGAGGTTAATAATGGTAAAGAAAACACCATAATTATTGGTGCTCATTACGATCATTTAGGATGGGGAGCGGAAGGATCTCTTTATAGAGGTGAGCCTGCCATCCATAATGGAGCCGATGACAATGCAAGTGGTACCGCAGGAATTTTGGAGCTTGCTAGATTTTATAATAAGTCAAAATACAATAATTACAATTACCTGTTTATTGCATTTAGCGGAGAAGAAAAAGGGCTCTTGGGTTCAAATGCTTTTGCAAATAGTGATTTATTGAATCCAAAAAAAATAAACTATATGATAAATATGGACATGATTGGAAGATTAAATGAAGATGGTAGGATAGCTATTTATGGAACAGGAACGTCTCCGAGGTGGGATTTATTATTAAAAGAAAATATGCTAGAAAATATTACCATTACTACTACAAAAAGTGGTGTTGGCCCTTCTGACCATACTTCATTTTATTTGCAAGACATTCCAGTTCTTCATTTTTTTACAGGAGCACATGAAGATTATCACAAGCCATCTGACGATGCAGATAAAATAAATTATGAGGGGATAGAAACCGTTCTTACTTATATACAGAATTTAATAAATGACTTGGATGATGAGGAAAAGCTTCTTTTCACAAAAACTAAAAATGATGAAAATCGAAAAGCACCAAAATTCTCTGTTACATTGGGAGTTATTCCAGATTATCTATATTCAGAAAAAGGCATGCGAATAGATGGTGTAACCGATGGAAAACCGGCGTATAAATCAGGCATGCAGAAAGGAGATATTGTAGTGCAGCTAGGAGATATGAAAGTTCTAGACATGATGACCTATATGAAAGCATTAGGCCGCTATGTAAAAGGAGATAAGGTAAAAGCAACGATTATCCGAGATGGAAAAGCTGTTGAATTAATGGTTCAGTTTTAAAATTTTATTAGCCTTACTTTTACCAATTAACTTAGTAAGATCTTCTTTTTTAGCTTCTTTTACTTTTTTAACAGACCCAAAATGTGATATAAGTAATTCTACTGTTTTTGGACCAATTCCGTTAAGTTTATCTAATGAAGTACTGAGGCTATTTTTAGCTCTTTTTTTTCGATGATGGCTAATGCCAAAGCGGTGAGCTTCATTTCTTAGCTGTTGTATCAACTTCAAACTTTGGGAGCGTTTGTCCAAATAAAGAGGAATACTATCTCCAGGAAAATAAATTTCTTCTAATCGTTTTGCAATTCCAATAATAGATATTCTTTCTCTTAGATTTAATTTATCTAAACTTTTTACAGCGGAGCTTAGTTGACCTTTACCCCCATCAATTACAATTAACTCGGGTAATTTTTTTTCTTCATCCAATAACCGCTTGTACCTTCTATAAACTACCTCCTCCATACTTGCATAATCATCAGGCCCTTGAACAGTTTTTATGTTAAAATGACGATAATCTTTTTTGCTAGATTTTGCATTTTTAAATACTATACAGGCTGCAACAGGGTTTGTGCCTTGTATGTTCGAATTATCAAAACACTCAATATGTTTGGGAAGATTAAGCATTCCTAAATCTTTTTGTAATTGCTGCAGAATACTCTTATTATCCGGTTTTTTAACAGAATTAATTTGGCGCTTTTTCTTATCTAATTGCATGTATTTTGCATTACGCAAACTAAGGTCAATCAATTTTTTTTTATCACCAATTTTTGGTATTGTAATATTCAGATCATCTCCTATATTTTCTGGAAAATGCGAGCAATAAATATCTTGTGATGTACTATTGAATTTTAGTCTAGTTTCTACAATGGCTAATTGCAATAAGGCTTCTTCAGTTTCATCTAATTTCTTTTTTAATTCCATAGTGTGAGCTTGAATTATTGCTCCAGAATTAATTTTAAGATAATTTACAAAAGCAGACTCCTCGTCAGAGATAATGCTAAAAACATCAATATTATTGATTTTAGGGTTTACAATAGTAGATTTTACTTGATATTTATTTAATAGAGCAATCTTATCTTTTATTGATTGAGCTTTTTCAAACTCCATGTTCTTTGAAAATCTAAGCATAGTAGTTTTTAAATGTTTAATAACAGATTTAATGTCACCCTTAATTATTTGGCGGATATGGTTAATTCCAATTTGATAATCTTCGTTTATTTGATCTCCAATACAAGGCCCAAGACAATTGCCTATATGATACTCTAAACACACTTTAAATTTATTAGAGTTGATATTTTTTACTGAGAGATTGTGATTACAATTTCTTAATGGATATAATTCATGAAAAAAATCTAAAAGTGTTTTTACTAACTTTACTGAAGTGTATGGGCCAAAATACTCGGACCCATCTTCTACAATGTCTCTAGTTTGGAAAACTCTAGGAAATGCCTCTTTTTTGATGCAAATCCATGGGTACGTTTTGCTGTCTTTTAGCATAACATTATACTTTGGCTGATGCTTTTTAATAAGGTTATTTTCTAAAAGTAAAGCATCCATTTCAGTTTCAACAACTATATATTTTATATCATTTATTTTACTTAAAAGAGCTTGTGTTTTTTTATTTTGTTGTTGTTTAGTAAAGTAAGAGGCAACCCGTTTTTTAATATTTTTTGCTTTTCCAACATACAGTAACTTTTCGTTTTGATCATAATATTGGTAAATCCCTGTTTTATCAGGGAGTAATTTTATAATATTAGTGATATTAGTTGGAGCTGGCATTATCTATGAACAATAAAATAAATAATACCTATAAAAAGTAAAAAGAGTTTTTTCATAGCGTGTAAATATACTATTTTTGAGCATGAATAATAAATTATGAAATTAGCATTAGTAGGGGCTACAGGAATGGTTGGAAGAGAGATATTAGAAATTCTTTTGGAGAGAAATATTAATATTACAGAACTTACTCTTGTCGCTTCAGAGAACTCATATGGAAAAGAGATTTTATATAATGGGAAGAAGTATAAGGTCATTTCTTTAAGCGAGCTATTGAATAAAGAAATTGATTTAGCTCTTTTTTCTGCAGGAAGCAAAACTTCAAGAATTTGGGCGCCAAAATTAGCAGAAAAAGGATGCAAGGTAATAGACAACTCATCTTATTGGAGAATGAATCCAAAACATAAGCTGATTGTTCCCGAAATAAACGGGATTGAGCTATTACAAGAAGACTTAATAATTGCAAATCCTAATTGCTCGACTATTCAATTGGTGATGGCTCTCTATCCGCTTCATAAAATATTTTCGGTAAAAAGAGTAGTCGTTTCTACATATCAGTCCGTATCGGGAACAGGAAGAAAAGCCGTTGAGCAGCTAGAAAATGAAGAAGCAGGCGTATATACTGAAAAGGCATATCCACATCAAATTTACAGAAATGCACTTCCTCATTGTGATGATTTTATTGAAAATGGGTATACTAAAGAAGAGATGAAGCTAACTAATGAGACAAAGAAGATTTTGGACACTAATATTGATGTTGTAGCAACAGCTGTAAGAATTCCTGTTCTTGCAGGGCATTCAGAAAGTGCAAATATTACATTTGAAGATGAGTTTGAGTTAGATGAAGTTAGAAAGGCATTAAATAAAATGCCAGGAGTCAAGGTAATTGATGATGTTCGGAATAATAAATATCCTATGCCAATCAACGGATCTAAAAAAGATGATGTTTTTGTTGGAAGAATTAGAAGAGATTTTACGCAAGAGAAAACATTAAATTTGTGGATTGTTGCAGATAATTTGCGTAAAGGAGCAGCTACAAATACAGTTCAAATAGCAGAGTATCTAATAAACCATAATTTAGTATAAATGATAATTAGTCATAAATATAAATATCTATTTATAGGGCTACCATTCTCTGCTTCATCCGCAATATCAAAAGAATTATATTTGGAGCATGAGGGGGAGCCATATTTAAGCAAGCATTCTTTATATTATGAATTTGAAAAGAAAGCAACTAATCAGGAAAAAAAATACTTTGTATTTGCTGTTTTGAGAAACCCTATGGATATAGCGGTTACTATATATGAAAAAATGAAAGCAAATGCAAAAGGAAACTTCACTAATCCAAAGCTTTTTATTGAAAATGGAGGGCATATAACAAAACAACAGAGAGAACGATTTAAGTATATTCATAATCATAAGGCGTCATTTCAACAATACTTTAAGAAATTTTTCATAAGACCATATGATAATCTTTTTTCATTAACACTTTCTCATTGTGATTTTATAATAAAGTATGAAAATATTGACAAAGACTATTTAATGGCACTTCAAAAAGTTGGAGTAGAAGAACCAAGGCCACTACCAGTAGCAAATAAGACTATTGGGAAGAAAAAAAATCTATCACTGTATTATACAGATGATATTAAGCATCAGGCTATTGCTGTTTTTGGGCCTTTTCTAGAAAAGTATAATTATGATTTTCCAAGCCAATGGGGCCGTATAAAAACCCCCTTAATACACGTGATCCATTTTAAGGCGCTAAGTTTGTTACGAAAGATTAATCAAAAGTACTTTAAAAAACATACTGAAAAAGTTGGATTAGAAGGAAGTATTTATGGTGATATGCAAAGAAATAAATTAAAGAGGCCTAATTAAAATATTTTCGATAAAATAATAAAATCATAAATATTCCTATAGAAATACCTGAATCAGCAATATTAAAAACGGGTCTAAAAAAGATAAAATGCTCTCCTCCAAAAAATGGAAGCCAATTCGGGAAGTGGCTATTGATTAGAGGGAAATACAGCATATCAACGACTTTTCCGTGTAGTAATGGGGCGTAGCCCCCTGTATCTGGAAATAAAGAAGCAATAGAATTGTAACTATCATTAAAAATAATACCATAAAAAGTACTATCTATAATATTACCAATAGCACCCCCAATTATGAGTCCTAATGCAATTAAGACCCCTTTTGGCATTGAAAGAGTCACAATAGATTTTATATAGAAAATACCTAGAGTAACTACAATTATTCTAAAAATAGTTAAAAGAGCCTTTCCGGTGGATCCGCCAAATTCCATGCCAAAAGCCATTCCATTATTTTCAGTGAAATGAATAATAAACCAATCAGTAATATAGAATTCTTGTCCTAAAAACATATTAGTTTTTATCCAAATTTTAATAATTTGATCAACTAATAATAATAAAAATGCTGTAAGAAATATTTTTTTCAAAATTTTTATTGAGCCTTTTTAGCTTCAATACTTAAGGTTGCATGGGGAACAAGTTTTAGTCGCTCTTTAGAGATGAGTTTCGAGGTAACCCTACAGATGCCATAAGTTTTATTTTCAATTCTGATTAATGCATTATTAAGGTTTCGGATAAATTTTGCTTGTCTTTCGGCAAGCTTAATATTCTCTTCCTTTGAAAGAGTTGTTGACCCCTCTTCAAATGCTTTAAAAGAAGGAGAAGTATCTTCAGTTCCGTTATCAGAATCATTGGCTGTAGCGGCCCTAAGTATTCGCAAGTCTTCTTGAGCGCTATTAATTTTAGCAAGGATTATCTGTTTAAATTCTTCTAATTCTACTTCTGAGTATGTTGTTTTTTCTGCCATAAGTTTATTTTTTTACTAAAAAAACATTAACCGAAACACCGTCAATTAGTTCTATTAGAGTACAGCCTTTAACAGCCTCCTCTTCATAATCTAATTGGACCGCTAAAGTTTCCTCACAAATATAAGTGAAATTATTTTTAATTGCATTTGTTATGGCGGGATTTTTTTCAACTATAATTTTAATTTTATCAGTAACTCCAAGGCCATTTTCTTTTCTTAGAGATTGAAGTCTATTTACAAATTCTCTTGCTAATCCTTCTTCTTTTAATGTTTTCGTTAAAGAGATGTCTAAGGCCACTGTTACTCCGCTATTACTTGCAACGCTAAAACCAGGGATGTCACAAGAGCTAATTTCAACATCAGATAAGCTAATTATAATATCTTCAGATATTTGATATTTACCAGCCTGCTCGATTTCTTTTATATTATCATTATTGAATTCTCCGATCAATTTGGAGATGAGCTTCATGTCCTTTCCATATTTAGGGCCTAAAGTCTTAAAATTAGGCCTAATAGTTTTTGTTAGCACTAATGAGTCTTCTTCTAATAATTCAATTTGTTTAACATTTATTTCTTTTTTGATAATAGCAGACACAGTGGTGATATCCTCTTTCATTTTTGTGTCTAAAACAGGAATCATAATTTTTTGAAGTGGTTGTCTTACCCTTAACCGTTCTTTTTTCCTTAAAGACAAAGCTAATGAAGTAATATTTTGAGCTAAGCTCATTCTTCTTTCAAGATTGACATCAATTATCGAGGAATTTGCTTTAGGGAAATCGGATAAATGAACCGATTTGACCGAGTACCTTCTACCAACATTATTTAAGTCTTGAAAAAGGTTGTCCATGAAAAAAGGAGCAATAGGAGCGGCTATTATTGCAATAGTCTCTAAGCATTCGTATAGTGTTTGGTAGGCTGCTATTTTTTCTGTGTTGTACACTCCTTTCCAAAAACGCCTTCTACTTAATCTTACGTACCAGTTACTCAATTTATCAGTTGTAAAATCTTGTATTAATCTGGCAACTTTTGTTGGTTCATAAGACTCGTAATTTTCCTCAACCTGTTTAATAAGAGAGTTTAATTCAGATAATACCCACCGATCTAATTTATTTCTTTCAGTAATAGGCGTTATTTCTTCCAGATAACTAAATCCATCAATATTTGCGTATAGAGAAAAGAAAGCGTAAGTGTTGTAAAGCGTTCCAAAGAATTTTCTTTGAACTTCAATTATTCCACCCTCATCAAACCTTAAGTTGTCCCAAGGCTGAGCATTTGATATCATATACCATCTTGTTGAATCAGCTCCATACTTGTCAATTATAGAGAAAGGATCTATAGCATTTCCTAATCTTTTTGACATTTTATTTCCAGACTTATCTAGTACAAGTCCATTTGATATTACATTTTTGTATGCAACAGAATCAAAAAGGATGCTTGAAATAGCGTGAAGTGTGAAGAACCAGCCTCTTGTTTGATCTACTCCCTCAGCAATAAAATCAGCAGGATAGTTTTGTTCAAAGCTATCTTTGTTTTCAAAAGGATAATGTAATTGAGCATAAGGCATTGATCCTGAATCAAACCAAACATCAATTAAATCTGATTCTCTTTTCATTTTCTTTCCTGATGAAGAAACAAGAATGATATTGTCAACATATGGCTTGTGTAAATCCATGAGGTTATAATTTTTATCAGAAAAATCCCCTGATTTAAAATCTCCTAAAATATTACTATGCATAAAACCAGCACGGACTGATTTCTCTATCTCTTTTTTTAATTCATTGATTGATCCAATACAAATCTCCTCTTTACCATCTTCAGTTCTCCATATAGGGATAGGTATTCCCCAAAAACGAGATCGAGACAAGTTCCAGTCTACTAAATTTTCAAGCCACTTTCCAAAACGACCCTCTCCTGTTGACTTTGGCTTCCAATTGATAGTATTATTAAGCTCGATCATACGCTCTTTATAATCAGTAGTTTTTATAAACCAACTATCTAAAGGGTAATACAAAATTGGCTTGTCAGTTCTCCAACAATGTGGATATGAATGGGCATATTTTTCAGATTTGAAGCAAAGCCCCTCTTCTTTTAGTTTAATTACAATTTGAATATCAGTTGATAACTTTGGTTTTTGTTCTCCTAGATTATAATATTCATCTCTAACATACAGCCCGGCGAAGTCATGAACCTCTGTAGTAAATTGGCCTTTTTTATTTACTAGAGTTAAACTTCCAATTCCATTTTGCTTACAGACTCTATTGTCATCAGCACCAAAACTAGGGGCCATATGTACAATTCCGGTTCCATCTTCTGTTGTAACAAAATCGCCTAATATAACTTTGAAGGCATCTCCATCTTGTGGCTGAGCATATTTTAAAAGTTGTTCATATCTCAGGTTTTCTAATACTGAGCCATTAAACTCTGACATTATTTTAAAAGGAAGATTCTTTTTGCCAATTTCATAATCGTCAAACGAAGCATTTTCATTTTCAGCATTAAAATATTTTGAGATCAAAGAGCGCGCAATGATTACAGAAATTTTATTTTTTGTATATTGATTTAACGTTTCAATTAGTAAATAGTCAATTTTTTTACCAACAGCAAGGGCTGTATTTGAAGGCAGGGTCCATGGAGTAGTTGTCCAGGCTAAAAAGTAAATAGGATTTTCAGTCTTCTTAAATAAAAATTCAGAGCGACTATTTTTCGTTAGTTTAAATTGAGCAACAGCTGAGGTGTCTTTTACTTCACGATAACAGCCCGGCTGATTTAGTTCATGAGTGCTTAATCCCGTTCCTGCTTTTGGTGAAAAAGGTTGAATAGTATGACCTTTATAAAGCAACCCTTTTTGATGTATTTCTGAAAGCAGCCACCAAACACTTTCTATGTATTTATTATCATAAGTAAGATATGGATTTTGCATATCTACCCAATAACCCATTTGCTCAGTGATATCCTCCCACTTACCCTTATATTTCATAACATTAGTTCGGCAAGCTTTATTATAATCCTCAATAGAAATAGTAGTTCCAATATCTTCTTTGGTGATGGATAGTTCTTTTTCTACCCCTAGCTCAACAGGAAGTCCGTGTGTGTCCCATCCAGCCTTTCTATTAACTTGAAACCCTTTGAGAGTTTTATATCTGCAAAAAAGATCTTTTATAGCCCGAGCAATAACATGATGAATTCCAGGCATCCCATTTGCTGATGGAGGTCCTTCATAAAAAGTAAAGGATGGATTTCCATTTCTACTAAGAACACTCGTATTAAAAACATTAGTTTTTTTCCAGCTAGCCAAAACAGTTTTATGTATTTCGGCTAGACGTAATCCTGTATATTCTTTAAACCCACTCATTTTTATCTACAATATATTAGCTGCAAATATAGTTTTTGAATTTAAGATAAGCAATTACCTGAGCAGAATAAAATAGGGGTATGTTTTTATAAAATTTCGTGTTTTTAAAAAGACTTACCTTATAAGGAATAGGTGTCCCATTTCTTGATGTTTCCAACCTTCAAAATCTTGAAAGTAGACTTCATATATATAAGTTCCCATAGGTAAATCATTACCAGTTTCA
>PAHP01000013.1 GCA_002705205.1 Flavobacteriales bacterium
TACGAAGTTTGTAACAATTACAGATGAGTTCTGGGTATATATTCCAAATTCATTTACGCCAGATAATGATGGGGTAAATGATAAGTTCTGTATTGAATACAATGGAATAAGGGATAATACTTTTCTCTTTAAGATAATGGATTCTCAAGGTGTTTTGATGTATGAATCTAGATCTCCATCTGAATTAAAGTGTAGTGGTTTAGATTTAGGATGGGATGGAAAACAGTATAAAACAAAATATGATCTACCATCAGACACCTATCTATATGAAGTGTCTTTTCAAGATTTTGAAGGATGGAAACATAAAGAGTATGGGACAATAATATTAGTTAGATAAAATAATAAATTATGATGTTACTAGAAGGAAAAAATATAATTATAACTGGCGCTAGCAGAGGGATTGGAACAGGAATTGCTCAGTTATTTAGTAAGCATGGAGCAAATATTGCATTTACTTATCGTTCTTCTGAGGAGAGTGCTAAAACACTAGAGAAAGAGTTGTCAGAGAATGGTTTTAAAGCAAAGGGTTACAAATCAGATGCATCTGATTTTGAAGCAGCACAGAAGCTAGCTGATGATGTTATTAAAGACTTTGGAAGTATAGATGTCCTTGTAAATAATGCTGGAGTTACAAAAGACGGATTATTGATGAGAATGACTGAAGAGGATTTTGATATTGTAATGAATATTAATATGAAATCAGTCTTTAATATGACAAAAGCTGTTTTGCGCCCAATGTTAAAAGCTAAAGCTGGCTCTATTATAAATATGAGCTCAGTAGTTGGTTTAAAAGGGAATGCAGGTCAAGCAAATTATTCTGCATCAAAAGCTGCAATTAATGGATTTACGAAATCTACAGCATTAGAGTTAGGCTCTCGTAATATAAGATGTAATTCAATTGCTCCAGGATTTATTGAAACTGAGATGACTGAAGCATTAGGAGAAGAAACTGTAAAGGCGTGGAGAGAACAGATCCCTTTAAAAAGAGGAGGTACCCCTGAAGATATTGCAAATACAACATTATTTTTAGCATCTGATTTATCAGCTTATGTTACAGGACAAGTAATTAATGTATGTGGGGGGATGCTAACGTAGTTTTATGTTAGAGATTAACACAGAATTACCATTTATTTATATTGTATTTTGTATTATATTAGGTCTTGCGTACGCTTATTTTTTATATAACAAAGAAAAGGGTATTTCTCCAAATAAGCTTATTTGGACTTTATTTATATTTCGTAGTTTATTGATAAGTACTTTAGTTTTCTTATTGATGGAGCCTATTATAAAGACTTATGTTAATGTAATTGAGCAACCCATTGTTATAATTGTAAAAGATCATTCAGAGTCTATTAAAGAAAGGGTTGATCCTGAATTAAAAGTTTTAGAAGATGATTTACAAGATTTTGATGTTCACAAGTATTCCTTCTCTGATAAGGTTGTCGAAGGGATTGTTCAGGATAACGATGGCCTAAAAACAAATTATTCAAATCTTTTCTATGAGCTTAATAATAAGTATCAGAATAGAAATGTTTCAGCTATCGTTTTTGCTTCTGATGGCTGCTATAATACTGGTGTTAATCCAGAATTTATATCATATGATTTTCCTGTTTACCCTATTGCTTTAGGAGATACAAATATATATAAGGATATCAGCATTGACAATGTATTAATAAATGAGATTTCTTTTCTAGGGAATTCTTTTCCCTTAGAAGTGTCTTTAGCATCTAAATTGGTTAATTCAGCGGAGAGTAGATTAACAATATGGAATCAAAGCAAGAAAGTACATGATCAGATAATAAAATTTTCAGATATTGATGATTATAAGAGTGTTGTAGTTCAATTAACTGCTGAAAATATAGGATTGCAAACTTATACGATTAAACTTGAGGGGTTGCAAGGAGAGAAAAATTTAAGTAATAATATGTTTAAGGCATATATTGATATAATTGATTCTAGATATAATATACTTATATTAAAGGGGGGTAATCATCCTGATATTTCAGCTTATAAGAGTGTTCTTGATAAAAATCAAAACTACAATGTAGATGTTAAAGATGTTAATGAGGGTATTATGCTAGATAAATATCAACTTGTTGTTTTATTTTCTTTAGATAAAATACCATCTGATTTAGTTAAAAGTGATCTTCCTTTAATCATTTTTAATTCAAAAAAAGATCACTATTCGGTTATGGAGACTAGTCTTAATTTTATTATTAAAGGAGGAATGGAAGATATTGCAGTTGCAATGCATGACGACTTTAGAAAGTTTACTTTTTCACCTAATCTTTCGTTGTTGATCTCTTCTGCTCCGCCACTAAGTTCTTTATTTGGAGAGTATCGCAACACAGGAGCTGTTGATTATATCCTACATCAGAGAGTTGGTAGTTATATTTCTAATAATCCTGTAATTTTTTTAGAAGAATCTAATGCAAGAAAGATAGCTTTTATTACGGCAGAAGGCTGGTGGAGGTGGAAATTATTTGATTTCTCAACTAATCAAAACAATGAGGCTTTTGATGAGTTGTTCTCAAAGCTAAGTCAGTATTTATTATTACAAGAAGATAAGAGTCGTTTTAGAATAGATTATGCTAAGAAGATTGATGAGAATTCTGATATTATTATGCGTGCCTCCTTGTATAATGATAGCTATGAGTTAGTAAATGATAAGGAGTTAGAGTTAAGAATCTATGATGTTAACAATCATGAATATATTTTCCAATTTACAAAGAAAGGAGATCAATACATAGTAAATGCAGGAATATTGGAGTCAGGAGCTTATAATTTTATTGTTAAAGCTAAGAATAGTGATTTTATTAAAAAAGGAATTTTTGACGTTAAGAAATTGCAATTAGAGAAAATAAGTTTAGTGGCAAATCATCAAAATCTTAAGAAAATTGCATTAATAAGTGGTGGTAAATTATTTTATCAGAATAATATAGAAGGTTTGGTCAATACTCTAAATAAAAGTGAAAGAAATAAGAAACTCATACATACTACAGAAAAACTTGATAGCTTGATAAATATTCCTTCGATTTTATTAATTTTGCTTGTTTTAATTTCTGTAGAGTGGATAACTAGAAGATATAACGGATTAGTTTAGAATATTAGCGAAAAACAGATTGCTAAACACAAGAAAGATTAATAAATAAAAAATAATTAAAGTATTTAACTAACTAAAAAAAATAAATTATGGAAAATCAAGGATTGCCTAGGGCAATGGTAATGGGAGCAGTAGGTCTAATATTCATAGTCCTTTTTGGCTCAAGTATGTTTGTGACAATTGACTCAGGAGAGAAGGGGGTATTATTTAAAAAATTTGGAGGAGGATTAGAAAAGGATGTTATATATGGGCAGGGATTTCATGTTATAGCTCCATGGAATGACATGTTTGTCTATGATGTTAAGATTCATGAGACATTTGAGAAAATGGAGGTGTTATCAAAAAATGGACTTTCGATTAAGATTGATTTATCATTTAGATATAATCCAGTTGAAGAAAAGATTGGATATCTTCATGATCAAATTGGTAGAGACTATGTAGAGCGTATAATTAAGCCTGAGATAAGATCGGTTACTCGAGAGGTTATTGGTAACTATTTGCCAGAGGAATTGTATTCTACAAAAAGAGAAGCTATTGAAGATGAAATCGAGGAACTTACTAGGGTTAAGGTAGAAGCTAAATATTTAACCTTAGATGCAATCTTAATTAGAGATGTTACATTACCACAAACTCTTAGAAATGGTATAGAAAAGAAATTAGTTCAAGAGCAGGAATCTCTAGAGTATGAGTTTAAGATAGATAAAGCTAGAAAAGAGGCAGAAAGAAAAGAGATTGAAGCAAAGGGTATTGCTAAATTTCAAAAAATTGTAAATCAAACCATTACTCCGCAATTGTTAAAGTGGAAAGGAGTAGAAGCAACGCAGGAAATATCAAAATCACCAAATAGTAAAGTTATAGTGATAGGTAATGGTGATGGTGATCTTCCAATTATTTTAGGAGGACAATAATATTTTGTATTATTGTACGTTTTATTATCTAATTAAAAAAATATAAAATGAAAAAATTAATTTTATTAGTATTAGTAGCTATGGTTCCGTATTTTACTTTAGCACAAAAGAGAACTAAGAAAGGAAGTAAGAAATCAGAGAAAGTTGTTAAAACTAATGCTACTTATGAGTTTATGACAATTACTGGTTATGAGATTGTGATAAATCAAGATAAAAAAATAGGTCTGAATCAGGTATTAACTCCACAGGATAAAGTGAAGCGATTACTGACCTCTAAGAGTAAACTCATTGTTAAATTTGATCTAGGAAGGGTGTTAAATGATGAAGAGTCAACGGAGCTTAATGAACAGCCTTTTAAAACTATGGTTGGAGCAGTAAATGCTGCTGCTAATAAAGGTTGGGTTTTCCACAGCTCTAATATTGTCTCTGAAGGAGATGTAAAGATCCATTATTATTATATGAGAAGAGATAAGTAGTTTGTTATTTATGTTTTATAAATAAACCCTTCAGTAATGAGGGGTTTTTTATTGGATTTTACCATTTAAAATTACTCTATTAATAATATTTTGACCAAAGTTATATGGTAGGTATGAATAACTTGGGATAGGTTTTGTTATGAATAAGTTAGCTTTCTTTCCAATACTAATGCTTCCTAAATCTTTTTCTAATCCCATTGCATAAGCTGAATTTATTGTAGCTGCATTAATAGCTTCTTCAGGCGTCATTTTTAGTTTTATGCATGCAAGTGATAATACAAAATTCATATTTCCTGAAGGTGAAGATCCAGGATTGTAGTCAGTTGCTAAAGCTAAAGGCATACCTTGTTTTATGATTTCTTTTGCAGGGCTATATGGAATCCCTAAAAAGAAGGAGCAAGAAGGAAGAACAGTTGGCATACAATCAGAATTTTTCAATACTTCAAAGTCTTCTGTATTCATTTGTTCTAAGTGGTCTACTGATAGGGCTCCTAAATCAACAGATGCTTTTACGCCACCAATAGCATTAAATTGATTGACATGTGTTTTTGCTTTTATGTTAAATTTATTTGCGGCTTTTAGCAATCTCTTTGTATCTTCTACTGTAAAGTATCCAATTTCGCAGAAAATATCGACATAATCGGCTAATTTCTCTTCAGAAACTTTAGGTAATATTTCATTAATAATGAGATCCATATAAGCATCTTTATTATCTTTAAATTTACTAGGTAATGCATGTGCTGCTAACAAGGTAGACTTAATAGTAATTTCAGATTCTTCTTTTAAACGTTTGATTACTCTCAGCATCTTAAGTTCAGCCTCTAAAGTTAATCCGTAACCACTTTTTATTTCAATAGCACCTGTACCTGTTTTGATGAGTGAATTTAAACGAATAAGCGCATCTTCAAATAATTTATCTTCAGATGTTTGTTGTAATTTCTTTGCTGAATTTAAGATTCCACCACCTCTTTTAGCAATATCTTGATAGCTTAATCCATTTATTCTGTCAACAAATTCATTTTCACGACTTTCCGCAAAAACTAAATGAGTGTGGCTATCGCAATAAGTAGGGAAGACCATCCCTCCTTCTGCATCAATGATTTTAGTATTATTCCAATCATCTATTCCTTGCCATTCCTCCATACTTCCATATCCTGTAATAATATTATTTTCAATTTCAACAAAAGCATCTTTTATGTTATTGAGCTTACTCATATCCAAACCAGCTACCCATTTCTTAGGAGACTTCTCAGTTTGTACGAGCTCTGAAATATTCTTGATTACTACTTTCATAAGTAAATTTGATTCTGCAAAAGTACAAAATTCACTCTAACCAAATATGTTATATTTGCCATATGGGAAATTCATTTGGTAGTATTTTCAAATTAACAACATTTGGGGAGTCGCACGGAATAGCTATTGGAGGTGTAATTGATGGTTGTCCTTCATCAATGTCAGTGGATTTTGATTTTATACAAAAACAATTAGATAGAAGGCGCCCGGGTCAATCAGAAATTACTACTCAAAGAAAGGAGTCAGATAAAGTTGAGTTTTTGTCTGGTATATTTGAAGGAAAAACTACTGGAACACCTATTAGTTTTATTATTAAAAATAAAGACTCTAAAAGCAACGATTATTCTCATTTAAAAGAATCTTTCCGACCATCTCATGCTGATTTTACTTATCAGAAAAAATATGGCATAAGAGATTATAGGGGTGGAGGGAGAGCTTCTGCTAGGGAAACTGCATGTAGAGTAGTTGCAGGTGCAATTGCACAACAGGTTTTAGCTACTATTGGAGTGCAAGTTAGCGCCTATGTAAGTGCAGTAGGTAGTGTTAGAATGAATAAATCTTATAATGAGATAAATTTATCTTTTATAGATAATAATGTTCTAAGGTGTCCTGACAATAAGTATGCTGAAATGATGAGAGCTGAAATAGAACAGCTAAAAAAAGAAGGGGATACTATTGGTGGTGAGATTACGGTAATCGCTACAGGAGTAGCTCCAGGATGGGGTGAGCCGGTTTTTAGTAAGCTACATGCAGAATTAGGGAAAGCTATGTTAAGTATTAATGCAGTACATGCATTTAAATATGGTTTTGGGGGAGTGGATATTTCATCTAGTAAAGGAAGCGTTTCTAATGATGTTATTATAGATGAATCTGGAACTACTAGGACTAATTTTTCTGGAGGTATACAAGGAGGCATAAGTAATGGAAATGATATTTATTGTGAAGTAGCTTTTAAGCCGGTTGCTACTATTATGAAAAAACAAGAAAGTATTGATCTTGATGGAAATCAAATTGAATTAGAATCAAAAGGCAGGCATGATACTTGTGTTGTTCCAAGAGCAGTACCTATTGTAGAAAGTATGATGGCTCTTACCTTAACTGATTATTATTTAAAAAGTAAAATAAATAAAATTTAATATTATGAAAAAATTGCTAATTATATTTCTTTGTCTGCCATTTATTGTTTTTTGTCAATTTACTGATAATTTCTCAGATGGTAATTTTACAAATAATCCTATTTGGATGGGTGATGTTGGGAATTTTGAGGTAGACTCAAACAATATCTTGCATTTAAATGATTCTATTGCCAATACTTCTTCTTTAGTGACTTCAAGTTCAGCTGTTGCAAATAGTGAATGGGTATTTAACGTAAGATTAGATTTTCCCCCATCAGGCAATAATTATGCTAAGGTTTATTTAGTTTCTGATATGATAGATTTATCTAGTCCTCTTAATGGTATGTATGTAAGGATTGGACAAGCAGGTAGTGCGGATGGTGTTAGCTTATATACTCAAAATGGAACAAATAGTAATGAGATTATTGATGGTACTGATAGTTTGATTGCTAATAATCCTGATATTAGAGTAAAAGTTACAAGAGATTCTGTTGGAAATTGGGAGCTTTTTTTAGATACTAATGGAATTTTCTTTACACAAGGTACAGCTTTTGATAATAGCGTTACATCTTCTGATTATTTTGGGGTATTTTGTAAATATACAATTACAAGAAGTAAAAAGTTCTGGTTTGATGATATTAATGTAAGTAGCTCTGCTGCTATTGTGTCAAAAACATATATCCCTGATGATAATTTTGAGAATTATTTAGAAGCAAATGGAATGGGAGATGGTATTCCATTAAATGACTCTGTATTTATATCAGCTATCGACACAGTACTTGTTTTAGATATTCAGTCTCAAAATATTTCTGATTTAACAGGTATAGAAGATTTTACTGCTTTAACTTATTTTGTATGCGAAAGTAATAATATCACTAACCTTTATATCAGTCAAAATTCTAATTTAACTCATTTAAAAGCTAGATATAATCAGCTTACAAGCCTTGATATAAGTAATAATATTGCTTTAACTTATTTAGAGTGTGATTATAATCAGATAACAAATTTAAATGTAAGTAACAATATTGCGCTAACTTCTTTAAGTTGCGCTGCTAATCAATTATCAACTCTAAATGTAAGTAATAATACTTCTTTAATTGAATTAGACTGTTATGATAACTATCTCACAAGTTTAGATGTAAGTAATAATATTAACTTAATAGCTCTACAGAACAGAGGCAATCAAATAACATCTCTAGATTTAAGTAATAATACTGCTTTAACTGAAATTGATTGCGGAGACAATCAGCTTACTATTTTGGATGTAAGTAATAATTCTGCTTTAGTTACTTTAGATTGTTATAGCAATCAGATAGCCACTCTTGATATAACTCAAAATATTGCTTTAACTTGGTTAGATTGCCATAGTAATCAACTTGTATTTCTTGATTTAAGAAATGGAAATAATACAGCTATAGGTACTGATTTCTATGCTACAAATAATCCTGATTTAACTTGTATTAATGTAGATGATGTTTCTTTTTCTAATACTAATTGGACAGATATAGACCCTCAACATTTCTTTAGTAATAACTGTACTGGAACAAGTGTGGAAGAATATATAACAAAAAAAGACCTTCTTAAAGTAACAGACCTATTAGGAAGAGAAACAAAAAATACAAATCAACCGCTGTTTTATATATACAATAATGGAATAGTAGAGAAAAGAATAGTTATAGAATAAAATAATAGATTCATAATGAAAAAATTAGCATTACACTGGAGAATAATAATTGGAATGGTATTAGGAATTGCATTTGGATTCTTAGCATCGAAAATGGGTTGGATTTCTTTTACAAATGATTGGATAAAGCCTTGGGGAATTATTTTTGTAAATCTATTGAAGCTAATAGCTGTGCCTCTTGTATTTGCCTCTCTTGTGAAAGGTGTTGCATCCTTGTCGGATATTTCAAAATTAAGTAGAATAGGGGGGAAAACAATTGCAGTCTATCTAACATCAACAGTTATAGCGGTAACTATTGGTTTACTTTTAGTAAATACAGTAAGGCCTGGTTCTAATTTTGATAAAGAAAGTGTTGAGGTTACTGAAAGCACTCAGTCAGGTGCTAATAAAAAGATTGTAGATGCAGCTAATGTGAATGAAGATGGTCCTATGCAATTTGCTGTTGATATTGTGCCTACTAATATTTTTTTATCTGCTAGTAGTAATCGTAACATGTTGCAGGTAATCTTTTTTGCAATTCTATTTGGTATAGCTATGGTAATGTTGCCGAATGAGAAAACAAATTATGTAAAAGGGTTCTTTGATGGAATAAACGATATAATATTACAGATTGTTGATTTAATTATGCTTGCAGCTCCTTACGGAGTATTTGCTTTACTTGCAGGGCTGGTAGTTGATTTCGGGGCAAGTGCATCTTTATTTATAGCTTTAGGTAAATATTCACTGACAGTATCTCTAGGTTTGTTGCTTATGATATTAGTAGTATATCCTCTTATTCTAAGGTTATTTACTAAAGTAAAATATTTAGATTTTTTTAAAGGTATATCTCCTGCGCAAATGCTGGCTTTCTCTACAAGTTCATCAGCAGCAACTTTGCCAGTTACTATGGAGAGATGTGAGGATCATTTAGGAGTTTCTGAGGAAGTTTCTTCTTTTGTATTGCCGCTGGGAGCAACTATTAATATGGATGGAACTTCTCTTTATCAGGCTATAGCGGCAGTTTTTATTGCTCAGGCGTTTGGTATTGAGTTGGATTTATCTCAACAACTTACAATTGTACTTACTGCTACTTTAGCATCTATTGGTGCCGCAGCAGTTCCTGGAGCAGGTATGGTTATGTTGGTAATTGTATTGGGTGCAATTGATGTGCCAACTGAAGGATTGGCGCTTATATTTGGAGTTGACAGAATTCTAGATATGATGCGTACTGTTGTAAATGTAACTGGAGACGCAACTGTTGCAACTGTTGTTGCTTCTACTGAAGGAGAGTTAAGAGAAGTTACAGAGGAAGATTTAATGAGTTAAAATGCGAGTTGCTCTACTTTTATTAGGTCTTTTATGCTTTAATCTAATTGACGCTCAAGAATGTTATCCGGAAACAAGTAAGGAAAAAAGAGTGGTAAGAAAGGTTCAGCGACTGATTAAGGAAAGAGCTTATTATGATGCGTTTGATAGATTACGAGGTGTTAGTGAGTCAGCTATATTCCATTCATTAAGATCAGAAATATTATGGAGGAGAGCTGATTATTTTAATGCAGAGAAGGAAGCATTAAAAGCCATTGCTATTTGTCCGCAGAATTCTGCAGAGGCATATTATTTCATAGGTGAGATCGCTTATAATAGAAAGGATTATTTAAATGCAGATGCTTATTTAAAAATTGCTATTGATATAGGTATTGGTGATCCATATTATTCTGATGCTATTATGCTTTATCAGAATGCTAGTATTCTTGCTGGTATTATAAGTCAGCCTGTTAAGTTTAATCCTGTAATAGTTAAAGGGGTTTCGACTAAATATGATGAGTACTTGCCAATCTTGTCTGCTGATCAGGAGCTTTTGTTTTTCACTAGAAGGTCAATTAAGAAGACTAGGCAAAGTATTACTTCAAATATTATTGAAGAATTTGTTTTCAGTACAAAGCAAGATAAGATGTTTAGTATAGGTGCTGCTCTGAGTTATCCGTTTAATCAAGAGGCAAATGAGGGTGGCGCTAGTTTAACTATTGACAATAAGATTTTATATTATACAAAGTGTCAGCTTAATGGTAAGGGGTATAGAAATTGTGATATATTTTACGTGTTTAATAATAATGGTTCTTGGTCGGAAGTGCAGAGCTTTCCGGATAATATATCAATGCTTGATTCTTGGGAGTCTCAACCTACTGTCTCTTCAGATGGAAAAACAATTATCTTCTCTAGTGACAGGAAGGGTGGTTATGGTAAGATGGACTTGTATGAGATAAATTATAATGATGGTCAATGGAGTGCCCCTAAGAATCTAGGAGACAAGATAAATAGTAGTGAGTATGAAAAATCACCATATTTACATACAGATGGGAAAACATTGTTCTTTGCTTCAACTAATTTCCCTTCTTTAGGAGGGTTTGATGTTTTTTATTCTAGGAAAGATTCTCTAGGCTATTGGCAGACTCCTATTAATATAGGATATCCTATTAACACTGTTTCTGATGAGATCTCTTTGTTTGTTAGTACTGATGGTGATAAAGCGTATTTCGCATCAAATCAATTAAAGGGTGTAGGAGGTTGGGATATTTATTCTTTTGATTTGCATGATAATGCTAGGCCAGAAAGAGTTTTGTTTTTAAAAGGTGATTTACTTAAAGAAGATGGTCAGATTTTAGATAATATTGAGGTAGAGATTAAAAACATTAATACGAAAGAGATTATTAAGGTAAGGGTTGATTCAGGATCTTATATTTCTTCATTGACTTTAGGTAAAGATGATGATGTTCTAGTTACTGTTAAGAAAGAAGGTTTAGCATTTAGCTCTACATATATTTCTTCTGATGATACATCTTATTCTTCTCCATCTAATCTTCATATTAGTATGCAGGTTTTAGAGAAAGGAAAATCATTTAATATACATGATGTGTATTTTGACAATAACTCTTTTGAGATTAAGGATATGACTAAAGAGGTTTTAGTTGAGTTTGCAAAATATCTAAGAGTGAATAAGACATTGATAATTGAAATTAATGGATTCACTGATAATGTTGGTGAGATGATAGATAATCAGTTGTTGTCAGAAAATAGGGCTAAGGTAGTGGTTCAGCTTCTTTTGTCAGAGGGTATTTCTAGTGATAGAATGTCATTTAATGGTTATGGAGAGTCGTATCCTGTAGCAGACAATTCTACTGAGGAAGGAAGGTCTAAAAATAGAAGGACAGAATTTAAGATTATTGAGTAATAAAAAATCCTGCAATTGCAGGATTTATTGAAAAATTTTTATTTTGAGCTTATTTTTCTTCTCTAATTCTTGCTTTCTTGCCAGTTAATTCTCTTAAATAAAATATTCTTGCTCTTCTTACTCTACCTACTTTATTGATTTCAATTTTTTCAATTAATGGGGAGTTGATCGGAAAGATTCTTTCTACTCCAATTGAATGGGATATTTTTCTAATAGTAAATGTTTCGGTTGCTCCACTTCCTTTCCTTTGGATTACATCTCCTTTAAAGAATTGAGTTCTTTGCTTGTCTCCCTCTTTAATTGTATAATAAACAGTAATATTATCCCCAGCCTTAAATGATGGTAAATCTCTATTTTTGGTTAATTCCTTAGCGATTGTTTCGGTAATGTTCATGTTTCTAATATTGGGTTTAAAAATCGGTTTGCAATATTACGGATATTTTTTCATTCACGATTAAATAGCTTAAATAATTTTATTCTAATAAGTCAGGCCTTTTCTCTTTGGTTTTCTTTAGGGACTCCTGTTCTTTCCATTCTGAAATAAGTTTTTGATTTCCAGAGAGTAGTATTTTTGGAACTTTCATTCCTTTGTATTCAGATGGTCGGGTGTATATTGGTGGTGCTAGTAGATTGTCTTGAAAAGAGTCTGTTAGTGCTGAAGTCTCATTATTTATTACTCCTGGTATCAATCTTACAATTGCGTCTGTTAATATTGCTGCTGCTGCTTCTCCTCCTGTAAGTACAAAGTCACCAATACTTATATCTCTTGTTATATGCAGGTCTCTGGCTCTTTGGTCGATTCCTTTGTAGTGTCCGCAAAGTAAGATTATATTTTCATATGTTGATAGAGTATTGCAGATCTGCTGTGTTAATTGGTCTCCGTCAGGAGATAGGTAGATTATTTCTTCGTACTGTCTTTCTGATTTTAGTCTTGTTATTAGGTTGTCAATCGGCTGTATGGTCATCACCATGCCTGCTCCTCCTCCAAATTGATAGTCGTCAACACTTTTTTGATTGTTAGCGGAATAGTCTCTAAGGTTGTGTATATTGATGCTTGCTTTGTTAAATTCTTGCGCTCTTTTTAATATTGAATATTCAAAGAAGCTGTTGAAGAAATTGGGAAATATTGTAATAATGTCTATTCTCATTTTGCAAAAATACAAAATCATAATAAGATATATTTCATGTTAAATGACTGAAATATTCGATATGACATAGTGTCATGGTAAATTCTTAATTACCTGTTACTCAATATTAATATAAATCTTAAGTTAACTTAAGCTTTATGTTTTTTTTTGTTTGATTTAATAATGATAAATGTTGATATCTATTTTATTATAACCTTAATTTTGTTCTTGTAATTTTGTTTTTTTATTGAATTAAAAAATTATTATTTTATGAATAGGGATCTCTTCTTAATATTTGTGTTAATTATAGGTTTTCAATGTGTATTTTCCCAGAATTCTGATAGTATAATGCTTGATACAACTTTGACGGATTCAGAAATAAACTTCAAAGATTCTATAAATCTATTGAATGAACATAATAATATGCTAATAGCTTCAAGGAATGCCTATAATGATGGATTGGTCTTTTTTGAGAATTTAGATATTGAACAAGCGATAAATAGTTTTTCAAATGCAATTACGATTGACTCAACTTTCTCAGATGCTTATTTTTACAGGGCTCAATGCTATAAAAATATTAATATTGAATTAGCAATATCTGATTATAATAGTGCCTATCAATTAGATTCTTTAGATTTTACTCCATTATATTTCCTTGCTACGATTTATTCAGATAAGGCTCTTGCTATTAAAATTTATGAATTTATTATTTCAGAAGACCCTAAACAATCGAAAGCATATTATGAAAAGGGTATTATTTTTTATCTAAATGGGAATATTGATAATGCTATTATTTCTTTTACAGAATCAATTGCAATTAATAACGAAGCAAGATCATTTAATGACCGAGGAAGTTGTTACCGTAAATTAGGAAAATATGAGCTAGCTATTGAGGATTATCTTGCTGCAATTAATCTCAATCCAGATTTAGCATTTATTTACAATAATCTCGCTAGTACTTATCGAAAAAAAGGAAATTCAGAGGATGCATTAAATTATTATTCTCTTGCTATCAGTAAGGATGAAAGTTATGCTGTTGCTTTTAATAATAGAGGTAGTCTTTATCTTGAGTTAAATGATTTTGATAATGCTAAGAATGATATTGATCAAGCAATCTTATTAAATAGTAATTATGCTCCTGCATATAATAATAGGGGTGTTATTCTGCATCAAAAAAAACGATATAAAGATGCTCTAGCTGCTTTTGACAAAGCAATTTTATTAAATAATAATTATGCAAAAGCTTATCTAAATAGAGGTATAACGCGGCAAATGAATAGGGATGAAGATGGAGCTTGTAGTGATTGGGATAAAGCCAAAGAATTAGGAATTAACTTAGCAAATAAATATTTAGTAAATGATTGTAATTAAGATAAAACGAGGTTTATTCTTTTTGACCTTATTAGTACTCCCACATTTATTATTATCTCAGAATATTGATTTTAAGGTTTCTAACTTCAAAAAAGATAAAGAAGAGTTAAAGATAGCAAAAGATAATATAAAAACTGCTGATGATTTTAGGCAGAAGGCTCTGTTAATGATTATTAATATGCAAGATGCAAATATTGTCTTTGAGAAGGCAATTTTTTATTACCAGAAGGCGCAGATGTTTAATTCAAGCAATGCTGAGCTCAATTACAAGATTGGAAGTTGCTTGTTATTTACAAATAGAAAAGAAATGGCGAAAGCATATCTTGATAGAGCTAGTATGCTTTCTGATAATATCTCTGATGATTTCTCATTCTTTTATGGAATGTGCTTACAATTAGATGGTGAGTATCAAAAGGCTATTGATAGTTATCAGTATTTTAGAGAAAATGCAAAAAAGAAGATAATTGAGAAATATGAAACTCTTACTACAAAATATATAAAAGAATGTACATTAGCACCAGATCTATTATCTCAGAATAATAGGATTTGGATTGATAATCTAGTAATAAATTCGGAGTTTGATGATTGGAGTCCTTGTTTGACTGCTGATGGTAGTTTATTGATTTTCACCTCTAATAGACCAAATAAGAATCAATCAAATGAGTTTGGGTTATTTGATCAGAATATTTATTTTTCTTCTTTAGAAGGTAGAAGTTTTAAATCGATTTCATTATTATCAGAATTAAATACAGTTAATGATGATGTTTCAGGAGGGTTGTCGTATGATGGTCAAAGATTATTGATATTTAAAGATGAGGATGGGGATTCAGATGTATATGAGTCAACTCTTAATGGAAAGTATTGGGGGGAGCCAAAAAGAAAAATGGGAGAAAGATATAGAGGAGGAAATACTGAAAAGAATGAAACATTTGCTTCTTTTGATCCACCAGATATAAAGGTATATTATATTACTGATGGGGGGTATAGTGGTAATAAGAATATTTATTTTTCAGGAGTAATGAATAGAGAAAGAAATATTTGGGGAAAAGGGCAAAGTGCAGGAGTAGTTAATACAAAATTTCAAGAAGGATCTGTCTATATTCATCCAGATGGTAGAACAATGTATTTCTCGTCCAAAGGCCATAACTCTTTAGGAGGATATGATATTTTTGTTTCTTATGTCGATGATCTAGGGCATTGGGGCAAACCGATAAATTTAGGATATCCTATTAATACTCCTTATGATGATCTTTTTTATAGTGCTACTGCTAGTGGAAGATATGCATATATTGCTTCAAATAGGAGGGGAGGTAAAGGTGGCTTAGACTTGTATAAAATAACTTATTGGGGTGCAGATAAGCCAATGACTAATGATTTTGAAGATCAGTTAATGGCAAGTATTGCCAGTCCTGTTTCTGACAATTTTGTAGCAGAACCTATTACTATTGAAGAGAAGTCTCTTACTGTTTTTAAAGGAAGAATAATTGATATAGTTACGAAGAATCCTATTACTGCTAAAATTGAGATTATAATTAATAAGACAGGAAAGATATATACTTCATTTACTTCAAATAGTGCAACAGGTAAGTTTCTTCTTTCTTTACCTTCAGGCGAAAATTATGGGATAGCAGTTGCTGCTGAGGGGTATTTATTCCATTCAGAGAATTTTGACTTACCGAAAGGAGATGGTTTTAATATGGTAAACAAGGATATTGAGCTTAAGAATATACAAGTCGGAAGTAATATTACCTTAAAAAATGTCTTTTTTAATACAGGTAAATCGGATGTGAAAAGTGATTCTTATGCTGAACTTGATAGACTAGTATCCCTTCTTTCTGATATTACAAGTCTAAAGATTGAAATCTCTGGTCATACTGATAATGTCGGCACCAAGTCTTTTAATGAGTTATTATCTCAAAGAAGAGCTGATGCAGTTGTGAATTACTTGGTAAGTAAGGGTGTAGATAGGGGCAGATTGATTTCAAAAGGTTATGGGCAGTCTAGACCTGTTCAATCTAATGAAACTGATGAAGGAAGAGCCCAAAATAGAAGAACGGAATTTGAGATTATTGAAAATTAGTTTAATGTTTTTTAGTTTTATTTTCTGATTTAATAATGTATGTTCCTTGGTTTATTTTATATTTGCTTTATGGCAACAAGATCAAAGATATTAAACACCCAAGAGATTAATCAAAAGCTAAATAGATTAGCTTGGCAGGTTTATGAGAAAAACTTATATGAAAAAGATATAGTTATTGTAGGGATCTCAACAAGAGGTCTGATATTAGCAAAGCAGCTTTCAGCTCATATTAATGCTATATCTAAGATTAAAACTAAATTAGCTCATCTGAATTTAGATAAAGATAATCCCTATGGTAAAGAAGTTGATTTAAACTTGGAAGTAACAGAATATGCAAATAAAGTAGTTGTGCTTGTAGATGATGTCTTGAATTCAGGAAAAACCTTAATGTATGCTGCAAAACATTTTTTAGGAACACCCCTTAAACGTTTGGCTATTATGGTGCTTATAGATCGTAATCATAATCGCTATCCAGTGAAAGCAGATTATGTAGGGCTTTCTTTAGCTACTACTTTACAGGAATATATTTCTGTAATTTTAGAGGGAGATGGGCAAGGTGTGTATCTCTCGTAATATGTGCTCTTTTTTTAGATTATCTATATTGATGGTGTGATCAGCTTTTTTATATACAACTTCTCGGATTTTTAGATTCTTTTTTATAAATTCTTTCAGTTCATCATCTGATTTGTTGAAGATAAGTGGCCTTATATTAATTCTTTTTTTAAGCCTTCTGTAAAGAGTTTTCTCAGATGCTTTTAAATAAATAGAGTTCCCTTGACTCTGAAGGTACTGTATATTATTATTTGATAGTGGTAATCCACCCCCACAAGCAATAATACTTTTTTGTTTAATATTTCTTATAATAATACTTTCAATATTCCTAAAGTAGTTCTCACCCTTTGTCTTAAAGATGTTTGCAATATCCTTCCCCTCTCTTTTTTCAATTTCTTTATCAGTATCAATAAAAGGCAAGTTACATTGCTTAGCAAGTTCTAGTCCAATTGTAGACTTTCCTACTCCCATAAAACCGATAAGATAGAGCATTATATTAAATTTTTTCACTGCAAATAAACAGATTTTTTTATCATAAAGTAGTGTTATATGTAATCAAGATTCTTTTGGTAAAATTATGTCTAAGAAAATTTTCTTCTTAATTAAAAGTAATATATTTGCAGCCAATTTTGAAAGACCTGGTAGCTCAGTTGGTAGAGCATCTCCCTTTTAAGGAGAGGGTCCTGGGTTCGAGCCCCAGCCAGGTCACAAATAATCAAATCCCGCATTTGCGGGATTCTTTTTTCGCCCAGGTGCTGAAATTGGTAGACAGGCATGATTGAGGGTCATGTGTCTTACGGACGTGCGGGTTCGAATCCCGCTCTGGGCACAAAGTCTAATCAAATAAATTACTTTTTAAAGTAAGATATTATCCTCCAACTCTTTTATAATTATACCCTTCATTCTCTAGAATTCCTATCACTTTTTCTCTTATGTCTCCTTGTATAATTATTTCTCCATTCTTAGCACTTCCCCCAACTCCACATTGCTTTTTTAGTAGTTTTTCTAATGTTCTTAAATCACCCGATGACCCTATAAATCCTTTTATTATTATAGCAATCTTGCCGGCTCTATGTTTTTCAATACATACTCTGAGATTTTGTTCAATATTAGGAATAGTTTTAAATGTTTCTTCCTCATATTGATATTTGAAGTTAGTATCAGTTGAATACATAATACCTTTTCTTTTCTTTTTATTTTTTTTCATCTGGCATAAATATGTTTAAACTCTGTTCTTTAATTTTAATATTGAGTGGGGAATTATAGCAATGAGGTTCTCCATCAAGATGTATTAGTTCTTCTTTAGAATGGATTGTAAGTTCTCTTGCTTGAATAATATCAATATGATTTGATAGATGTATACGGCCCTTTATAATGTTAAATAATATTAATGGGATTTTCCATTTTGGAAATTCTTTCATTATAACAAAATCTATTAGTCCGTCTTCTGTATTTGCAAGAGGAGAAATCATAGCATTATTTCCATATTGACTAGCATTTGCAAAAGCAATTAGATATGCCTTTACTGTTCTAGATCCTCCTTCATATTTAATTGTATATGTTTTTGATTTATATTTTAGTTCTTTGAGAATTAGTTTTAAATAATTAATAAAGCCTCTTTTATCTTTTTTTGCAAATAAACTTGCTATATGAGCGTCAAAACCTATTCCAGATACATTTACAAAGGGTATATTATTTACAGTGCCTGAGTCAATAGTTCTAATTTGACATGTATTAAGTTGTTGTATTGATCTAGAAATGTTTTTATGCATTCCAAGATGATAGGCAAAACCATTTCCTGATCCGCAAGGAATTACGCCAAGAGCTGTATTATTATCAATTAGGGCCTTTGCACATTCGTTTACAGTGCCATCACCACCAACAGCGATAACGATACCAATACCTTCTTGAACCGCCTGCTTACTTAGAATAGTTGCTTCACCACTTTTTTTTGTGTATAGAATATCGTAAGGATGTTTGATATACTTTTTAATTAAAGAGTCAATATTTCTTTGCTTACCATTTCCTGCAAAAGGGTTAATAATAAATCTAATCTTCATATTCCAATTTATTGTTTAGCATTCTATGATTATACTGTTGTTTAATAGCCTTTAATAGGTTCAGATCCTTAGTCTCTATATTGATGTTATTTTTTGTTTCAGAATCAGAAGAAGATGAATAGTTTTCCTGTGTATTGACAATTATTTTTCCTTCAGATATAAAACGATATTTATTTTGAAGAAAATTAACTGCCCAACTTTCATCAAACATTGACTTTCCAAAAGCAAAGTACGGTTTATTATAATTAATTAGATCATAAACAGTAGGCATGATATCTATCTGCTGTACAGTATTTGTATTGATTCCTTTTAGTGTGCTATCTCCTTTAAAGATAATAAGTGGAATTGAATATCTGCTGATACTACTTTTATATGCATTATTAAAGCTTTCAGGAGATGTGTGGTCTGCTGTGATTATAAATATTGTATTTTTCATCCAATTATATTTTTGTATCTCTTTAAAAAATTTACTCATTGCAATGTCAGAATATTCTATAGTTTCTTTTATTCCAATATTTTTAGTATGATTCGTTATTTTTTGTTTGTAATCATCAGGAAGCGTGTATGGAGGATGGGAACTTAGAGAAAAGAATGTGCTAAAGAATGGTTCCTCTTTTATGTTTAGATCATTCGCAAAATATTGCATAAATGGGACATCGTATATTCCCCAGCTTCCATCAAAATCAGAATCATTGCCATATTCTTCCATCCCAAAATAATCTTTGAATCTAGCTTTTTTACTGAAACTATAGAATCCCATTGTTCCTCTAATTCCACCATGGTAGAAAGAAGTATTATAGCCTATATTATTTAGATGTGAAGCCATACTTTCAAAATTATTTTGAGCATAATCTGATGTTATAAATGGATTAGTCATCAGTGTGGGGATCGAGCTAGTAATAGCAGGGAGTGCTTCAATAGATTTTAATCCATTAGCATATGCATTAGTAAAAACTAAGCTATACTCCATTAAACTATCTAGAAAAGGAGTGTATCCTTTTCCATTATTATAAAACCCTACAAATTCCTTTGAATAGCTCTCCATAATTAAGATTACAATATTCTCTTTTATTATTAGCTTATTTGAACTATCATGTAATGGTGAATAAATAGTTTTCAGTTCTTCGTTATTAAAATAATTATAATCTCTTAACTGTTTATTCTTTAATGAATGCAGAATGCAGAATGGTGTGTTTAGAATTAATCCGCTATTCTTAGAGTTAATTAGCTCTCCAGCATTTATTGGTTTAATAGGTTTTAGTTGTAAGCCTCCTCTTGCTCCAACAATAAAGATCCCTAATGAAATAATTAATAAGTTTAAAGGTAATATAGCTGACCTTAGATTTAATTTTAGTTTGTTGTGCGGAATCTTTCTTATTTTAAATACTAACCAGCATTGTAGTGTAGTAAAAACCGTAATACCCCAATAACTTTTCATGTATTGAGGGATAATATTTTTTGAGTCTTCTCCTAATTGGAGTAATTGGAGGAAATCAATTGTGGAGCGTTTTTGTGTAAATCTGAAATACTCTATATCAATATTATTTAATAGTATAAATGGGATATTTGTTATATAAAAAATCCAGTTAGTAATCTTATGGAAATATTTATTTACCCTAAGGTTATGAGGAAGCATTAGTAGTAACAGTAGTGGAATATTAATATATACTAAAGCCGAGATGTCAAACCTTATACCTTCAATAAATTCAAGAAATGACGAATCTATAAACGTATGAGTATTATTTATGTAAAAAAAAATCCTGCTAGTTGTATAAATTACTAGTAAGTAGCCTAAACGTTTAATATAGGTGTTAAAAAATTGCATTTAGTAATAATAATTACCATTATTATCATTCTTTGTCTTTGTATAATGCTTAGTAAGATATAATAGTGTAGTTACTAGAATAAGAATAATCGTTATCTCTTGCCAACCCATCTTTTTAATTTTTAACAAAGAAAAGAAAATATTAAGTAGTAATTATGATAAAAAGAGATTAAAGAAATTTTATATCTCAAACTATTGATAAATATCAATCTAATTGATTTAATTTTATGCATAATAATATGTAAATAGTAACAAGAATAGGAGTGTATTATTATTTTAAGAATTAGAATAAATCCTTTTTAGTAGCAATTTTTAGCAATAAATATTACTCTTATGTATTTGTTTTATTCTTATCATTTTTTCTTCTCTGGATTCTATCTGGAAAAAAAGTGCGATATTTGTACAGTTGAAATAAGTGAAGAAAGTAAATTTATGAAAACATATTTAGTTTTAGATATAAGGCTTATAGTATTGTTCGTAGTTGTTATACTATCTTCTTGTATTACTAATAGTGATCTAGAGTATATACGATCAAATAAAGAGATAAAGAAAGAAAAAGTTAATATAGAGGATTATCGCTTACAGATTGGTGATTTGGTCTCAGTACAGATAAGTACTATTACTGAACAGCAACATGACTTCTTTAATAAGGAAAGTAGTTCAAATTCACAATTAATGATGCAGAATCCTTATCTCTATGGTTACATTATTAAAGAAGATGGTAGTTTAGAATTACCTTCTTTGGGTGTTATAAAGGCTTCTGGCTTTACACTAAGGGAGCTTGAAAGTGTTATTAAGAATATAGCTGATTCATATTTTGAAAGCCCTGTAGTCAAGTTAAATATAATTAATTTTGAGATTACTGTTTTGGGTGAGGTTAATGACCCTGGAACTTTTAAAATTGTTGACCCAGAGGTAAATATACTTTACGCACTGAGTTTATCTGGTGATATGACTCAGTTCGGAAATAGAAAGAAAGTGAAAGTGATCAGGAATGAGAATGATCTGAATAGAGTGTTTTATGTTGATTTAACAAAAGAAGGTGTGCTAAATAATCCTGATTTTATGTTACAACCTCATGATATAATCTATGTAGCTCCACTTAGAAAGAAATTCTATGCATTTAATAATATAACCAATCTGGTTTCACTAACACTTTCTGTAGTTACTCTTTCTATACTGATTAATAAGAATTAAATTATGCAAAATCAATTAGATGATATTATAGATTTTAGACAGTTTTTCTTCAAGGTAGTTAAAAACTGGTTTTTATTTTTTATTTCTCTTTTAGTTACTATGGTTATTGCTTTTGCATATAATAGATACACCCATGAACTCTTTCGTGTTGAAACCTCAATATTAATTAAAGAAGAGAATAATATATCTTCTGCATCTGACTTACTTTATGACAAAGGTCAATCAAATAAAAGGAGCTTAGAGAATCAAGAGTTATTAATTAAATCTTTTCCTAATGTTTTTAAGACTTTAGAAGATTTAAGATTTGATATTACATATTATATTGAAGGTAAGATTAAAGTTACAGAGACTTATACGTCACCAATAGTTGTTAAATGCGCTAATAGTAAAGGGCTTAATTCTCATAGTTTTAAGGTCCAAATAATTGATAGGAATCGTTTTTATTTAATAGACATAAATTCTAAGAAGGAATACGAAAGAAAGTTTAATGATACGTTTCTGTTTAATGATGTTGAGATGAGTATTGAATACAATACAAATTTTAAGTTTGATAAAGAAGTTGGATTACCAGTAACTATTGTAAAGTTTAATGATATTAGATCTCTTGCGCAATCATATCAGAGTAAGATTGTTATTTCTCAAGAAGATAAAAAATCTACAGTAATGAATATTTCAATGCTTACTGAGGATCAATTAAAAGGGGTTGTATTTTTAAATAAATTAACTGAGAATTATATTAATAGTGAGATTAATGAGAAGAATATTGCTTCAATAAATACTGTGAGGTTTATAAATAATCAATTAGTTGAGATGAGTGATTCTTTAGCTCTCATCGAGCAGAAGATAGAAGAGTATAAGAACAGTAATAAAATTACAGATCTAAGTTTAAAGGCACAGAGTATATATACCAATATTGTTAATTTAGAAACAGAACTTGCTAAAAGTAAAACAATAAATAGTTATTATAACTATTTGTCTGAGTATCTTAATCAAGGAGAGAATCTAGAAGGTGTATCAGTGCCTGCATCATTTGGGGTAAATGATGTATCTTTAAACTCGTTAATTAGTCAATTGATAGAGGCGCAAATCAAAAAGAACATGCTAATTTCCGGGGGTCAAATAAATAACCCTGCTATTTCACAATATAATAGAAAAAGTGATCAATTAATTCTTAATTTACAGGAGGCAATTAAGACAAGTAAATCAGCAAACAATTTGTTGTTATCTGATTATACTAATCGAATTGATAAGATGGAAAAGTCTCTGAGTGATATTCCTCATATTGAAAGAGAGCTTTTGAATATAGAAAGGCTCCAATCAATTAGTGAGAATATTTATATATTCTTACTTCAGAAAAGAGCAGAGGCTAAGATTACTTCTTCCTCAAATATTTCAGATAGCAGAGTGCTTGAGCCTGCAATGTTTACTTATAAAAAACCAGTAAGCCCAGATAAGAGGAAGAGTTATGTACTAGCTTTACTTTTTGGCTTATTATTACCTACTTTGTATCTTTTAATTTCTGAAATACTTAATGATACTATTGTTTTAAGATCAGACTTAGAAAGATTCTGTTCTATACCAATATTAGCAATTATAGGAAAGAATTATAGTGGTCACAACCTTCTTTCAGAGCAAAGTCCAAAATCTTCAGTTTTTGAAGGATTTCGAGCATTAAGATCAAACCTTAATTTTATTAATCTGAATAAAAAGAGCATGGTTTATCTGGTCACTTCATCAATTAGTGGTGAGGGGAAGACCTATATTGCTGAGAATCTAGCGATTGTTTATGCTAAGTCCGGAAAAAGAACTTTGCTTATAGGTGCTGATTTAAGGCGACCAAAGATTTATGCTGATTTTGGTTTTGATAATACTCTTGGGATCTCAAATCATTTGTTGTCTGATAAATCTCTCTCTGAGGTTATCTTAGAATCAGAAATAGATGGTCTTGATATTTTAACTTCAGGGCCATTGCCGCAGAATCCTGCCGATGCTTTACTTACAGATAAATTTATTAAAATGATGGAGTATCTCAAAAATCAGTATGATATAATTATACTAGATACCCCTCCTTTAGGATTAGTTGCGGATGCTTTGACTCTTATGAAATATTCTGATGTTAATTTATATGTAGTAAGACAGAATTACACGAAAAAAGGCTTACTTACTTATGTAAATGAAATGCAGAAGAAAGATAGATTAGGTGATCTGCATCTTGTTTTTAATGATATTAAAGAGGGTAGCGGTGCTTATGGCTATGGAGAAGGCTATGGCTATGGCTATGGCTATGGCTATGGTTATGGCAATAGTTATGGTTATTCACAAGGAGGTGAGTATTTTGAGAATGATTAAGTGTAAAATCAAAAAGCATGATTTATAATAAACCTAAAGTAATTGCAGAGATTGGATGTAACCATAAAGGAAATATTGATATTGCTAAGCAATTATTGAAGGTTGCTGCTGATAGTGGAGTTAAAGTTGCAAAATTTCAAAAAAGAAATAATAAGGAGTTACTTACAGAACAGCAGTATGGTTCTCCTCATCCGAATCCTATAAATTCATATGGAGATACTTATGGCGCACATAGAGAATTCTTAGAGTTTGATCTTGCCCAGCATCAAGAATTAAAGGAATATGCTGAGAGTTTGAATCTTATTTATTCTACATCTGTTTGGGACATCACTTCTGCTAAGGAAATTATATGTCTTAATCCAGAACTTATAAAAGTTCCATCTGCTTGTAATAATCATTTTGACATGCTAAAAGTATTAAGAGATGAGTATAATGGTGAAGTTCATGTTTCTTTTGGAATGACAACTAAAAATGAGGAAGAAGATATTGTTGCATTCTTTGAAGAAAATGATCAAGCAAGAAGATTAGTGCTTTATTCTTGTACTTCTGGATATCCCGTTCCATTTAATAATATCTGTATGCTAGAGATTATTAGAATAAAAGAGAAGTTTCAGAATAGAGTTAAATCAATTGGTTTTTCTGGTCATCATTTAGGAATCGCAGTTGATATAGCTGCATATACTTTAGGAGCAGAATGGATTGAAAGACATTTTACTTTAGATAGAACTTGGAAAGGAACTGATCACTCTGCTTCCTTAGAACCAACAGGTCTTAGAAAATTATCTAGAGATTTAAAAGCTACATATCAAGCTCTTTCGTATAAGAAAGTAGAAATTTTAGATATTGAGAAAGTACAAAGAGAAAAACTTAAATTTAGAAAAAGATGAGTGTAATTGCATTTGTGCCTGCTAGAGGTGGTAGTAAATCAATTCCAGAGAAGAATATTCAATCTTTTTGTGGCAAGCCGCTTATTTATTGGAATCTACATGAACTTCAAAGGTCTGATGTAGACAAGATAGTAGTTGCTACTGATTCAGAGAGGATAAAATCAGTTGTAGAATCATTTAACTTTCCAAAGGTAATGGTTTATGATAGAGATCCTGAGAATTCTCAGGATACTTCTTCTACAGAGTCCGTGATGCTAGAATATATTGATTATTCTAATTTATTAGATTCTGATGTGTTTATATTAGTACAGGTGACTTCCCCTTTTACTCAAGCTATTCATTTTAATGAGGGCTTAGAATTGTTTAAATCTCATGATTCAATACTTTCTTGTTGTGTTTCTAGAAGATTTATTTGGAGAGAAGATGGGAAGGCTTTGAATTATGATATTTATAATAGACCAAGAAGACAAGACCATAAAGGTCATCTAATTGAAAATGGTGCATTTTATATAAGTTCAGTTGCTAAGATTATAGAAAAAGAGACTAGAATTTCTGGTAATATTGGTCTTTATGAGATGCCTGAATATACATCTGTAGAGATTGATGAAGTAGAAGATTGGATTGTTGCTGAATCCTTAATGAAGAGGTTGGTTTTAGATCAGAGAGATCGAGACTTTTCAGATATTAAAATATTACTTTCTGATGTAGATGGGGTGCTTACAGATGCAGGTATGTATTACACAGAAGATGGAGATGAATTTAAGAAATTTTGCACTTATGATGGTATGGGAATGCAACTTCTACAGAATTATGGCATTAAAGTAGGAATACTTACTAGTGAAGATAAACAGTTAAATAGAAGAAGGGCTCAGAAGCTTAAATTAGATTTTGATTTTCATGGGGCTACAGATAAATTGCAAATTGTAAAAGATTTATGTAAAAGCGAGCACATTACATTAAATGAGGTTGCATATATTGGTGATGATGTGAATTGCTTTGAACTTTTATCTAATGTTGGTGTTGCTGCATGTCCTAGCAATGCTATGCAAAAAATCAAATCTATTCCAAATATAATACAACTAAGTAAAAAAGGAGGACAAGGTGTTGTACGAGAGTTAGTTGAATTAATTCTTCTATAATGGATTTTAATTCTGATGATTTATTGGAATTGAAGAAGTATCTAGATGTGAATAGTATTCCAAAAGAAAAGATTTGTATTGTTGGATCTGCTACTTTATCATTAATTGGAATAAGAGAGCATAATGATATAGATATTGTATTGCATTCTGATGTGTCTGCAAGATTATCATATCACCCATTTATCGATAGAGTTGATAAACCTTGGAGTACATTATTTTCTGATGATATTTTAGTAGAAAATCCGGATTTCCATATAATTTTTAAAGGGTTTAAATTTGTGATACCTGAGCTTATTTATCATAGAAAATATTGGCATAATAGAATTAAAGATGCTAATGATATTTTAGAATTAAATGAATATGCAAAGATGCATAATGATTGGCAATGGGGGTTAATAAATAACTATCTCCCTAAAAAACATTTCCTTAAAAGATTTATAAAAAGATTTTTCAGTAAGCTAAGTTCCTATAGTAAATTAAAGAATTTTTTTTATAGTAATAATCCTATTCATCCTGATTGCTTTCAAGTTATTCCAACTAACTTTTTATTGTCTAAACAATATGTAAATAATCAATTTAATCGTTTTGATATTATTGTGAGATATAATGCGATTCATTCATATTTAAATGATGATAATTTAGGTATAGATGTATATAAAAGGATGCAGGAGCAAAGAGGTGGTTCTGTATATAAGAATCCTTGGAAGCACTTTAAGTTATTAATTGACAATTATAGATCTGTAGGCTTTTCATCAGATTGCCCTGTCTTCGTTAACCATGATCTTCATATTATAGATGGAGCTCATAGATTAGCTTGTGCTTTATATTTTAAGAGCCCTTTTGTTTATGTAAAAGTAAATCGTAATTCTGGTTATGCTAATTATGGTTTAGACTGGTTTAAGAAATTAAGTTTTACTACTGAAGAGATTTTATTTTTATCAAAAAAGAAGCAAGATATTTTTACCGAGAACTTTCTGTACTTTCACGTTATTCTTTGGCCATCTGTTTCGAAATATTTTGACGAGATATCTAATCATATTAATAATCAATATAGGATTCTTGAATCTAAAAAATTTAGTAGCATAAAAAACCTAAATATTTTCATAGAAAGACTATATAAGATTGATGATATAAAGGATTGGAAGGTTAATATGAAGATAAAAGGATTGTCCTCTTATAAACAAGATATAAGAGTATTGAAAATAGATATTCCAGAGCCTGATTTTAGAAGAAAAATGAACGATAAATTAATTTCACAAAAGGTTGAGCGACTTAAGAGAGAAATTAGAGAGAAATACTCTAGTAAGATTAATAACTATTTTCATGATATTATTATTCATATTGGAGATAACTATGAACATAGTAGGCAATCATCTAACTTAGAAATTGAAGTTTAAGGAGATGAATTTATTAAAGTCATGCTGGTTTTTCATGTGTGGTATTTTTATAAAAAGAGAATATGATGTTGTTTTTTATTATCCACAACATTTCAATAGAGGTAGTCAAGATGAAAACATGTATTTCAGTCATTTGATTAATGCATGCAAGCAAGAGGGGCGTTCATATACTGTTTTTGAGGAGCCTGATTTTTCTCTCAATTCAAATAGAAATAAGAATGCAACTCCATTTGATTTTATATTTGTATTAATTATCTTACTAAGAAGAATGTTTAATTCTGAGATGGATGCTAGAACAAAAGATGTCAGAATTGGAGTTTTTTTGTCAAAAACATTCTTTAGGTGTATGAGCTTTAATAATGTAGTGACAATTTCACAAAGTATGGTTAGTATTTTTAGAGGTATTAATTCAAATTGTATAATATTTGATGTCCAGCATGGTATTATACACCCAAATAAGAAAAATTATTTAATAGAAAAATATCCAGATAAGAATATTATATATAATAAAATGCAACTTTTATTAAGTGGAGATTCTTATAAGCAACTGATGATCGAAAATGATTACACAAAATATTTTAAGAATAATTCGCATGTTATTGGTAGTTATATTATTAGAGAGGATTTAAAGCATGACTCGTTTAATAGAAATATTTTAGTTTCATTACAATTTACACATGATCATTCTAATGCTGAAAATATTCTTCTTCTTCAAAATTTAGAGCAAGTAATCAATTCTAATGATGACGAAACAATCACTTTTTATCTAAAAGATCATCCTAGGTTTAATTTTGATGTTAATCTAACAGATCTATTGAGTTTAAAAAATGTAAAACCTGCCCCTATTGACATTGATGATTGTTTTAAATTATGTAGTTTGCAAATAACAGCTTATTCAACCTTGGTATTTGAAGCTGCATTGAAAGGTATACCAACTATATTAGTTAACCCACTTTCAAAATATGACTATTTTAATAAATATTTCTCATATCCGTTTTCTAATGAAATTATAGATTTCTCGGATAAATTATTCTATAAAAAGAGCTCATTTATGGTACAAGAGTGGGCTTCATCGTATTATAGTGATTTTGATAAAGAAACCTTTATAGACTTGTTGAAATGATAAAAATAAAGATCTTTTTAGGGGCATATGTAAATTATATTAATGCGCAGAATATAAATTGTAAGGCTATTGCAAAACATTTAGATAAAGAAAGATTTGAGGTTTTGTCTCTTGCAAATTATTTTGGTAATGAGGATACTCCTGATGTAAAGATCTTTTATTGTTTTAAACCATTTAGTATTTCAAAACATATTGGATTCTTATGGGGTATATTAAATTGTGATATTGCTTATTTCCCAAAACATGTTGATACACCTGTATGGATTTTAAAACTAGCTAGACTATTTAAGAAGCCAGTCTTCTCTACAATTGAAGGTAATGTGACAGATAAATCTTTACCAAACCTTATTGATTTATTTGGGTCAGAAAACAAGATTAAGAACCACTTTTCACTTATTAATAAGATATTTCCTATCACTACTTTCTTGCAGATTAATGCATCTAGCTTACTTCCAGTGCAAGAGAGTGTCTTACAGCTTGGTGTTGATATTAATCAGTTCTCAGTTTCTAAAAAATTAAAATTAGAATCCATTGTATTTGTTGGTAGTATTATTAAAAGAAAGCAGGTGCAAGAATTTATTCATTTAGCTCACACGTATCCTCAGCTATATTTTAATTTAATTGGTGATGGAGAGGAGAGAGAATCTTTAAAGAAAACGTCTCCCAAGAATATTATTTTTCATGGTTTATTATCACATAGTGAGATTGATGAAATCTTTAATTGTTCTGATTTAATGTTCTTGCCTTCAAGATCAGAAGGCTTTCCAAAGGTTATCTTAGAAGCGGCTTCTGCAGGTATACCATCTATTCTTTATGACTCCTACGGTGCCTCTGATTGGATGCAGCATTATAAAGATGGATTTATAGTTAATGATATTTCAGAGGTTAAGGCAGTAATTAATACACTTATAGAAAGACCTTCCGTATTGAAAGAAACTTCAAGAAATGCAGTGAAGTTAGCTGAGAAGTTTAATTGGAGACTTGTGATTAAGAGTTGGGAGAAAGAAATTGAAGATTTGTATTATGGTAGATAATACGTATATAATTATTACACCTTATTTCCCTAGTAAAGAATGTTATATGGGAAGTTATGTATATGATCAGGCTAAAGCAATAAATAATACTCCAGCATATAAGGTTAGAATAATAAAGTTAGTTTCTTTTTTCTCAAAAGAGGAAGATTATATCTTCCAAGATTTTGATGTTAAGATATTTAAAGTGTTTGACTTACCATTTTTTATTCTTCCAGGTGTTTTTAATTTCTTTAATGCTATTAGATTTAGAGAATTTTTTAGGACTAACAGATTATTAGAAAATTCCTCTGTAATTCATTCTCATGTTAGTTACCCATCAGCATATTTAGCTAATGCAATTGCATCAATTTTAGACACTAAGACAATTATTCAACATCATGGAATTGACGCATTACAGCTTCTTAATGGAAGATTTAAATTGCTAAGAAGACTTCAACAAAGTTTTATTAAAAGAAGATCAATTAAACAACTTAATAAGATTGGATTGAGTGTATATGTTTCTAATAGGGTAAGGAATGAAATTCATTCTTATAATGCATATATTTCTAAGGATGAATATGTTTTATATAATGGCGTCGATAGAACTAAATTCTATAATACAGGTAAAAAAAAGAATAGTAATATTTACAAGATCGGATGTGTTGCTAATTTCTGGCCAATTAAAGATCAAATATCACTAATAAAAGCTGTACATCTATTAGTGAAGAGTGGTGTTAATGATATAAGGTTAAACCTTATTGGTTCTGGAAAAACCTTAGATAGTTGCAAAGAATATGTTAAGTCTAATGTTCTAGATTTATATGTTTACTTTAAGGAAGAGATGCCTCATCATAAATTAAATGATTTTTATAACTCATTAGATTTATTTGTGCTCCCATCATATTATGAGGCCTTAGGCTGTGTGTTTCTAGAAGCTTGGGCTACAGATATACCTATAATTGCTGTTAGAAATCAAGGAATTTCTGAGTTAATTCCAGAAGATGAGGTAAATAATTTATTGTCTGAAGAAAGAAATCCAGAATCATTAAAAGAAAAGATCTTAGCAGAATATAAGAAGAGAAGATCATATGAATTTGATTCTAAATATGATATTAAGAATACTATTTCAGAATTTCTAAAACTCCCATTCTTTAATGATTAATAGCAAAATATTAGACATAATAATAGCAAATGATATTCCATTTGCTGTAATTGATGGTAAATATAATATTGAGTCCTATGATGATGAGGCGCAGTGTTTTTTACCTGATTTGGATATAGTATTAAAATCTGATTCAGCAGGTATAATTGATGATATTAGGAATAATAAGGAGTTTAAATCATTAGAGCTCCTTTCATTCAAAGAAAAAGAAACAAATACTAGAGTTGATTTATATCTCAATTCACTAAATGTAGGTTACTATCACTTTTTAAATATTGATGAGAACTCATTTGTAAACCATAGAGTTTCAGAAGAGGAGTATATAATTTATCAGTTAATAGATCCATTATTAAAATTTTCAAAATACCTACCTAGGCATAAATATCGATTGCAGAAGTATTTTGCTGAAGGGATACCAGAAAATATTTTTTACAAGTTGCAGAGAATCATTGGATATAATCTTACTTCCATATTATTAGATCAAATATTGAAAGGGAAATTTAGTGTCTCACAATTATTTATTAGAAGATGCAAAATCAATATTCTATTTATAAATGGTAACTTTGTAAGAATGATAAAAAAAAGATTACTAGATCATGTGTAACTATAGACATCATAATTCTGCATTTTCAATATCTACTTCTTGTATTAAGAATAGAAGCTTAAAAAGAAAGGTAGATTTTGCTATTAAAGATGTATTTAAGGGATTCTTGTTAAGTGAAACGGAGGAAGTGGTAATAGAATTTATTTTTACTGATGAAATAGATAATTTTATTATAGATGATCAATGTATGAGGGTTAAGGATATTAAGGTCAGTAATCTTCAAACACATTTTAAAGATAATGAGCTGGAATTCTTAGTAAACAATGAGAATATATTTAAAGTATATATTAATGTTTCTAATAATGAAAGTTTTAAATCTTCAGTAAGATTTTTTAATAAATCATTTAAGAATAAGATTGAGCAACAGATAACGACATTCTATTATCGTATTTTCTTACTTTTCTCTCAGCTTTGGAATATTAAAAATGATCTTTCATACTTGCATTCTTCATCAGTTGAAATTAGTGGAGAGTCAATTGTTTTTACTGCAGATTCAGGTGTAGGTAAAAGTTCGTTATTATTTAGACTATCTGAGGAGAAGGCTGTTAGCTTTATTGCTGATGATCTAACAATCCTTTCTTCAGAATCAGAAGTGTTTTATCAAGGGAGAAGCTTAAGTGTGAAACCTTATCATTTAAGATACTTTAGTTTTTTAGAAGATAAATTAAAAAAAATAATGCTTAGAGGGCAAAAATTTCAGTGGAAGCTTATAAATGATAATAGGCTAACATACCGTATTACTCCAAATCATTTATTTGATAATATTGTTACATCAAGCAAAATAAAAAGAGTTATTCACCTCTGTAATCATTCAGATAGAGACTTTAAAATTTCTGAGATTTCCTGTAAAGATTTGGTGAAGTATACAAACTCTATTTTGATAAATGAGTTGTATTTAGCAAACAGTAAGCTTAATGCAGTTGCCTCATTACCTAATTCACCATTTATTTATTCATCTGAGCTGTACAATAAGGTCTCTCAGATTTACTTAAAAGCATTTGATAATATTGAGATAATATTAGTTCTGGTTCCTTTTATGTCAGATCCCAACGAATTATATGAATTCTTAAAAACTGAAGGATGCTTAGATTAATTATTAGACAAGCAAATTGGGGTATATTGGGGGCATTATTCGGATTTTTAATTGGATTTTTTGTAAAGATTTACCTCATTGATATTGTAGGTCTTCCGGCTTGGGGGAAATATGTAACTGCTCAAACATTTAGTTCAATGTCTGAGACCTTTTTATCTATTGGAATCCCTTTTGTAATAATTAAATTCATACCTTCATTTGTTAGTGTTAATAAAGAAAAAGCTAGTAGGATTGCTAATATATTTATTAGATATGCTTTAATTGTCGGTGGGGTTTTTCTAGTGCTTATTTATTTCAGTTCTGATTATATTAATAGTTTTATTTATAGCGATATAGATGATCTAAGTTGGATTTTATTTGTTATGTGTATACATGTGCCAATTAGTATGCTTTTTGGTGTTATCGTTTCATTGTATCGCTCTATATTAAAAATAAAGGAAATTGTATTGTATGGTACATTTATTACTGTTTCATTAAGGGCAATATTAACTGTTATTATATTCCAATACACATCAGATATAAGTCATTTTATCATGATAGAGGTTGTTACTCAAATTATTGTATTATCTGTTTTGCTGTATTTATTTAACAAGAATGAGTTCTCATTATTTGTTAAATCAGATATAAAAGAAGTTACTAGTGATACAAGAATTATTGCTTATGGTAAAAAGATGTTTTATAATTCAGTAGTGACTTTTATTTCAGCTCAGGCTCTTAGTTTTATTATTAGTATTACATTACCAATTCAGGATGTGGGTGCCTATAATATATTATTAACCCTTACAGGTTTAACAACATTTTTATTAGTAAACTTAAATAAAGTATTTGCTCCAGCAATTTCTAAACTTTTCTATGAGAATAAAATTTCAGCATTAAATAAATTATATAAAAAAACTACTTTCTTTATTAATCTTCTCACTATTCCTTTGGTGATAATAATAGCAATTTTTGCTGATGAGATCTTAGGGCTTTATACTTCTGAAATGCTTAATTATAGAGAGTATTTATTTTTTATGCTTGCTGCTGGGATGCTGTCATTAGCGGCAGGTAGTTCAGGTACTTTTATGGTCATGGCAGGGTTGGAAAAACAAAACTTATATATACAAATCATTAGATCAATTTTACTAGTTACTCTTTCATTAATACTTATACCTGAATTTGGCTTATTCAGTGTTGTTATTCTGTATGTTGTTTTTATGTTGTTTGTAAATTTGTTTCAAGTTATCTATATCTCAAAATATATTAATATCTCTCCTTTCTCAAAGGAATTGATTATACTATTTTTTCTGACTATTTTTGGTATGTATTTTGCTATATCACAGCAATTTGAGTTTGAGGTATATCATTATTTTATTATTCCAATCAGTATTTATGTATTATATTTTTCAATTATGTATTATCCTTTTAAGAAGATAGTTAAAGAAATATTTTAATGAGATATACATTTGTATCATTAGGAAGATTAGAGAGCTTGGGAGTTCGTTTGGGTGGTGCTGGATTAGGTAACATTCTATTTCCATGGGCGAGAGCTATTCTTTATGCAAAAAGAAATAATTTACAGAGGATTCAGACAACATGGAGGACACTAAAAATTGGTACTTTTCTGAGGTGTGAAAGAGATAAAAGAATGTATTTTGATTTATTTACTGGTAAAGATGGGATAAGTGGTATTAAAAAGTTTCTATTACTTAATTTTTCTAATAAAGTAAAGATATTCTCTGGAATGGATGGCCTATTTGCGCCATTTAAAAATGAACATGCTTTTATTAAGTCAGAGCTATTTAAGATAATAAACCCTTCTCATATAAACAAAGTAAGTGGGTTCAATAAGAAGTCGATAGGTATTCATATAAGAATGGGTGACTTTGAGGTCCCTCAGGATGAGCAGATATTAAGGGATGGGAACTGGAATTATCGACTGCCAATAAAATGGTATGTTGCAATTATTGAGCAGATCAGATTAATTAGCAACTTGCCTATTTGTATTTTCTCAGATGCTTCTGATCAAGAACTCGAAGATATCTTAACTATTAGTAATTGTAGAAGGGCTTATTTTGGTTCTGCCATTTCAGATGTCATTGCATTAAGTCGCTGTAAAGTTTTAGTTTCTTCTGCAAGTACATTTAGTATGTGGGCTTCATTTTTAGGTCAAATGCCAACAATTTGGTTTCCTGGTCAGTTGCGTCAGAAGCTAATTATTGATCATAATATTTTTGAAGGCGAAATTGATTATACTGATAAGCTTCCCGCTACTATAATTAAAACTATAGCTAATGCTTAGATGGCTTTTTAAATATGCTGCAGCAGTTTTTATTTTCAATACAATATTATTGTCTATTGAGGTGACAATGAAGATTGGGAATCTAATCTTTTTTGGGTTAATGGCTTTATATAGTATAGCGTTATTAATTAATCCCAATCAGATGAGAAAGATTATTTTTCATAAGTCTTTTTATTTTTTGTTGATCATTAATATATTAAATATAATTTATTTTTTCTTATTCCATTCTATTGCTGATATTGAGGCTGTAAAATACTTATTAGCCAGAGCTGTGAAGTTTGCAATTATTTCAGGATCTATTTATTTTCACCTAGATTATTATAAGATAAAGTTTCTTGATCATATTATATATTTAACCTTATTTATTATTTCTATTAGCTTAATATTAGATCCTAATATATTCATAGGGAGATATAGTGGTATTATTTGGAATCCTAATATGTTGTCTTCTCTTGTTACAATATCCTTCGCAATTTTATTTCTTAAATATAAGAATTATGATAAAGTTAATATTTTTCTTCTTATTTTATTCCTTGCGATTTCTTTAGCAACAGGTTCAAGAGGTTCACTAGTAGGTATATTGCTAGTTTTCTTATTTAAATATAGTTTTTCAAGAAGGAATATTTTCTATGCAATATTAGCTATTGCTGCTATTTTTATTATTTCAAACATTCAGCTTTCAACTAGTATTAATAGGTTCTCAGATCAATCATTATTTAACGATAGAATTCTCCAATATGAATATGCTTTTAAATCAATTTATAGTAAGTTATATACAGGATATGGTCTTGATAAATATTCTTATATAGATAAAAGCCTAGTTCCTATATTTTTAAAAGGTAAAATTATAGGAGCTCACAATGCCTATTTAGCCATATTAACTCAATATGGGATAGTTTTTGGAAGTTTAGTGCTTTATATCATATTTCAGAAGTCTTATAGTGCTATTTTATTCTTCCGAAATTCATCAGGTAATGAAAAGGTTTATTTATTTATTATTATTTACACGTTAATTGCTTCAATATATGAAACGCTTATTACAGGAGTTAATGAATTCCAAACATCTCTTTTCTGGTTTTCATTAGCGATATTGTCATATTCTAAATACAAAATAGAAAATGCAAATTAAGATATTTAATAATATAGAAGATTTTCTGCTCATCAAAGATGATTGGGATAGGTTATTTGCCAGTGGAAATTATAGTGTTTTTCAAGAGTTTCATTTTAATTATCTCTCCTGGAAGCATGAGTTAATAACTGATAGTCGAAATCAATTAGCTATTACTGTTAGTATAGTAGATAACCATATCTCATCAATATTCCCATTTTATCTTGATTCTAATAAGAGATTAAGATTTATTAATGATCAACATTTTGATTTTTGTGACTGTATTTCTAATGATGCGATTAATTTTTTAGAAGTCTATAATTATTTAAGAAATGAGATCACTTTTAAATCAATGAGATTAATAAATATAAAGAAAACCGCATTTATTTATAAGGCAGTAGATGAGGTGAACATAAAGAATAAAGCTTTTTTACCTATATCAGAGTATTCAGAACTAAATGTAGATCAAGGAGATTTCCCTTATAACGTCCCTCATTATCGATCTCATCAGAAGCACAGAATTAATAAGGCTATCCGCAAGAATTCATTAAATGAATCTATAGTTCTAACAAAAAATAATAATTGTTTTCCAAAGAAAGATATCTTACTGTTAAAGGATAAAATGATTAATTCTGGCATTAGAAAAAAGAACTTTCTAAATAATAATAGATTATTGTTAATAGAAGATTTATATAATTTGGGTATTGTGACTTTGCATGTGATGAGAGATAAGGAAGGATTTAATTCTGTAAATATTTTGCTTAATGAATCGTCTAATAGTTTTATTTTCTGGATTGATGTTTTTGATGAGAAACAGATGATTAATCTTAGTTCTTATTGTAATGTTATTAGATCTTCTTCATCTATTGGATCAATAAATATAAATTTCGGTAGAGGTAGGTATTTTTATAAAGAATCAAATTTTGCTCCAGAATTTCATACGTTGTATCAGGTCCTTTTATTTTCTAGTAGCTTGCAGAAGCTGTCATTTTTTATTTCGTATAACTTAAGGAGAAAACTAATGTTAGTTTATAAAATAATAAAAAAATGAAAGTATTTTGTTATTTTGTTGAGCCAGCATCATATACGCTAGATCTAGCCAATCATATTTATGATGATCTGCGTATAGAGTACTGTTTTATTAAATCAGAAACTTTAGCGCGCTCTAGCAAGAGATCTAAGAAGCCTTTTCTTGATAAGATGTCATTATTTAGCAGGGTTTTATTTATATTCTCACAATATAGAAAAAATGATTTTATAATAATTAATGGATATAATAATTATCCTTTTGTTCTTACATTTATCTTAAATTTATTTTCTTTTAGAAAAAGGTTTATTGCATCTGATTCTGACACCCAATTGAGAATCCCTACTAGTCTCTTCAAGAGGTTCATTAAATGGTTTTATTTATCAATAATCTTCAAGAATAAATATGTGTTGGGTTTTGCTGGAGGAAGTAACTCACATAAAGATTTATTTAGAAATTATGGTATGAACGAGGAGCGGATTTTTTTAATGCCATTGATGGTTGATAATAGAAAGTTTTTACAAGAAGACAAGCGATTTCCCAAAATCTTTACTTTTTTGTATGTTGGCAGACTAGTAAAGCATAAGAATGTGGAGGGCTTAATTCAACAATTTAACGCCCGTTTTATAGATGAGCCTGCTGTATTAAGAATTGTTGGTAGTGGTGATAGAGAAGAGTATTTGGAGGATAGATATTCATCTTCTAAAGTTATTTTTACAGGAAAGAAGTTTAATAGTGATTTAGAAACAGAATTCCAGAATGCTAGTTGTTTTGTTTGTCCATCTGCATTTGAACCGTGGGGGCTGGTTGTAAATGAAGCACTGTCTTCTTCGTTACCTGTAATAGCTACTAATAAGGTAGGTGCCTCTTTTGATTTAATTAAAGATAAGAATACGGGTTTTGTTGTAGATAATATGAATGATTTTGGAAATAGAATGCTCGAGCTTTATAATGATTCTGATTTACTATTAGAATATGCTGAAAATGCATGTACATTAATGAAAGATCATTGGAATTATGATTTTTATCATAAATGCTTAATTACTGCAATTAAAAAGGTAAAGAAATGTCAATAATTTCACTTTTTAGGATTTTAATTATCAGAGTTTCTTCTTTTTTTTATATTAGTAGAAGAAGTAAAGTGATTTTTTACCATGATATTCATTCAAACACTAAGTATACTGATATGTCAACGCCTGTTGATCTTTTTAAGAAACATATTCAGATGATTCGAGAGGATGGATATGAGATTGTTTCCGAGATTACTCAACTAAAAGGACAGATTGAAATATCGTTTGATGATGCTTTTTTAGGATTGTATGATAATATTGAATTAATAAAAGAATTAAATATTCCTGTTCGTTTATTTGTTATTTCTTCTTATTTGGATAAGGCGGGTCATATAAATAGGAAGCAGCTTATAGAATTAAATCAATTACCACAAATAATAGTTGCCTCACACACTCACTCACATCAAACTCTCGCTAAGATGGATTTAGATGAGATTAAATTTGAGTTAAAAAGCTCAAAAGATCAGTTAGAAAGAATATTGGCTTCCAAAGTTGATTCTATCTGTTTTCCTGAAGGAAATTTTAATAGAGCTTCTGTTTTCTTGTCAGAAGCGGTAGGATATGTTAAGATTTACTCTTCATTGCCAGGTTTTTATTATGATGATTTTATAGGAGTGAAAAAGAGGAGTTTGGTGCAATTTGCACAAGAAAGAGAATTTAAGGCTATTTTAAAAGGTGGAGATCACTGTTTGTTGTTCTGGTATAAAAGAAAACATTATAATAAATGAAAATCTGTATAGTTTCCTCTTCATTTTTCCCAGCTACTTTTTATGGTGGTCCTATCTCTTCTACATGGGGTATTTCTAGGCAGATAGTTAGAAATGGCATTAAGGTTTATGTCTCAACTACTAATGCTAATGGTAAAGAGAAACTTGATATTAAGACTAATGAATATATAAAAAAGGAAGGTGTCTTTATAAAATATTATCGGGAAGAGATTATTAATAGATTTTCTTTGTCATTTATTCTTGGAATTTATTCTGATATTAAAAAGGCTGATGTAGTTTATATCCAGTATCTTTTTCATTATACGGTTTTATTTTCGTTAATCTATTCAGTTTTTTTAAATAAAAAGATAATTCTTTGCGCTAGAGGTAGTCTCTCAGGATTTACTTTGTCAAATCAACACAAACTATTAAAATTAGTTTGGTTGCGTTTATTTATCAGACCATTCTCCAGAAAAATAATTTGGCAAGCTTCTTCATATTTAGAAAAAGAGGATATAAAAAGAAGATTTCCTAATGCTATAGTTGAAGTAATTCCTGATGGTGTTGACTTTTCTTCTTTTCAAAATTCTAAAATTATTTCAAAAGAGGATATGTTCTTTCGATATACCTCAAAGAGAGTCAATAATTTATCATCAATATTCTTCTCAATGGGAAGGCTGCATGAGATAAAAGGTTTTGATGTGCTAATCGATGCTTTTTCATTATATCTAAATAAGGATCAGGCTGCTAAGCTAATCATTGCTGGTGGTGATGATGGATTCAGAAGTAAACTTGAGAGTCAGATAGAAGATTTAAGAGTGCAAGAATCTGTTTTCTTGATTGGAGAAGTAAGCTTTGATGATAAAAAGGTATTACTAAATAATTGTGACTATTTTACATTAGCCTCTAGATTTGAAAGTTTTGGGATTGTTATTGCCGAGGCATTATCTTGTGGGAAGCCAATTATTCTTTCTAACAAAACACCTTGGCATGATTTAGAAGAAAATAAATGTGGTATTTTAGCCGATAACAATAAAAGTAGTTTTTCTTATGCTTTTACAAGAATCGTACATGAAAAATACGATAGTAAAGAGATAAGGAAATATGTTAGGTCTAATTATGATTGGAAAGTGATTGTTGGTAGATTTATTAAGATTCTAAGAAGTTAATAGATGTATATTCTAGGTATTAATGCGTATCATGGGGATTCATCAGCTTGCTTGTTGAAAGATGGTGTTGTTATTTGTGCTGCTGAAGAAGAGCGATTTAGAAGAATTAAACATTGGGCTGGATTCCCGTCAGAAGCGGTTAGATTCTGTCTAGAAGATGAAGAAATTTCAATTGCTCAAATAGATTATATCACTATCTCAAGAGATCCTAAGGCAAATCTGTATAAGAAGATCTTATATTCATTATGCAATACAATAAGTTTATCAGCCATATGCGATAGGTTGATAAATTTAAAGAAGGTTAATTCTGTCAAAACAGAAATAGCAAGATTATTTAATATTCCTGAGCGACTAATTAAAGCCCAAGTATATAATATTGAACATCACAGGAGTCATATTGCATCTTCTTTTTTTGCATCAAGATTTGAGAAATCTGCAATTTTATCCATTGATGGTTTTGGTGATTTCACTTCTACCATGACAGCTATTGGTGATGGAAATAAATTTGAGGTTTTAGAAGAGGTTAATTTCCCTCATTCTTTAGGCCTTTTTTATACTGCTGTCACACAATTTCTAGGCTTCCCTAATTATGGTGATGAGTATAAGGTTATGGGGCTAGCTCCTTATGGCGAGCCAAGATTCTTAAAAGAGCTAGGAGAAATATTATCAATCACAGAGGGTGGTTTCTTCAAATTAAATAAAAAATATTTTAAGCATTTTAAAGAGGGTGTTAATATGGATTGGAAAGGGGGGGCTCCTTCAATTGAACCACTATTTACTAAGGAATGGAATAAATGTTTTGGGAAAAATAGAGAAAATGGTGATAAGTTAGAGAAGTGGCATATTGATTTAGCAAGTTCTGTTCAGAAGTTTACAGAAAAGGTAATTTTTCATATGTTGAATAATTTACAGAAAAAGACTGGCGCTGAAAATATTTGCCTTACTGGTGGGATTGCCCAGAATTCTGTTGTAAATGGAAGAATTTTAGAGAACACTAATTTTAAGAATATTTATATACCACCAGCAGGTCATGATGCCGGAACATCTATTGGCTCTGCATTATATTTATATAATCAGATATTAGGACACTCTAGGATGCCTGAGATTTCTTCTGCTTATTTTGGTAAGAAATCAACACAAGATGAGGTTATGAGAATTTTAAATAAATTAGGGGTTAAATATTCGATTCTTTCTGATGATGAATTATTTGAGAAAGTGTCAGAAAGACTAATTTCAGGAGGTGTTATTGGTTGGTTTCAGGGTAGAGCAGAATTTGGGTCTAGGGCTTTAGGGCATAGATCAATTCTTGTAGATCCTAGAAGAAAGGATGCTAAGGAACTACTAAATAAAAAAATAAAAAAGAGAGAGAGTTTTAGGCCATTTGCCCCTTCAATATTAAGAGAATCTATTAAGGATTATTTTATGCAGGATGGTTCAGTCCCTTTTATGGAAAAGGTATTTCATATTAAAACTGAGAAGCATGCCGAGATTCCAGCGGTTACTCATGTTGATGGGACGGGAAGGCTTCAATCAGTTGATTCGAAAGTTTCTCCTAGATATTATAAGCTAATTAGTAAGTTTGCTGAGAAGTCTGGCACCCCTATTCTGTTAAATACTTCATTTAATGAGAATGAACCAATTGTAAATAAGCCTGAGGAGGCTTTAGATTGTTTCTTTAGAACAAATATGGATATGTTGGTAATGGAAAATATAGTTGTTGAACGATAAATGATAGAGAAAACATTTTATGATAATACTCCCTTTGAGTATGGTTATTCGTCAAAAGATGAGTTAATTTCTAATATGAATCCATTATTAAAGAAACTAATGGAGCTTAATAAAGGAAAAGTCTTTTGTGACATTGGTTGTGGTTGTGGAAGAAACTTAGTTTACGCATGCAGACTCGCTAAAGAAGTGATTGGCATTGATTTGAGTAAAGAATCTCTTGATTTTGCGAGTAATTTTGTGAAAAGTGATAATTTACATTTAAAACAAGGAGATAATTTAGATATCCCCTTAGAGAGCTCTATTGCTGATGTAGTTATTAGTGATGGTGTTTGTCATCATACTGGAGATACAGTAAAAGCTTTTTCTGAGTGTGTCAGGATATTAAGGGCAGGTGGTAGCTTATACCTTGCTGTCTATAAGAGGTACCGTTATTATCCTTTTATTTATTATGTATTTGGGGGTATGTTTAGATTGATGAATAGGTCAAAGTTTGGGAATTTCTTAGTTGAAACAGTTTTTGTTTTTATGCATCATTTAATGTATAGAATATTTAAGAAACAGAAGTTAAATAAAATTGAGACGCGTAATATTTTTTATGACTATTTTATAACACCTATTGCTACTTTTCAATCAAAAAGTGATGTAAGAGATTGGTGTAAAGAGTTTGGATGTGTTATTGAAGATTATTCAAGAACTTTAGGTAATTGCCATGTTTTTATTATAAAGAAGCATGGGTGATCATCTTAAAATATCAGTTATTACTGTGGCTCTTAATAGTCAGAGCACAATAAAACATACTGTTGATAGTGTTAGCTCGCAGGATTATCCAAATATAGAATATATCCTCATTGATGGGGCGTCAAAAGACTGGACTTTAGATGTATTAAGTTATTGTAAAGATAAGATTGATTATTTTGTCTCAGAAAAGGATCATGGAATATATGATGCTATGAATAAAGGAATAAGAGCTTCTTCTGGAGACATTATAGGGATCTTAAATTCTGATGATTTCTATTTTAATGATAAAGTGATTTCTAATGTGGTAAAGGTGTTTGAGGATACAAATTGTGATTGTTTGTATGGTGATCTTCTTTATGTAAATAAAGGTGATGCTCGTAAAACTGTTCGTTATTGGAAGTCAGGAATGTTTAGCCCTTTAAAATTAAGAAGGGGCTGGATGCTGCCACATCCAACATTTTTTGTAAAAAAAGAGATTTATGAAAAATATGGGTTATATAATACTACACTAAGAACTGCAGCTGATTATGAGATGATATTAAGGCTTCTTCATAAAGATGATATTTCTGTTGAGTATATTCCTGATATTTTGATCAAGATGAGAATAGGGGGAGAAAGTAATTCTTCTTTTTTTAATAGGTTAAGAGGAAATAATGAAGATAATATGGCATGGGATATAAATAATTTGAGGAAGCCAAGATTTATAAGATTCTTAAAACCATTACGAAAGGTGCAGCAGTTTTTCTTAAAACCTAAGATTTAGTTGAAGATACTGATAATAGATAATAATGATTCCTTTTCTTATAATCTGATGCATTATGTAAATCAGTTTACGGAATTTATTACAGTTATAAGAGGGGATTCTTTGCAGGTCTCTGAAGTAAATAAGTATGATAAGATAATCTTTTCTCCAGGCCCAGGTTTACCTAAAGAACATCCTATATTAGAAAGTGTTCTAGAACGTTTTCATTCTTGTAAGCCTATCTTAGGAATTTGTTTAGGGCATCAGGCAATTGCAGAATATTTTGGCGCTACACTTTTAAATTTGTCTAATGTCAAGCATGGAGTTTCTTCTGTTTTGAGTCATTCAGATAATTGTAGTTTATTTAAAAATATTAAAAGAAATTTTAATATTGGCCACTATCATTCTTGGGTAATCTCCAAGAAAGATTTTCCAGAGGAGCTAGAATTAACCTCAGAGAATTCAGAAGGCTTAATTATGTCAATAAGGCATAAGAGATATGATATTACTGGACTTCAGTTTCATCCTGAATCAATTTTAACAGAGAATGGTATTAAGTTAATTGAGAATTGGGTGAGGGGTTAGTCGTATTCAGGTGTAAACCAGTCTTTTTTCTTTTCATATTTTAAATCTCTTAATGATGCTGCTTTTACACGTATTGTTAGCGTATAGCTTTTGTGGTATCCTAATGGTATCCAATGAAAAAGCATTTCCCAGCAATGTAGGTCTCTGTAGATATCTACAGATGAATACGTAAGTTCCTTTTCATCAAAATCATATCCAGAACGGAAGCCGATCTTCCACTTCTTAGTAAGTTTAATATTTCCTGAGAATGTAAGAGATTGTGTAGTATCTGAAAATTTAGCGATATTATGTCCTTTATTATAAGAAAGTGAGTAATTGGCATTTAAGTTCCATGGTATTGAGTAGAAGTCCCTTTCTTTATTTTCTTCACTTTCATTACTCTCTTCTTTCTTAGATCGGAAACTTTTGTCATTAATATTTAATCCAATTGATGTTGTGAATGACTTTAGTCTAGCAAGTCTCTTATTGGTAAGTAGTTCAAATCTATTTATTCTATTATTTCTTAGTAGGTTAGCATTGTAGGGGTCATAATTACTAGAGAAGGTGATGTCAAATATATTTAGTAATCTTGTTCTAGCGCTGAGTGAGATGTTACTGAAATGTAATGAGTCAGCAAAGATATTATACGAGCCGTTTATGCCCAAGCTCTCAATCAGTGTAATTTTTTTTATAGTTTCTGCGGTGTCTTTTGTGTTTCTAATTTTCATGTCAAGAATATTCCCTAAACTAAGTCTTATGTTCCCAGTTTCTTTATTTGATGGACTTCCATAAATTCCATTATTCATTATTGAGTATGATTCAGATTCTCCGTTTTCATTCTTTTGAACAGTTTTGTAGTATCCATATTTTTCATCAGAGAAGTCAGGATGATAAGTGAAAGATAAGTTTGGAGAGATTACATGTCTTATTCCAGCAATTTTACTCTTTTTAAACTCTACTAGTCCATATACCTTTGTATTTAAACTTGTTGATAGTCTATAGTCATGAGCTCTAGTAAATTTATGAATAGTATCTGTATATAGAGTAGCGTCATTATTACTCCATCTTTTTTCAATCTGATTCAGATACCATCTTTCAGTGATATTTATGCTAGGGCTTAAGTTAAAATGTTTTAAGACTCTAATTGATGTGCTGATAGGGACATTATGTTTCATTCCATTTCTGAATTGTGATAAAGAATTCTTAGAGAATAAAAGAGAATCTTTTGTTGCAATTGTATTTTTTGTATTCATTCCATATTTAATAGATACTTTATCATACCATTGAGTTTTTGCTTTATTTCCAATTAGTTTAAAAGGATATATCCTTTTTGAATTTAAAGAAATGTCTGGTATTGTTAGATTTACATTCTTATTTGTAGTATTTTGACTGTGCCTTAAGCTTAGGTTTAGGTTATTGAAGAAACCTTCACTCCATGATTTAGAAAGATTAACATTTGATGACATTGTGTTTTTCAGGTATTCATTCGCATTAAAAGAGTTGTTTCTGTGGTAGGTACTACTACCTGCCTCGACATTTGCTGAGAAATTTAATGAAGGATTTGCTTTAGCATCTTGTTTGTGTGACCATTTAATATGAAAGTCCTTCTTTTCACTATAATTAGGAAATCCACGGTAACTGTTTTTCATATTTCCATAGCTAAGGTTTAAGGATCCATTATATCTATATCTTTTTTTATAACGTAGATTTGATTTAAGGTTCCAGCTTCCTTGTGTGTAAATATCACTTTTAATTGATAGGTCCATTTTATTTCCTAATGCTAGATAATAGCCTCCATCCTTGAGGAAGAAGCCCATATTTGCTGACTCTCCATATGAAGGTATGATTAAACCAGAACTCTCTTTATCATTATTAGGAAAATATCCAAATGGAAAAATAAGTGGTGTGGGGATTCTAAAAAAAGTCAGATATGCAGGACCTGTAATTATTTTTTCCCCAGGAATAACTTTAATTTTATTTGCTCTAATTGAGAAGTGTGGTTTCTCTGCATCACAGGTAGTATAATCTCCTTTATTTAGATAGAAGATATCATCATCTACTTTTTTGACAGTTTTACCTAATATATATCCTTCATTTTCTTTAGTTACTATTTTTTTTACACTACACTTTTTTGTTTTAAAGTTGTATGTCATTTCTTCAGCTTTAAAAGTGTCCTTTCCTTCTTTAAAGACTGGTTTTCCTATTTTATTGCCTGATGAATCAGTGGTGAAACTTGCGTATATAGTGTTGTTATTCCAGTCAATCTCAATATAAGAAGCTGTAATAGTAGTTTGTTGATATTCAATCTTAGCTTTTCCAAAAAGGAAAGCGTGTTTGCCATCAATGCTTAACTTTAAAGAGTCATCCGCGAATTGTTTGATTTCATCATCTAATAAGTTTTTACTTATTTTAATAGAGTCTTGCTTAAAAGTAATAGAGTCTTGCTTAAAAGCAATAGAGTCTTGCTTAAAAGCAATAGAGTCTTGCTTAAAAGCAATAGGGTCTTGCTTAAAAGCAATAGGGTCTGCAGAAGATTTATTAAAAAATCCTGTTAATAAGAATAAGAATAGAAGTAACTTTTGTGTTTTCAGGTTCAATCTTAGTGTTATATTTGTGTCAATTGCTACAATAGAAAAATCGTGTCAAAACTAATTAAATTATATAATATAATTTTATCAAACGTAGGATGGTTATTTTTATTTGTAATATTTCTTTTTAATAGTGCATTTAGTTATAATAAAGATAATACAAATAACAGGTTAAAGGTTGTGGTGATTGATCCCGGACATGGAGGTAAGGATTCGGGAACTATGGGAACTAAACGATTTTCTATTTATGAAAAACATGTTGCTTTAGCTGTTTCGCTTAGATTAGGAAAGTATATAACTAATGCTTTTCCTGATATTGAGGTGGTTTATACTAGGAGTGATGATGTATTCCTTGAGTTAAATGAACGGACTGATATTGCAAATAATATTAATGCAGATCTGTTTATATCTATTCATTGTGATGGTTTTACAAATCCGACCCCTTCTGGAGCAAGTGTTTTTGTTATGGGTATGAGTAAGCTTAAAGCGAATATGGATGTTGCTATTAGGGAGAACTCTGCAATTTATTTAGAAGATAATTATGAGGAAAAGTATGATGGTTTTGATCCAAAATCTGCAGAGAGTTATATTGTATTTAGCTTAATGCAGAATACACATCTTAATCAAAGTATAAAAATTGCCACAGAAGTTGAGAAAGAGCTTTCTACTAGAGCTAATCGTAGAAGTAGAGGTGTTAAACAGGCTCCTTTCTATGTTATAAGTAGAACAAATATGCCTAGTATTTTGATTGAATGTGGTTTTCTTACTAATCCAAAAGAAGAAGTGTTTTTACATTCTGAAGAAGGTCAAGACTATTTAGCTTCAGCGATTTTTAGTGGATTTAAAGATTATAAAGAAAGTTTAGAAGCTCTTGGTTCTAATAAAAAAGAAAAAGAAAATATTGACATAAAACAAGAATTTTCTAATTTGGATTCTACAGACATTAACTTAGATAAGGTTGTTTTTAAGGTCCAGATAGGGACTTATTTGAGTTCAATGTTGAACAATAGACTTTTTATTGATATTAAGGCTCAAGAACATAAGATTAATGATACATTTAAATATTATGTTGGTTTAGAAATAGATAAACAGAAAGCAGATATTTTAAAAAATAAGATGATCGCAAATGGTTTTAAAGGTGCATTTGTAGTAGCTTTTCATAAAGAAAGAAGGATTTCTATGAAAGAAGCCTTAGATTTGCAAACGAAAACAAATAATAATGAATAAAGAACTTAAGATAGGATTTGTTGCAATTGTAACGATTGCTTTGTTGTTTATAGGTATAAATTTTCTTAAAGGTTTAAATGTATTAAACTCAGCTAGAAAATTTTATTCTCTTTATGAGAATATTGGAGGCTTACAGGTAGGGAGTTCAGTACTGGTAAATGGTTACCAAGTTGGTATGGTTTCAGATATTAATTTATTAACTGAGGAGAGTCAGAGATTACTTGTAGAAATTAGTATTGAGAAGGACTTTAATATACCCTCTAATTCAATTTGTAAGATTGTTAATCAGGATCTTATGGGTACAAAAGGGATATCCTTATTAATTGGAAATGATGAGATTTTTGCTTTAGATGGAGATACATTAAGAACTGATATTGAGGGGACCCTCCAAGATGAGGTGAATGCTCAGATTCTACCTTTGAAACATAAGGCTGAGGAATTAATTGGCTCTATTGATTCCGTTATGGTAATAATAACTGCTGTTTTAAATAAGGATACAAGGGAGAATCTACGGAATAGTCTTCAGAGTTTAGATAAGACTTTTGCTTTAATGTCAGAAACAATGTCAAAAGTAGATAGTTTGGTATTAGTAAATGATGAAAGATTAACAAAAATAATCTTCAATCTAGAATCGATCACTAGCAACCTAGCAGGTGGGAATAATGAGATTAGAACTATCTTAACAAATTTTGCCTCAATATCTGATTCCCTTGCTAAAGCAGATATCACATCTGTTGTTGAAGATGTTAATCATATTGTATCCAGCATAAATGAAGGTGAAGGTAGTATAGGTTTATTGTTGAAAGATGAGAAGGTATATGCAAATCTAGAGCAGTCAACGAAGCAGTTAGCAGAGTTGATTGAAGATATTAAAAAGAACCCAAGCAGATACGTGAATTTCTCTATTATTGGAGGAAGTAAAGGTTATAAAACTCCAAAAACAAGAAAATAATGGGGATGTCAAATATTGTTTTTTTAGCAGTATTTCTTACATTCCTCATATTCTTTATAAAGAATCTCAGAAGGATTATCTCAAATATTAGATTAGGAAGAAGTATCGATAGATCTGACAGAAAATTAGATAGATTCAAGAATATGATTAGAGTTGCTCTTGGACAGTCAAAAATGACTAGACGACCAATTGCCGGAATCTTACATATTATAGTTTATCTAGGATTTCTAATTATCAATATAGAAATGATTGAGATTATAGTTGATGGTATTTTTGGAACTCATAGATTTCTTGCAACGATTATTCCTGTAGGTTTATATAACTTTCTAATTGGGTCGTTTGAGATATTAGCTTTACTTGTCTTAGTTGCTTGTATTATCTTCTTTATTAGAAGAAATTTTATTAAGATTAAGCGTTTTTGGAGTAAGGAAATGACTTCTTGGCCAAGAACAGACGCAAATCTAATCTTAATTTTTGAAGTTTTGTTAATGTCAGCTTTTCTTGTAATGAATGCTGCAGATTCTATTCTATTTACTAAAGATATTTCTCATTATGCAGTTGCTTTTTCTAACCCTGTTTCACAGTTATTAGTTCCTTTATTTGATGGAATGAGTACGAATGCACTTTACTTATTAGAAAGATTTACATGGTGGTTTCATATTATTGGTATTTTAGGATTTATGAATTATGTTTTAATATCAAAACATCTTCATATATTCTTTGCATTCCCTAGTACTTTTTATGCAAATTTAGATCCTTTAGGGAAATTTAATAATTTAGAATCAGTGACTAAAGAAGTAAGACTAATGATGGATCCGAATGCAGATCCTTATGCAGCGCCTTCAGAACCATCAGAAGCAACGCAATCATTCGGAGCTAAAGATGTAACAGATTTGAACTGGGTTCAATTATTAAATGCATATAGTTGTACAGAGTGTGGTAGATGTAGTTCAAATTGCCCTGCCAATCAGACTGGTAAATTACTTTCGCCAAGAAAGATATTGATGGATACTAGAGATAGGATCACTGAGTTTGCAAATAACAAAAGAAAAAAGATACAAGATAATAAATCTCTATTGGGAGATTATATTACTGCAGAAGAGTTATGGGCATGTACATCATGTAATGCATGTACTGATTCTTGCCCTATCGAATTAGACCCTTTATCTATAATACTAGATATGAGGAGATATTTGGTTATGGAACAATCAGCTGCTCCAACCGAATTAAACATGATGTTTACTAATGTGGAGAATAATGGGGCACCATGGCAATTTCCTGCAGCTGACAGATTAAATTGGAAACATGACTAAATTAGTAAAAAAGATAGTGGATGGAGAAAATATTTCTCCTGTATTACCTAATGAGATTAAGAATTACTTAATAGATATTGATGGTACTATTTGTGATGATATACCAAACGAGGAACCTGAGAGGATGGTGACAGCGAAGTTATATCCTGACGCTTTAGAAACTTTGAATAAATGGTATGAAGAGGGACATTATATTACTTTCTTTACATCTAGAGTAGAAGAACATAGAGAAGTTACTGAAACATGGTTAAAAGAGAATGGATTTAAGTACCATGGACTTTTGATGGGGAAGCCAAGAGGAGGAAACTATCATTGGGTAGATAATCATATTGTAAGAGCAACTCGATTTGATGGTAAGTTTACAGATTTAGTAGATAAAGAGGTTAAAATTCAAGTGTTTAAATCTTAATAAGATGACTGGATTGAAGGTAAAGACTATGGCCGAGTTTATGGCAGAAGGCAAAGAGCCTGATATTCTTTTTTGGGTAGGTAGTGCTGGAAGTTTTGATGATAGAGCTAAGAAAATTACGAGAGCATTTGTTCGGATACTTAATAGTGCAGGAGTTAGTTTTGGAGTTTTAGGTTCTGAAGAATCATCAAGTGGAGATGCAGCAAAGCGTGCTGGAAATGAATTCTTATTCCAAATGCAAGCTATAATGAATATTGAGGTAATGAATGCATATAATGTAAAACGGATTGTCACTACTTGTCCTCACTCTTATAATACTATTAAAAACGAATACAAAGGTTTAGGAGGAGATTATAAGGTTCAGCATCATACAGAGTTTATTTCAGAGCTTTTATCTAAGGGTAAGCTAGATATTACAGGTAATTTAAGTGGTAAAAGAGTTACTTATCATGACCCTTGTTATTTGGGTAGAGCAAATAATGTGTATGAACCCCCAAGAGAGTTAATTAAATCATTAGGAGTAGAATTAGTTGAAATGAAAAGAAGTAAAAGACGTTCATTTTGTTGTGGGGCAGGAGGGGCACAGATGTTTAAGGAACCAGAGAATGGAACCCAAGATATTAATATTAATCGTACGGAAGAGGCCTTGGGATTAAATCCAGATATTATAGCAACAGGTTGTCCTTTTTGTAATACTATGATGTCTGATGGAGTAAAATCAGTAAATGAAGGGGCAGCTGAGGTATTAGATATTGCCGAGTTAATAGCAGACAATATATAATGTTAGTTGATTTTAATACTATTTCAGATGAATCTCGTTTGTGGGTATATGGATCTGAATCTAATTTAACTAATGATCAACAAGCGGTTATCAGTAGTAAGATTTCAGAATATCTTAAAACTTGGGATTATCACAAGAATCCTTTAACTGCATCTTTAATAATAAAAGAAGATAGATTTATTATTATAGCATTAGATGACTCTGAATTTGGAGTAGGAGGTTGCTCTATTGATTCTTTACAAAGGATTATTCAAGAATTAGAGCAAGAGCTTTCTATTTCTTTGTTAAATCGATTGAATATCTTTTTTAGGATAGATAATATGATAAGATGTGTATCTACTCTTAAATTATCAGAACATGCAAATAATGAGACATTATTTTACGATCTTACAATACAGAAAAAGAATGAGCTTTCTAATTGGTTGAAACCAATAGAGGAGGGTTGGTGTGCTAATTTTATTCAATAATTATTCTTTCATCTACTGTTCCATCATCGTATAAGTAGATAAGGGGTGTATTTTTTCTGTAAGGGGTTTCTCTACCAAGAAGATATGTTACTTTAAGAAGTTTTTTGTTTCTTATCTAGATGCTTGTTGTATCTTTATTAGCTTAATAAGAAGTGCTTCTAATTGATCTAAAGGAAGCATATTTTCTCCATCTGATTTTGCATTTTTAGGTTTAGGATGTGTCTCAAGAAAAATACCATCAGAGCCAGCTGCAATGCCTGCTTTGGCTATTGTTTCAATCATAGCTGGTTTACCTCCTGTTATACCACTATTTTGATTAGGTTGTTGCAATGAATGGGTGACATCTAAGATTACTGGAACATCAAACTGTTGCATAGTAGGAATTCCTCTAAAGTCTACTACCATATCTTGATAGCCAAACATAGTTCCTCTTTCGGTTATCATAACTGCATTATTTCCGCTTTCTTTTACTTTATTTACTGCATGAATCATGCTTTCAGGAGAAAGAAATTGCCCTTTTTTAATATTTACAACCTTACCTGTTTGTGCTGCTGCTACTATTAGGTCAGTCTGTCTACATAAGAAAGAAGGTATCTGCAATATATCAACATATTGTGCAGTAATAGCAGCTTCCTCAGCGGCATGTATATCGGTTATTGTAGGTATATTAAAGCGTTCTCCCACTGTCTTTAGGATTTTCAGGGCCTCTATATCACCAATGCCACTAAAAGAATCTAAGCGGCTTCTATTTGCTTTTCGATAACTCGCCTTAAAGATGAAGGGAATTTCGAGTTTATTTGTAATGCTGAGTATTTTCTCAGCAATTTTTATTGTAATATCTTCACCTTCAATAGCACAAGGCCCTGCAATAAGAAAGAAATTCCCGCTTCTTTGATGTTGTATTTTATTTATTTTGGCTAACATATTAAAATTGCAATAGTAGATTAAGGTAGATACTTATAGCTTTTGCTGTTTCACCTGATAAAGCATCTTCTAGATGTTGAGTCCCTAATATTAATTTATTTTTATATCCTTTAGATAATGCCAAACCTAAATTAAAATCATTACTATAACCTCCATAGGATAAAGTTGGTAGTATGTCAAAATATTTTAATTGACTTGAAGCTGAGATCCAATAAAGAGGCGAGTAGTTTGACTCCTTAATTCCTTGCTCTATTTTAGAGAAAGTTAGTGGGCTATTATCATAATAAGGTTGCCATTTTATATTTATTCCTGCAGATATAGTCTTAAAATGCTCTAAAGAACTAGCAGTTGTTAAAGCAAAACCAAAGTTAGCAGGTATATAGGTTTTAAATGATTTATTTTCTGTTTCTAAATCATCCACTGAGTTATAGTCTTCTATTAGAGAGTCGTTAAATGACAATATATCATTGATTTCAATGCCAGTAAAGCTAAAGCTACTATCTGTATTTAAAATGATTGATTTAGTATTCCACATAATAAAACCTAGATCTTCTAGATACATGTTAACGTTATAATCTTTTATCATAAAATCTAATGATATATCAAGTGCCATACCATTTCCATTTCTAGCTAAAGGGTTAAATGATGAGGTGTCTGTTGCTAATGCATTGATGTCATAGGAGATATCTAATTTCACCCCATTAGAAGCAGTAAATAAAGATCCATCATTTACGAAAAAAGAGGCATGATGATTCCCTGCTAAGAATGAACCTCCAACTGTGACCTTTGCTTTAGTAAAGTTTAAAGTATAATTTAGTTTGTATTGCTGGAATCGATCAATGCGGATATTTGTATTTGAGAAGTCTAAAGTTTCATTTTGATAATTGAAGTTTCCAAAAAAAGATAAGCGCATCAAGTCATCAGAGAATGACATATTTAGAATATTTCTGTCAGCTATGCTAAAACCAATATTATATTTAGTGTTTGTATAGCTTAATCCATTACTTACTTCTGAGTAAAGTACATTATTAGCATCCCCTGTATTTATCCAGTTACTTTTCATGCTATCTGTTATAAAACCTCCATAAAGCATAGAATTGAGGAATTTTTTATTTAATCCATTACTTTCAAATAATAGATTTGTATTCCATTGTAGTTGATTGTTGAAAGTTCTATTATTCTCTATTTCTTCTTGAGAAAGTAATAAAAGAGGAGTACAGAGGATTAAAATTATATTCTTCATTATCCTCCTATTATTCTGTTAAATTTTGCGCTTATTTTAATATCTATCTTATAATCCGAGTAGATATTAATAAACTCATTGTTAGGTTCTGTACTAAAAGATGAAATGCTTACAATCTTCTTAACATCTTCAAAGGAATGGTAGTCTAATACTAATGTTGATTCTTTACTCTCAGAGACCATCCCATCAATCATAGATGCAGCTAATATTGTCTGATTTTCTAGAAGTATTCCAATTTCTTGATTGTTCTCATCTAATAGGCGTAATTCAAGGCTTGCTGAGAATGGTAGACCATTATTAATTGTAATATATATTTTTTCAATTTCAAGATCATTACCACCTGTAATATTTACATTATTAGTATCTGTAAAGGTAAGGTTATTTGCAATAAAACGTAAAGGAATATCAATACTAAGAGATGCTTCTAAAGGATATTCAGGATACAGAAAATCAAGGGTAGAAGATTGCCCATTAGGATTTATATAGAAGTTTGCTTGACTAATTATTTTATTGGGTAATATCTCAATAAATTCATTTGCATCAATAGTGGTTTCTGATAGCGTAGAGTTTATTGGCAGTTGATTGTTGGTGAGACTCGCTCTATCAATATTGATCGAGTAATTCTCGAATAAATCTATAAAATCTCCATTTTCATTCTCACTTCTGAGTTTGATTATATCAAGTTGCGCATCAGCCCCAATATAATTCTTGATATTAAGTTTAAGTTCTACTTCGTCTAAATCAAGATTATCAATATTTATCTTGTTCATTACATCAAAATTAATTTCATTTTCAGTAACCTCAACAGTATCTTGACCTAGGTATCCAATAGCATATTCTGGTATGAGATTAAATTCAATAAATGAATAAAAACTATCTGTATAATTTATTGTTTCCAATGTTCCAGAAGAGTCAATATAAGTGTAAGCTTCAGAATAAAGTGTATTTACTGTGTCTCCTCCTAGGCGTCCATTTTGCCCAGTTAGATCAAGTATATATCCCTCAAAATCAAAAGGAATGGTTGTAAGATCTGAACTCGTTGCTTGAGGTACAATCATATCTCCACTCATAAATGGAATTCCGTTTTTTGTTAAAGATGGGATGTTATATATCATCTTTCCATTTGGTAATGTACTTAGTACATTGACTTTAACCGTTCCTGATTTAATTCCAATTTCTTTTATTTGTGCGCTCCCTAAGTCAAAAGAATGTTCTTTTAAAGTTTCTGTTAATTGTTGCTCAGGGAAAATTGCTGTAGCTTCTGTAACGCCAATGTCAGCTAGAATAATTTCAGTAATTATTGCATCGTCATAATTAATTAATACATTGCCATTACTTGCCTCAATATCTAAATTATGAACAATCGCAGATAAGTTTTTGTCAAGAGATTTCCCAGATACATCTGCACTGTCAGTGGCAATAGTTCCACTTGGGATTAGTGGGAAATTAAAACTTGCAATAACATCTTGATTAGTTTCATTGATCAATGATAGACTAACATTAGAGATGTCTACAGGAAAGTTATTTATTAAATTAATAATAAGCCAACCTCTATATAAGGACATGTTCTCGAAATATTCACTAGCATTAATTGTTATTGTTCTATTATTCATTATACTAGGCATTGCAGGAATATCACTTTGACTTCCGTTAGGGAAAAGAATAAGGCCTATATCATTAACAGTGTCTAATTCTGCTATTGCTTGTCCAATTGTTGCTGTATCAGCAATAACTACATCGGCAAAAGTTACTGAATCAAGTGTATGTACTTGTTCATCTGCGATAGCATCAACTTTAATTAAAGAATCAACATTTAAGTTAATAAATTTTTGCTCATAAACTAGAGTGATAAAATTATCTTCATCTATATTAATAGAGAGATTACTATCAGGCAATAAATTATTAATATCCATTTCTGCATGAGCGATAGGAATAATCATATTAACATCCCAGCTTGGCTTCTCAAGATCATGTTTACATGAAATAAGTATACATGAAATGAGAGTAATTAAGAATATTCTTTTCATTTTGCAAATATAATTTAATAATTGTATTTCTTTTTCCAGATATTTTTTAGTCCTTCTTTAAATGCATTTTCCTTTACATTATTTGAGGGCTTATAGAAAGATGTATTACTTATTTCTTCAGGAAGAAATTCTTGGGGTTTAGTTGGTTCGTTATGTGAATATTCATAATCTTTTCCGTACCCTAACTCTTTCATTAGTTTGCTAGGTGCATTTCTAAGGTGTAAAGGAACAGATAGATCACCGCTTGTTTTTACTATTTCCTGGGCATCATTTATGGCTATGTATGCTGAGTTACTTTTAGAAGAACAGGCTAAATAAATTACAGTTTGAGAGAGCGTGATCCTAGCCTCTGGAAAACCAATTACATTTACTGCTTGAAAGCAGTTGTTAGCAATTACTAGTGCAGTTGGATTTGCATTTCCAATATCTTCTGAAGCTAATATTAATAATCTTCTTGCTATGAATTTCATATCTTCACCTCCCTCAATCATTCTGGCTAGCCAATAAATAGCCCCATTAGGGTCACTGCCTCTTATTGATTTTATAAAAGCAGAGATAATGTCATAGTGTTGCTCTCCATTTTTATCATAACGAACAATATTTTGCTGGGTCTTTTCTATAACTATATTGTTAGTAATTTCTATTTTTTCCTGATCTATTGAGCTAATAACTATTTCTAGAATATTTAATAATTTCCTAGCATCTCCTCCAGATATCTGCATAAGAGATTCAGTTTCTTTTAATTTGATGTCTTGATTTTTTAGGATCTCATCTTTACTTATCGCTCTTTCCAGCATTTCTTGCAGATCATCTTTTGATAATGATTCTAATACATATACCTGAGATCTTGAGAGTAGAGCAGAAATAACTTCAAATGAGGGATTCTCTGTTGTTGCGCCAATTAAAGTAATTGTTCCTTTCTCAACAGCTCCTAATAAAGAATCTTGCTGAGCTTTACTAAATCTATGAATTTCATCTATAAAAAGTATTGGTATATCTTTTCCGAAGAGTCCTAATGAGGATGCTTTTTGTATTACTTCTCTTACATCTTTCACTCCTGAATTTATAGCTGAAAGGGTGTAAAATGGACGTCTTAACTCTTGAGCAATTAAATTAGATAAAGTAGTTTTTCCAACTCCGGGTGGACCCCAAAAAATCATTGAAGGTATAAGCTTGTTTTTTATTGCGATTTTAATTGTGCCTTTTTCTCCAATAAGATGCTTCTGACCAATAAATTCAGATAGTTTTCTAGGTCTTACTCTTTCAGCTAAGGGTATATTCTGCATCTCAACAAATGCTTTTTATAAGTCTTAATTTATGAGTATGTTTTCCTAGATCTTTATTGAATATTCCTTGCTGATCAATTCTGTCGATTCTTACCTTCCCTGATGCATGAATAATATAGTTGTTTTCCATAATAATACCAACATGAATAACTTTCCCTTCATTATTATCAAAGAAAGCTAAATCTCCAGGCTCTGATTCTTCAACAAAACTTAGTGTAGTTCCTATCTCTGCCTGTTGATATGCGTCTCTTGGTAAATCAACCCCTTGCAAACGATAAACCATCTGTGTGAGTCCTGAGCAATCAATCCCTAATGGAGATCGGCCACCCCATAAATATGGTGCATTTAGATATATTAATGCATTCTCAATTAATTTATCTTTTTGAGTAAAGCCTGGTGTTGTAAGTCCATCAAATTGATACATCTCAGTATTAAAGATGGCATGTCCGCTTTTAAATGATGGGAGGATACTCCCAATAACTATTGGTTGATGAAGGTCTTTTGAAATAATATCTAGAATATCTGTTGTTATTGTTGAAACCTCTTGATCTAATTTTTTGTAATTATCTTCTTCGATCTCAATCCATTGTTTGTTGCATATCCATCCTTCATAACTATCGTGTGCAAGACGTATTTTACTCCATTTTTTTCTACTTTCTAGAATCTTAAAATGTTCTCCAAATAGTATTTGATTTACCATCTCTGATTGATCAGAGGCTTCATGCCTCATAGGGATAATTGAAAGATTAGAGATGCCGTATTTCATTATAATAGTTCGATTACCATTGCTGAAGCACCACCACCACCATTACAAATGCCTGCTGCACCAATTTTACCTCCATTTTGTTTTAATACATTAATTAATGTTATAATTATTCTAGATCCAGAGCTTCCTAGAGGATGTCCTAACGATACAGCTCCTCCATTTACATTAACAATCTTAGGATCAAGTCCTAAGATTTGCATGTTTGCTAGCCCAACAACTGAGAAAGCTTCATTTAGTTCATAGTAATCAACATCGGCGCTAGAAAGTCCAGCTTTTTTTAATGCAATTGGAAGTGCTTTTGCAGGAGCCGTTGTAAAATATTGAGGATCTTGTGCTGCATCAGCATAACTTTTGATTTTTGCAATGGGTTTGATATTTAATTCTGTAGCTTTCTCAGCACTCATTAATATTAGTGCAGAAGCACCATCATTTAATGTAGAGGCATTTGCAGCAGTAATTGTTCCTTCTTTGTCAAAGACTGGTCTCAATGTTGGAATTTTTTCCATTCGAACATTCTTATATTCTTCATCTTCTGATATTACAATGTCATCACCTTTTCGTTGAGGAACAGAAACAGGCACTATTTCATTAGAAAATTTTCCCTCTTTCCAAGCATTTGCACTTCTTTTATAAGATTCAATAGCAAAAGTATCCTGATCTTCTCTACTAATATTCATGTCTTTTGCACAGATCTCAGCACAAACACCCATATGCACTTTTCCATAAACATCAGTAAGACCATCTTTTACCATTCCATCAACTAGCTTCATGTCACCTAATTTTTGTCCAACTCGACCTTTTTGAAGGTAATGAGGTACATTTGACATATTTTCCATCCCTCCAGCAATAACAATATCATTATCTCCAGAGATAATTGTTTGTGCAGCTAACATAATTGATTTCATTCCTGAAGAACAAACTTTATTAATAGTAGTACATGGTACCTCATGAGGAATTCCTGCAAAGACTGCAGCTTGCCTTGCTGGGGCTTGACCTAAGTTTGCTTGCAATACATTACCCATGAATACCTCATTAATCATGTCTGCACTAATGTTTGCCTTTAGCATAGCTCCCTTGATAGCAGTCGCACCTAGTTTTGTGGTTAATACTGATGATAATGCCCCTCCAAAACTTCCCATAGGAGTACGGACAGCTGAAACAATTACTACCTCTTTCATTTTATAAATTTTTAAGATTTTGAATTAGGTGCGAATTTAGGTAAATTATACTTATTTTCGCTATTGATATTAAACCTAATAATGAAAAAAGTTTTATCAAAAATTAGAAATAATCATGAGAGAATCTTTAGATTCTTCTTGTTTGTAGCTACACTTGTTATTATTTTATTTTCTTATCCTAGACAAGTCAAGTTCAAATATGAATTTACAAAAGGAAAGCCATGGATGCATGAGTCAATTATTAGTCCTTTTGATTTTTCTGTATTAAAGTCTGATAATGAAATAAATAAGGAAAAAGAGATTATAGAATCTCAACACCTACCCGTGTTTAATTATTCTAATGAAATTTTTCAAATTAAGGCAGAAGAGTTTGTAAATACCTTTGAGAAGAAGTGGTCTGAAAAGAAGGGGGTGAAAAGAGATAATAGATTTACCTTCTCTATTTTATTTAAGAATAAGAATAAGCTAGCTAGAAACAAAAAGAATGATCTAGTTAATTTCGGATATAATTTCTTGCAGGATATTTATTCAAAAGGAATCATTCAGTACAATAATCAATATAGTTCTGACGAGAATATTGAAGTATTGTTGAAGTCAGAATCAGTAGCAGAAAGAAGAAGTATTAATGAGTTTTACACTGTAAATTCTGCTGCGAATAAGATAAATCTAATAAATAAGTTGTCAGATGATGATTTTGAGTTCTTAGTACCACTTTTATTATCTTCATTAGAACAAAATATTGTTTATGATAGAGTTGCAAGTAATGAATTATTAAGTAGTGAATTACAGAATATAAGTTTAACAAAAGGTTTAATAATCTCTGGCCAGGTTATTGTTAATAAAGGAGAATTGGTGAACTCTGATAAATATCAAGTTCTATTAAGTTTAAAACATAAGTATGAGGGTATAAAATGGGATACAGGATCATACTTTTTAGTGTTATTTGGTCAATTTATTTTATTAGGACTCTCTTTATTAATTCTATGGCTATTTCTTAAACAATATAGGAGTGAGGTATTAGATAATACAACAAAGATCAGTATGATCTTATCACTGATTTTAATCATGGTTTTAGTTTCAAATTTAGTGATCTCATATGCTTTAGATTGGGTTTATTTGATTCCTTTCTGTGTATCACCAATAATACTCAAAGCATTTTTTGATAATAGGGTAGCATTATTTGTACACTTAATTACTATACTCATTATTGGTTTTATTATGCCAAATGGGTTTGAATTTGTATTTCTACAACTTATAGCAGGAATAGTTTCAATCCTTACAGTACTTAAAATGTATAAGAGAGCACAGCTATTTATGTCAGTTGCAAAAGTGATTGGAGTTTATTTATTGGTGTATATAGCTTTATCATTCATTCATGATGGATCTTTTAGAGGTATTGAGGATGTAAAACTATTACAATTTGCAATTAGTGGTGCACTAACATTATTTGCCTATCCTATTATCTTTATATTCGAGAAGGTTTTCTCATTAGTATCAGATGTTTCTTTATTAGAGCTGACAGATACAAATAGTAAGCTCCTTCGAAGACTTTCAGAAGAAGCCCCAGGAACCTTTCAGCACTCATTGCAAGTAGCGAATCTAGCTGAGATGGGTGCTCTTGAAGTTAATGCTAACGCTTTACTTACAAGAGCAGGGGCTATTTATCATGATATTGGAAAATTAAGAAATCCAATGTATTTTATTGAGAATCAAAGTTCAAATATTAATCCTCATGATGATATTAAATTTCATGAAAGTGCTGAGATCATTATTAATCATGTTCTTATTGGTATTGATATAGCAAAAGAAAATAACTTACCTGATGAACTGATCGATTTTATAAGAACGCATCATGGAACTTCAACCGTACAATATTTCTACAAGCAATATATTACAGATTTCCCAGAAGAAGACTTTGATATTAAGGATTTTACTTATCCAGGTCCAAAACCATTCTCAAAAGAAACGGCAATACTTATGATGGCAGATTCTTGTGAGGCAGCTTCCAGAAGTCTAAAGAACCCTACTTCAGAAAATATAGATGTACTCATTGAGAAGGTAATTAATAAGCAGATTAATGATAATCAGTTTGTAAATGCTCCAATTACATTAAAAGAAATTACTCAGCTAAAGAAACTCTTTAAGAATAAATTAGGAAATATTCATCATGCAAGGGTTGAATATTAGTATCTAAAAATCTCTTCTATTTTAGCACTTATTTTTTCTGTATTAGGTAGCATGGTAGATTCTAATATGCTATTCAGAGGTATTGCTGGTAAATTTTCAGACCCTAAAACAAAAATAGGAGCATCCAAATGCTTGAAAGTATTCTCTTGAATTCTTCCTGATAAAGCTTGAGCAAAGGAGTTATTATATGGTTCTTCTGTAAGTACTAAGCATTTGCCGTGTTTCTTTACTCTTTCAAAAACTAAATTATCATCAATAGGATTAATAGTCCTTAAATCTATAATTTCTATTTTTCCTTTGTATGAATTAGCAGCATTTAAAGCCCAATGAACTCCCATCCCATAAGTGATAATACAGAGAGAGTTTTGTTCATTCTCATCTGATTCTAATACTATTCTTCCTTTCCCAAATGGTATGACATATTCAGATGAAGGTTCAATAGTTTTAGCATTCTCTGTTCCTTTCATTTTACTCCAATATAATCCTTTATGCTCTAGAATCACTACAGGGTTTGGGTCGTAATATGCAGATTTCATGAGTCCTTTTAAATCTGCACCATTAGAAGGATAGGCAATTTTTATTCCTTTAATATTTGTTAATACTGATTCTACTGAAGAAGAATGATAAGGTCCTCCACTTCCATAAGCCCCAATAGGGACCCGGATGATACAGCTCACAGGCCATTTCCCATTTGACAAATAATTTGAACGACTTACTTCTGTAAATAACTGGTTTAATCCTGGCCAGATATAATCAGCAAATTGTACTTCTACAATTGGTTTTAGACCTACCGCAGACATACCTACAGTACTTCCAATAATAAATGCTTCTTGGATTGGAGTGTTAAATACTCTATTCTTTCCAAAGGTTTCAGCAAGTGTTGCTGCTTCACGAAAAACCCCACCTAATTTTTCTCCAACATCTTGTCCATATAATAAACATTCAGGGTGCTTAGTCATTAACTCTTTTATAGCAAAAAGTGCAGAGTCTACCATTAAAGTAGGCTCTTTATCTTTTGGAGATCTTTCTCCTTTTTCTTCTAATATTGTAGTAGGGGAATAGTCATGTAAAAACAAATCTTCTGGATTTGGGTCTTTAGCATTTAATGCTTTATCATAATCTGATTTTACTAGTTTTTTGGCAGTTTCTTCTATTTTAGATAAATCCTTGTTTGTGAAGCCATTCTTTAAAAGTAGTTCTTTTAGTTTTGGCAATGGATCTCTACTTTTTGCTTCATCTAGATCATCTCTATACCATTCCATTCTTACTCCTGATGTATGGTGATTAAGCAGTGGTACTTTGGCGTGAACTAAAATAGGGCTTCGTTTTTCTCTAATCTCTTTAATAGCCTTATTAATGCAATTATAAGATTCTGTAAAATCTGTTCCGTCAATAGTATAGGTTTTTAATCCAAATCCCTTTGCATAATGTGTAGCGTCAACTGCTCTTGTCTCAGAAGAGTGAGCTGAGATGTCCCATTCATTATCTTGCACTAAATATAAGATTGGAAGTTGTTTAAGTGCTGCCATTTGAAATGCTTCAGCTACTTCTCCTTCTGTAATTGCTGCATCTCCAAAAGAACATATAGTTACGGGCTCTTCACCTTCTTTATATTTAACTAAACTTTCTTTTTCTTTATACTGGATTCCCATGGCTACTCCAGTTGTTGGGATTCCTTGCATTCCAGTCGCTGATGATTGATGTGGTATTTTTGGTAAATTCTCTCGCTTTAAAGAAGGATGGGAATAATAAGTCCTTCCTCCAGAAAATGGATCATCCTTTTTACAAAAAAGCTGAAGCATTAGCTCGTAAGGAGTTATTCCAATTCCTAGAAGCATAGCATCATCCCTGTAGTAAGGAGCTACCCAGTCATTTTTAGTAAGCTGTAATCCAACGGCTAATTGAATCGCCTCATGTCCTTTTGAAGTAGCATGAACATATTTTGAGGTAACCTCTTTATTCTCTTCATAGATACTGCTTAATTCACGAGCAGTGCAGATTAAGGAATAACCCTTTTCTAATATATCTTTATGAAGTTTCTTACTCATTACTTTGTTTTAAATCTTTCTATAGCTTTTTTTGTGAAATCAGATAAGACTAGTTCTCCACTATTTTCAGCTCTTTCTATTAAAAGAGTATCCCAATGATCAGTCCCTTCCCACATTATTTTTTTTAGACCTTCCATTGCCTCTGGGTTTGATAGAGATAGGGTAGAAGCTAATTTTTTGATTTCCATATCCATTTCCTCTGTTGTGTCAAACACTTCAGTATATAATCCTTTTTCACGAGCCCAAGATGCATCAAACCATTTCGTTGCATTTATGGTCATTGATGAAAAAGCTGAATTTCCTACTTTACGCTCTACAGCAGGACCAACAACAAAAGGACCAATTCCAATTGCTAATTCTGATAGTTTTACTGATGAGAATCTAGTCGCAAAGCAGTAATCAGTTGCAGATGCCATACCTACTCCACCACCAACTGCCTTGCCTTGTATTCGTCCAATAATAAACTTAGGACATTTACGAGCCGCATTAATTACATTGGCAAAACCAGAGAAGAATTGCTTGCCTGTAGCTTTATTGTCAATTGCAACTAATTCATCAAAGGATGCTCCTGCACAGAATGCTCTTTCTCCTTTACTCTTAATGATAATCACCTTAATTTCATCATCTTTTCCAGCATCTGTAATTGTATTAGCTAATTTCTCTAAGATATGATTTGGTAATGAGTTAGATTGTGGATGAAAGAACTCTATTGTTCCTATTCCATTCTCTGAATTTAATTTTACGTATTCTTCCATTCTTATTTTGTTGTGATTCTCTTTTTTATTGTTCCATCATCATAGATGTAAAAAAGGATTTTATTATTATCATTAACTTTAAAGTCCCATCCTTTCATGCCCATATTTTGGGAGAATATTCCTGCTCCTGAGGGATCAAGTATCTTTACAGGTCTAGGCTGATCTCCTCCTTTTTGATAGAATAGGTTTCCTTGCCATGCATTAGTTGAATTAATAGTAACATTATAATTAGTTACTTGGGTAATTCCAATTAAGGGTAGGCAGAGTAGTAGTAATAATACTTTTTTCATTATTTAAGATTGGTCTAATTTACGCACCATCGTTAATATGGTAGCTAACATTACTGTTTCTCCTTCATCATCATAAACATCTACTAAGAATTTGACTATTCCTTTTGCAATGTCGTCATCTTCTCTTTTTTCTTGGCTTATCTTCTCTTTAGCCGTAAAACGAACCCCAACTGTCATTCCTGGATAAACGGGTTTTGTAAATCTACATTCATCAATTCCGTAGTTTAAAAGAACTGGTCCTTTCTCAGGGTCTACAAATAAACCAGCAGCTTTACTCATAATGAAATATCCGTGCGCTACTCTTTCTGTAAATATAGTTCCTTCTAAAGAATTATCATCCATATGAGCATAGAATTTATCACCGCTAAGCTCTGCAAATTCTTCAATATTATCTAGAGTAACTAAGTGTTTATCTGTAATAACAGTATCTCCAATTTCAATTTCTTCGAAGTGTTTTCTGAATACATGGGGTCCTTCTGTATTTTGTTCAGCACCAACCTGGTATTGCTTGGTAAGTGCTGTAATTGTAGTTGGGTGTCCTTGAATTGCAGTTCTTTGTAAATAATGTTTAATTCCTCTAATTCCCCCCATCTCTTCACCACCACCAGCTCTTCCTGGACCACCATGGGTAAGTAGAGGCATTGGAGAACCATGACCAGTGCTTTCTTTAGCACATGCCTCATTTAGCACTAAAATTCTACCATGCATAGATGAAGATCCCAGTACGAATTCCTCTGCAATTTTCATATCATTTGTAATAATAGAACAGACTAAAGAACCTTTACCCATTTTAGCCAATTCAATTGCTTCATGAATGTTTTTGTAAGGCATAATTGTAGACACAGGTCCAAATGCTTCAATATTATGACAATCCGTCTTTTTAAATGGATCATCATTTAAAAATAGGATAGGAGAGATGAAGGCTCCTTTATTTTTATCTGCTCCTTTAACTTCAAATTCTTCTAAGTTTCCGTAAATTATTTCTTGACTATTTGCTAATTTTTTGACTTTATCAGTTACCTCATTTTTTTGTTCATTGCCTGCTAATGAGCCCATTCTTACTCCTTCAATGGAAGGGTCTCCAATAATAGTTTTTGAAAGTCTCTTCCCTAATGCTATTTGCACATCCTCTACTAGTTTTTCAGGAACAATTATTCTTCTAACTGCAGTACATTTTTGTCCTGCTTTTACAGTCATTTCTTTTTGTACTTCTTTTATGAAAAGATCAAAATCTGTAGTTCCAGGTACTGCATCTTCTCCTAATACTGAGCAGTTTAATGAATCAGCTTCCATATTAAACGGAACAGATTCTTCTATTAATTGAGTATGTGCTTTTAATATTTTACCAGTATCAGCACTTCCAGTGAAAGTCACTATATCTCCTGTTATTACATTATCAAGAATTCCTCTAGCACTACCACAAATTAATTGAAGACTTCCTTCTGGTAAAATACCAGATTCAACAATTTCTCTAACCATAATCTCAGTAAGAAAACAAGTCAACGTTGCTGGTTTTACAATAGCAGGAACTCCAGCCATAAGGTTAACAGCTATTTTTTCTAACATTCCCCAGATAGGAAAGTTAAAAGCATTTATATGTACAGCGACACCTTGTCTTGGCGTCATGATATGATGACCTATAAAAGTTCCATTTTTTGATAAAGCAGCCATATCACCTTCAACGTGATAAGGAAGGTCAGGAAATTGTTTTCTAAGAGATGCGTTTGTAAATACATTACCAATACCTCCTTCTATATCAATCCATGAATCAATTTTAGTTGCACCAGTTTGCGCACTTAGCGCGTAAAATTTATTTTTTATTGAGTGTAGATGTAGAGCCAATGCCTTTAACATTAATCCTCTCTCTTGGAAAGTCATCTTTCTAAGTGCTGGCCCTCCAATATTTCTAGCATAATTCATCATCTCAGAAAAATCTAATCCTTTTGATGAAGCTGTTCCTAATTGCTCTCCATTAATTGCATTGTACAGTGGAGTCCCTTCTCCATCTCCTTTAATCCATTTTCCTAATGCGTAATTGTCATAATTTCTCATCTTATTCTATAATTATTTTTTTCTTTACTGTTCCATCATTGTATAAGTAGAGTAGGGGTTGATTTTTTTGTTTTGTTTCTCTTCCCAATAGGTCTGTTACTTTAAGAATTTCGTTATTTATATTTTGCTCTGAAATAAATGAGACATTACTTATAGATCCATTCCAGGTTATCGTATCTTTATATAAATTATTTGTTGTAATCTCCATCTGAATAACTCCATTTCCTACTTGTCCATTAGGATACATATGACAATTTAAAAATACTTGTTCATCAGGAAGAAGAAGATCTTGACCACTTGATGTTCCAATAATAAAACAAGATGGAAAGCAAATTGAAAATTCCCATTGTGATGGCATAGAATCAGTTATAATATTCCAAGATATACTACAGGTATCGAAGGTGTTATAAAAAGTATTGATACTAATGTCGGGGTCACTATTATTTCCATACATCTGCAAATTATGTTGATCAATAAAATGTGTTTGCCCAAACCCAATTATAGGCAAGTAAAGTAATATAATTAGTAATTTTTTCATTGTGTCTTCTTCCAAGTATTAAAAGTTATTTTTTGTTTTTCTTTTCTGTTTTCTTCTATTTCTGAAAGAGGCTCGCATTCTTTCATTAAGGGTTTGCATTCTTCTGGTAATTTTTGATACAATTCTGTTCCTTTACTTTTCCAAGCTAGCATTTCATTAGACACTTCTCCTTTAATTTGTGCAGGGTTACCCACTATAATTTTTCGGTTAGGAATTTGCATCTCTCCTTTTATAAAACAAAGGGCACCAACGATACACTCATCCCCAATATTGGCATCATCCATTACTACAGCATTCATGCCTACCATGCTATTTTTCCCAATATTTGCTCCATGGATTATAGCTCCATGTCCAATATGTGCATTCTCTTGTAGGATAACATCTTTGCCAGGAAAAATATGAACGATGCAATTATCTTGAACATTACAGCCATCTTCAATAGTAATCTTTCCCCAATCTCCTCTAATAGATGCGCCAGGACCTATGTATACATTTTTACCAATAATTACATTTCCAATGATTGTTGCTTCCTTATGTACAAAAGAACTAGGGTCTATTACCGGTTTATATCCGTTAAATGCGTAAATCATTATACTCTTTCAATTATAGTTGCATATCCTTGCCCAACACCAATACACATTGTTATCAGAGCGTATTTTTTATTTTGTTTTTGAAGTTCAATAGCAGCAGTTTGTAAAATTCTTGTTCCACTTACTCCAAGTGGATGTCCTAGAGCTATAGCACCACCATTTGGATTTATTCTTGGGTCTTCATCTTCTAATCCCCATTCTCTAATACAAGCTAATGCTTGAGCAGAAAAAGCCTCATTTAGCTCAATGATATCCATGTCTTCCATTCTTAATTCTGCTTTATCTAATGCTTTATTAGATGCCATTACAGGGCCAATACCCATTATTCTAGGTTCAACACCAACAACAGCTGAACTTACAATTTTTGCAATAGGAGTTAGGTTATTTTCTTTAACACCTTTTTCAGATGCAAGTAACATTGCGGCAGCACCATCATTTAATCCTGATGCATTACCTGCAGTAACTGTACCTCCTTCCTTTTTAAAAGCAGTTCTTAATTTCCCTAGAATTTCTAATGATGTGTTTTCTTTAATGAATTCATCTTTACTAAACATTATTGGATCTTTCTTTCTCTGAGGAATCTCAACAGATATAATTTCCTTATTAAATCTTCCTTCTTTTTGTGCTCTTGTAGCTTTCATCTGTGAATTGTAAGCAAATCTATCTTGATCTTCACGAGATATATTGTATTTCTCTGCTAGGTTTTCAGCAGTCGAGCCCATACCATCAACTCCATAAAGTTCTTTCATCTTTGGATTTACAAATCTCCATCCAAAAGAAGAGTCATGCATTTGGGCATCTCTACCAAATGGTTTAGAAACTTTAGAGATTACCCATGGACCTCTAGTCATGTTTTCAACTCCTCCAGCAATAAATAAGTCTCCATCACCAGCAGCAATTGCTCGGTGTGCATGAATTACTGAAGACATACCTGAAGAACATAAACGGTTTACTGTTTCACCTGGAACTGTAGATGGTAATCCTGCAAGTAGTAGTGACATTCTAGCAACATTACGATTGTCTTCTCCAGCTTGATTTGCACAGCCCAATATTACATCATCAATCCTTTTTGGATCAACACCTGTTCTTTTTATAAGTTCTTTGATAGGGATTGCTCCTAAATCATCTGTTCTTATACTCTTTAATGTGCCTCCAAAATTCCCAATAGGAGTTCTTATAGCATCTATTATATATGTATCCATAATTTTAATTAAGCCACTTTTTTTTAGTTCTATAAACAGTTCCTTTAAAATGAGCAACTATTATATGATTTTGATTTTTTATACTAATATTATAAACCGCATTTTTCTCATTTTTACTTACTTCTTGTGTTTCAGCGATTAGTTTGTCTCCACTTATTACCTTCTTAGTATGAGAGATAGAAGTATCAATAGATAAAGACTGTATACCATCTGAATTTGCAGCAAATGCTAAAGCGCTATCAGCTAGCGAGTAAGATATGCCTCCATGAGCAATATTAAAGCCATTTGTCATCTCTTCTCTTACAGTCATCTCTATTTTGCAGAATCCCTCAGAAACTTCTAGTACTTTTATTCCTAACCATTGACTAAAAGCATCGCCATCGATCATTTTGTCTACTATTTTTTTTGCCATATCCATTAGTAGAAGGTTTGATTATTTCTAGACATTCTTTTTAGTAGAGGAGAGGGTCTGTATCTATCCTCTCCATATTCCTTTTGTAATTCTTCTATTTCTTTGAGTACATTTTTTACGCCAATCTCATCAGCCCAGGCTAGTAAACCTTTTGGGTAATTCACTCCTTTTGTCATAGCTAAATCAATGTCTTCTTTAGTTGCGATATTTAAGAAAAGTGCATCTGCAGCTTCATTGATTAACATAGACAGTATTCTCCATAGAATCTTTTTCCCTAGCTCTCTATCTTTATTAGGTTCTGGAATTTCAGAGGAATAATCATAATATCCTCTTGCGGATTTTCTACCTAAATAGCCTGCTTCCATCATTCTTTTTTGTGTAAAAGCTGGCTTGTATCTTGGGTCAAAATAGAATGCTTTGAATACTGTTTCAGTTACAGTATAATTGATATCATTTCCTATGTAGTCCATTAGTTCAAAGGGACCCATACGGAATCCGCCTATCTCTTTTAAAGACCAGTCTATAGTAGAAAAATCAGCAATTCCTTCTTCATAGATCCTAATTGCTTCTCCATAAAAAGGACGAGCAACTCTATTTACTATAAATCCTGGAGTGTCTTTTGTAATAACTGTAACTTTTTTCCAGCTATCAATTATTGATTTTGACTTTTCAATTGTGTCTTTAGAAGTTTGTACAGCAGGTATTATTTCTACTAGTGGCATTAATGGAGCAGGGTTAAAAAAGTGTATTCCAATTACTCTGTTTGCTTTTTTGCATACCCCTGCAATAGAAGCAATAGAAAGAGATGACGTATTAGAACCAATGATACAGTTTCCGTCTACTATATCTTCAATTTTATTAAATAATTTTTGCTTACTTTCAAGATCTTCAATTATTGCCTCAATAACTAAACTACTATTCTTAATGTCTTTAATATTTTTTGTGAAAGTGATTCTTGCTAAGATATTCTTTTTCTCATCTTTAGATATTCTTTCTTTTTCTATTAAACGATTAAGGATCTTATGTAGTTTGTCATTAGCTTTTTCAACAGTACCCTCAAAAGAATCATATAAACATACCTCATGTCCTTTTGTAGCAGCTATTTGAGCAATTCCAGTCCCCATTGTTCCAGCACCAATTACACTTACTTTAATCATTTTATTCTCCTTTAAAGTTTGCTTTTCTTTTTTCCAAGAAGGATTGCACACCTTCTTTAAAATCAGTTGTTTTTGCTGCTAATACTTGATATTTATCTTCCATATTTAGTTGATCCTCTAGAGTGTTGGTATTAGAAGCATTTAATAATCTTTTTGTCAGTCCTAACCCTTTAGTAGGCATTTTTGCTAATTTACTTGCTAAATCCCAACTTTCTTTCTCAAAGTCTTCATCTGAATATACTTTGTAAATCATACCCATCTTTTCTGCATTTTTTGCAGATATTGGTTCTCCCGTCATCATAAGTGCAGCGGCTTTTTGCATGCCAATTAATCTTGGTAAAAAGAATGTTGATCCGCTATCAGGTATTAATCCTATTTTACTAAATGCTTGAACAAAAGAAGCACTTTCAGTAGCCACTACAATATCACAAGCAAGAGCTACACTTGCTCCTGCACCAGCCGCTACTCCATTTACGGCAGCAATTATTGGTTTTTCTATATCTCTAATTCTTCGGATGATTGGGTTGTAGTGTTCTTGTATGATTTTACTGATACTACCAATAGAAGGGTCAATTGCTTCTGCTAAATCTTGTCCAGCACAGAAAGCTTTACCAGTTGCTGTTATAAGAATTGCACGCACTTGCTTATTTTCATTACACTGATCTAATGTGCTTTGTAATTGTAAGGCCATTTGCCTAATAAAGGAGTGGTATTTTTCAGGTCGATTTAATGTTATTTTTCCAACTCCATCTAAGATATCTAGTTTTATCATCTCTTAAATATTAAAAAGCTAAAATAAGAAAAATTAGATCTTAAATACATTTAAAGAATTCGAAAGGTTCCAAGCAATCTGAACATTTATACATTGCTTTGCAGGCAGTAGCTCCAAATTGACTTATTAATTGTGTTTTTTTAGAATTACATTGTGGGCAAACAACTGTTTCTCCAGGAGGAGCTATTCCGTATTTCTTAAGTTTCTTTTTTGTTTTTTCAGTCATCCACTCTGTAGTCCAAGCAGGCGAATAAATAAGTTTTATTTTAAAGTTGCGAATCCCATTTTCTTTAAGGCATTTTTTTATATCATCTGTAAATGTTTTAACAGCTGGACAACCAGAATAAGTAGGGGTTATAAGGATAGTGAAAAATCTATCAGCAAATGTAATATCTCTTATGACACCTAGTTCAACTACTGAAATTACAGGGATTTCTGGGTCAGGAACTAGATCTAGTAGTTTCCATATATGCTTTGTATCACCATTTTGCATCTGGATATGCTCTAGGTAAGAATTGCATTTCAGCAAGTAGAAAGCCAAGGTATTCTGTATGTATCCCTTTTCTGCTTCCAGTTGCCATATAACCATCTATAGGTCGTTTTAATTTTGCTTTTTTAAGAGTGTTGTTAATCAATTCATCCCACTTGATTTTTAATTGAATATTATCAACACCCAACCCATTATCTAACATGTCATTATCTACTTCATCCATTTCAAATAGTTCGCCAGTATATTGCCATAAGAAATCTAAAGCTTCTTGTACTTTTAGATTACTTTCGTTCGTTCCGTCTCCTAAACGAATTAACCAATTACTAGAATGACGTAAATGATATTTAACTTCCTTTAATGATTTTGCAGCTAAGGCTGCTAAAATCTCATCTTTACTAGAAGCAAGTTCTGTATAAAATAAGAAGTTAAAAGCATCGTGTAAGAAGTTTCTTACTGTTGTTGTTCCAAAGTTTCCATTTTCTTGTTCTGATAACTGATGATTAAAGAATTCTCTTTCATTCCTTTTAAATGCTAAATCATCTTTTGATCTAGATCCATCAAGCTCTGCAGCATATTCATAGAAGCCATTAGCTTGCCCAAATAAATCTAATGCAATATTAGAAAGGGCGATATCTTCTTCTAAGGTAGGTCCTTTTGAACACCACTCAGACATTCTTTGGCCTAACACTAAGGAACTGTCTGCTATTCGTAAAGTATATTTAAAAAGGTTACTCATAACTATTAAATATGTTTCGATCCTTCAGGCATATTGTAGAAAGTTGGGTGGCGGTACATTTTATCATTTGATGGATCAAAGAATGCCTCACTATCTTCAGTTTCTGAAGACACAATTTCACTTGCTTTAACTACCCAGATACAAGATCCTTCATTTCTTCTTGTATATAATTCTCTTGCATTTTCTAATGCCATCACTTTGTCAGCAGCATGTACATTTCCAACATGTTTATGCGCTAAGCCATTTTTACTCTGAATAAATACTTCCCAAACTGTTTCATTTTCTGCCATTGTAATTATTTAATTTAGTAATAATTCTTGCTTTCTAGCATATTCCTTTGCTGCATTTCTAACCCATTCTCCGTCATCATGTGCTTTTTTATGATGAGCAAGTCTTTGTTTATTGCAGGGGCCATTTCCATTTACAACACTCCAAAATTCCTCCCAATTCATCTCACCGAAGTCATAATGACCTCTATCTTCATTCCATTTTAAATCAGGATCTGGGATAGTAAGTCCTATAACTTCAGCCTGACCAACTGTTTTGTCAATAAAACTTTGACGTAACTCATCATTTGTCTGTCTTTTTATTTTCCATTTCATTGCATTTCCTGTTCTTGGAGAATCAGAATCTTGTGGTCCGAACATCATAATTGAAGGCCACCAGAATCTATTTAAAGCATCTTGTGCCATTTCTTTTTGCTCTGCAGTACCTTTAGCCATTTCTGCCATTATCTCATATCCTTGTCTTTGGTGGAAACTTTCTTCTTTACATATTTTCACCATAGCTCTAGAATATGGGCCATAGGAAGTTCTTTGTAAAGATACTTGATTGACAATAGCTGCTCCATCCACTAACCACCCAATTGCTCCCATGTCAGCCCAGCTAAGAGTAGGGTAGTTAAAGATCGAAGAGTATTTTGCTTTTTCTTCATGTAATTGCTGTACTAGTTCCTCTCTGCTAATTCCTAAGGTTTCAGTAGCTGAATATAAATAGAGACCATGTCCTGCCTCATCCTGCACTTTAGCTAGTAATATCATTTTAGCTCTTAGTGATGGAGCTCTTGTTATCCAGTTACCTTCTGGTTGCATTCCAATTACTTCAGAATGCGCATGCTGAGACATTTGCCGGATAAGATGTTTCCTGTAATCATCTGGCATCCAGTCTTTTGGTTCTATTTTTCTTTCAGCATCAATTTGTTCTTGAAACGATTCTTCTAGCATATAATTAAATTTATCCTGCAAATTTATTAAATTATATTATTATATTTATAATAATATGTGTATCCTTTTTTTGTAAAATGGTATTTTTGTAATAAAATTAGACATTTAATGAAGAACTTTTATGCCTTAAAGGTTTTAGAGATAGAATATTTAACTTTAGAATCAGTTAAGATAGTTTTTGATGTTTCAAAAGAAGATGCTTTCCAGTTTAAAGCTGGGCAATATATTACTTTACGTAAAGAAATTAATAATGAAGATATAAGAAGATCTTACTCGCTATCCTCTGCTCCTGGAGAAGGAATTGAAATTGGTGTTAAACGTATTGATAATGGTTTGATGTCTACTTTCCTTACCAAAGAATTAAAAGTTGGTGATTCTATAGATGTTATGCCTCCTACTGGTAATTTTTATTTAGATCCTAACGAAAAAGAAAGCCATTATGTAGCTGTTTGTGCGGGAAGTGGTATTACTCCAATTTTATCTATGATTAAAGAAGTTCTTAATTATAATTCAAATAGTTTTTTTACTTTAATTTATGGAAACCAAAGTGCGAAAAGTACGATGTTTTTTAATGATCTTAAATATCTAGAGAGAAATTTTCAGAGTCAATTATTTATCCATTATGTGTTTTCAAGGCAAGATGTTGTTGATTGCTTTAAATCTAGGATCGATAATGTTTTATTAGAGAAAATTTTTAATTCCAATAAAAGTTTAAAAAAAGCTGATTCTTATTTCTTATGTGGTCCTGGTGAAATGATTGATAATGTTAATCAGTTTTTAAAAGATGCAGGTACAGAATCTAATAAAATACATTTTGAAAGATTTACTTCAGCTGATAATCCTAAGAAAAATAATAGTAATGAGATCAAGAATGATGAGATTATTTCTAATGTTATGGTCTCTGTAGATGGTGATGATTTTGAGTTTGAATTATCTTCAAAAGGAGATACAATCTTAGATGCAGCAATGAATGCTGGTGCTGATGTTCCATTCTCCTGTAAGGGAGGTGTTTGTTGTGTTTGCAAGGCCAAAGTAATTGAGGGAGAAGTAAGTATGGACCAAAATTATTCTTTATCAGAAGAGGAAGTAGCTGAGGGGTTTGTTTTAGGTTGTCAAGCACGACCTGCATCTGAAAATGTTGTTGTTGATTTTGATGAGATATAAAAGTTTCTTATAGAAATAAGTAAAGAATTATTTAAGTATTGATTTAAACCTTTTATATAATCCGAATATTAACTTTTTAGTCTAGGATCTAGCGCATCTCGCATTGACTCCGCGATCATATTGTAGATTGTAATAGTTAAGAATATTGCCATCCCAGGATAGATAATTAACCACCATGCTTCAAGATTTTGTCTTCCAAGGTTAAGTAATGATCCCCAAGTTACAATATCAGTTGGTACGCCAATTCCTAGAAAGGAAAGACCACTCTCTATCAGAATAGCAGAAGCGATACCGAAAGCAATACTAACCATCACTGGAGCTAATGAATTAGGTAATGCATGTTTAAAGATAGTGCGCATTGATGAGTATCCTAAAGATTCAGCAGCTTGAACAAATTCTAAGGAACGGATACGTAGGAACTCTGCTCTTGTAAAACGAGCGATTCTTGTCCATCCTGTAATTCCAATTATCATCATAACTATCCAAATGCTTCTCTCAACCACAGCGGTAACTGTAATAATAAGTAATAACCTTGGAATAGAGTTTAATAACTCAATCCCTCTAGAAACAAAGGTGTCAATAGGGACGCTTACTTCTTCTTTTAATTTACCTTTCATGAGTAACCTGCTTAGTAGTCTGAAAAATAATACGATACCTACTATTAAGAGAATACTATATAACATCTCTAGCATTCCGGATCCGAAATTTTGACTGAATCCATCTGCTAGCGCATATTTCCTTTGGCCAAATCCATAAAATAAACCCATAAATAAGCCAAATAAAGTGAAATAGTATTTTATTCTAGGCATCTTTAATTTTGAATCTCCAAAAAAGCCTGCTAATGCTCCTAAAATAATTCCAATTAGAGAAGCAATACCCATTGATACTAATCCAACCATAAGTGATATTCGTGTCCCATGTATTAAGCCTGCAGCTAAGTCTCTACCAATTCCATCAGTACCTAATTTATGTCTGAATTTTGAAGGAGATTCTATAATCTCACCCTTTGGATTCTTGTATCTTTGTTTTCCAGATGGAGATGCGTAATCTCTATTGTACCTATCCATACTAGATGGTGAATAAGGGATAGGTGCCCAAACAACAGAAGTTAAATCTAATTGTCTCCAATCTGTAATGTCATATTGTAAGACTTGAACAAAATCACCTTGTTTATTATAGATTGAATCTGTACGAGTTTCATCTGCAAGTGCCGGGTAAAGCGTATTTCCTTTATAGACTGCATAAAGTGGTCTGTCATTTGCAATATAAGGTGCAAATACAGCTATAATTACTAAAACTAGTAAAAGGTATAAACAAACAAGAGCTATCTTATTTTTCTTGAATTGATTCCAAGCATATTTTTTAAATGAAAAATTTTCGTTTGTATTCTGCATAATCTTATTTGTATGAAATTCTTGGATCGACAACTGCATAAAGCAAGTCAGCAACCAGGTAACCAACCATTGTTAAAAATCCTGATAAAGTAAATACGGTAATAATCATAGGGTAATCATAATTAAGGATTGAATTAAAAACTTCAACTCCCATACCTGGTATGGAGAAAATAACCTCAATAATAATACTACCACCAATTGCCATAGGGAAGATAGAAGCAAATACCGTAATAACAGGTAGTAATGAGTTTCGGAGTGCATGTTTAAGAATCACCTTTTTTTCTCCTAATCCTTTTGCTCTTGCGGTTCTGATGTAATCTTGCGATACAATATCAATCATACCAACACGCATGATTCTACTTAAAAAAGCAAAGGAACCATAAGTGTAGGTTATTATTGGTAATATTAAGAAAGGCATTCTGTGTTTAATTTTTGTCCAGAATCCCCAGTTAGGGTCAAAGGTTGTGGGATCTTGTATTCCTGATACAGGGAACCAACTTAGATTATCAGGATTAGCAAATTGTAATAATAAAAGTGTACCTACAAAGAAAGAAGGCATTGAGTATAGTATAAACAAGATTAATGACATTCCTTTATCAACTGCTGAGTCTTTTCTATAAGCAGAATAAATACCAATAGGTATGCTAATTAAATAAGCTAAGAATATTGACACTAATGACAAACCAAATGAGATTCCAACTTTTTGCCATATTTTAGTTGAAATGGGCTGGCTGTCAATGTAGGAAATTCCAAAATCACCTCTCATAAGACCTTTCCGATAACTTCCGTCACCAAATAACCACATATGATATTGGTTACTAAATCCGTACCAATTAATAGCGGGGATATAAGTTTTCCATTTGGTAGATAAGATTAAAAGATTTTCTCTGCTTTTTTTTGTGTTATTTAAATCAGATTCTAAAATATTTAAGAATGGATTGTTTTTTAATAGAGAATACATTTTTTCAAATTTCAGATCTACTAAGTTAGCTTTAGATGTTTCTAGCAAACTTCCAACTTCAAATCCAAACTGATTAATAGACTCATTTACATCATTTAATACTAATGATTGGTTATTTGCAACAATATCTTTTGCGTTTAATTGCATATGAGCATCCTGTAATTTTAATAAACTGTTATAATAATCAGATACTGCTTGCCAGTTACCACTTTGATGTGTTAGTGCTTCTAAATTTGATTTATGATATTTATCCTGAACCTTATAAAGAGTGTCAGATGATGCGATGTCAGTAATACTCATATAGAATATAGGTAAATCAAGCCCAAGTTTTTTTCTGAGTTCTTGTTTTATTTTTTTTGAAGCTCCTGATTGTTGTTCAGCTGAACCTTCATTGCCAGCAGCTTTTGATAATCTTTCAACAGGATCCCCTGGAGCGTTAATACTAATAATAAATGCAATTAGTGAGATTGCTATAAGCATTGGGATAAAAGTTAATATTCTTTTTAGTGCGTATTTTAACATATTTTGTTTATTTATTGTCCATTAGTTGGTGCCATATTCTTTGAAGAAAAAGCATCATTTAGTTTTAAATTCTGAAGCATCACTCCAGGTCTTTCAAAATACATTCCTCTATTATCAAATCGTTTATGTATTGCAAATTTTCTTTGTGTAGAATACAAGAAAACATAAGGTTGGTCTTCATAAATTCTTGCTTGTAATTTTAATAAAGCATCTCTATGTATTTTAGGATCTAATGTGAGATTTGCTTCTTCAATTAATGCATCACTCTCTGCATCACCAAATCCGCAAAAATTTGACCCTTTTGTAACCCAAGATGATGTATGCCATAATTGTTGAGGATTAGAATAAGATGCAGATCCTCCCCAGCCACCAAGCATTGCTTCAAAGTTATGATCCATTGCATTTTTATAGAAAAGTGTAAAATCCATTGGAGTAGGTTCAGCAACAATCCCTGCTTTATACATGCTTTCTTTGATCATTAAGATTATTTCTGTACTAGTAGGTGAGCTCATATAGGAGAATTTAAATTTAAATGGTGTTTTTATACCATTGATTATTTTATCCCGGATATTATCACCATCAGTATCAATCCAACCTGATTCTGTTAAAAGCTCTTTGGCTTTCTCGATATCTAAAGGTATAAGTTCTAGTGTATCATTATATGTGCTTTTCAAAGGAGATATCTGCGCTGCTTGTCTACTTGCCTTACCATGTACCATTACGTCAATTATTTCATTAACAGGAGTGAGGTATGCTATAGCTCTTCTTACTTTCTGATCTATAAAGAATGGTTTGTTTTTGATTCCATCAGGCTTCATGTTTAGCCCAATATAATTATAAGCATATCTATTTTTAAATGCTGATTCGTAGTTATTATTAAAATACTCGCGTTCTTGAAGTTTCATTAGTTTAACGGTTCCTATAGAGTAGGTTACATCAATTTCTTGATTCTTTAATGCTAGGTAGGAAGATGCATCCTCTTTAATTATTTTAAAAATAATTTTATCAGCATAAGCTTTGTTGTAGACTGAATTATCTTCAGCCCCCCACCAGCTATTCTTTTTCTCAATTGTAATGTATTGGCTAGCCTCCCACTCAGTAACTTGATATGCTCCTAGACCCGCTAGTCTTTCTGGTTTGTATGAATTGTCGGCATCATTATATTTGTTAAACCAATCTGAAAGCTGTTCAGTTTCTTTAAAATCTTCAGCAAATAAATCAGCAAAAGAAACATTGTCTAGAACGCCATTTGGATCCCATTTTGATTTTTGTACCATATAAAGTTCAGAGAAGATATATCTATTTGCCCAATTTATATTATGAGCATGCATAGTGAACTTTAGTGGATTCTCAGGATCAAGTTCTATGCTTTTTATTACTGTAGTATAGTTTCCTCTTATTTGGGCATTATTTGTCAGAGGACAAAGCATCATTTTTACTGAAAAAGCAACATCTTTAGCTGTAAGAGGAGTTCCATCATCCCATTTAATCCCATCTTTTATTTCATATGCAAATGATAGATTATCTTCAGATCCTTCTGGTATTTCCTTAACTAAAGTAGGAATATATTCTAATGACTCTATATCTAATTTTATTAGTGTTTTTTGCGTATATTGAAATATAAAAGTTCTCATTGCAGAGTTGTCATTAAATGGATGTAGTCCATCAGGCTGGCTAAGGATATGAGCTATGATAGTGTTTTTAGTAAGGTCTCTTTTCTTTACACAAGAGATTAGAACTGTTGATAAAAAGAGGCTTAAAAGTAATTTCTTAATCATAATAGAGTTTATAGATTTGCAAATATAACATTTGACTAAAAAGATAAGCTTAAATTACCTTTAAAAATAATTCTTATAATATTTGTGGAGAATTGATATTAGTATACATTTGCAATCCTAAAAATAGTTCATTTTAGAAATTGGAGAGGTGCCAGAGTGGCCGAATGGGGCTCCCTGCTAAGGAGTTGTGCGCTTACGCGTACCGGGGGTTCGAATCCCTTCCTCTCCGCATTTTAAATAATACTTTCCA
>PAHP01000014.1 GCA_002705205.1 Flavobacteriales bacterium
ATCAGGTTCTGGATCAGGTTCTGGCTCTGGATCAGGTTCTGGATCAGGTTCTGCTTCTGGTTCTGCTTCTGGTTCTGGATCAGATTCTGGCTCTGGATCAGGTTCTGCTTCTGGTTCTGCTTCTGGTTCTGCTTCTGGTTCTGGATCAGGTTCTGGCTCAGGTTCTGCTTCTGGTTCTGGCTCAGGTTCTGGCTCAGAATCTGGCTCAGGATTTGTATCTATCTCTACTTTTTCTTTCTCTAATAATTCTTTTTCTTTCTTACCTTCTTCCTTCTTAAATAAACCCTTTATCTTATCAAATATACCCATAATTTCGTGTTTTTTATAAATAAAAAAAGCTTCTCTCAAAAATAGAAAGAAGCTTTGAATTTATATATAATAATATATTATTTTTTTGCAAAGAATTCTTGCACCTTACCTTTTGGCACAATTTCACTTCTAAAAGAATAGGATCCTTTCTCAGTTTTCACTAATTTTATTGCTTTAGTAAAAGCTTTCGCTCCTTTTTTCTGTAATGATGCTACTGTCTTTTTTGCCATGTCTTATTATTTAATTTCTTTATGAATGGTCATTTTTTTCAAGATTGGATTAAATTTCTTTAACTCCATCCTATCTGGTGTATTCTTCTTGTTTTTTGTTGTAATATAACGAGAAGTCCCTGGCTTTCCACTTGCCTTATGCTCAGTACATTCTAAAATAACTTGAACTCTATTTCCTTTTTTTGCCATCTCTATAAAAATTTATTGGGCTGCAAATTTAACTAAAAAATCTAAACAGTTATACAAATCATTGCTTTTTAATTTCTATAAAAAACAAGTCATCTCTTATCTGAAAACTATACCTATCAAAACTGCCTAAATCTAACTCTTTAACCTCAATATTTGGATAAATCCAAAAATCTTCTTTTCCAGTATTAATTAGTATAGGCATATCAAAATTCTCAATAGCATTCCAATTATAAACTAAAGTTGTATTTCTTCCATTCTTCTGTAAGCTATACTGAAATTCTGGAACATCTTTATTTTTTAAATATTGATCAAAGAAATTATTGAAATCTTTACCTGTGTGCTTATTTATATAATCAATAATCTCTTGACCATCAACCGTCCTATAGCTAAATTCTGTCGAAATCCCTTTAATAATATCAAACCAAAGCTTATCGTCAGATATTAAATTCCTAAGCGTGTGAAGCATTAAAGATCCTTTAAAATACATATCTCCACTACTTCCTGATTTATTCACATGATAAGGTCCAATAACTGCCTTATCATTTCTAACAAGTTTTTTTTGATTATTAACATAACTTAACATAGCATCATAGCCATAAATACACTCGACATATAGTGCCTCAGAATAAGTGCAAAAACCTTCATGCACCCACATATCTGCTATATCATTAGTTGTAATTGAGTTTCCCCACCATTCATGCCCACTCTCATGAATAATAATAAAATCAAAATCAAGACCATCTATATGAGATTTATTACCATGATATCCTTCTAAATAATCATTCCCGTATGCAATTGCAGATTGATGTTCCATTCCTAAATATGGCGTTTCAACAAGAGCATAACCATCATTCCAGAATGGATATTTTCCAAAATAGCTCTCAAAACACCCCATCATTGGCTTTACTTGTTTAAAGTGTTCTTTTGCTTTCTCAAGACTATTACCTAAGACATAATAATCAAGTTGCAAAGTATCTCCTGATGATATATAATTGTCAGAAAAATGCACGTAATTTCCAATATTTAATGTGACATTATAATTATTTATTGGATATGAAACAAACCATTCGCTTACATTCATCCAGCAATTAAAATGTCTATTCCACTCAGATGTGTCTTTTCTTAAATCTCCATTAGAAATAATCTTTAATGGATAACGAGCAGCAACTTTTATACGCATACTATCTGGCTCATCTGACTGATGATCTTTACATGGCCACCACACACTAGATCCTAAACCCTGGCAAGACACACCTATCCAAGGATCACCATTATCATCCTTTTTCCAAGAAAAACCACCGTCCCAAGGAGCATTTATAGCTTCTCTTGGATATCCTCCATACCATATTTTTACAGATAAATTTTCTCCATTTTTTATCTCACGATTAAAATATATATACACTGCATCAAACTCTCTAGTAAATTCTAGTTTATCGCCCTCAAACTCAACAAGCATAAGTTCCATATTAGCAGCCAAATCGACTTGAAATAAATTAAAATCAGATAAAGCGGTAAAATAAATTGTATTTGTTGAGGTTTCAATTGACTTTTCTTGCTCATCAATTACAACATTCAAATCATAAAATGTCACATCGTAGCAACTTCTAATAGAAGTAAGGTTTCCCCTTAGACTATCTTTCCTAGAATGCTCTTGAGAATACATTACTAAAGAAGTAAGAACACTAATAATTAACGCATATCTTCTCATTATAGCAAAGCTATTTTATAAATGATTGAAATTAACTAATTCTTATCTAGTAAATTCAATCTGACAATCTGATGATTGAGGAGTTCCAAAAATGTCAAAAGTCATTGTCAAAGTTAAATTACCGTTCGAATCTGTATAAATGGTCCCAGAACCTGTTATAGTAACATCAATTTCTCCAAAAGTTCCACTAGGGTCAAATTCACTTGTGTCAAAGGAGATTTGCTGACCATCTTGAATTGTGACTGTTCCATCAATTGCTATATCTGCCAACACTTCATTTTCCATAATATCCATAGACACTACATTATTTCCTTCTCCACTAATCTCGATCTGATCAGGAAACATCTCAGTAATGGAAATAGTTTCCTCAAAAATAAAAGGAATACCAATAGTAAGAGAATCACAAATTGTATTAATATCCCAAGATCCAAGTGCTATATCATATGCAAAAATACAACTCCCATCTGAAGTATTTACACTTGGATTATAATTCATAGCCAAGGAGTTCATGCATCCTAATAAAGTGCAAGACCCATCATCTTCTTCAGCATCAGAATCATAGTTAGTAGCTAAAGGATTAGTACATCCTTCTATTTTTTCTTTTTTACAAGAAGAGACAACAAAAAGGATAAGAATTAAACTTATTGCTAATAATCTGAATGAATTTTTCATAATATATTTTTTAGTTATAAATAAAAAAGTTGCAATCAAAGATAGCAACTTTTATATAAATCGTTATTCAGTGTGTATAATTCACACTAATGTATTTCCATTTGCCTTAGCCTCAGCTAGAACAGCAGCAATCCCTTTCTTGTCAATTGTCCTGATTGCATTTGCAGACACTTTTAGGATTACAGTCTCTCCTGTTTCAGGAACATAAAACTTTTTAGTTTGTAAGTTAGGATAAAACTTTCTCTTATTCTTATTGTTCGCATGAGAAACATTGTTCCCCACCATTACTTTCTTACCTGTTATTTGACAAATTCTTGACATATCTCCTTAATTTTTGGGCTGCAAATATACAATCAATAATAAATAAATCTAACTTTATTATTACTTTTTTATTTCATCTATCAGGAACTCTATAGCCTTAATAGTCGCCTGACTAGCAATATATTCCCTTTCTCCACTAAAGAAAAACCGCCTTGAGCTTATTTTCTTTTTTGCTGCAATTGAAATAAAGACTGTTCCTACAGGGTTTATCTTAGTGCCTCCATTTGGCCCAGCATAACCACTAGTAGCTACTGAAAAATCTGACTGGAATTTAAGCAAACTATTTGCTGCCATTTTCTCTACCACCTCAGTGGATACTTCACCCTTGTTATTAATTAAATTTTCAGAAATATCTAATAGATCAGTTTTAATAGAATTCTGATATGCAACAACCCCTCCTTTAAAATACACAGAACTACCAGAAATAGTAGTAATATTTGAGGCAATTAATCCTGAGGTACAACTTTCGGCAGTTGAAATAGAAATACCTCGTTCAACACACAAATCGTGTAATTCTAAAAGAAGTTTCATTAAAAACCAATTGTAGGTCCTGTAATATGTTTAGATTCTTTAGGCCTAATACTCATAACAGGTATTTTAGAATTATTGATAATATAACGAGCAGTTACACTAATATTATTTGACAAGCTAAGCTCTTCTTTCTTAGTCATTATCATAATTAAATCTGCCTCAAACTTTTTCTCATAATCAAAGACAAAATCTCCAAGCGTTTGCTTCTTCTCTCCTTCAATAAGTTCAGCAGTACATCTAACTCCAGCATCTTTAATAAATTGCTCTACTTGTTTAATATTCCTTGATAATTTATCTCTAACTTCATTATTATCTCTTAAAACTACGGAAACAATTCTAACTGTCGCATCCCAATATCTTGCATATTCTAAAGCATAAGTAACCTTCTCTTTTGTTTGCTTCTCTAAATCAAGTGGTAAAATAATATTTTCACAACCATCTCTATGTTGCTTTCCTTTTATTGTAATTACAGGACACTTTGACAACCTTACAACTTTTTCTGCATTTGAACCAATAAATCTCTTTATACCTTCATCAGCACCATTTGTTCCCATTACAATTAAATCAGCAGATATTATTCCTGCAACCTCATTGATTTGCTCATAAACTTTACCTTTAGCAACCATAGTATCAACATTAACGCCATATCTCTTAGCATAGTCTAATCCAATTTCAGAGAGTTTTTCCTTTACCTTTACTTTTAATTCATCTGATTTATCATCTAGAAATAATGATTGAATCATACTTTGTTCCTCAATAACCGAAAGCAGAACAACATCTGATCTTTTAATTTTTGCTAGATTAAATGCCTGACCTAGCGCTACTATTGACTGCTCAGAAAATCCAACAGGAACTAATATTTTACTTGCTGACATATACTATTTATTTATTATGTTTGACGCTGCAAAATTACATATTTAGATGAATATAATAGCAGAGACAGAATTAATACTTACCCCTGAAAAAAAAATCTATCATCTTAATCTTTCAAAAGAAGAAATCTCTGATGACATTATACTAGTTGGGGACCCAGAAAGAGTTGATTTAATATCTAGTAAATTTGATGTAATCGAACATAAATCAAATAATAGAGAATTTATCACACATACAGGCACAATAAAAGGAAAGCGCATCACGGTAATCTCTACAGGCATAGGAACAGATAATATTGATATTGTAATTAATGAATTAGATGCTCTTGTAAATATTGATTTTGAATCAAGAACTATAAATACTAAAAAGAAGTCTTTAAACCTTATAAGATTAGGGACTTCAGGAGCTTTGCAGAAAGACATTAAAGTAGACTCATTAATAGCATCCTCTTTTGGTTTGGGCCTTGACAACATTGCTCACTTCTACTCAGATAATAATGTAATTATCAAAGAAATGGGAGTGCAATATCTTAATCATCTAGAGTGGCCAAGAAATTTCTCAGAGCCCTATTTTGTAAAAGCATCCGAAAAACTACTCTCAATATTTACTGATTTAAAGCAAGGAATTACGGCTACTGCACCAGGTTTTTATGCCCCCCAAGGAAGGTCCTTAAGACTCAAACCCTCAATAAAAAACTTGCATAAAAGAATGGCTAGTTTTAATTTTCAAGATCATCAAATAACCAACTTTGAAATGGAAACATCAGCTTTATACTTTTTAGGTCAAATGCTAGGACATAATACTCTAACTATATGTGCAATCATTGGTAACCGTTTTACAAAAAAGTATAGCAAGAATTACAATAAAACTATTGACGGAATGATTGATTTGGTTCTTGAGAGACTAACTGTTACCGCAAAAAGCAATGAATCTGCTTGAAAATAACAGAGAAAAGAGTAGCCTAGAAAGTTACAGTCATCATTATTTATTAAACTAATTTTTCTTTAAGCTTATTGACAACTATCTCTGGAGCAGAACACGGTTTTTTATTTTTTGTTTCTACAAAAACTAGAATGACTTTCCCAGAGTTTAACAATTCTTTTTTCTGATTAAAAGTTTCGTAGTAAAATTCAATTCTAGCAGAAGGAAGTTCTTTTATTGTAGTTATAATTGTTAATTCATCATCATAATAAGCTGCTTTTTTATAATTAATCTCAAAACTAACAACAGGCAGTGCAAACCCTTTCTCTTCCAATTCTCTATAAGAAATTCCTAATGATCGTAATAATTCTACCCTTCCCACTTCATAGTATTCAGCATATACACCATAATACACAAAGCCCATCTGATCAGTTTCTGCATACCTAACTCTTAATTTTGTTTCAAAAGAATACACACTGCAATAATACACACAATATTTTTATTTGCTAATATTGTACTCTTATGAGGTTAAGAAACTATATTATATATGTAGCAGTATTCTTATTTTATGCTTGCTCTCCTAATTATATCCTGCAATCTAGTCATCATGAGTTGATTGAGGTTAAGACACCTATTGACAGTACTATATTAGCTATTATAAAACCTTATCAAGAAAGCATTGAAGATCAGATGAACGAAGTGCTTAGTTACACTAAGAATAACTTAAACAAAGGAAAGCCACAAAGTACAATAGGTAATTTTGTAACAGATCTTTGTCTTAATTATACAGATGCGCATTTGTGCGTTATGAATAATGGTGGATTAAGAACTACCATTAACAAAGGCAATATCACAAGAGGAAAGATATATGAACTCATGCCTTTTGAAAATGAATTAGTAGTATTAGAACTTAATAAGCATGATTATTTAGTATTACTTAGCTATATCATAAAAAGAGGCGGGGAACCATTTTCTGGAATCACAATAACAATGGATGAAAAAGGAAATATTATCAATAACTCTTCCTCTTCTCCTGTTGATTTTGAAAATGGAGAAAAAATAAAAGTAATTACTTCAGATTATTTAGCTAATGGTGGCGACAAGATGAGTTTCTTTAAAGATAAAAAGCAAAAAAAAGTTGGAATAAAATTAAGAGATGCTATTATAGATTATTGTGAAAAAACTGATACCATTGATGTTAAAATAGATGATAGAATAAAAATCATTAACAATGAATAAGAGAAGAACATTCATTAAACAGAGTAGTCTCGGAGTATTAGGAATTTCATTATTACCACAAATCTCAATTGGAAGAAATCGTGACCTTAAAATCACCATTCTACATACTAATGATATGCACAGCCATATACATCCCTTTACAAGTGGAAACAAGAAAGGGCTAGGAGGAATGGCTCAAAGAGCAGGAATTATTAATAATATAAGAAAAAATGAAGAACATGTATTGCTTTTAGATGCAGGTGATATCTTTCAGGGCACACCATATTTCAATTTTTATGGAGGGGAGCTAGAATTTAAACTTATGAGCCAAATGAGATATGATGCAGCTACACTTGGAAATCATGATTTTGATAATGGGCTTGAAGGATTGGAAAAACAATTACCACATGCTAATTTTCCATTTTTAATTGCTAACTATGATTTCTCTGACACTATATTAAAAGACACTTTTCAAGCATATAAAACTTTTAATAAAGGAGGAATAAAAATCGGCGTATTTGGGATTGGTATAGAACTCAAAGATCTTGTTCCTAAGCACCTTTATGGAAGCACGATATATAAAGAGCCTATTAAACAAGCAAATCATTATGCTAACTTATTAAAAAAGAAAGAAAAATGTAATTTAGTAATTTGCCTGTCACATTTAGGTTTGAAATACAATAACAATAAAGTGTCTGACATGATACTAGCAACACAAAGCCATGATATTGATTTAATTATAGGAGGACATACTCACACGTTTATGAAAGAGCCATTGAGCATGCTTAATTTAGAGGGTAATGAAGTATTAATTAACCAAGTTGGTTGGGGAGGAATTAACATTGGCAAAGTGGATTTCCATTTTAGCCAAAATGGGAGTCTAAAAAAAGTTTTTGGAAGGTCAATATTTGTTAATAATCGTATTAGAAGAGGCTGAAAAGCATATTTTTTCTAACTTTTACAACAACCTTACTATCTAGCAAAATTTAACTGTAAAAAAAATATTAAAGTCAAGTCATGATTTTCTTTTATATTAACAATATCTTTTTCATATTTGCTATCACCAAAACAAAAAAATTAGTTTACACACGATTAAATCAAAAGGAATAAGATGCAAGAAAAAAGTTATAAAGAAGTTTGGAATAACTGCCTTAATATTATTAAAGACAATATAACTCCTCAGAACTTTAAAACTTGGTTCAAACCAATTAAATCTGTTGCTCTTGACGAGAAAATACTAACAATACAAGTTCCTAGCCAGTTCTTTTACGAATGGCTTGAAAACAACTACATTACTCTTATTAAAAAAACACTTAAAAGAGAACTAGGTAAAGATGCAAAGCTAGAGTACAATATTCTACTGGATAAACCTGGAACAAAAAAACCATACATAACCAAGATCCCCAGCAATGGACAGGCAACCGTAAAAAACAATCCCATAAGCATGCCGATGGATATGGGGAGCGGCTCCGCAATACGCAATCCTTTTATCATACCTGGCTTACAAAAGATTAACATTAACCCACAACTTAATGGGTCGTACACATTTGACGCCTATGTCGAAGGAGAGTGTAATAGATTAGCCCGTTCAGCAGGATTTGCAGTTTCACAAAATCCTGGAGGGACTTCTTTTAATCCATTATTTATTTATGGAGCAGGAGGACTTGGAAAAACACACTTAGCAAATGCTATCGGGATTGAGGTAAAAAACAATCACCCAGAAAAAACTGTTTTATACGTTTCTGCCGATAAATTTCAAACGCAATTTGTAGACTCCATTATGGATAACAAAAAAAATGACTTTGTTCATTTTTACCAATCTATTGACGTATTGATTATTGATGATGTTCAGTTTTTATGCGGCAAAGAAAAAACCCAAGACGTATTCTTCCACATATTCAACCACCTACATCAAAACAAGAAACAAGTTATTTTAACTTCTGACAAAGCTCCTGTTGATATTGTAGGCATGGAACAAAGACTATTGTCTCGCTTTAAATGGGGGCTATCAGCTGACTTACAATCACCAGATCTTGAAACAAGACTTGCTATATTAAAAAAGAAGATTAAAAGTGATGGGATTGAGATTCCTTATGAAGTTGTAGAATATATTGCATACTCTATCACTTCAAATGTAAGAGAATTAGAAGGAGCATTAATCTCTTTACTTGCTCAATCATCACTCAATAAAAAAGAGATCACAATTGATTTAGCTAAAAACATGTTAGATAAGTTTGTGAAAAATACTGTCAGAGAAGTCTCTATTGATTTTATACAGAAAGTTGTCTGCGATTATTTTGATATTCCTATAGAAACCATGAAGTCAAAGACAAGAAAAAGAGAAATTGTTCAGTGCAGACAATTAGCCATGTATTTCTCCAAGCAAATGACAAAGAGCTCACTTGCGATGATTGGAAAACACTGCGGAAACAAAGATCATGCAACCGTACTACATGCTTGTAAAACCGTAAATAATCTTGCGGATACAGATAAGAGATTTAAAGGCTATATAACTGACATTGAGAAGAAATTAACCCTTTCATAACTCATGAATATTTTAATGGTTTGCTTAGGAAACATCTGCCGTTCTCCTTTAGCAGAAGGAATCTTAGCTCAAAAGACTCAACATCTAAATATTTTCGTTGACTCAGCAGGAACCGCGGGATACCATGTCGGAAATTTACCTGATCCTCGCTCTATTGAGATTGCAAAAAAGTACAATATCAATTTAAGAAACCAAAGAGCAAGACAATTTAGCCGTACTGATTTTGAGAAGTTTGACCTCATCTATGCTATGGACAAAAGCAATTATGCTCACTTAATCTCTCTTGCAGAAAACAAAGAAGAAAGAAAAAAAATTCGCATGATACTAAACGAAATAAATCCAAATGCTTATGAATCTGTACCCGACCCATATTATGGTGGTGAAAACGGGTTTCAGAATGTATACAATATGCTTGAAGAAGCATGCAAAAAAATAGCTAAACAAATTGAATAAAGGAAAATTATATCTTATACCAACTGTACTATCAGAAAATAGTGAAGAAAGAACCCTACCCATTCCTGTTTACGAAGCAATTAGAGATATTAACATCTTTATAGTAGAGAATATAAGAACCTGCCGAAGACACATTAAAAAAATCTACAGAAAGAAAGATATTGACAGTACAATTCTTTACTCATACGGGAAACATGACACTATAAATCTAGAGCAAGATTTTCTACAACATATCTTAAATGGCAAGAATATTGGGCTTTTATCTGAAGCAGGACTACCTTGCATTGCAGATCCTGGTTCAGAAATTGTTGAATACGCGCACAAATTTCAGATTGATGTAGTCCCTTTTGTAGGACCATCATCGATATTATTAGCACTAATGGCATCTGGATTAAATGGACAAAATTTTGCATTTACAGGATATCTGCCAATTGACAAGTCAGAAAGAATAAAAACTTTACGCCATTTGGAATTATTAAAAAACAGATCAGGTCAAACTCAGATTTTCATGGAAACACCATATAGAAACAACCAGCTCATGGAAACAATTTTGAAATCTTGCCACAATAACACAAAACTTTGCATTGCAAGCAATATTACTCTAGCAACAGAAGAAATTAAAACAAAGACTATTGCTGAATGGAAACAAACAAAAATTAATATCCATAAGAAACCAGCAATTTTTCTAATAGGTTAATTTACATATTATAATTGAGGGTCTTTTTTATTTATCTTTGCAAAATGGACAGGATAAGAAATGTCATTAATAAAATCCCAAGACCTCTTAAGAATAAATATATTCTCACATTAATGTTTTTTACTTTTTGGATCATCTTTATTGACGACTACAACCTTATAAAACAACATCAATTACAAAAGAATGTTAATGAGCTTGAAAATCAAAAAGAATATTACACATCTGAAATAAGTAAAGACAGTACGGAATTGTACCACCTACAAAACACTAAGCAGGAACAAGAAAAATTTGCCAGAGAAAAATTCTTAATGAAAAAAGACAATGAAGATGTCTTTATTATAAGAGACAAATAATGAGTAATCTATTTTCAGATTTTAATGAAGTTAGTAAAAATGAGTGGAGAAAGAAAATTGATTCTGATCTAGCAGGTATCGAATATAATGATAAACTTATCTCCATATCAGAAGGAATAAAGACATCCCCTATTTATCATGCTGATGACAAAATAAAAACATATAACTGCAACTTTCCTTCAGAATGGCAGGCATACCAGCTTATTGATGCAACTGATGCCAAACAAGCAAATAAAAGAGCCTTACTATCACTCCAAAATGATATAAGCGGCCTATGCTTTTCCAATCCTAACAATCTTGACATCCTATTAAATAACATTTCTATTTCAGACATCAGAATTGATTTTACAAAATACTCTGATAAATTCCCAGAAATATGGAAGAGACATACAAAACAAGAGGATGTAAAGGGTGCTTTTCACGGAATCACAACAACTGTTATCCCAAATTATTTAGATACTATCTTAGCAGAAGGGGAAAATGCAAAACAGCAAATACATGATGCTCTTAAGAAAGGATTAAAAACTAAAAAAGAGGTTCAGTTTCATTTCAAAATAGGAAGCAATTATTTTCTAGAAATAGCTAAAATAAAAGCCTTTAGAATCCTATGGAAAGCAAAAAAAGGAAAAGATGCATTTATTTTTATTTCTACCTCAACTAAAAATAAAAAGACCGAATTTCCTTTCAACAATATTTTCAGAACAACAACAGAATCTATGTCAGGGATCTTTGGCGGTGCAAATGCTATTATGGTTAACTCCTATAATCAGAGCTTTGAAAACTCTACTGAATTCTCAGAAAGAATTGCAAGAAATCAACAAACAATACTCAGAAAAGAAAGTCACCTTGACAAAGTGATAGACCCTACAAAAGGATCATATTATGTTGATCACTTAATCTCTGAATTATTAATAGACTATAAAATTAATATTAGTGATTATAACAAGATTGCTATTAAAAAATGGAGAAGCCCTGAAGGAATTGAGATAAAAAACAATTACTCAAAGGAAGACATTAATGACACTGAACACATAAATTTTGTTGCAGGAATTGCTCCAAATTTAAGAGGACCTTACTCAACTATGTATGTAATGAGACCTTGGACAATTAGGCAATATGCAGGTTTTTCTACCGCTGAAAAATCAAATAATTTTTATCGTAAAAATTTAGCTGCAGGCCAAAAAGGACTTTCTGTTGCTTTTGACCTAGCAACCCATCGAGGATATGATTCTGACCATGAAAGAGTAGTTGGTGATGTAGGAATGGCTGGTGTTGCAATTGACTCTATTGAGGATATGAAAATTCTTTTTAATCAGATCCCTCTTGACAAAATATCCGTATCAATGACTATGAATGGAGCAGTACTTCCAATACTAGCATTCTACATTGCTGCAGCCCAGGAACAAGGAATCAATTTAGAGAAACTATCAGGAACAATTCAGAATGATATCTTGAAAGAATTTATGGTAAGAAACACTTACATCTACCCTCCTCATCATTCAATGAGAATTATTTCTGATATTTTTAAGTACATATCAAAAAACATGCCAAAGTTTAATAGCATCTCAATATCAGGATATCATATGCAAGAAGCCGGTGCAACAGCTGATATTGAGCTAGCATACACACTATCTGATGGATTAGAATATATTAGAACAGGTATCGAATCAGGAATGGATATAGATACTTTTGCTCCAAGACTATCCTTTTTCTGGGGGATCGGTATGAATCATTTTATGGAGATTGCCAAGATGAGAGCAGCTAGAATTCTTTGGGCAAAAATTGTAAAAAAATTCAATCCTAAAAATCCAAAATCATTAGCATTAAGAACGCATTGCCAAACAAGTGGGTGGAGTTTAACTGAGCAAGATCCGTTTAACAATATCACAAGAACTTGTGTTGAAGCAATGGCTGCTACTATGGGAGGCACTCAGAGCCTACATACAAATGCACTTGATGAAGCAATTGCTCTTCCTAGTGAGTTCTCAGCAAAGATTGCAAGAGATACGCAAATATACTTACAAGAGGAAACGGGAATATGCAATACAGTTGATCCTTGGGGAGGCTCATATTATGTAGAAAAACTAACTGAAGAGATAGCAAATAAAGCATGGAAACACATAGAAGAAATAGAAAAATTAGGAGGTATGGCTAAAGCTATTGAGACAGGCATTCCAAAAATTAAAATTGAGCAATCAGCAGCAAGAAAACAGGCTAGAATTGACAGCAAGAAAGATATAATCGTAGGAATAAATGCAAATATTTTAGACAAAGAGGATCAGAATTTAGACACGCTTGAAGTTGATAACACGGCTGTAAGAGAATCTCAAATAAACAGGTTAAATAACATAAAAAAGAATAGAAATAATAATAATGTATTTAACTTATTATCTAAGCTAACAGAGGCTTGCAAGAATAAAGATGAGAACTTATTAGAACTTTGTGTAAATTGCGCAAAGGAACGAGCAACATTAGGAGAAATATCGCAAGCGATGGAGAATGTATTTGGCAGGTATGTTGCTAAAAACCAAACAATATCAGGCATATATAAGATGGAGATAGAAAACAATGACACTTTTAAGAAAGCCTTAGTTTTATCAAATAAATTTGCTAAGAAAGAAGGCAGAAGACCTCGAATCATGATTGCAAAAATGGGCCAAGATGGACATGACAGAGGCGCTAAGATTATAGCCACTTCATTTGCAGATATTGGATTTGATGTTGACATAGGGCCATTATTCCAAACACCAAAAGAGGTTGTTAAGCAAGCTATAGAAAATGACATTCATATACTAGGAATATCATCTTTAGCAGCAGGACACAAAACATTAGTGCCACAAGTAATTACTGCATTAAAGGAGAGCAGACGTGAAGATATCTTAGTTATTCTAGGAGGAGTAATTCCTCCAAAAGATCATAATTTTCTACTTAAATATGGTGTAAGCAATATTTTTGGGCCAGGAAGCATTATTGCAGAATCAGCAATTAAAATCCTTGAGAAATTATTAAAGTAACAATGCATAAACTATTGAGCAACTACAAATCTTGATGTCTCTCTATAGGAAGATGTATAAACAGTTAAAAAGTAAGTACCTTTAGTTAGTTCACTTATATCAAAAAAAGCATGATGTTCTCCAATATTCTTTGAAGATTCATTAAAGGAGAGCACTTTCTTTCCTAATATATTCAGAATCTCAAAATTAACATCTGCCATTTCCTCAATCTTATAGGAAAGATTTAGCATTCCATTCTGAACTGGATTTGGAAAAAAAATTAACTCAAGGTTTTTATGTTTCTGCTCATTAATAGTTAATGGAGATGATAAGGCATCACTTATTGCTGTTTCTACACCACCAAAAGTAATATGTGAGTCATTTTGATTATAGAAAATTGTATGATCACTTCCTCCTAGAACTACCACTTTAGGCATTCCAGCTATGCCATAACCACTCATATTTACATCAGATGATGAAAAAAATGTAGAATTTGGCATATTATTTGTATTTCCCCAACTAATTAATGATGAACATGGGGTGTTTGCATAATCATCTGCCATATAAAAATGTACTCTACCAGGATGACTTGTAGCAAAAGATTGTACAGCAGCATAGGCAGGCAAACTATATGTAGCACAAGGACCACAAGGCATAACCCACGCAATTACTATTACATTACCTGCATCAAGTGAATCAAATAAGTTATGTGTAACCAAATTACAGTCAGCTGTTGTAAAATCAGTAGCAGTAGTTTGGGCACATGAAATATTTACTACAAATAGCAGAAGTAAACTTCTTAAAATATATTGTTTCATAATATTATTCTTTTATTATCCTCCTTCGTTAAACTCAAGATGCTGACAACATGAAGGTAAATTATCATGAGCTTTCTTGTTTGCTTTAACATCATCAGCATTATAACCAAGCAAGGAAATCACTTCTCTTAATTTATTAGCATCTGTTCTCTTTGTTTTAAACTTTACTGTCAATGCTTGACTATTAATATCAAAATCTACTGCTGTCACTCCTCTTGTAAATTGCATCTCTTCTTCTATTCTCTCTTTACAACACGGTCCCTCGAAACAAGATGCAGAGGTTATAATTACTACTGTTTCTTTCTGCGCCCAAGCATTAAGTGCTAAAACACTAAAAAGTATTATCATTATTTTTTTCATTTCTACTTTATTTTATACCTAAACCCAACATAAATCATACGTCCCATTATTGGAGCGTATATTAAAGATGCATCAAAGATAGGGGAATCTGGGTTATTAGCACTCAATACAGGAGTGTTTTGCTTATAACCTAATATATTCTCTGCTCCTAAATACACATCAAAATATCTAAATCTCTTAGTTATTTGTGTATTATAGACATAAAAAGAATCTGCCCAGCCTTTCTCTTTTAACTCCTCCTCTATTAATTCTTCATGCTCAGGAACTCTTCTCTCACCTATGTAGTTTGCAGTAACATCAAATGTCCATTTTTCAAAATTAGTAGCGTAAGCAATGTTAAATAACGCATGCTCTTGAGGTAAAAGAGGAACAACTCTATCAACACCTTCAAAAGTTGTTTTAACATCATTGATTTTATATGCTATCTTCATATCAAAACGCTTAAATAACTCATAGCCTAAATCAATTTGCATAGAATTAGCAATAGATTCACCATCAAGATTATAAAAAGAAAGCTGTCCAGGCATTTCAATATCTACAACTACTTGATTCTCAAAAATTGTGCTATATACATCTGCATTTATAGTCCCTTCACGCCCTAAAAGTCTAAAGCAGTAGGTAATATTTGTTCCGTAATTCCAAGCAATCTCTGGATTTATATTTTCCAATGTAATTTTTCTATTTGATGCTAAAAATGAGGCGTTTTCAACAAAAACATTAGCTATCCTAAATGCACGTCCTGCTGAAAAGCGAATCGCTGTATTATCGTTAGGATTATACTTCATGTTTAATCTAGGTAAATAATTTATTTCCTCCGTATTATTATAATAATCAGCTCTTATTCCAGCAACCAAATTAAAATTCTCTCCCATTTTGAAAGCATATTCTGAAAAAATACCACTCATTAAATCTACCCTTACTTTATCATAAAAAGGAGCATAGATATGTTCTCCTAAAAAACTTTCGGTATATCTATCTGCATAATAACTAATCCCATATTTTAAAACATGATTAGTAGTGCTAATATAAGTTTGTCTAATAAAATTTAAGTACGCACTTTCTTGCAACACCTTGTAATCATTTTTACCAAAAATAGCAGTTTGATTATGTCTCCTGAATGAGGTTTGTAACCCCATACTCTTACCTGGAAAACTAGGTAAAATCACACCTGTTTTAGAAGTAAACTCTATCAAATCATTATGAATATCAACAATATAAGGAGAATCTGCCCTTTTAACAGTCCCTCCTTCTCTATTTTCTGATAGTGCTCTTGCTGTAAGGCCAATATGATAATTCTTATCCTTATAATCCCATCTATTTAGGACATTTGCTTGCTCTACTTTTGGCATATCCATAAAATAATCAGGATTTTCCTTATCATCTATTTCTTGGTCAAAATAAGAAATATGTGTGAACAGATTTGATTTCCACTTACCTTCTTTTTTAGCAAATTGCAAGTTATTTTCCAATTTTCCTTCAGAATTAGAGTACATATTCCAAAAAAGCTTTGGGGCAGATTCTGGCTTAAAATATTCTAAATTAATTTGTCCAACTAAAGACTCAAAACCATTAACAACTGAACCAGTTCCTTTAATCACTTGAATAGATTCTATCCACGTTCCTGGAGCATAATTCAAACCAAAAGCAGATGACACCCCTCTTATAAACGGCATGTTTTCTTGTGTGATTTGAGCATAAACACCATCCAAACCAAGCATCTGAATTTGTTTTGCTCCAGATACAGCATCAGTAAAATTAACATCAACTGATGCGTTGGTACTAAAACTTTCTGATAGATTGCAGCAAGCAGCCTTCTCTAGCTCTCCAGTAGAAAGCGTTTGCATATTAATAGTATTAATAGTAGAAAAATTAGTTGTATTCACCTTTCCCTTTACTTTCACCTCATCAAGCTCTACTGATGGCTTTAAGTAAATATAATAATAACCCTGCTCACTAATAACTTGACTATATGTTTGGTAACCTATAAAACTCACCACAATCGTTGACGGGTAATTTGGAGGAGAAGATATCAAGTAATCACCATCAATATTAGTAGCAACACCAATTGTTGTTCCTTCCCAATATACATTAGCTCTAGCAATAGGCACTTCAGAACCATCTTTCATTAGTTCTACTACCCTTCCTTTTATTTTTTCTTGTGCCTGTATATTGATTGTTGCAAAAAGAAAAATTGTAATAATTATTAGCTTTTTCATAACACCTAACAAAAGTACAAAACTTTATTCATATAGTTAATATAAAAAAATTGTCAAAAAAATACAATCTTCTTATAGTAAGACACGCTAACAGATAAAAAATATTTAATCTTAGAAAGACAGGATTGTTTGCTTAATAATTGATATACAATCTCTTAACTGCTCCTCTGTAATAATTAAGGGCGGAGCAAATCTAATAATATCTCCATGCGTTGGTTTTGCAAGCAATCCATTATCTCTTAGTCTTAAGCATACATCCCAAGCTTCTTTACCATTCTTAGGCTTTATTACAATCGCATTCAACAACCCTTTGCCTCTCACTAAAGTAATCATATCATTCTCAAAGTTAGACAACTCAGTTCTTAGAATTTTACCTAGATGCTCTGCATTCTCAGATAAACCTTCTTCTTTAACTACTTCTAGCGCAGCAATAGCTACTTTATTTGCTAGTGGATTACCTCCAAAAGTAGAACCATGTTCACCTGGTCTAATACACATCATGATTTCATTATTAGCTAATACCGCAGAAACAGGAAATACACCTCCCGATATTGCTTTTCCTAAAATTAAGATATCTGGCTTTACATCTTCATGATCAACAGCTAACAGTCTACCCGTACGTGCAATTCCTGTTTGCACTTCATCTGCAATAAATAGAACTCCTGCTTCTTCACATAAAGATTTAGCTGTTCTTAGATAGCCTTCATCAGGAACAAACACTCCTGCTTCTCCTTGAATTGGCTCAAGCATAAAACCTGCAATATTTTCATCTTCTAAAACATCTCTAAGAGCATCTAAATCATTATATGGTATATTTATGAAACCTGGAGTATAAGGGCCAAATTCATCTCTTGCATCTGAATCATTACTAAAAGATATAATGGTAGTTGTTCTACCGTGAAAATTCCCATCACAAACAATGATTTTTGCAGATTCTGGTGCTAATCCTTTCTTCTGATAACTCCACTTTCTACAAAGCTTAAGTGCTGTCTCAACTGCTTCAGCTCCTGTATTCATAGGCAATATCTTATCAAAACCAAAATAACTAGTAATATACTTCTCATACTCACCTAAAGTATCATTAAAAAAAGCACGAGAAGTAAGTGTTAATAGATCAGATTGTTGCTTAAGTGCTGCCACTATTTTTGGATGACAATGACCTTGATTAACAGCAGAATAAGAAGATAGAAAGTCATAATATTTCTTCCCATCTACATCCCATACAAAAGCACCATCTCCTTTTGAAAGAACTACAGGTAGTGGGTGATAATTATGTGCTCCATACTTATTCTCTAGTTCTATATATTCTGCTGATTTGCTCATTTTATGTATATTAAATTTGAATCGCAAATATATAGATACATTTAAAGTTTATCTTGATCTTTTTGAAGAAAAATAACAACAACTCTTATTAATATACTTTACTTTTGTATTATGGGAAGGCAGAACAGAAGAAAAAAAATTCTTTTAGAGAATATTGAGATTATTGATACCGCAAATAAGGGGAGATCAATAGCTAAATATGACGGGAGAGTTATATTTGTAAAAGATGGTGTACCTGGTGATGTTTGTGACATTACAATCTTTAAAAGAAGAAAAAAGTTCTGGGAAGCTAAGATTGATAAGATCCATACTTATTCAGAAAGAAGAATAAAACCTAAATGCGAACACTTTGGAACTTGTGGTGGTTGTAAATGGCAGAATATGAATTACGAATCTCAATTAGAATTTAAACAAAATGAAGTCCTTAACAATCTAAAAAGAATTGGTGGCATTAAACTACCTAGACATTCAGAGATATTAGGAAGTAAAGACAAGTATTTTTATAGAAATAAAATGGAATTTACTTTCTCAAACAAAAGATGGCTTAGCTTAGAAGAAATACAATCTAAAACAGAAATTACAGATAAAAATGCTCTTGGATTTCATATACCTGGGATGTTTGACAAAGTGATTGATCTGAAAAATTGTTACTTACAAAAAGAACCATCTAATTCTATTAGATTGTCTGTACAGAAGTTTACCCATAAACATGAAATAACATATTTTGACATAAGAAATCAATCCGGATTATTAAGGAATCTAATGATCAGAACATCTTCCACTAATGATTTAATGGTATTAATTCAATTCTATGAAGAGAACACAAAATACATTGAGTTAATAATGGATCATATCAAGAATTCTTTTCCTGAAGTTACTTCTTTATTATATATCATCAACCAAAAAGCAAATAATACGATCTATGACCAAGAGGTAATCTGTTACCACGGAAAAGATTATATTATTGAAGAAATGGATGGTTTATACTTTAAGATCGGTGCAAAATCTTTTTTTCAAACTAACTCAGCGCAAGCTAAAGTATTATATAGGAAAACAAAGGAACTTTCGGGAATCACTAATAATAATATAGTATATGACCTTTATACAGGAACAGGAACTATTGCTCAATATGTAGCAACTAAAGCAAAAAAAGTTATAGGTATAGACTCTATTGAAGAAGGAATACAGGCCGCTAATGAGAATGCAAAAAGAAATAACATCTCTAATTGCACATTCTATACTGGTGATATGAAAGAAATCTTTACAGATGAATTCATTGCAATAAACGGCACCCCTGACATTATCATTACTGACCCCCCAAGAGATGGGATGCATAAAAAGGTTGTAGAGCAGATCCTGAAAATTAGAGCTACGCGTATAATATATGTTAGCTGCAACTCTTCTACTCAAGCACGTGATATATATCTAATGAAAGAAATCTATAAACCTATTCATATACAGTCAGTAGACATGTTTCCCCAAACACATCATGTAGAAAATATTGTGGTTTTAGAATTAAAGTAGTTATTTTAGCAAAAAATAAGACTATAATAAAGTAATATGGATGATATATGGCAGAAACTAAAAGAACTCTACGACTCTAACCCTAAACTTTTTAGCATATTACTTTTTATGGATCTAGCAATCTTATATCTTATTATTCAATACTTTTTTAATTAATGCTGCTAAAGATTCACCCTAAGAACCCCGATCCAAGACAAATAAAGAAAGTTGTTGAATGCCTTAAAGATGGAGGTGTTATTATATATCCTACAGATACAGTATATGGTTTTGGTTGTGATGTCAACAACAAAAAAGCTATGCAAAAATTATGCAAATTAAAAAAACTGAATATAAAGGATCATAACCTATCATTTATATGTTATGATTTAAGTCATATCTCTGATTTTAGCAAGCATCTTAATACCTCAACATATAAATTAATGAAAAAAGCTTTGCCAGGACCATATACTTTCATTCTAAATGCAAGCAGGAATATCCCAAAGCTTTTTAAAAATAAAAAAAAAGAAATAGGGATCAGAATTCCTGACAACAATATACCTAGAGAAATTGTAAAAGAGCTAGGAAATCCAATTGTTACTACATCAGTAAAAGATAAAGATATGATTATAGAATATAGCACCGATCCTGAGCTAATTCATAAATATTTTGGAAATAAAGTAGATTTAGTAATCTCAGGAGGCTACGGAGAAAGTATCCCATCAACAATTATTAGATGTACAGATAGTTATCATGAGATTATACGAGAAGGAAAGGGAGATATTAGCTTATTTGTTTAATTATATTTATTAATTGAGGAAGAATTAATTGACCTCCATTATTAACAATTATAAAATCAGATAGTTTCTCTTTCTCTTCTTGCAGCATTTGCATAGATATTCTCTGTATTACCCTTTCTTTAGTGCAATTATCTCTTTTCATTACTCTTCTTATTCTAAGATCCATACTGGAAGAAACACAAACAACTACATCAAGGTATTTGTTTGCACCTGACTCAAACAATATAGCAGCTTCCTTTATTAGACACATTTCTTCTTGCTTTTTTACCCATTCTTTAAATGCAATATTCACAAAAGGATGCACGATACTATTTAGTTCTTGCAACTTTTCATAATCAGAAAAAATAATATCAGATAATCTTTCCTTTTGAAGTTCTCTATCTTTATATATCTCATCACCAAATTTTTTGCAAATTTGATCTTTTAACTCCTTTACCTCTCTCATACATTTTTTTGCATGAAAATCAGCATTAAAAACCGGTAATCCTAGTCTATTAAAAACCTCACCAACAAAAGTCTTCCCAGAGCCAATACCTCCAGTAAGCCCTACCTTTATTTTTCTTTTATTTTGTGACATAAACCTTTATAAATCTCTTGATATTTTGGAAGAATATTATCCAATGCAAAAGAGTTTGCATGCTCCAATGCATTAAGCTTAAATTTCTTTAACATATTAATATCTGATAAAAGTCTAATAGTATCATTAGCCATCTTATCAATATTACCTACATCGGACAAAAATCCTGTTTTTCCATTAATATTTACTTCAGGGAGACCTCCACTATTTGTAGAAATAACCGCAGTACTACTAGCCATAGCTTCTAATGCAACCAATCCAAAACTTTCTGTTTCTGAAGGTAGAAAAAATATATCAGAGATTGCTAATATATTCTCAATTACTCTTAATTTTCCTAAGAACCTTACTTGCTCCTCAATACCATATACCCTAGAAAGCTGCTCTGCTTTTATCCTTTCAGGACCATCTCCAATCATCAATAACTTTACTGATTTATTTTGACAGACTTTATTAAAGATCTTAATAACATCTTTAACCCTTTTTACTTTTCTAAAATTAGATATATGAGTAATAATGAACTCCTTTTCACCTGCTAGATTTTTTCTTAAATTCTTATCAGATTTTTTCTGATATAAACTCATATCTATAAAATTAGGAATAGTGACTATCTCTTTTTTAATACGGAGATATTCTAGAGTTACTTGTTTTAAGTTCTCAGAGACTACAGTCACTGCATCTGACATATTAATTGCATACTCTATTACAGGTTTAAATGATTTATCCTTTCCTAAAAGAGTAATGTCTGTCCCATGTAAAGTAGTAACGATAGGTAAATGTATATTATGAGTAGCTAGAATCTGTTTTGCATTTACCGCTGAAGAAGCATGAGGTATTGCATAATGTACATGTAGAATATCCAATCCTTCATATAATGCAACATCAACTAATTTTGAAGTAAGATTCAATTCATAAGGCGTATACTCGAAAAGAGGGTATTCAGAGACACTTACCTCATGGTAATATATCTTTTCAGAGAATAAATCTAAACGAAACGGCTGATCATAGGATATAAAATGAATCTCATGCCCCTTTTCTGAGAGTGCTATACCAAGTTCAGTTGCAATCACCCCACTTCCACCATAAGTAGGGTAGCAAACAATACCTATCTTTAACCTATCTTTCATTTAAACTATCATAAATTACTTGCATAATCTCTGTCCTTACATCCATATCAAGTAGTTTCTTATTATTTACATCAGGGTGGATTCTGTTTGACAAAAATATATAAATTACTTGTTTCTGAGGGTCAGCCCATGCTATAGTTCCTGTAAATCCACTATGACCAAAACTTAAAGAGGAGACACATTGACAAGTTGGACCTCCTTCTTCATTTTCTAAGACGGGCTTATCAAATCCTGCCCCTCTCCTGTTTTCATCAGCACAAAATTGACATCTTGTAAATTCTTCAATAACTTCTTCGCTTAAGTAACGTTCACCTGCATATTGACCTTTCTGCAAATACATTTGCATTAATTTTGCCAAATCGTTTGCATTAGAGAAAAGTCCAGCATGACCACCTATCCCTCCCTGCATTGCAGCCCCCATATCGTGCACATATCCTTTTAAAAGTTGACTTCTATATTCAAAATCATTTTCAGTTGGAATAATTCTAGATTCATTAAGTCTATCCAGTGGAAGATACCCCATATTCTCCATTCCTAGTCCTTTATAGAATTTCATATTAACTATCTTATCTAATGATAAAGAATACTTCTTTTCAATAATTTCTTTAAAAAAATAATAACCTAGATCAGAATAACGATATTCTTTCTTTTCTAATAAATCAGAATCTATTACTTGTTTAATTATTGAATCAGGGTATTCTTGGTGTAGATATATACCTTCTGAGACTTTATACGGATATATCTCAGACTGATTAGGACTATATAACGTATCTCTCAAACTCATTATTCCTGAAACAGAATCTTTAACTAATGTTTTCTTATAAAAAGGAATCCATGGAAATAATCTTGCCTGATGTGATAAAACATCACGAATAATCAAAGGAGCTTTATCTGTTGAATCTAAAGCTAAATAATCCCCAAGCTTAGCATCTAAATCTAACTCGTTACTATCAACCATGTGCATTAAGATCGGAACAGTTGCTCCAATTTTTGTAATAGAGGCTAAATCATAAACATCAGAATTATTTACTTTATATTTATTCTGATATGTATGAAACCCATACGATTTATTAAAAAAGATATTCCCATCTATAGCAATTAAAACTTGACAACCAGGAGTTGCTCTCTCAGAAATTGCATTATCTACAATACTATCTATTTTATAGAAGAAATCTGAGCTAATATCTATTTCTTCAGCACTAACATAATTCATTCTTATTGAATTAGTTGCTGACCCAGAATTAATATCGTAATGCTTAGTACTAACTGGTAACTTGCCACTAATGCCAATTCCTCCGAAAATTGCCTTAGCAAGTTCCTTCTGTGCAACTTCACTATTCTGATACCCTAATAGAAGTGCGTCAAAATTATTTGTAACCAAAAATGAATTTATACTATATGGATTAGCAAAAACACTAATAACTACTTTAGATTGCAATGCAATAGATTGCAGTAGAATGTCTGTTCCTCTTGCAATCTTGTAAGATTTCCAAGCATTCGCATTTGATTTATGAATACCTACAATAACTAAATTATATTTTGATAATTTATTCAACAAAACTGCTTGTTCAGTAGAACTAGCATTCTCATTAATAATAAAATGCTTAATAGGAGCATAATTTGAAAGCATCTTTTGAAATTCACTATCAACCTCTCCTATACTTACAGAAGCAATATTTAAAGTATCTAATCTTTCTAAAGGCAATAACTTGTTATAGTTCTGCAATAATGTTAATGAAGATTGCACTAGTTTCTTATTTAAAAGATCAGTTTCTCTTATAATTATCTTATTAGGGATTTTGGAAATATCTACTGGTCTATAATTATCTAGGCCCATCCACTTCTTTGCTTTTAAGATCTTTAAACATCTTTCGTCAATCTCTTTCTGAGTAATTTGTTTTTGATTAATAGCTTTTTGTATCTCCTTGATTGCTCTTGGCACATCTTCTGAAAAAAGCAAAACATCGTTACCAGCAAGTAATGCTTTTACATCTACGATGCCTGGTTCATAGAATTGACTTACTCCTTTCATATTAAGAGCATCAGTTATTGTAAGACCTGTAAACTTCATCTCATTCTTAAGTAGTCCATTTACTACCTTTTCAGATAAGGTAGATGCCAAATCCTCAGTGTTATCCAAAGAAGGAATATATAAATGAGCTACCATAACAGAACCAAGTCCTTTATTTATTAATTCTTTAAATGGCAATAATTCTACTTCTTCTAATCTATACTTTAAATTATTTACTGTTGGTAAGGTTTTATGAGAATCCGTATCAGTATCACCATGTCCAGGGAAATGTTTAGCACAAGCAAGGATTTTATTATTCTGCATACCTCTCATATAAGCTAATCCCATTTGAGCAACCTTTTCTGGATTCTCTCCAAATGAACGATTATTTATTATAGGATTCTCCGGATTTGAATTAACATCAACAACAGGAGCAAAATTAATATGTGTTCCAATTAATTTACACTGCCTAGCAACCTCCACTCCCATATCGTAAATAAGACTAGAATCTTCAATAGCTCCTAATGTCATTTGCCAAGGGAACCGTAAAGCAGAATCTAACCTCATAGCTACTCCCCATTCTGCATCAATAGCAATCATCAATGGAGTCTTAGATATTGACTGATAGTAATTAGTTAGCTTTGCTTGCCTAACAGGTCCCCCTTGTAAAAACATTAATCCTCCAATCTTATAGTGTTCTACCAGATCAGTAATCTGTTGTTTATGTAGTTCTCCTTTATTTGAATAAGCAGCAACCATAAAAAGCTGAGCAATTCTTTCTTCTTCTGATAAGTTTAAGAGCACACTATCAGCCCATTCAGTTGAATCATCTAAAAAAACCGCTCTATTTTGTGCAGAAACATTTAATATACTAATTAGAATAATAAATGTAACTAGAGTTATCTTTGTGTATCTTATCATATATGTAAAATTAAAAATTGTTAGAGAATCAATAAAGAATTAACAAAAGTAAAATCATTACTTATCAACTAAATTATTTAATATTTTTGCAGACATGAGAACACCAATAATACCTTCTTTTTTTAAAACTTCAAAAGCAAAATCATTTTCATTTAAACCTAGATATTACAATGAACAAAAAGAAAGAATAGAAGCATTAATGAAAGGTGAAGAAAAAAATATAAGATTCAAAATAAGTCGTACTAAAAAAGAAGAAAAAGGAAGAGGAATAAAAATAATACTTCTTATTATTATTTTATCTTTGCTAGCTTACACATTTATCATTAATTAAGCAAATAATTAGCATTGGATATCATTCAATTATTACCTAGCCATGTTGCAAACCAAATTGCTGCAGGAGAAGTGATTCAAAGACCAGCATCAGCAGTAAAAGAAATGCTTGAGAATGCTTTAGATGCTGGAAGCTCAGAAATTAAAATTTTTGTAAAAGATGCTGGTAGATCTTTATTACAAATAGTTGATAATGGATGCGGAATGAGTACAAAAGATGCAAAAATGTGCTTTAAACGCCACGCTACCTCAAAAATTAAGAACGCTGATGATCTGTTCAACATTAAAACAATGGGCTTTAGAGGTGAAGCGATGGCTTCAATCGGAGCAATTGCTCATGTTGAAATAAAAACAAAGCTTACAAGTAAAGAGCTAGGCACGCATCTAATAATTGAAGGAGGAAAAATAAAGGATTCTAATGATTGTGGTACTGCAGATGGCACTTCAATAAAAGTAAAGAATCTTTTCTACAATGTTCCAGCTAGAAGAAAATTCCTAAAATCTGACAAAGTAGAAATGCGTCATATTAATGAAGAATTTATCAGAGTTGCTCTCGCAAACCCTAATATAAAGATGCAACTCTTCCATAATGAGAAAGAAGTTTTCCACTTGCCAAAAAGTAATTTTAGACAGAGAATTGTAAATATCATTGGAGGCAAAAAGAATGAATCCTTAGTACCTGTAAAAGAAGAAACAACATTAGTAGAAGTTAGTGGATTTGTCGGAAAGCCTGAGTCCGCAAAAAGAACAAGAGGAGAACAGTATTTCTTTGTAAACGGACGATACATTAAGAGCCATTATTTACACCATGCAGTAAATAAAGCATTCGAAGAATTAATCCCTAATAATTATTTTCCTTCGTATTTTATCAATCTAGTCATTGATCCACAACTCATTGATATTAATATTCACCCAACAAAGACAGAAATAAAATTTGAAGATGAAAAAGCTATCTATGCAATTATACGAGCTTCTGTAAAGAGATCTTTAGGAGCGTACAACATTGCTCCTTCAATAGATTTTGCCCAAGAACTATCATTTAACATAGATTACACAAAAAATACAACGAATAATCTAAAGCAGCCTGAAATTAAAATTGACCCGAATTACACTCCTTTTAAAACTGAAGCTAAAGAACAGATAGAAACACATGAAATAATTAAAGAAGAAAAATTAAAGCAATCGTCTTTTAGCAAAATAATAGACAGCGAAAGAGAATTAGAAGATATAAATCAAATTGGAAATTGTTTTATTGCTGTTCCAAATAAAGAAGGATTACTATTAATGCATCAAAGAAGAGCACATAAACGGATATTATTTGAATATTTTAGAAAAACTATATCAGCAAATAAAGGCCAATCACAAAAATTATTATTTCCAAAAGAAATTAAATTCAGCACCCTTGACCTAATAACTATCTCTGAAATGAAAGAAGAATTATCAAGAGTTGGTTTTAATATTAATATTGAGAAAGATAGCATAATAATAACAGGAGTACCTTCAGAATGCATGCAAGAAAACCTACAATCTATAATTGAAAACCTTATTGAACAAGAAAAGAACTCAGAATCTTTAGAGACTAATCACAACCAAAATTTAGCACTATCTCTTGCAAAATCATTAGCGATTAAGAAGGTAAAAGCGCTAGATAAAAAAGAAATAATGTCTTTAAAAAATGAATTATTCAAATGTGAATTTCCTAGCGTATGTCCTAATGGGAAACGGACTATGATTCAACTAAAAACTAGTGAAATAGAAAAATACTTCTAACTATGTATAGAGCAACATCTTTCAGTCAACTGCCAGAGGTCATTAAGAATCTACTTATAATAAATGGTCTATTATTTTTCGCAACAATCTCATTAGAAAATTACGGTGTCGATCTAACAAGCTTACTTGCCTTGCACCAATTACAATCTGCTAATTTTATGCCTCATCAACTGATCACGCACTTTTTTATGCATGCAACATTTAGCCATCTATTCTTTAATATGTTTGCTCTGTGGATGTTTGGAAAAATATTAGAAAATGTTTGGGGTCCAAAAAGATTCTTGATCTATTATATGGTTACAGCATTGGGAGCTGCTCTATTGCACTTAGGTGTAAGTCAATATGAGATTCAAAATCTTCAATCTCAACTAAAAGCTACTGATTTAAATATTCTTTTAGAAAATGGAAAGAGCATCCTTGAAGGAAATCAAAATTACTCAAATCAAATAATGGGAAAACTTAATTTACTAATTAATACGCCAACAGTAGGAGCTTCTGGCGCTGTATTTGGAATCTTATTAGCCTTTGGAATGTTATTTCCCAACACTCTGCTTTACATATATTTCGCAATCCCTGTAAAGGCTAAGTATTTTGTAATACTATATGGTGCTTTAGAACTTTATTTAGGAATAAGCAATAATCCTGCCGACAATGTAGCTCATTTTGCTCATTTAGGAGGTATGTTATTTGGATTCCTACTTTTAAAATATTGGCAGAAAAATCATACTCAATTTTACTAATGAACAGTCTCTTGAACAGCTTTCAGAAAGATTTTAAAGAGGGAACAATCCTACACAAACTGATATATACTAATACTGGACTATTCTTTCTTTTCAGCATAATAGAGGTATTCTCTTATTTGTTCTTGTTTGACATTAAACCTATTTTAAATAAACTTTACCTTCCTGCAAATAACAATATACTTATTAATCAACCCTGGACATTTATTACTTATATGTTCTTGCATGGCAATTTTCTTCATTTACTTTTTAATATGCTATGGTTACATTTTGGGGGGAAAATCTTTCTTAGATACTTACAGCCCAAACAATTATTAGCAGTCTATATACTAGGAGGAATCAGTGGAGGGCTGTTATTTATACTAGCATTTAACTATGTACCAGCATTACAAGCCTTAACTTTAGATGCCAGAGCAGTAGGAGCATCAGCTTCCGTACTTGCTATCATGGTTGCTATTGCTACTTACTCTCCAAACTATAGTGTTCGATTACCTTTTATTGGAACTCTAACACTAAAAAAGATTGCAATCGGATGTATTGCACTTGATATTCTAAGCATACCTAATGGGAACGCCGGAGGACATATAGCTCATTTAGGAGGTGCTTTTTTTGGATATTTTTACATAAAACAATTACAAAAAGGCAAAGATTATAGTGAAGGATTAAGCAAGCTTATTGATCGACTAATTAATACTTTTAAAACAAAAAATAAACTTAGAACAGTTCATAAAAAACCAAGATCAGATTATGAATTTAACTCTGATAAGATAGCTAAGCAAAAAGAAATTGATAAAATATTAGAAAGAATTGCAAAATCAGGATATGAAAGCCTAAGCAAAGAAGAGAAAGCAACATTATTTAGTGCTAGCAAGAAATAAATGAAAGGGCTATCACTTGTAAATAAACTACTTTATCTAATAAACTCTATTTGTTTACTACTACTACTTACCTCTTACTTATCACCTTATATTAGCCCAGCTATATTTTGGCCTATCTCCTTTTTTGGTTTATTATTTCCTATACTTTACTGTATTAATATCTTATTCTTTATTTATTGGGTCTTTAGTTTTAAGAAACCAATTTGGGCAAATCTTATCATTTTAGGATTCGGATTCACGCATATTGGGAGCTTCTTAGGAATCACACCTGACAATACTTCATCAGAAGATAACACCAAGATAATCAGCTATAATGTCCGTTTATTTAACCGATATAATTGGCTTAAAAAAGAAAATGTAAAAGAAGAGATCTTTAATTTTATTAAAAAAGAAAATCCTGAGATATTATGTATCCAAGAATTCTATACTGCAAATGAAATTCCAAATTTAGATTATCCTTTTAAACACATTGGCTTGCAAAGCAGAAAAAGCCAATGGCATATGGCTATTTACAGCAAATACCCTCAGATAGATAAAAAAACAGTCAGTATAAAAGGTGAGCGCATGAATAATACTTGCATTTATTCTGATATAATAATAAATAAAGACACAATAAGGGTTTATAATATTCATTTAGCTAGTAATTGGTTTAAAATTTCAGACTATTCATTTATTAAAAACCCACAAAAAAATAAATTAAAAGAAGGATTAGTTGGCATTTCTAAAAGAATGAAGAAGAGTTACAAGAAAAGAGCAGAAGAAGTAACGGTTATTAAAGAGCATATGCAAGAATCTCCATTTCCTATTATTATTTGTGGAGATTTTAATGACACGCCTCTATCATATGCTTATAATAAAATAAAAGGTGATTTAATTGATGCTTTTAACAGTTCAGCCAAAGGAATAGGAGATTCATTTGTGAAGATCCCTGCATTAAGAATTGACTACATCCTTCATGACAATAAAATACATAGCACTAACTACAAACAACACAAACAAATCTTATCAGATCATTATGCTATTAGTTGTGAGATTACTAATCCTTAATTAGCAAGAACTCTAATCGCTTTGGATAAATGCGTTCTAACTTGACAAATGATGAAGTATTATCACACATTACCTTTAATGTATTCTGATCTGATATCTCTGAAGCATCAATATAAATACGCAAAAAATCAGTTCTTAGAAGACTATATTTATCTTGTGGCAATCGTAATGTAACACTAACCTTCCTAGGAAATAATTTAAGAGTATACCCCTCTTTTAAATTACGGACTTCAACCTTCTGTTCAAATATTTCCTCAATAAATTGCTCTACCTTTATCTCGACATGAACAAAATCAGTACCACATTGTATTCCCTTAGGAATATGTAAGGAGAGCTCTTTATCTATATTATCATCAAGATTATTTAACTGCAATAATTCTGTTTTAATAGATGTTAAAGTATCTAATATATTATTATCCCCATAAAGCATTACTGTAGTCGGGTTTATTACAATCTTATCAGATAACCAATAAGCCTGCTTTATATCAATTTCAGAATTTAAAACAACAGGAAGCTCTTTCTTACTTTTTTTTGTAAAAGATACAGATAACTTATCTGGACTAATATCCAATATCTCCATTGAAGAACCCAATACATCCGTAACATCTTTTCTTTTAGAGCTCATAATCCAAAATAGGTTCTTACCATTATTAGAAGGTTTAGAATTAGCTATTTCATAATTTAATATCAATGATTTATTATTAAAAATATGAAATGACAAAATAGAAAACCCAGATGCTTTAACTCTAACCTCAATAGAATTTATAGGGATATCTATCTCTACCAAACCTACAGGAGCACTAGTATACTTTACAGGTATTTGTAAAGTTATTTCATGTGTTTTTGACAACATACTCAAGAACCAAAATGAAAAAGATATAAAGAAAAAAAGAACATATCGACTTAGCTTTTTATTTTCCGAGATATACTTAAAAAAACTAACTATTACTCTTTTTAAGTTGCTTAGCATTATTTTTGTTCAATAGAAGCATCACCATTCATTGACACGGCAGTTTTTTCCACTTTCAATATGTTATTTGCATGTGTCTCTAGAATAAAAGTGTCTTCTTTTATATCAGTAATTTTACCATGAATACCACCAATAGTAATTACTTTATCTCCTTTCTTTAGTGCTGCTCGATATGCGCGCTCCTTCTTTTGTTTCTTTACCTGAGGACGAATCATAAAAAAATACATGACAGCAAATATCATACTGAACATAATTAACGAACTCATCCCCGTACCTCCTGCTTGTAATAATATCATCTTATTTATTTTCTAGCACTAATATATTACCTATAATTCTTAGAACCTTAGTATTAGGAATTGCATTAGTTACCAATGTTACTGTTTTATTTTGTCTTCCTTTCTTTCCTGTACTATTAAAAGTAACTTTAATAGTTCCTGATTCACCAGCTAAGATAGGTTCTGTTGGCCACTCAGGAACCGTGCAACCACAACTACCTTTTGCTGATCGAATAAGTAATGGTGCTTCTCCTATGTTCTCCAGAATAAACTCTGTACTTACTGACTCTCCCTCTGTTATTTCTAGAAAATCATAAACATCTGATTCTAATTTAATTTTTGGCATTAATAATTCCTTAGCATCTTTTTCAGCCGTTAGCGGATTTGTAATCGAATCAATAAAAGTCTCTTTTTTCTGATCACTACCAGTGCATGAGGCTAGAATCACTAATGCAAATAGTACTATTATAATTTCCTTATTCATCCTCAAAATTAACTATTTTTTTTTATATTAAGCCTCTACCAACCTTTCTTATTTTACCTTCTTTACTGTATGTCTTTACAAAATTATCAAGCAAGCCATTAATAAATAATCTACTTTTTGATGTACTATAATATTTTGCAATTTCAATATATTCATTCATTGATACTTTTACAGGAAGTTCAGACATTGATAAAATCTCAGAGAAAGCCATTTTTAACAGCAATTGATCCATAATAGCAATCCTATCAAGATCCCAATTTATTGCAAACCTTACAATTATATTTTCATATTCATCATTATTAATAATGATATTTCGAAAAAGCTCTAATGCAAAATCCTTATCAGATATATCCTTAAAAACCTCACTAGTATCCAAGCTTATATCATCTTTTATATTGCCAAAAATAATAGTAGCTATAAAAGGTAAGTCATCGATCCAATAAATACTTCTCTCTTCTAAAACATGATGCACTAGTTCATTCTTTAAGATGCAATCATTAAGAGCGTCAATAATAAATTTTTTATCTAACTCTACAGACTCATTTGTAGAAACAGTATATTTCTGATACAAATCGGAACTATGCAGATCTACAAATAGTTTACGGATAATATCAAGGTCATTTTGCAACCAAATAGCTGAAAACTTATTAACTCTATTCATTAGTTTATCATTACTAAAGATTTGGTTAACAACTGGATTATCAATAAATCGTCTATTTGGATGTAGATCTAAATCTGTTGGAAGATATTTCTTCTTTCCTTCTTTATAAAAGTTATCTGCATATTTTACTAATTCTACAAGTAACCCAATAATCACAAGTTTTAACTCAACTACCTCCTCAAAATGCTTAAGCATGGATCTCTCAGCCTTAAGAACCTCATCCTCCTTATTTGAAAAGTATGCATATAATGACTGCATTACCTTCAACCTTATATGTCTTCTACTTAACATTAAATTCTAAGAACTCTTTCTGTTCTTAATGCGTTGTTCTGCAATCTCTAATGCTGCTACATGAGTGGTAATACTATCTAATTCTGCTTTCTTTAATATCTCTAAAGTAGTATTATAAATTTCTCTTGTTTGATTCATTGAGCTCTCTCTATCATAACCTTTGATCTCAGAGTAAACATTAATTAATCCTCCAGCATTAATCAAAAAATCAGGTGCATAAACAATGCCTTTATCACTACAGGTTTGACTATCTCTTACCTCATCAGCAAGTTGATTATTTGCAGCACCAGCAATAATTTTACACTTTAACCTGTTAAGCGTATCAGGATTTACAGTAGCGCCTAACGCACAAGGAGCGTAAATATCCATGTCTAAATCAAAAATAGAATCACCTCTTACAATTCTTACTGCATAATCTTCAGAAAGTGCATCTAGCCTTCTATCGTCAATATCATTAATAATAATATTAGCCTTCTCTTCAGACAGATGTCTTACTAGATTTTCACCAACATGCCCAACACCTTGAACAACAACAGTTCTGCCTTCAAGGCTATCATTTCCCCATTTATATTTTGCTGATGCCTTCATTCCCATATATACTCCAAAGGCTGTAAAAGGAGATGGATCTCCACTTCCTCCCATACTTTCAGGAATCCCAGTTACATGCTTAGTCTCCATACGAACATATTCCATATCTTTAGTATTCATTCCTACATCTTCTGCTGTAATATACTTCCCTCCTAAGCTTTCAACATACTGTCCAAATTTACGCATTAAAACCTCCGTCTTTTGAGTATTAGAATCTCCAATAATTACTGCTTTACCACCACCTAAATCTAAGCCTGATATTGCAGCCTTAAGAGACATTCCTCTTGATAATCTTAACACATCATTTAATGCATCATATTCATTATCATAGTTCCACATACGAGTACCACCTAAAGCTGGTCCTAAAGTAGTATTATGAATAGCAATAATTGCCTTCAATCCTGTTTCACTATCTTGGCAAAAAACTACCTGTTCATGCTCCATTAATGTCATATTACTAAGTACTAAGCCATTGTTTTTGGCTTTTTTATATGTATCTGCTATTTTCATATTAGTCTCTTAAATTATTTCTTAACCTAGTAGGCCCTATCTTACAAAAGAAATTAATCTATTTTTTAAATGGGTCGCGAATTTACTTATTATTTTTGGCATTTCAATTAAAGTTATGCAATCAATTAAATGAGCCCACTATTATACCTAAATAAATTCTTTTGGAGATACCGTATCTCAATCATTATTGGAGCAATATTTATTCTAATTGCAAATCTTTTTGCTTTATACCCTGCTGAGTTTGTAAGAAAAGCCTTTGACTCAATTATCTCAAGCATTAATAGCGAAACAGAATCATCTTCTAAAATAAGTACTATTCTACTAAAATATGGAGGTCTGATTGTGTCATTTGCTATACTAAAAGGTGTCTTCATGTACTTTATGAGACAAACTATTATTGTAATGAGCCGAAAAATAGAATTTGATCTTAAAAACGAAATCTATCAACAGTATCAAAATCTAAGCATGTCATTCTACAAAAAGAATAAGACTGGTGATTTAATGAATAGAATATCTGAAGATGTAAGCCGTGTAAGAATGTATTTAGGTCCGGCATTGATGTATGGCATAAATATATCCATCTTATTCTACTTAGTAATAAATAAGATGTTCAATATAAATAGCACTCTTACTATTTATGTATTAATACCATTACCTATCTTAGCTATTACAGTTTACTTTGTCAGTGATAACATCAATAAAAGAAGCGAGAGAGTACAATCCCAACTATCCAAAATAACAAATATATCACAAGAAACTTTTTCTGGAATTAAAATTATAAAGTCATTTAGAAGTGAGAAAAATACGTACAATCTATTTCTTAATTCTTTAAAATCATATACAAATAAACAGATACAATTAGTGAAAATTGAAGCTGTCTTTTTTCCTTTAATAATCACTATGATTGGAGCGAGTACCATTTTGACTGTTTATATTGGAGGCATTGAAAGCTATAAGGGAAATATAACAACAGGAAATATTGCGGAATTCATTATTTATGTAAACATGTTAGCTTGGCCTGTTGCGTCAATTGGGTGGATAACCTCAATAATACAAAGAGCATCAGCATCTCAAAAAAGAATAAATAATTTCCTATTACTACAACCTGAGATACAAAATACTATTGAAGAAATTACTCCTGTTAGCGGAGATGTAAATTTCAAAGATGTTAGCTTTACGTATGAAAATACTGACATTAAAGCTCTAGACAAGATTAGTTTTAGAATAAAGGAGGGGACTACACTTGGTGTCTTTGGGAAAACAGGTAGCGGAAAAACTACAATTGCGAATTTAGTTTGCAGACTTTATGATGCTGATCAAGGGAAAATTACTTTTGGGAATAAAAATATAAAAGAGCTGAACTTATATAGTTTACGTTCTTATATAGGATACGTCCCTCAAGATGGTTATTTATTCTCTGGAAGTATTAAAGACAATATATCTTTTACAGACAATATGATTGATAATGAAAGAATAATAGCTGCTGCAAATAAATCAGAGATGGGAAATGAAATTAATAATTTTATTGATGGATTTGAAACTATAATTGGTGAAAGGGGTGTGCAATTATCTGGAGGTCAGAGACAAAGGATTGCTATTGCTAGAACTTTTTACAAAAAATCAGGTCTACTTATCTTTGACGATTGCTTATCAGCAATTGACGCAGATAAAGAGCAAAAGATACTTAGAAATCTAAGAAAAGAAAGTTCAGGAAAAACATCTATAATTATTAGTCATAGAGTAGCAACATTAAAGGATGCTGATCATATTATAGTCCTTGATTCAGGTAAGATTATTGAGCAAGGAACACATAAAGAATTATTAAAACAAAAAGGATTCTACTTTAATATAGAAAAGAGTCAGAATAGTTCTTTTTGATAAACTAACAATTTACGAGTCACTTAATAAAAATTATTATATTTGGCTCAATTAAAAAATAAAATTAGATGTCGGATTATAGAGATATGGAGGAAATCTTTTCAAAAAGAGTTAGAGCAGGAAGAAGAACATATTTTTTCGATGTAAGATCAACTAAAGCAGGAGATTATTACATGACAGTTACTGAAAGTAAAAGGGATTTCAATGAAGACGGAAGTCCTTTTTACAAGAAACATAAAATTTATCTTTATAAAGAAGATTTTACTAATTTTAAAGAAGCCCTTCTAGAGGTAAGTGATTTTATCATTAAAGAAAAAGGCGAAGAAATAATATCTGAAAAAAAGTTGGATAAAAAAGAACAAGAGAATCCTTCTAAGAAAGAAGAAGAAGAAGAAGAAGAAGAA
>PAHP01000015.1 GCA_002705205.1 Flavobacteriales bacterium
ACTCATTTGAGTGGGTTTCTTTTTGGTGGGCAATGAGGGACTCGAACCCCCGACTTCCTCCGTGTAAAGGAGGCACTCTGAACCAACTGAGTTAATCGCCCAAATTAGGAGTGCAAATATATATCATTTCTTATTAAAGTCAAGGTTTTAAGAAAATAAATTAAACAACTTCAGCTACTACAAATATACTACCTGCAATAAAGATTAAGTCATTTTTATTTGCATTGTCTTTTGCAGACTCAAGAGCTTTTCCTACAGTAGAGTAAGACTCTCCTTCTAAACCTATCTGATTTCCTAAGGACCTTAATAAATTTTCATTTAATCCTCTTTGGACATTAGCTCTACAGAAGTAATATTTTGCATCTTTTGGTAGAATAGATAGAATTTTTTCCACGTTCTTATCATTAACAGTTCCGTAGACAAAGTGAAGCTTCTTATATTGTAGCTTTTTTAATTGTTTAGTAATGGCTCTTATTCCATCTTCATTATGACCGGTATCACAGATAATTAATGGAGAGTTATTTAATATCTGCCATCTACCAGATAATGATGTATTCTTTACAACTCTTAATAATCCTTTTTTGATATTTACTTCAGTAATATTCCAATTTTTTTTTTGTAGTTCTTTTATAGTTGTAATTGTAGTTTCAATATTCTCCTGTTGATATTCTCCTAATAAGTCTGTTTTGTATTTCGTTTCTGCTTTAGAATATACAAGAGTAGTATTTCTTTTTTTGCAAGCCTCTTTGAAGATTCTAGTAGTTTCTTTTTGTTTCTTTCCAATAATTACCGGTATATTATGTTTAATAATCCCTGCTTTTTCTAGGCATATCTCTTCTAAAGAATTACCTAGTAAATTAGTGTGATCCAACCCAATATTTGTAATCACTGATAATTCAGGATTGATAATATTAGTGCTGTCTAATCTGCCCCCTAGACCTGTTTCAATAACAGCAATGTCAACATTTTCTTTAGCAAATAAATCAAAGGCTATCGCAACTGTAAACTCAAAAAAGGAAAGTCTCATTCTGTCAAAAATGACTTTGTTATTTTTAACAAAACTGACTATATCTTTCTTAGATATCATTTCTCCATTTATCTTGATTCTTTCTCTAAAATCTTTAAGATGAGGCGAAGTGTAAAGACCAACTTTATAGCCATTCTCCTGCATTATAGACGCAATCATATGAGCCACTGATCCTTTCCCATTTGTTCCTGCAATATGTATGCTTTTAAATTTTTCTTCAGGATTTCCTAGTTTTTTACTTGCTGCAATTATATTACCTATATCTTTTTTGTAAGCAGCGGCTCCTTCTCTTTGGTACATTGGTAGTTTAGAAAGAAGATATTCAAGGGTTGCTTGATAGTCCATTAATTCAGTCTAAAATGGTAAATGATTTTTCCTTGTTGATTCCTTGGAGCACTTTGTTTGGGGTTAAATTTAGTTTTCAAAGCTGCTGTCTTTGCTCTTTGTAATAGTTGTTTGTTAAGAGTTGTAGATCCTTTAACGCCAGCAGTAGCATTTATTACATTTCCTAATCTGTTGACAGTAATAGCGACAACTACTGTTCCTTCAACCTGTAGGTTGTACAAAGGCTTTGCTTTAAATTCTAGCTTTCTGCCTCCTAACTGATAAGCTGTTCCATCTTCTCCTATTCCACCACCATCATATACCTCTGAGTTTGGATCTCCATCTATTATTCCTTGATTTCCTTCTCCATCTCCATCTCCTTCTGATTTATTCTGATTCTTCTTTTTACCAGGATATAGTGCTTTTTTATTTACTTCTGGTTTCTTTTCCTCAATTACTTCCTCTTGAGGTTCTTCTATTTTAACTATTTTCTCTTTCTCTTCTGTTCTTTCTACTACTGGTGTCTCTATTTCTGATTGTGTGATAATTTCTTCCGTGCTTTCTATTTGCTGCTCAATTATTTCCTTTTCTATTATTTCTATTTTTTCATCAGTACTTTCTTGTTCCATGTCTGCTAGTCCCTCATTCGTAAATCCAAAATTAATACTTATGCCCTCTTCTTCTGGAGGGGGGTCTTGATAAGTGAGTCCCATAAATAGAAAAGCAATTAAAAGTAATCCATGAAATAAAATAGTTCCAATTATGCCTTTCCGCTTATCTTTTCTTTCAGATGAACCCATTTAGTTTGGTGTTGTAGCTAATACAATTTTATATTTGTTGTTGTAAGCAATATCTAGAACTTTAACAACATGCTCTATATCAACTGTTTTATCTGCATGCAGAATTATAGCAGGTTCTTTATCATTACCAATCAGTAATTTAAGTTCTTGCTCAATGGAGTTCTCATTTACTTTCTGTTCATTGATATAAAAATCAATCTCAGCAGTAATTGATATAGAGATAGTTTGTTTTTCAAGTGTTTTTGAGTTACTATTAGGCAGTAATAGCTTTAATGCATTTGGGCTTACAAGTGTAGAGGTAAGCATAAAAAAGATTAATAATAAAAAGACTATGTCCGTCATTGAGGACATGTTAAAGGCAGCGCTTACCTTATTTCTACTTTTTAATGCCATTATTCATTATGATGTAAAATATCAAGAAAATCTGTAGTTCTAGCTTCTAACTGAAAAACTACTTTATCTACTTTGCTTACTAAATAATTATACGCAATAAAAGCGATAATACCTACAACTAATCCAGCCACTGTTGTTACCATTGCCGTGTAGATTCCTTTTGAAAGCATCTCTACATCTATATTCCCTCCTGCACTTGCCATCTCATGGAAAGCAATTATCATACCAATTACAGTTCCTAAGAATCCAATCATTGGTGCAGCACCAGATATTGTAGCTAGATTAGCTAAATTGTTTTCCATTTTATACACCTCTAATTTTCCTTGGTTTTCAATAGCTGCAGAGATATCTGTCATTGGTTTTTCAATTCTATTTACCCCTTTTTCAATCATTCTTGCAATTGGATTGTCAGTATTTTTACAGAGTGTTTTAGCTGCTTCAATATCTTTTGCTTCAACAAAATCTCTAATGCTCTTGAGGAAATTTTCATCTTCTTGACTTGCTTTTTTGATAGCAGAATATCGTTCAAATAAAATATAAATTGCATAAATAGATAGTATTCCTAATGTAGACATAATGATAGTTCCACCTGTTCCTCCACTAGTAATTAATTTCATTACAGAAATTGTTTTCTCTGTTATTTCTGGATTTATTAAGCTGTCAGATACATTTGAAGATTTGAGAAGCTCAGTGATTGTGTCAGTCTGAAGTAATGGAATCATAGAATTAGTTTTAACTTAAACGATAGTTACGAATTTTATTGTATTAAGATATAAGTAGCGGCTCCTGCTAGATATCCCATGAGTGCTAAAATAGAGATATTTTTTAGATACCAAATAAAATCAATTTTTAGGATACCCATAACAGCAACACCAGCAGCTGAGCCAATAATTAAGACTGACCCTCCTGTTCCTGCACAATAAGCTAAAAACTCCCAAAACTCACCATCCATTGCATAAAGACCTGATTCTGCTATTGGATACATCCCCATAGCGCCAGCTACTAAAGGTACATTGTCAACTATGGAAGATAATAATCCAATAATTATATTTATGATGTATATACCTTCGATTGTTTGACCGTTAAAGGTTGTGTCTAAATATGTAGCTACAATATCTAAATGACCAGCAGATTGTAATCCTGCTACAGCAAGTAATATCCCAAGGAAGAAGAAAATGGTTGGCGTATCTACTTTCTTTAGTACTCCTATTACTGAGAGTTGAGATTTTTGTTCATGATTTTTACTTCTATGTATAACTTCAGTCACAAACCACAGAACTCCTAAAGAAAACATCATCCCTACATAAGGAGGTAGGTGTGTTATCATCTTAAAGGCAGGTACAAAAAGTAATCCTAAAACACCTAAAGAGAAAATTAAATTTCTTTCAAATGAGGTGGTAGGGTTCTTTTTATGTTCTTCTAATGTTTTCAATTTAGGTCTTTCAATTTCTCCTTGAAGTCTAAATGTTAGATAGATCAAAGGAACTACTGCACATACAATTGATGGTATTATAACTGATGAGATAATATTAACAGCACTGACTTGACCACCAATCCAAAGCATAATTGTGGTAACATCTCCAATCGGAGACCATGCTCCGCCAGCATTAGCAGCTAAGATAATAACTCCAGCAAAAAGCCATAGTGTTTGCTTGTCTTTGATTAGCTTGGGTAGAAGAGCTGCCATAACAATAGAAGTTGTTAGATTATCTAAAACTGCTGAGAAAAAGAATGTTATAACACTTAGAATCCATATTAGATATACCTTTCTATTTGTTGTGATTCTATTAGTAATTATTGAGAATCCTTCATGAGCATCTACTAGTTCAACTATTGTCATTGCGCCTAAAAGAAAAAATAATATTTCTGCAATATCTACCAAATGATGTTGGATTTCATGCGTGAGATCATGATGGTTTATTCCTGTAAATGCAAAAAGTGCCCATGTTAATCCTCCAATAATAAGTGCAGATGCTGCTTTATCTACTTTGATAGGGTGTTCTAATGCAATTAATAAGTAGCCTACCACAAAGACTATAATCATAATTGTAAAAATCATAAAATTATTTTTTAATTATTTTTTTGCAAATATACAGTTGAAGAAGGAAAAGCAAAGTCACACTTATTCTTTTGTACAATGTCCATAATCTGATAGTTTATATCTTGTTTAGTGTCAATAAAATCATCCCAATTCGGACTGTCAACAAAATACATTACCATAATGTCTAATGAACTACCTCCAAACTCTTTGAATCTAACTCGTCCATCTTGATTTGTTTTAGGATGTTTGTCTATCATTTCTTGAATATCCTTTACTACTTTCTTTATTTGTTCAATGCTAGCATCATAGGTAAGACCAATGTTAAATTTTGCCCTACGAACTGGTCTTTCTCCAAGGTTATCAAGTTCAGTGGAGATCATATTCTTGTTAGGAACCGTCACAATACTTTTATCAAAAGTTCGAATACGGGTACTTCTAAATCCAACTTTCTCAACTACCCCGGTCACATTACCTGCAGTAACAACATCACCTACAGTAAAAGGTCTATCAAAAAAAATAGTGAAAGAGCCAAGTAGATTTTCTAGACTTTCTTTAGATGCCATTGCGATTGCAATTCCACCAATTCCAAGCCCAGTAGCAAGGGCGGTCACATTCACATCAAAAACATTTCCCATAATAATAAATATCGCAAATAAATACGTGAGTATTTTTGCAATTTCAATAATGAAAGGGATCAGTTGGTCATCCATTTTGCTTTCAGTCTCTTCAGCTCTTTTATGAAGTATTAAGCCAACATAATCAATTAGTTTAAGTAATATCCAGAATACTGAAAAAACATATAAAAGTGCGAATCCTTTACTTATAAACATTTTTAGACCAAGTTCATCTTCAGAAACTAACCCCCATTCTGAAGGATATTGAATATGACTAGCTCCTAAGAATATGATTGATAGCATTACACAAAGTCCGATAGGTTTTGTAAGTAGTTCATCAAATCTATCAACTCCTACAGAGCTATCTTTCTTACCAACAATCTTAAATAGTAAACGACTAAAATATCTTGAGATTAGTTTTTTAAATAATAACCCAATCATAATTGCTGCAAGTAGCCATAGATAATCTTGCAGTTTGTTTCCAAGAAATTCAGTCATTAAGAAATCAGTATACATAGTAATTTAATTTAGATTAGTTTTTTTAAAGCAATTTCAAATGCAGTTTTGGAGATGTTAATTTTGGCATTATTCTTTTCGAAAGATTTTTTTAAAGCATCTTTTATCGTTTCTGAAACAGCTGTAAAGATAGCAATATCATTTATTTGGCAATCATCTTGCATAAAATAGGAAAAAGCTCGAGCCATTCCGCAATTAGCAATAAAATCAGGAAGAACACTTATCATGTTATCAGCTTTTTTTGATATTGGTCCAAAGAAGATTTCCTTATCCGCAAAAGGAACATTTGCTCCTGCTGATATTACTTCCAAACCATTTTCAATCATTTGGTCTAATTGTTCCTGTGATAATAATCTTGAAGCGGCTGCTGGAACAAATATCTCTGCCCCAATACCCCAAATCTTCTCATTTACTTGTTCAAAATTTAGCATATTTCTCGCTTCTAAAAAGTTTGAGGTTCTATTGTTAACCAGAGATTTAACTTCATCAAGAGTAAATCCATCTTCTTTTATTACTCCGCCTGCCTTATCAATAATCCCAACTAGTATTGCTCCTGCTTTTGCTAGATAGAAAGCCGCTGCTCCTGCTACATTTCCCCATCCCTGAACAATTAGTCTTTTTCCCTTGACATCTCCTCCATAAATATTGTAATAATGCAAAATCGCTTCAGACACTCCATAGCCAGTGATTAAATCTCCTACTGAATAGCTTTTTTCTGGATCTGGGGTTAAATTTAGATCTTTTACAATTAAAGGTACTCCTTTTGATAACTGGTTAATGATTTTCAACGTCCCTTTCTCATCTTTTTTATGATGACCTCTAATAACTCCTTCTAAAGGAAATAATATCCCATTTTCTTCGCATATTGGAATGACTTCATGTACCTCATCTACATTCATATCTCCTCCAGTACCATAATAGTTTTTTAACAGTGGTTTTACTGCAGCATACCACCTTTTTAGTACATCTTTCTTTCTTGGGTCTCTTGGGTCAAAATTAATTCCAGATTTACCACCACCAATAGAAGGTCCAGCAACAGTAAATTTGACCTCCATAGTTTTAGCAAGTGCTAGTACTTCATTTTTAGTTACACCAATTCTCATTCTTGTACCTCCAGCTGCAGCTCCACCTCTTAAAGAGTTCATTACTATCCATCCTTCAGCATCAGACTTGGAATCTTTCCATTCAAAAACTAGTTCAGGTTTTTTATCTTCAAATTTCTTCAACAAATCTTCCATCCTTATTATTTTATATTTTTTGCAAATGTATCAATTACACTTCAGATAATAGAGTCTATATGTCATATTTTTATGATAATGGATTGTGTATTATTCCTCCACAATTATCTCTTGTTGCACCAGTTACTGACCGTAAACAGTTTACTTTATTTATACTCCTTAAAACTCCAAGAAAAGCAAAAATCAAAGCCTCCTTGTAATCAATGATTTTTTTAGAAGGAATTATGATCTGTGCATTTGAGTAATGTTTAATGCGATTCATTAAATATTTATTATATACCCCCCCTCCAGTAAATAATACTTTTTTATCTGTTAAATGTTTGCTAATTTGCATAGCAATATGCTCGCAAAGAGTATTAAGGACGTCTTCTGATTTGTAGGTTAGTATTATAGGATTGATAAAGTTTTCTACCCATTCTCTTCCTAATGATTTTGGAGGTTTTTGTTGGTAGAATGCTAATGCATTTAGTTTTTCTAGTAGTTTAGGAACCAGGATTCCATTTTTTGCAAAACAACCATTTTCATCATACTCTTTTCCTAGTTTTTTACTTAATAAATTCATTACAATATTAACAGGGCAGATATCAAATGCAGTAATAGAATTATTCTCTTTGATTGAGATATTAGCAAATCCACCTAGATTAATACAGTATTTATAATCTTGGAAAAGATGTAGGTCTCCAATAGGAACTAGCGGCGCCCCTTGTCCACCTAAAGAAACATCTAAGCTTCTAAAATCATTAATAGTTGTAAGTTGTGTTTTTTGTGAAATAATATTGCCATCTCCAATTTGTAAAGTATAGTTGTTATTAGGGGCATGAAAGATAGTATGTCCATGTGAAGAAATAAAATCTACTCTGTCTTTATCTAGAAAGGTGTTGATTAGGCCTGCTAGGTATTTTCCATATTCAATATTAACCTTTGCAATAGTTTCTTTATTTTCTTTATGTAGATTTTGCAAAGTATTTCTCCATGTTTTATTATAGTTTATAGTATTACATTTTTTAATTTTAAACTTCCATGTTTCATTTTTCTCAAAAGTGCATAATGCAAAATCTACTCCATCTAAAGAAGTCCCTGACATTACACCTAAAACAGTATAAATATTATTCTTATAGATCATTTTTCAAAAGTAGTTTAAAAAATGTATTTTTGCATGGATTTTAGAAAAACACCAGAACTATGAATTTTGAGTTGACAGAGGAACATAAGATGATTAGAGATGCCGCAAGAGATTTTGCTCAAACTGAGTTATTACCAGGAGTAATTGAAAGGGATGAGACCCAAACTTTTCCATCTTCACAAATAAAAAAGTTAGGTAATTTAGGTTTGTTAGGAATGATGGTGAATCCAAGATATGGCGGAGCTGGAATGGATACAATTTCATATGTTTTGGCAATGGAGGAAATTTCTAAGGTAGATGCTTCTTGTGCTGTAGTTATGTCAGTAAATAACTCTTTAGTCTGCTGGGGTTTAGAAACATTTGGGACAGAAGAGCAGAAAGAGAAATATTTGAAGCCTCTTGCAAGTGGAGAGATTATTGGTGCATTCTGTTTATCTGAGCCTGAAGCTGGAAGTGACGCAACGTCTCAGAAAACAACAGCATTTGATAAAGGTGATCATTATTTGCTAAATGGAACAAAAAATTGGATTACAAATGGAAGTTCAGCTTCGGTCTATATAGTAATTGCTCAGACTGATGTGCAAAAAGGACATAAGGGAATTAATGCTTTTATCATCGAGAAAGGGATGGAAGGCTTTGTAGTTGGGGAAAAAGAAAACAAACTTGGGATTAGAGGTTCTGATACACACTCTATTATGTTTACAGACGTTAAAGTTCCAAAAGAAAATAGAATTGGTGAAGATGGGTTTGGATTTACTTTCGCTATGAAAACATTGTCAGGAGGAAGAATTGGGATTGCCGCTCAAGCATTAGGCATTGCGTCAGGAGCATATGAATTAGCGTTACAATACTCTAAAGAAAGAAAAGCATTTGGCAAGGAGATATCTAAGCATCAAGCTATTGCTTTTAAGCTAGCTGATATGGCTACAGAGATTGATGCAGCAAGATTACTTTGCTTAAAGGCAGCTTGGCTAAAAGATAATGGGCAGAATTATGACAAAGCTGGAGCAATGGCTAAAGTCTTTGCATCAGAGACTGCAATGAAAACAACAACAGAGGCTGTACAAGTACATGGCGGGTATGGTTTTGTTAAAGAATATCATGTTGAACGCTTGATGCGTGATGCAAAGATCACACAAATTTATGAAGGAACATCAGAGATTCAAAGAATTGTAATTTCTCGTTCTGTTTTAAAATAACAATTATGAAAAAATCAATCTTACTATTATGTTTAATTTTCTTTTCCTGTACTGTAAGAGCCCAAATTAACCTTAATAAATCAAGCAAAAGCCCTAGATATTTAGATTTTCTTCCTTCAGATGCTAAGCCTGAAGATTTGCGTCCATCTGATATTCCATCAGAACAAGTGCTTAAACAAATGGGTTTTTCAGATGTTGAAATTGCAGAGGCACTGGATTTTAAACAATCAAGAGGAAAATATGCTAATGAAATTGGAGATTCATTAAACGTAAGATCTAATTTAGAAAAGTTTTATAAAACTTTTGGAGACACTCTTATATTAGACACGATTACTTATCCACAAGCAAAGATATATGGGCAAGATATTTTTAGGAATAATAAGTTGTCATTTTATCAGAAGTCACTAGATGCAAAAGCTCCTGAGAATTATAAGGTAGGAAGTGGGGATGAAATTTCAATATCTGTTTGGGGTTATTCTCAGTTCTCTGAAACGCTTTTAGTAGATGAAAGGGGGTATATTACACCAAGTTCTTATGGAAGAATTTATGTTAAAGGGTTAACTTTTAAAAACATGCGTTCTTTACTTAAAAGTAGATTTTCATCTTTCTTAGACATGAAAAATTCCGAGATAGATGTTACCCTTTCTTATTCTAGAGTTATTACAGTAAATATTGTTGGAGAAGTTTATAATCCAGGTTCATATTCAATTCCAGCAATTAATACTGCGTTTAATGCGCTGATTGCTGCTAGAGGCCCTAATCAGTTAGGAACTGTACGTAATATTTATATAAAACGTGATGGAAAAACAGTTGATTCATTAGATGTTTATCAGTTTTTATTTGATCCTATACGTTCACAAGATATTTATTTACAAGATGGAGATTATCTTCTTGTTCCTCCTGCAAAGAATATTATTGAGGTAACTGGTGCTGTAAATCGTCCGTATACTTATGAGGCAAAGTCAGGCGAATCGGTTTCTAGTATTATTAAATATGCAGGGAGCTTTCTGCCAACTGCTTTTTCTGACGTCATTACTTTAAAGAGGATTGAATACAATGCAATAACAGTAAATGATGTTCATAAAGATCATCTTAATTCTACTGCTATTCAGAATGGAGATGTAATTATTGTTAATTCTATTTCTAATAGGCTTTCAGATGTTGTAACGGTAAAAGGAAGTATTGGTGTTTCAGGTGATTATGAGTTTACCCAAGGAGAACGATTGCTAGATATATTAACTAAAGCAAAATGTATAGATGAAAAGACTTTCTTAGAAAAAGTCTATGTTATTCGATTAAATTCTGATAGGACTAAATCTCATATTGCAATAAACTTAGAAGCAATTATTAAGAATCCAAATCATAAAGATAATCTTTTATTAAAAGAATATGATATTATACGTGTTTTGTCTGTTGATGATTTTGATGATGAGTTTTCTGTTTCAATAAAAGGAGCTGTAAGAGATGCTGGATATTTTGATTATGGCTATGGAATGACATTACAGGATATCCTCTTACAAGCGGGTGGTTTAACCCAGAAAGCTGAGAACAGTAGAGTAGAGATTAGTAGAATTATGGATTACGACATTTCATCTAATAAATTAAAACCAAGAAGAGTAGTAATTAAAACTATTAAAGTTGGTGAGAACCTAATAGTAAGTGCTGAAGCTGAAGAATTTGAGCTACAACCATTTGACCAGGTTTTTGTTAGGGAAAACCCTGATTTTGAATCAGCGAAGAATGTTGTTTTATCTGGAGAGGTTAAGTATCCTGGAACATATACCTTAATATCAAAAAATGAGAAGATATCTTCGTTAATTAAAAGAGCAGGGGGGCTAACAAATTATGCATATCTAGATGGAGTAAGAATGTATCGTCAATTTGAGAGAAGTCAAGATCTTAATGAACCAGATGAGTTGGATATATCTAATGAACTTAAAGAACGTATCTTATTAGACCCTGAACTTGCACTTATTTATATAAATGATTTGAGAAAGGAGGAAAATGAGCAGAATTCTTTATTTAATAAAGATGTTACGTTTGGTTATGACATGGTGTATCTTGATTTATCAAAAGCAATGAATTCAGAATATTCAAAACATAATCTAGTATTAATTGAGGCAGATAGTATTATTGTTCCAAAGATTATGGATGTTGTTCATATTACAGGAGATTTAATGAACCTTGAAGGGGCCTCTATTAGCGCACCTCACTTTAGCAGAAAGAGGGCAAACTATTATGTTAATAATTTTGCTGGAGGTTTTACAAAAACTAATAAGAAAAGTAATACAGTGGTTGTATATCCAAATGGGATTACTAAGAAGTCTGTAAATTTAGGCTTGTTCTCTATATCTCCAAGAATAAAGAAAGGTTCAACTATTATTGTGTCGAATAAATTAATTAAAGAGAAGAAGATAAACGAAAATCCTGTAGATTGGAATAAGCAGATTGAGAATGTGATGTTAAAGATTACTGCAGTTCTGACGCTATGGTTGTTAGTTGATAAAGTAAGTGCAGAATAATGGAGAGATACCAGGATGAAATAAAGTTAAAAGATATTCTGATAAACATATCCGAATATAAGGAGTATATATGGAAAAAGAAAGTTATTATTATTGGTGTTTCTTTTATTTTCTTTTTGTTTGGAATTATTATTTCTTTTTTTGGTGAGACTAGCTATAAGGCTGAGATCACTTTTGTTGTTGAGGGTGATAATAAAAGTAAGAATGGAGGTGTATTAGGACTTGCATCTCAATTTGGGTTCGATATTGGTCGTGCTTCAAGCACTACTTTTAGTCAAAGTAATATATTAGAACTCTTTAAGTCAAGAGTAGTGATTAACAGGGCATTAGCACAAGAAGCTAAGGTGAATAGTAAAAATAAACTGCTTATTGATCATTATATTGATATAAATGGCATTAGAGAGTCTTGGATTGGAAATGAGAATCTTAAAAACATTTCGTTTGATGGTAATTTTTCATTTATTCATGATAGTATTAGTGGAGTTATTTGGCGTGACATTATACAATCTCAATTAACTGTTGAGTTAGAATCAGCTGAAACAAATATTATTAAGTTGTCCTATGCTTCTTTAGATGATGAATTCTCAAAAGAGTTTGCTGTAAAACTAGTTGATGAGATGAGTAAGATGTATACCTCTCATAAAACAGCTCAGGCAAATAAGACATTAAGTTTTTTAAGAAATAGAGCAGATTCTGTTTTTTTAGAGCTTGAGAGTGCTGAGAGGGAGTTTGCTCGGGTTAAAGATATTAATGCAAGAATAATCAAGGCATCTGGCAGATTAATAGAGTTACAGCTTATGAGAGAAGTTGAAGTGCTGAGTACAATGTATCTTGAGATAATTAAGAATTTAGAACTTTCTAAGATTACACTTTTAAATCAGACTCCTATTATAAATATTATTGACATGCCGATGTTGCCACTGGAGGAAGACAGTGAATCAAGAAATAAGTTAGGATTACTTTTTGGTTTCTTAGCAGGATTTCTTTCTGTATGCTATTTTATCTTTAGAAAGTTATTTGAAGATTCTCTTGCTGAGTAATTAGAGGAATTGTACTAACTTCTCAAGACCTATTCCCCTTGAACCTTTGAGAAGTACTGTTTTATTTTTAATTGGGTTTTCTTGTAGATATTTTTCTAGTTCTAGTCTAGATCTAAATGAAGTATTCAAAACATTATTAAATTCTTTTCCAACAAAAAAACATTCTAATTCTAATTTATTGCATAGTTGAATAATTGTAAGATGCTCATTTTGAGATGAGCCTCCTAATTCAAGCATATCCCCTAGTATACATAGTTTGTTCGTGTATTTCTGCTTATTAAAAGACTCTAACATTGCCTGCATACTAGAAGGGTTAGCATTATAAGCATCTAGAATTATTGTGTTCTTATCATTTTTAATAATTTGTGATCTGTTGTTTTTCGGTGTGTAAGATTCTAATGCTATCTTTATGTTTTTTCTTGAGATCTTAAAATAGTTGCCAATACATATTGCTAATGATATATTGTAATATTGATAATCTCCAATTAGGCTGCTGTAGATCCTAGTCTTATTCCATTTAATATCTAAGAAAGGAGTATTATTTATCAGAGATGTTTTACTCTCTCCTTTTGTTCCGTATGATGTTTTAGATATGTTTTTGCTAAGAGAGACTAATAATTGATCATCATTGTTTAGAAAGATATGTCCTTTTGTTTTATTTAAGTATTTATATAATTCATTCTTTGTATTGATTATCCCTTGAGTATCTTTAAATCCTTCTAAGTGTGCTACACCAATATTTGTTATGACTCCATGCGTAGGTTGTGCAATTTTGCATAAAAAATTAATCTCCTTGAGATGATTTGCTCCCATCTCAATTATTGCAATGTTATGAGTTTTATTTATCTCTAGTATACTTAAAGGAACACCTATATGATTATTTAGATTTCCTTTTGTTGCATAACAATTCTTTTCAGAGTTTAAAATAACATTGATTAGTTCTTTCGAGGTAGTTTTTCCATTTGTTCCTGTTATTCCTATAATAGGGATGTTTAATTTTTTTCTATGATAAGTTGCTAGCTTTTGTAGTGTTTCTAAAACATTACCAACTAAGATTATTTTTGGATGAAATTCTGACTTTGGGTCATCAGTTATCGAATATTTGCAGCCATTTTTAATAGCTTCTTTTGCAAATTTATTGCCATTAAAGTTTTGCCCTTTTAGACAAAAGAAAATGCTTCCTCTTTTAATTTTACGTGTGTCTGTACATATAACAGGGTTTTTTAAGAAGAGTTTATATAGTTCTTTTATTGTCATATTTCAGTATAAAACAAAACCCCATTATTAATGGGGTTTTGTTTTATTATTTGTTAATATAGTTTTATTGTCTTTTCTTACTATAGTCAGTTCCTCTTCTTTGATTCTCCTTTGCTCGACTAGTTGGAGAGCCAACTCTATCCATTGCACATCTAAATCCTATTGCGTCTGTTGATTGATCTTGGTCTAAAAACCTTCTTGTTCCAGGATTTAACCAGTATGCTCTGTCTTTCCATGAACCTCCTTTAAATACCCGTGTTCTGTCAGTTATTAACGATGATTCTCCATAGGCATACATTTCATTACTATTTCCTTCAGGGGCATCATCTTTGTATTTCGAAGCGTTTGTGTTCCATTTATCAATTTGCACCTTAGAGGTGTCTTTTGCTGTTTTTTCATCAAGGAAATTATTCCAATCTATTCCCATTTGAGACTCGATATCGCCATTTAAGTAATTTATGTTGTCGGATTTTTTATAATTCCTTCTATAAGCATTCCCTTGAACATCAACAGGAACCATTGTGATTCTACCTAAACTATCTTTCTCGGCAATAAAACCATCTTCATCTCTCTTTTGAGTTAAATATACATTTCCTCTAAAGCTTCTGTGATCTGCAGTTGTGGTTTGTTCAATAATAGGTCTGTATACGTCCATTACCCATTCTGATACATTCCCAGCCATATTATATAATCCATAATCATTTGGCCAATAAGAACGTACAACAGTTGGAATATCTGCGTTATCATTAAGATTTCCAGCAACTCCCATATTATCACCTCTACCTCTTTTAAAGTTTGCCATAATCTCGCCTTGATTCTTTTTATTTCCATTTCTTAATGATGACCCATTCCAAGGATAGATTTTTCTTTCATTAGTATTCTCATCTTGAGTGTTTCCTACATATCCTAATGCTGCAAATTCCCATTCAGCTTCTGTTGGAAGTCTATAGTTTGGTAGTAATAAACCATCTTCCATTCTGATAGTTCTTGTTTTCTCACCGCTTCCATAATTTTCATTAGTAAGATTTCGTGGGTTTCTTCTTACAATTCCTTCATATTGCCCTTTGAGATAAGCTTGTGTTGTAAAGACATTGTCATCCATCTGTTCCATGTCTTCTTTAAGAATCCCATTATCAATTAGAATCCTTTCATTTACTCTATCTGTTCTCCAAGCACAGTAATCTGTGGCTTGTTTCCAACTAACCCCAACTACAGGATAATTCTCGTATGCAGGATGTCTTAAATATTGATTAACTAATGGTTCATTGTAGCCTAATTTATCTCTCCATACTAGAGTGTCAGGTAGGTTCTTTTGATAAACTTCAGGATATGATTGGCCATAAACTCTATTTAACCAAAATAGATATTCTAGATAATCTACATTTCTTACTTCGGTTATATCTAAATAAAAAGAGGAGACAGATTGCCTTCTTGGTATATTGTCCCATTCGTACATTACATCTTGTTCTACTCTTCCCATTGTGAAAGACCCTCCTTCAATAAAAGTCAATCCTGGTCCAGTTGCTTGCTCAACAAAGCGCTTGTTTGTTTCAAACCCTCCATTCTTTGAATTATTGTACTCCCATCCTGTTGTTGAAGAGTCTTTTCTAGTACTGGTACATGAGGTTATAAGGAAAATTGTGCTGATTGCTAAAATTAATTTATGTGTTTTCATTTCTTGTTATTGAAAATAGTAATTTGTTTTTAATTTAACTAAAATTGAGGGCAACTTATTGTATTAAATGACTTACTTCTTGATCTGCAAGGCATAAATAATGTAAATGACAGCTCATGTGCCCCTAAAGTATTACTGTTTTTTAAATTACTTACTGTAATGTCATAGCTGTATCCAAATTTAAACGTGTCTTGTATTAGACCTAACATAAGAATAAAAGAATCAAAGTTTTTTAAACTATTTCTAGCCCATAGACCTCCAACTATTGGACCTCTATTTACATATATTCCATAATTAAATTGTTGGAAGTCTTGTTGTCTTTGGTATAAGAAATTTGGAGATACTTCAGTAATCTTATTCTTATATCTAGTTAGAGGAAATCTGCCTCCTATATGAGCAGTGTATTTTCTTGGTAATTGACTTTCGCTAATAAACCCTTGGTTTGGTTGGGTTAAGTGATGGGCAGCAAAGCCAAAATATAAATTCTCTTGATATCCAATGAAACCTGCGGAGAAATCAGGAAAATTTACAGATTGAGTATAATTATCAATATCCTCATTTGTTGGGTAAATGAAGCCATATTGAGGATCTATCATATCTCCAAAAGTTAAATTAGTCCAATCAAGATTTATCATTCTATACGACGCCTCAAATCCTGCTTTAAATGCAAATGAGTTATTTACTTGCAAGTGATATGAATATAATAGCGATGCATGAGAAGTGTTTAGGTGACCAGCACCACTTCTGTCTTGAGAGACAATAACACCTAGCCCTCCTCCAATTTGATTAACATGCTGATCCCATGAGGCAGATGTTGTGATGTATGTCCTCCCTATACCAGGCCATTGATCTCGGTAATTTAGGTTTGCTCTTGGGCAACCCCCTTCACCAGCACCTGCAAATGCAGGATTCAAATATAAAGGGTTAGCATAAAACTGACTAAATGCAGGGTCTTGAGCTTGTGCCGACTCAGATATAAATAAGAATACGGAGATTGCAATTAGAATTTTAGAGATATTGTTCAACATATTTGGGTTTTTTCTTAATTTCAATTCCACAAAAATAAACAAATTATTTAGAAACACCTTTTCTAGATGGAAATTGTATAATATTTATATTTATTGTTCGTTCTCTTTCTATTATTAAGTAAGGATATATAAATTTGCATTCATGAAAAGATACTTCTTTTTACTATTACTTCTTTTAGCTAATTTAGCTAATTTATTTGCTGAAGATAATTCTATTTTATCACAAGGAGATTGGTATAAAATTTCTACTACTAGTAATGGAGTTTATAAATTAACTTATTCGGACTTAAAGAATTTAGGAATTAATACTTCAAACTTAAAAGCTTCCTCTATAAGATTACATGGTAATGGAGGAGGGATGTTGCCAAAGTTGAATTCAGAGACTAGATGTTCTGATTTAATTGAGGTCCCAATAAAAATTTATGATGGTAATAATAATGGTTTCTTTGAAAGTGAGGATTATTTTTTATTTTATGGAATGTCTTCCGACATTTGGAGATTTAATGAGATCTCTAATTTATTTGAACATGAGATTCATCTTTTTGCTAATGAGGTAAACTATTTTATTACTGTTGATAATGAGTCTCAAGGTAGTAGAATTGAAGAAGAGACTAAAATTCTGAATCCTACAAAACAGATTACAGAATATAGTGCTTATGCCTATCATGAGCAGGAATTAGAGAATTTAATTAAATCTGGAAGAAAATGGTTCGGAGAGCAGTTTTTAAATGGTAATAGTATCAATTTTAATTTTTCTTTCCCGGATCTATTAGAATCGGAAGAACTTAATATTAAGATTGGTGTTGCAGCACGTTCTCTTGAGACCTCTGCATTCAGGATTAATATTAATTCGGCTTTTTTCTCAGATTTAAGTGTGCCATCTGTTTCTTCTAATTCTACTGCGGAGTTTGCTATAGAGCGTTCCTTAAATAAGAAGTATTTATCTTCTTCTCAGAATATTGGGATTAATTTAGAATATTCTTCTCAAGATAATGGAGCGAAGGCATGGCTTGACTATATTGAAATAAATGCTAGAAGGAAATTAAAGATTCATGGTAATGACCTTTTCTTTAGGGATATTGAAAGTATAAGCAATGAGGTTGGGGAGTTTGTCATTGAAAATGCTAATGGCTTTATAGTCTGGGATATTACAGATCAAAATCATGTCAGACAATTATCTACTTCAATGTTAGGGAATACTATTTTTTTTAATGATTCTTTAACTTCTCTTCACGAATATATTGTCTTTAATAATTCTGCTTATTTAACGCCTATTTTAAGAGGAGCTATTTTAAATCAGAATGTTCATAATATTGGAGCAGATATTGAGTACATAATAGTATCACATCCTGATTTTTTGAATGCCGCAAACCGTTTAGCAGATTTTCATGAGCAGAAAGATAATTTAAGGTCAGTTGTTGTTACTCCTCAACAAATATATAATGAGTTTTCCTCAGGCATGCAAGATGTCTCTGCAATTCGTGATTTTATGAAGTTTCAATATGAAAAGGAAGATTCAGAATTGAAATACTTATTGCTTTTTGGTGATGGATCGTATGATCCTAAAAATAGAGTTGAGAATAATACAAATTTTATTCCAACTTACCAATCTTTAAACTCAACGAGTCCTACCTTGTCTTATGTTACAGATGATTATTTTGCATTACTAGATGAAGATGAAGGTTTATTTTTAGATGATTTTGTTGATATTGGTGTTGGTAGATTTCCAGTTTCTACTGTTTCAGAAGCAAATATACTAGTTGATAAAGTAGAACAATATTATCATCAATCTTCTTTTGGTAGTTGGAGAAATAATATTGCTTTTATTGCTGATGATGGAGATTCTAAAGATGGTAATACATTTATGAGAGATTCAGATAGTCTTGCAAATATTGTCTCGGATAATTATACTGAGATTAATATTCAGAAGATTTATTTAGATAATTATGCTCAAGAATCAACTCCAGGAGGCCCTAGAAGTGAAGTGACTCAAAACATAATTAATAATAGTATTGAGAAGGGTGCATTATTAGTAAATTACACAGGTCATGGAGGTCCTCTAGGATGGGCTCAAGAACGAATTTTAGAGATAGACCAGATTCAGAATTGGAATAATTTTGATAATCTTCCTTTGTTTATGACAGCAACTTGTAAATTTTCATATTTTGATAATCCTGAACAAAAATCTGCGGGGGAATATGTTTTATTAAATCCAGATGGAGGAGCAATTGCTTTATTAACTACTACACGTTTAGTTTATTCAGGTCCTAATTATAATTTAAATACTAAATTCATCAATACTATTTTTGAAAAACAAAATGGAGATTTCCCAAGGTTAGGAGATGTATTTAAGATGACAAAAGTATTAAGTGGAACATCTCCTAATAATAGAAATTTTACGCTTTTAGGAGACCCTGCACTTCGCTTGGCTTATCCTACTTATGATGTAGCAACTACAATGATAAGCGATACATTAAAGGCTTTAGGAGAAGTTACAATTCAAGGGCAAGTTGAGGGTAATGGCGTGTTGCTCTCTGATTTTAATGGAACTATTTATTCAACAGTTTATGATAAAGAAATAATTAGAACTACATTAGGGCAAGAGTCATGCACACCTATGCCTTATAGAGATCAGAACAATATAGTTTATAAAGGATCTGCATCAGTTATTAATGGAGAGTTTTCATTTTCTTTTATAGTACCAAAAGATATTTCTTATTATGTTGATACTGGGAAGATCTCTTATTATGCAATAAATGATGATGAATTAAACCCTGCAGATGCGAATGGATTTGAAGAAGGTTTTGTTATTGGAGGAACAGCCGATAATATTACTTATGATTATGATAAAGCAGAGCTTTCTCTCTTCATGAATGATAGGAATTTTAAAGATGGAGGTATTACTGATAAGAATCCTATTTTGATTGCAGATGTTTTTGATTTAAGCGGTATTAATACAGTAGGTAATGGAATAGGACATGATATTACAGCTGTTTTAGATGGCAATACATCTAATCCTTATGTTATCAATGATTTTTATGAAGCTAAGAAAGATGATTATAGCAGAGGAGAAATTAGGTTTCCTTTATATAATCTAGATAAAGGCGATCATACAATTACATTAAAAGTTTGGGATGTTTTTAATAATCCCTCAGAAAAAACAATTAATTTTGTAGTATTTGATGAAAATGAGCTTGTAATAGCAGATTTTACCGCCTTTCCTAATCCTTTTTCTAACTCGACTGATATTTATTTTCAACATAATAAAGCAGATGAAGAGTTAAATTATGTATTAGATATTTATTCAGTGACCGGTGTATTAGTTAAAAGGATAGAAGAATCATCCTATAATAGTATTGGTTACAGAATTGGTCCTATTAGTTGGGATGGAACAAATTTATATGGGGGAAAAATAAGTGCAGGAGTATATGTTGCAACATTAGGAGTTAGAGATAAGGGTGGCAATTTCTCATCAAAATCAATGAGAATTATACTATTGCCTTAATAGTTACGTTTACTGCTAAATAAAAGGACTATATTTGTAGACTAAATTAAATTAAGATGAAGAAGATAATTGGATTTTTAAGTGTATTATTAATAAGTATGCCTGCATTCTCTCAGGAGAAGTTAAATACTATAACAACATCTGTTCCTTTCTTGCTCATAGGACCTGATGCAAGAGCAGGGGCTATGGGTGATGTTGGTGTTGCAACTAATCCAGATGTTAATTCGATGCACTGGAACCCTGCAAAATTTGCATTTATTGAAAATGATTTAGGCGTATCAATCTCGTTTGTGCCTTGGTTAAGAGCCTTAGTTAATGATATTAATCTGTCTTATTTAACTGGATATAAGAAGATTGGGGATAATCAAGCGGTTGGTTTTGAGTTAGGTTATTTTTCTCTAGGAGATATTACCTTTACTGATATTACTGGAAATGATATTGGTCAATATGATCCAAAAGAATATATCATTGGATCAGCATATTCAAGAAAATTATCTAGATCATTTTCTTTGTCTGTTGGTGGTAAGTATATATTATCCAATTTAACTGGAGGTCAAGCTGCTGGAACTATACCGACAGTTGCTGGGCAATCAATTGCTGCTGATTTATCTGCTTTTTATAATCAACCTATGAGAATTAGTGGTAAAGATATTGATCTTGCTATTGGTTGTAATATATCAAATATTGGTAGTAAGGTATCATATACTGAGACAATTGCAGATGATTTTATACCAATCAATTTAAGATTAGGCTTAGCTGTAGGGGGGGATATAGACCCGTACAATAAAATTTCTTTAGCTTTTGATATTAATAAATTATTAGTTCCAACACCTGCAGAATATGACGGGCAAAAGAGGGTAGCGGGAATGGATCCTGATGTTGGTGTTGTAGAAGGAATGTTTCAGTCTTTCTGGGATGCTCCTGGGGGTCCAAAAGAAGAATTTAGAGAGATTAACTACTCAACAGGCATGGAATATTGGTATGACGATCAGTTCGCAGTCCGTAGTGGTTATTTTAGTGAGCACCAAACGAAGGGAGGTAGAAAATATTTTACTTTTGGTATGGGTATGAAATATACTGTCTATACAATTGATTTTTCATATTTAATTAATGCAAATAATAGTGCTGGAGCGACAAATCCATTAGCCAACACAATGAGGTTTTCATTAACTTGGGACTTTGGAGGGGTCAAAGATGTAAAGCAAATAAAGTAATATGAGTATTAGAGTTGGTTTTGGTTTTGATGTCCATCAACTAAAAGATGGTATTGATTTCTGGCTGGGTGGCATAAAAATCCCTCATAATAAAGGTGGATATGGTCATTCAGATGCGGATGTATTGGTCCACTCAATTTGTGATGCTCTTTTAGGAGCTGCTAATATAGGAGATATTGGAACACATTTTCCTGATACAGATCCTAAATATAAAGGAATAGATAGTAAAGTCTTACTAAGGGAAGTAATGATTCTAATTAGAAAAAAAGGTTATGAATTAGAGAATTTGGACTCTACTATTTGTTTGGAAACCCCAAAAATTGGACCCTATATTCTTTTGATGCAAGAAGTCCTCTCAGAATATATGCAGGTAGATAAAGAATTACTTTCAATAAAAGCTACTACTACTGAAAAATTAAGTTTTGTTGGAAGGGAAGAAGGCGTATCTGCTTATGCTACCGTTCTAATAAAAAGAGATTAAAAGCCTAGATTCTTATTTTGTTTGTCATCTCTAAGATATATTTGCATTCTTGCTTGAGCGCAAATAATTCCTTTCTTGTTTACGGCTTTAACAGTATGCCAGATTTCAGCTTTCCCTTTCTTATTTAAATCATCTTCAATAATTTGAACCTCATTTTCTCTTATCTTGAAATGAAGTCTTAGCGAGCTATCAGCAGGTTTTAAGTATTTTATTTCTGCCGCCTTTAACCAGATAATTAGTTTTCTTCTTTTTCTAGAGAAGATGTGATAATACATTGTTGGGAAGTAAGGGTCGCAAGCAGAGAAGATGCTGCCACCAAAAATAGTTTTATGAAAGTTTATGTTAAAAAAAGCTCTTCTTAGCACAACTTTCATTTCCATATAATCATCAGAGATCTCTTTTAAAACTATTCTATTAAATAGTAAAGGAGGGAAGATATTTAAAGAGAACTTGATTAGAAACTTTGGTATTTGCATATCACAAAAATAAAAAACCCCGCTCAAAAGAGAGGGGTTCTAATCATTTTGATTATAATTTGATTAATGCTTTGCTAAATAATCAGCAACGGCATCATGTGATTCTTTCATAGAATCTTTCCCTTTACTCCAGTTAGCAGGACAAACCTCTCCATTTTCCTCAAAATGTTGTAGTGCGTCTACCATTCTTAAGGCTTCATCAATACTTCTGCCTAGAGGAAAGTTATTAATTACTTGGTGCTGTACAGTTCCATTTTTATCAATTAAAAATAAACCTCTAAAAGCAATCATTGGCCCTGTTGCACACATATTATCATTTTCATCTAATTCATAATCTCCTGCGAGTACTCCAAAGTTTGCTGATATAGTTTTATCTGTATCTGCAACAATTGGATATGTGATCCCTTTAATTCCTCCTTGTGATTTTGGCATCTGAAGCCATCCCCAGTGCGATTGCTCTGTATCTGTTGAACAGGCAACTACTGCACATCCTCTAGACTCAAATTCAGCTAATTTTTCTTGAAAAGCAAATAATTCTGTTGGACATACAAATGTGAAATCTTTTGGATAAAAGAAGAAGATAACTGGCTTTTCCCCTATAAATTGATCTAAAGAGTATTGTTTGATAAATTCATTTCCGTTTACAATTGCTTGTGCAGAGAATTTAGGCGCTTTTTTTCCTACTAGTACAGACATATCATATTTTTTAGGTTATTAATTGGAGGCAAAATTACAACAATAAAAGTATAAAATCATATTTTAGAAATAATAAAATCAGCTCTTTTTAAGATTGGTATTTTTGGAACCTCTATCATGTTATAGCCGTATCTTCTATATGTTTTGATAATCGATTCCTCGATTTCTTTAGCTTTCTTAATATCTTCTTTTCGTTCATGATCATTAATATATATTTCTTCCCATATTGGAGTGTAAAAGACAGTTTTATTAAAGCGACATTTTTTGATTATTTCAATTATCTCTGATGAAGCATTTAGTTTATTGGCATTTAGGTATCCTAGACTATCTATAATACTTCTGTCAAAGAAGTAGATACAGTTCTGTGGGCTATTTATATATTGCTTAAAACGCATCTTTATAATTTCATTCTCAAAGGCAACTTGATTTTTCCAAGGAAGAATTTCCCCGCTAGAATTTAGTTGCTCAGAGATTAAGTTTCTAGAGATTTCTTTAGCACATGAATAGCCTCGTTTTATCAATTCATTAATGATAGAACTTTTTCCTGTTCCTGGGGCACCTGTAATAATAAACCTTTTATTCATCTTAAAGGTTAATAATCTTTATAAATGGACCAATAATTTCGAAAGCAAGTACTGAGATAAGAATTCGTATTATTCTTGTTGAGTTCATTTTTTGCAAATTATAATTAATCTGTCAGAGGTTAGTGCATTGAAATTGTCTAATTCATAACTACCAAATATATTAATAATTTTCATACCTGCATTCCTTATAAAAATAGAAAAATCACTCAAGGTGATAGCTCTTACTTTTTCTTGAAAGGTATAATTTCTGTTTTTATCAACAAATGCTATATCTTTTATAATATATCCTTTGTTATATTTTCTAGTAATATTGAATGTAATCTGTTCAACTTGTTTTTCCTCTGAACTAACTAAATTAGAGATTACTTTTTTGACATTCATAAAGTCAATTATTAAAAGTCCATCTGATTTTAAATTTTTTGCCATAGCATTAATGGCTTTTTGATCATCTTTCTTATCGTCAAAATAACCAAATGAAGTAAATAGATTAGTAGCTACATTAAAGCTGTTTGATTTAAAGGTCTTTCGCATGTCATGTGTGAAGAAATGTAACTTTTCATTTTCATTCTTCTTAGCTTTTTTAATGCTATTTTCTGATAAATCTATGCCAGTTACTTCTAGTCCAAGTGTATTGAAATAGCTAGCATGCCTTCCTTTCCCGCACGCAATATCAATTAGCCTGCTTCCTTTTTTAATTTGTAAATGAGCAACTAAATTATTGATAAAATTCTGAGCTTCTATCTTATCTCTTTCTTTATAGAGAATATGATAGTAAGATGAATTAAACCAATCAGAAAACCAGTTCATATATGTATAGTATTAGTTTCTCTGCCTGATTGCTTCATATAAGATGATTCCACTAGCTACAGAAACATTTAAGGAGGCTATTTGATTACTCATAGGGATCTTAGTTTTTATATCACTCATTTTTAAGAGTTCAGGAGAAACACCATTCTCTTCTGAACCCATAATAATAGCAGTAGGTGGTGTGTAGTCTGCGTTATACATATTATTTGGTGTCTTCTCTGTACATGAGATTAGTTGAATTCCACTATCTTTTAGAAATTGTAAGCTCATTTTTAGATTCCATGTCCTACAAACACTAATCTTAAGCAGGGCTCCTGCTGAAGTTTTTATTGCGTCAGCATTAATAGCTGCAGAATTTTGTTCAGGAATTAGAATAGTGTCAACTCCAGCACATAGCGCAGTTCTAGTAATGGCCCCAAAGTTTCTTACATCTGTAACTCTATCCAGAACTAGAATTAATGGGATTTTCCCTTTTTCATATAATGCTGGAATGATGTCCTCAATATTATGAAAATCTATCGGAGAGATAAAAGCAAAAACTCCTTGATGATTTTTTCTAGTAAGACGATTTATTTTCTCAATCGGGACATGTTTGTAGTTTATTCTTCTTAAACGAACTAGTTTCCATAATTCTGTAAAAAGGTCGTTATGCAATCCTTTTTGAATAAAAAGTTTGTCAATTGTTTTTCCAGATTTAATAGCCTCAATTATTGGTCTTATTCCAAAAATGCAGTTTTTTTCTTCTTTATTCATCTAATAGTGGCTTTTCCAATGTTTTTTGTTCAAATCTAATTTCAGTTTTTTTGCCAGATATCTTAGTGATATCTTTATCAATTTTATTAAATTCTTTTGATGATGTATTGTAATGATTAACAACGGTTGCTATTGTTTTTCCTAGTTTGTCATGTGATTCTTTATAAGAGTTTAAGTGATTGTTTAATTTGTTAATATTCTTCATTATATCATCAATTGATCGCTCTACTTTTAGATTGTGTAAGGCTTTAACAGTTATCTGAAGCATTGGGAATAAACTCATTGGGGATACGATCATTACTTTTTTCTCGTATGCATATGAGACCAGGTCTTTTGAATTTATTTTTAAAGTACCTACTCTTGAGTTCAATAAATCTTGATATAGGCCATCAGCAGGGATAAACATATAAGCATAATCAGTGGTTTTTTCTGATGATCGTATATATTTTGAAGTCTCATCAATTCTTTTCTTTATATCTTCTTTAAATGACTTCTCTAGTAATTCAATTTCAGATTTATCCTCACTCTCTATCATTCTATTGTAATTGTCAAGAGAGAACTTAGCGTCAATGGGTATGATAAAATCTCCTACTTTCACTATTGCATCCACAGTCTCTCCATTTTTAAAATTATACTGCATCTGAAATAATTCTGGAGGTAATACGTTGGCTAATAGATTCTCTAATTGAATCTCTCCTAGAATACCTCGTTGTTTTTGATTGCTAAGGATCTTCTCAAGCGTTTTCATTTGGTTAGCGAAACCTAGAACTTGATCGTTTGTCCCTTTAATTTTTTCTAGCTCAGCAGTTACTTCCTTTATTACTTTATTAGAAGAGGCAAATTGTCTTTGCATATCTTCTTTAGAGTTTGCTTGATACGTGTTTATTCCCTTATTAATATCTTTGAGTTTTTCTTCTATCTCCTTTCTTCCCTTTAAGGAATTGTCAGTGATTTCTTTTCTTATGTCTTGTATTTCTTTTCTTAGGTTTTCATTAAGTTGTAGTAAGAACTTATTTGAGTTGTCGTTAATTTCTTTAGGTTTCTTAAAATAAATTGCTAAAACAATTACGATTAGCAATGCTAATAATCCTATCTCCATTTCTAATAATTTGTGATTATATAATAAGTACCAAAGTACCAATTTTTATTTTATTATAAAGCTCAATAACATCTTTATTTTTCATTCTTATGCAGCCATTCGATGCAGGTGTTCCTAATCTTCCTTCTTCAGATGTTCCATGAATGTAAATGTATCTATTATAAGAATCAATCCCCTTACCTTTATTTTTTCCTTCTTCTAGTCCTTCAAGCCAAAGTATACGACTGGTTATATCATCACTACTACTTCTTGTTGTATCATGATGTATAGTTGCTAATTTTCCATAGAAAACCCTCTCAATCATTATTCCATTTATAGGCACCTCTTCACCGTATTTCTCTTTTATTTTATGTAGACCCAGTGGGGTTTTGTTGCTTCCAGATTTATTGCCTGTTCCCTTTAAAGATGATGAGATAATAAAAATATCAATTATTTTATTATTTTTAATGTGATACATTCTCTGATTTTTAATTGAAATAAAGACTAATTCAGTAAAACTGTTAGAAAGATAATTATTTGCTTCTACTATAATACTCTTTTGTGCAGAACTTGTTAAACTTAAGAGTAATATTAAAATAAAGTTAAAGTATTTGAGCATAAGTTCCAGTCAATAGGTTTTTTGTTTTTTTTGATAAGGAAATTGTTTGTTTTTGTAAAGTGCTTGGATCCGAAAAAGCCAGAATAAGCAGAAAAAGGTGAAGGATGAGGTGCTTTTAAAACAAAGTGTTTATTTACATCAATTAATTTTGCTTTTTCTTGTGCAGATCTCCCCCATAATAGGAAGATTACATCTTTTTTTTTATTAGAGATCTCGCTAATTATAGTATTTGTAAATTTTCCCCATCCTATTTTTGCATGAGAATCAGCTTTTTTTTCTCTAACAGTTAGTGTCGCATTTAATAAAAGCACACCTTGTTTAGCTAATTTAGTTAGATCGCCGCTTTGTGGAGTTTGGATTCCTACGTCCGCAGCTAATTCTTTAAAAATATTTCTTAAAGAGGGGGGATGCTTAACTCCTTTTGGAACAGAGAAAGAAAGTCCATGAGCTTGTCCTTTTCTGTGATATGGGTCTTGGCCTATAATCACTACATTTGTTTTACTGAATGAAGATAGCTTTAAGGAATTGAAAACTTCTTTTTCTGATGGATATATATTGTATAGTTTTCTTTCATTTGCTACAAATTCCATTAATTGCTTAAAATAATCCTCTTGAAATACATCTTTTAATATTGTATCCCAATCATTATTTATTTTAATATTTATCTGATTCATTTTATTAACATTACAAATATATAAACTGCTTTCTAAAAGACACTGCTCTCGTACTAAATTATGTATTTTTGTCAAAATTTAATTTTTATGAAAAAACTAATAATGTTTATTTTTGCAATTATTGTTTTAAGCTTTCTTTCTTCTTGTTCTATTTATCAGGAGCCGTGTGAAGGGGTTGCAGAAATTCAAAAACAAGAACTGAGTTTATAAATTATATTTTGACATTAGTTAAAAAACATACGAAACCTAGATGGCTAAGAGTTAAACTTCCTACAGGTCAGGCTTATAAGAATATAAGAGGAATTACTAAATCGCATAATTTACATACTATTTGTGAAAGCGGGAATTGTCCAAATATGGGGGAGTGTTGGGGAGCAGGAACAGCTACTTTTATGATCTTAGGAAATATATGTACTAGATCGTGTGGATTTTGTAATGTGATGACTGGACGTCCATTAGCTGTTGATGTTAATGAGCCTAAGAAGGTTGCTCAATCTGTAAGAATCATGAAAGTAAAACATGCTGTTATTACGTCAGTTGACAGGGATGATTTAAAAGATGGTGGAGCGAGTATTTGGGCTGAGACTATTAATGAAATAAGAAAAGAAAATCCTGCTACGACAATGGAGACCTTAATACCTGATTTCAAAGGTAAGAAAGAAGACATTCAAAAGATAATTGATGCAGCTCCTGAGGTTGTTTCTCATAATATGGAGACTGTTAAAAGACTTACTAAAAAAGTAAGGATTCAGGCAAAATATGATAGGTCCTTACAAACACTAAAATATCTTGTTGATGCTGGAATGAAGGCTAAATCTGGCATTATGCTAGGTTTAGGAGAAACAGAGGGTGAGGTGATAGAGACGATGCATGATTTAAAAGATGTTGGGGTCCAGATTATAACTATTGGGCAGTATTTACAGCCTACGAAAAAGCATTTACCAGTTTTCGAGTATGTAAGTCCTGAGCAGTTTAAAAAATACAAAGATATAGGCTCCTCACTTGGTTTTAAGCATGTTGAGAGTGGTCCTTTGGTTCGTTCATCCTATCATGCAGAGCGACATATTCGCTAGCATTTACTGCTGGTTAATATTTTCTAGAAATCATTGTCTTTTAAAGTATAAACACTATATTTGTATCCTTAAAATTTAATTAAATACATCAGTTTAGATATGAGAAATAGAATTTTACTTTTAATTTTTGGCGTTTTACTATCTGCAAATTTTGGTCTTGCTCAAGAGTGTGGGACCTACGAAGGCTCTTTTGAAGAACAAGTAAGAAAATATCCTGATTTTTATAAGAGTCTTGAGGCAAAGAATTTGGAGATTGAATTAAAGCATAAAAAAGCTTTAAGTAAGATGACTTCTTTTAAAAATGAGAATGGAGTGAAGATAATTCCTGTTGTAGTTCATGTTATTCATAATGGAGGAGCGGAGAATCTTACTATGGATGAAATTCAGAATGGACTTGATCATCTAAATAAAAATATAAATGGGCAAGCAGATAATTTTTTAGATAGCATTGGTGTATTGCCTAGAACACCAGATATTTTTGCATCGGTAAGAGGAAATTTGAATGTAGAATTCCGTTTAGCAAAAAAGGATCCTCTTGGTAATCCAACATCTGGAGTTGTTAGAGTCGAATCTGAATTAACAGTAGCCACTGTCACAGAAGAACTTTCAAGAGATCGGGTAAAGGCATTAAGTTATTGGAATTCATTTCAATATTTTAATATCTGGGTTGTTAAAGATATGCCTGAGAATAATGCAATTGATGAGCCTGGTTTAAATGGATATGCTCAATTCCCATATACTGGTTCAATGTCAACAGATGGAGTAATGATACGCTCTGATCGTTTAAATATTGGAAAGACAATTACCCATGAAGTAGGTCATTGGCTAGGACTATGTCATACATGGGATTGTGGACCAGTAGAGTGTGGAACTGATAATGTAGCTGACACTCCAGAAGATAAAGAAGGAACTTTTGATTGGGATGGGAGTTTCCCTTTTCATGTTGGTAATATTGGTATAGATGGTGGTTGTTTGCCAGACTCTTTAAACCCAGCAGGTGAGATGTATATGAATTATATGGATTATCAAAATGATAATATCCAAACTATGTTTACAAAGGGACAGGATGCTATAATGAATGAGGTTTTAGATGGTATTTATGATAATGAGACTGGAGAGACCGGCCTTGGTTATAGAGAGTATATGTGGTCTCCTGAGAATATTGAGGCTACTGGAGTTGGTAATGGCTATATTCCTCCTGCTTGTATAGATACTGCAGATTTTGTATTATCACCTGGAGCATGGGGCACATCTTTGTGTAAAGATGCAAGTATTCGGTTAATTGCAAATTCTGAGTTATTTGATGATATAATTTCTTGGTCATGGGATATGGGTGATGGAACAGTACTTCCAGGACAAAGAACTGTGCTACATGCATATAATGATGAGAGCCCAAATAATGATCCGTATGACGTTACTTTAAATATTGAGTATAATGAAACAACTAAGGTAAGAGCTCCAAATTTATCTGATCTAGATGCTTCAACTGCCATTTCTATTACTTCAGATACAATGACTTTATGTGTGCAGGGTACTTTAGAAGAATTAAATGATTTAGGGGCTAATAATATAAGTTTACATATTGATAAAGAAGGGTATAGTCTAGATTCTTATTGGAAGAAGAGTTATTTTACTGTTGATAGTCTTGTAGGTGCATTTAATATTGATACTTTTAATCTTCATCATTTCGAAGATACTGTAGTACTTTATCTGAGTAATACCTTAACTCCAGACTCAGTTCTGATAGATACTCAGGATAGTATTTATGTCTATATTGATGGCTATGATTTGACACCGGCAGATTTGGTATTATTAGAAACACCTGAAAATGCTGCTGCTGATTCATCTACTATATTTATCTCAAATCTTTATGTAGATTATTTAGATTCCATAGTTGACTATAATTTCTATTATGACACATCTATTGTAAATATTTTTACATATATAGATAGTACTTTCTTATCATACTCTGATTCTTCGGTATTAAATAGTGCTGATACTACATGGATGATTGATGGGGTTCTTACTTTAACTGACAGTATAAGTATTCTTACTTTTAATGATAGCACATATCTTACATCTTCTGATTCTATCTTGATATTTACTACTGCTGATAGTAATTGGGTAGATTCTGGGGCGGTAGTAGCCTCAACAGATTCTATTAGAACTTATTTTGGTCAATTTAATGACACTACCAGTTTTAGTTTTTTAACTTATATTGATAGTACATATTTAACCTCTTCAGATTCTTTGTTTATATTTACTACTGCAGATAGTAGTTGGTCGGTAGATTCATTGTTGCAAACTGATTCTGTAAGGGTTTATTTTGCTCAATTCAATGATACCACTTATCTTGATTTCTTGACTTATATTGATAGTACATATTTAACCCCTTCAGATTCTATGGTTTTAAATCTTTCAGATAGTAGTTGGGTGATTAATAGTACGTTAGATAATTTAGATTCTACCATGACTTATTATGGTATTTTCAATCATATTGATTCTATAACAATGTATTTTGCTCAGTTTAGAGATACAACTATTACTTTATCTATTAATACTGATACTAATTCACTTTCTGCTGCTGATTCATTAATGTTTTACACTGCTGATAGTACATGGAGTGTAAATGCATTTGTTGGCTGGGTAGACACAGTAAGAACTCTTTATGGTTCGCATTATTACACTAAGTATAGTGGGTATTATGCTGATACTTTATTTTATAGAGGTGAAATAGAAAAAGTAACATATACTGCATCTTATCAGAATACTTGTAGTACTTCTAAGACTAAAGTAGATTATGTTACCGTACATCCTACTGTAGCAGAATTAAATTCTTCATCATATTCTTATAGTTTTGAGAATGAGCTAGATTTAGGAGCTGATTGGGTTATAAATAATCCAGATCATATAGGAAGCTCTTGGAATTTTAATGCTGATAATAGTACTACATGGGAGTGGGCAGATGGAGTAGCAATTGATGGTGTTTCTTCAATAAAGATAGATGGTGAAGACATGGTAATAGGTGCCTCAACTGAGATTATATCAAAAGCATTTGATTTAAGCAATCTAACTAACCCGGCAATTAAGTTTTCTTGGTCTGGTGCGGCTGTAAACACATTTCCACGAAATAAGTTGAGTCTTTATTATTCAGATGATTGTGGTAAAACTTGGGATGCAGTAGTGCTTTTATCTAATGAAGATGTCGCTAATGCGGGGTTATATACAATAGATTTTAAGCCAGATACTACCCAATGGACAGATACAATTCTAACAGATCCTAGCTGGTCAGGAAATGAGAATATTAGATTTAAATTTGAGTATGCTGTAGAAGGGAGTTCAAATAACTTTTACCTTGATAATATAAGAATCGGCGAAGCATCTGCTTTAATGCTTGATGATGCTGTTTCTAATTATAGGATCTCAATCTTCCCTAATTTGATAGATCAGAATAGTTCTACTGCAACAATTGCTTTAGAGAATTTAGAAAATCTAAATGTTGATATAAGCTTAATTAATATTTTGGGATCTAAGGTTCGTAAGATATATAATGGTGAGATAATAAGTAGATATGAGGAAGTTATGCTAGATGATTTATATGATTTAGAATCAGGAGTCTATTTTGTGGAAGTTGTAAATAATGGTGATATTATTTTGACTGACAAATTAATAATTAAATAGATAGTTAATTATAAATAAAGTAAAGAAAGCCATCGTAAATGATGGCTTTCTTTACTTTATCGGTAATATTTTAGGCTAATTTCTCCATCTTTCAACTCAGCATACGAATTATGAGAAATCCATTCCCCAAGATTTATATAGACTGCTTTGCTATTATTAACATTTAATTCTAATGGGATGTGCCTATGTCCAAATACATAATAATCTACAGGGTTTTCTTCTTGCTTTTCTTTAGCATAACCATAAAGTATTTCATTGTCTTTAGATTTGAAAGGGGTTTCATTAACCTTTCGACTCTTTTGACTCCATTTATGTGCTAAATAAAAGGCAAGGTTTGGATGAAGACAGGAGAAAAAAAACTGACAGATTCTTGATGAGAATATTTTTCTAATAAATTTATAGAAATAATCTCCTTTACCAAGGCCATCTCCATGAGCGATAAATATCTGTTTATTCTGCTCATTAACTATTATTGGCTTATGGTGTATAATCATACCTACTTCTTTTTCTAGATAATCATTCATCCATAAATCATGATTACCTACAAAAAGATGAATTACTACACCATTATCAGTTAGCTCTGCTAATTTCCCTAATAATCGAACAAACCCTTTTGGTATGACTTTTTTGTATTCAAACCAGAAATCAAAGATATCACCTACTAGGTAGATTGCATTTGCATCTTTCTCAATCTCAGTAAGCCAATTTACAATGAGTTTCTCTCTTTTTTGGCTTTCTTCAAGGTTAGGACTCCCTAGATGAAAGTCAGAAGCAAAATATATTTTATTCTTAGTCAATTTTATTTTTCTAATTCAGTTCTAAGTATTTGATTGGCTAATTTAGGATCTGCTGTTCCTTTTGATAACTTCATTATCTCTCCCATAAACAAACCAATTAGTCCTGTTTTACCTGATTTGTATTCAGCTACTTTATCAGGATATCTAGCAATTGCGATTTTTATATAATTCTCTAAAGCTTTACTATTACTCTCTTGAATCCAGTTATTATCTATTGCAATTTTATCTGCTGATTCATTAGAGATTAGCATTATAGGGAATATTTTTGATATCGCAACTGTATTACTCACTCTACCATCATCTACAATACTAATAAGTGAGGCTAACCTTTCAGGTGAGATACTAAAGTCTGAGATAGTAATAGCATTCTCATTTAGGTGTGATTTAATAATACCATTCATAAAGTTAGCAGCTCCTTTATAGTTTTTTGTAAAAGAACACAGTTCATTATAATATAGAGCAATGTTCTTCTCGTTAACTAAAATATTCACATCGTAATCTGATAAACCATATTGAGTTGTAAATTTTTGATGTAATTCTTTTGGTAGAGGAGGTAGTTTTTTCTTTATATCTGAGATGTATTTTGAGTTAACAATTACTGGCTGTAAGTCTGGTTCAGGGAAATAACGATAATCATTAGCTTCCTCTTTATGTCGCATTGAGATTGTAGTATTCTTTTCAGCATTAAAACTTCTTGTTTCATGAACTATAACTTGGCCTGATTCTAATAGGTTTATTTGTCTTTTAATTTCAAAATCAATAGCTTTCTTTACATTTCTTGTTGAGTTCATATTTTTTACTTCAACTTTTGTTCCAAATTCTGTATCTCCTTTTAATCTAACAGAGATATTAGCATCACATCTTAATGACCCTTCCTCCATATTCCCATCACAAATATCTAGGTAACGCACCAGTTTTCTTACTTCATTAATATATTGATATGCCTCATCAGAAGATCTTATCTCAGGTTCAGAAACGATTTCTAGTAAAGGAACGCCAGCTCTATTTAGGTCTATTAATGTATTGAAGGGATCGATATCATGTATTGACTTACCAGCATCCTCTTCCATATGAATTCGTGTTATTGCTATTTCTTTAGTATTGCCTTTTTTATCAGTTATTAATATAGCACCTCCACTGCAGATAGGTGTCGTATCTTGTGTTATCTGATATCCTTTTGGTAAATCAGCATAAAAGTAATTCTTACGGGCATACTCGTTTTTTTCTCTAATATTTGCTTCAACTGCTATACCTAGTTTTACAGCATATTCAATTACTTTCTTATTGCTTCTTGGGAGTGTTCCAGGGTGCCCTAATGATATTACAGATGTTTTAGTATTAGCAGTAGCTCCATAAATATTTTCATCAGAAGAGTATGCTTTAGTGTTGGTTAGTAATTGTGCATGCACTTCAAGTCCAATTACCGCCTCATATTTTTCGTAATTATTCATCATTCAAATAATACTTTGCCTGATTCAATCTTTCCATCATTTTTAATAAGACTATAGAAATATATTCCATTTGCTAAGGTTCCTCTTGTAATAGTAGTTTGGCTCCTAATTTTTTGTATATCCTTAACCTTAACACCTAAACTATTGAAAAGTATAAATCTCTCTGTATTTTGACTCCTTATTGTGAGATTATGTTTTGCTGGGTTTGGATAAACAGTATTATTTATTTCTGAGTCTATTATATTTGTTACCACTCCTGAAAGCTCAATGATGTACAGCCCAGTTTGCATATCAGATACGATTATATTGCCTGATGGCAGATAGGGATAAACTCCCCAGGCTCCTTTATAAGAAGCATAACTTAAAGGAGCGTATGTATCATATTTCCAAGTTTGTATTGGATTGAGTGGGTTAGAAATGTCAAAAACACGTAGACCATCATGGTAATATGGGATGTAAAGATTATCACCTTTTATAATGCCATTATGAGCCATTGACATTGCATCAACTCCTGAGTTAAATTTTTTTATTACTGAGATGTTATTAAAATCACTTACATCTAGAAGCTTAACATCATATCCATGGTTTTCATCTTGCATTGCATAAATCATTCCGTTATCACTTAACCATCCGGAATGATTATAGCCAGCGTCAGGGTATGAAGTAAGAGTTGCTAATAATGTTGGTTGATCACCTATTTGATTAACAGTTGAGAAATCAAATATTCTTAATCCATCATTTCCGCAATTTAAATAAGCAGAATCATTTCTGACAAAAGCATCATGAACATGTCCAACACCATTATAGGAATAAATTAACTCAGGGTCAGTAGGACCTGCAGCCGTGTTTAAATTATAAACATCCATAGCTGAATTTGAAGCGCATGCGTAAAGTTTTGCTGTTGCTGTGTCAATGTATATGTTATGTGCTTTTGTAAAAAGGTCATTAGAGTCATAAACTGTTTGCACTGAATTTGGCAAGTCAGTCATGTCAATAATTTGCAATGTAGAGGAACTCCCTTCATCACATACGGCATATAAATATCCTTGATAGTCATGATAATCTCTGTGTATAACACCGCCTCCGGTATAAGCTCCCTGAACAAAGGCTATTTCTGTGGTATTTGAAGGGTCAGTTATATCAAAGAAATGTGTTCCTTCTGTTGAACCAATTATTGCAATTTCTCTCTCATTTATAAATACTCCCCAGCACTCATTATAAGTATTGTCGTATGCCCAAGAGCCTACTAAATTAGTGTCTTGCCAATTATATAAAAGCGTTCCAGTTTGTTGTGCGTTACCAGTGTAGAATGATATTATTCCCAAGATAAGTAATAGTTTCTTCATTAGATAGATGTAATTAATTCTTTAATAATTAGAGTGAGTTTGGGCTCAGCTTTTTCTGATACTTTCTGTATTTCTTTATGAGTTACTTTCTGTATTTTTCCAGGAATTCCAAGGTCAGTTATTACTGAAATTGCAAAACAAGGTATCTCCATATGTCGAGCAACAATTACCTCTGGCGCTGTAGACATCCCTACAGTATCTCCCCCAATTATTCTCATGTATTTGTATTCTGAAGGAGTTTCAAGTGTTGGTCCAGTAAGGGCTACATAGACTCCTTTATGCACAGCTATCTTATTTGCTTTTGCAATATTTTCTGCTATTGTAATTAGATTTTTGCAATATGGCTCACTCATATCAGGAAATCTTGGGCCTAATTCATCTAAATTTGGACCGATCAATGGATTTGGAATAAGACAGATATGATCTTTTAATATCATTAAGTCTCCTATTGCGTAATCAGGGTTGACACCACCGCTTGCATTTGAAACTATTAGATTCTCGACCCCTAGTAATTTCATTACTCTGACCGGAAGAGTCACTTCTTCCAGTGAGTATCCTTCATAAAAATGGAACCTTCCTTGCATGGCTATTACTTCTTTACCATTAAGCTCCCCGAATATTAATCTTCCACTATGACCCTCTACTGTTGATATTGGGAAATTTGGAATCTTTTCATATGAGATTGAGTGTTTAATGTCAATTTCATTGACTAATCCTCCAAGGCCTGTTCCTAAGATAATCCCAACTTGTGGTTGATAATTGGTTTTATTTTGTAAGAATCTTGTTGATTCTTTAATTTTTTGCAACATAATTTATTATTTGCCTGTCAAATTCTCTTTGCTGCTCAAATTTAATTTTAATAGGTGCGTAATAAAAATTTAAGCCCTTAAATTGGATTAAGAATTCTCTTAATTTAGTAGCATCTTTTTCGGTGGTTAAGATAAGCTTTTTTAGACTTTGATTAGTATTGTATTTTATTAATATTTTTTGTATATCTGATTCTGTGTACTTGTGATGATCATTAAATTGTATTTGATGGATATAGTGTCCACCTTTCTCTAGGTGCTTAATAAGAGGTTTTGCATCTGCAATTCCAGTCACTAAAATAATATTATAAACATCATCAAATATGAATTCTTCATTAGTATAGATACATTTAATATTTTCATATTTTATAGATGAAAAATATGCTTTCTGATGTGCTTTTAGACTTATGCTTGCAAGGATCTCTTTTTCTTCTTTTGGGTTTGTTTCTTTTGGTGTTTTACTGATTATGATTATATCAGATCTATTTGCGCCATTTTTATGTTCACGTAAGTTTCCTAATGGTAACATTTTATCTTTATAGTATGGTTTGTAGAAAGGAGAAACAATAATACTTAATCCTGCTTTGATCCATCTGTGCTGGAATCCATCATCTAGCACAATCACATCTAAGTCTGGATAATCCTTTAATATTCTTTTTACCCCTTTATTCCTGTTATTATTTACAGCAACTATGCAGTTAGGATTATTTTGTTTTAGTTCCAATGGTTCATCACCAATATTTGTTGCATTGCTTTCTGTATCTACATAATGAAATCCTGAAGTTCTTCTTCCGTAACCTCTACTTAGTATAGCTACTTTATAATTATTATTTAGTAAGTTAGCAATATAATTCGTGTGCGGTGTTTTCCCACTACCACCTGCTGATAAATTACCAATACAGATTATTGGGATAGGGTGGTTTTCTGCTTTAAAGATATTCATGTCAAAAAGCAGGTTCCTGATACTTATAATACTAGAGTAGATTAAGCTGAAAGGGTAAAGAATGTATCTCACATGGCAAATATACAATTAGTTTGTAGTAGTTGGATTGTAGTTGTTAGATTTTGTATTTTTGAAGAATGAAAATAAAAGAGATAACACATTTTTTAGAAGCATTTGCACCATTATGTTATCAAGAAGACTATGATAATTGTGGTTTAATAATTGGTGATGACTTAGTAGATATAACTGGGGTATTAATTACATTAGATTGCACTGAAGATGTGGTTGATGAAGCAATATCTACTGGTTGTAATTTTATTATTGCTCATCATCCTATTATTTTTAGTGGACTTAAGAGACTTAATGGAAAAAACTATATTGAACGAACAGTAATTAAGGCAATTAAGAATGATATTGCTATTTATGCTATTCATACTAATCTTGATAATGTACATAATGGAGTAAGTGCAAAGATTGCTAATAGATTAGGATTACAAAATTGTAAGGTTTTGGCCCCAAAAGCTGAATTATTGAGGCAATTGGTAGTGTATTGCCCAGTCAATAATGCTGAGGAATTAAAAAAAGCATTGTATAAGGCTGGTGCAGGAAAAATAGGAAATTATGAAAATTGTAGTTTTTCATCTATTGGAGAGGGCACTTATAAAGCTAATGATGGCGCAAAACCATTTGCTGGAGAGATAGGTAAAATTCATTCAGAAGAGGAAGAAAGAATAGAGGTTTTGTTTCCTAAATATAAAGAAAAATATGTCCTGTCAGCTATGCAAAGAATTCATCCTTACGAAGAAGTTGCTCATCAAATATTTATTCTTGAGAATAAACACCAGTTAGTTGGATCGGGTGTAATTGGTGAGTTAGAATCACCTCTCGCCACTGATCTTTTCTTAAATCAATTAAAGGATTTAATGCAAACAGATTGTATTAGACATACACCTATTATAAATGATACTATTCAGAAAGTAGCTGTTTGTGGAGGTAGTGGTAGTTTTTTATTAAGTAAAGCTAAGAAAGAATATGCTGATATTTATATTTCAGCTGATTTTAAATATCATGAGTTTTTTGATGCGGAGAAAGATATTATTATTGCAGATATTGGGCATTATGAGAGTGAGCAATTTACAAAGGACTTAATTTATGATTTGCTTACTAAAAATTTTACTAAGTTTGCCATCCGATTATCAAAAGTGAATACTAATCCGATAAAGTACTTATAATGGCAAAAAAAATGAAAAAGAATGCAGTGTCTGTAGAAGATAAACTGAAAGCTTTACACCAACTTCAAGTTATTGACACTCAGGTTGATAAAATTAGAATCGTCAGAGGAGAATTGCCTTTAGAGATTGTAGATCTAGAAGATCTAATTGCTGGGTTAAACGTAAAATTAGAAAAGTTTAATGCTGAACTGCAAGTGATCAATAATAATATTATTGCAAATAAGAATTCTGTTTCCTTGGCAACTGATGCAATTACAAAGTATGAAAAACAATTAAAGAATATTAAGAATAACCGTGAGTTTACTTCTTTAACCAAAGAAGTTGAGTATCAAAACTTAGAGATTCAAATTGCAGAAAAGAAGAAAATCCAGCATGAAGCAAGTATTCTTCATAAAACAGAGATTATTAATGCTTGTAAAGATCAAATTACTGAAAGAGAGAATGAGTTAAAGATTAAGAAGAATGAACTGGATGAAATTATTTCAGAAACAGAGAAGGAGGAGAAGAATTTAATTGCAAATTCAGTGAAAGCAGAAAAGGTAATAGATGAGAGATTGTTAAATGCCTATAAAAGAATACGATCAAAAGTAGCAAATGGTCTAGCAGTTGTTTCGGTGGAACGTGATGCTTGTGGAGGATGCTTTAGTCAGATACCAGCACAGAGACAATTAGATATTCAAATGCATAAGAAAGTGATTGTTTGTGAGCATTGTGGTAGAATTATGGTTGATGCAGACATCCTTGAGGATCAAAAAGTGGAAGCTTAGTAAATAATTCAATTATATAAAAGGGATTTCATATTTTTGAAGTCCCTTTTTTATTGCAATGAGAAAAATACTCTTTCTTGCTTTCATAATAAGTACTAATGTTTTTGCAGCATTTGAGATGAATGAGAATATGCAAGAATCATATTCTCATATTATTAATCTTGAATTTACAAAAGCAAAAGACTTGCTGGAAATTGAGAGTATTGAGAATCCTAATAATGGATTTATTCCACTACATCAGAACTATATTCATTTTTTAACTATCTTTATAGGTGAGGAGAGGAATTATTTTGAGTCTAATTATCAAAAGAAGAACGAGATAATAAATATGCTTGAAGCGAATGATAAAAGCTCTCCATATTACTTATATGCACAAGCTGAAGTACATCTACAATGGGCATTTGCAAGATTAAAACTTGAACAATATTCTGTTGCTGCATATGAGTTTGTTAAAGCCTATAAGTTATTAAAAAAGAATCAAGATGATTTTCCTAGATTTACTTTAAATAAGAAGTGCTTAGGCTTGATGCATTCTTTTCTTGGTGCAATTCCTGAAAATTTCCAATGGATCCTAAGGCTTGCAGGATTAGAAGGTGGAGTAGAATTAGGACTTCTTGAATTAGACGAGGTTCTCGATGATAATAAATATAAGATGTATGAGAGTGAAATATTATTCTTACTGTCTTTTTTTCAGATAAACTTTACTAATAATAATATAATCTGTCAGAAATATCTTGATAGGATAGGAGATAGGTATAAAGATAATCTGTTATTAAATTTTGCTGCTGCTCGTTTATCTCATAATTTAGGTAAAAATAATTACTGCATAAATGTTTTAGAAAGCCGCCCTCATTCTGAGACTATGTTTCATTTTCATTACCTTGATTACTTACAGGCGATGGCCTATATGTATAAACTAGATTATGATAATGCTAAACAGAGTTTTGAGTATTTCATTGCTGATTTTAAGGGGATAAATTACGTTAAGTCAGCTTATCATAAATTAGCATGGATTGCTTATTTAAGAGGAATAGAGAATAATTATTTTGATAGTGTAATTCGTAAAGGTAATTCGTTAATTGATGAAGACAAAGTAGCTTTAAGGGATGCAGAGAGAAATTATATTACAAATGCTAGCCTATTAGTATCGAGGTTATTATATGACGGAGGTTATTATAAAGATGCGCTATTAGAATTGTTATCTTTTAAAGTTATAGATAAAAATTCTATGTACTTTGATGAGTATTGGTATAGATCTGCTAAAATTAAATTAAAATTAGATTATAATTATAATGAGGTAATTCATGATTTTGAAAAGTCATATCAGTTTGGAGAGAATACGGCTAATTACTATGCACCTATGTCGGCTTTAACAATAGGTTTAATTTACGAGAAGTTAGAAGATAATATCAAAGCAGAGAGTTATTTTCAGAAGTGCCTCTTAATATCTGATTTTGATTATCAAAGAGGAATTCATCAAAAAGCAAAGGCTAGTTTAAATCGTGTATCAGATTAATATCTAAACCCTAAAGTAAACAATAAGTTGTGATGTGTATTTATTATTTTGATTGGATCAATATATTCTTCACTATATAATAAATGCTCATTACTTCCTTGTGACAATATATAAGCAATGTCAAAGGAATATCCTCGATTCTTAATCCCTATTCCGTAACTAAAGCTGTTCCTACTAAAGTCTTTATTAGAGAATGCACTTCCATATCTTGAATAACCAGTCCTTAATATAAATGGTTTGATATTCATCTCACCTCCAATTCTTAGGTTTTCAGTTTTCTGATATAAATTAGCTATTGTTTCATTCTCATTATTAAATGAATAACTTTCAGAGTACATATTAGATGAAGAGTAGTCTATAATCTCATAGTCTCCACTAATTAGTATATTTTTATTAAAAATAGCTGAAGCGCTTAAGGTTGCTTTCCATGGTGTAAGAAGTTCGTATTCAAAATAATTGATAGGAGATGTCTCTGGAGGATAGCTTTTTGTAGAGAAGTGTGTTGTGATAGATGAACTATAGGTCTCTTCTATATGATATAAAGTAGGAGAGTGTAAGCTTGCTCCAATTTTTAGTTTGTCATTTACTCTGTAAATAGCTCCGATTTTTATATTAACCCCACTACCATATACTGACAGCTCGTCTTCATAATCAAAACTATTTAGGTCATAAATGGTATCTTCAAAAGAATGCTCACTATAAATTGCTCTTTCATAATAATTTATCCAAGGGAACCCAACAGTAGCTCCAATATATAGTTGCTCATTGTATGAGCCGCCTATTGAAAAAATAAATTCATTTTCTTCCCCACTTGATCTTATATGTTCAGTCTGAGTCTTATTTGTATTACTCTTAACATGTGAAATGTAATTTCCATTATCATTAGCATACCATTCTGTTATTGTATCAATACTATTATCAGATAAATCTATTAAATCACTCCAAAAAGCTAAGGATCCATGGAATTCACTCAGGTTATCAATTGTATTTCCTTGAGCATAATCAAGAATATTATCAACTATTGAGGATGTATTATTTCTTCCTTCTATAGCTATATGATTATTATAATTAGCTAATTGATTCCATCCAATTGCGATATTTACCCTCTTCCATTCAGAGTTATCTCTTGGCATTGTAAATACTACCCCTAGATTAGCTATATTTAAGCTATATTTATGATCAGATATATGAGAATCTCCATAATATGATTTTGCATTATGAATATTTAAGGATGGGGTAAAAGTAAATTCAGAGAATTGGTACATGCCAATCCCAGCAGGGTTTAAACTTAAGGCTGAGAATTCTCCTCCTAGGGCCCCAAATGCTCCTCCCATTGCAGAATACCTTGCTGTTCCGTTTAAGTTTTGTGTTGAATATCTTAACGCGTCAACTTCATTTTGTGCAAATAATGTTATTGTTCCGAATATAAATAGAACTGTTAATGTTTTTCTTGTCATTTTATCTTCTTGGTTTTGTACCTCTTCTATTACTTGATGACCTCTTACTGCTATTTGATCTATTTCCAGAGTTTGATTTATAATTGCGGGTATTTGATCTTGGTGAATAGTAGGTTTTGTTACTGTTATTATTGCTTCTATTTGTTTTGCTATTAGAATGATTTATGTTCTTTTTAGTTCTTGTTGATGATTTATTTTCGTAATTTTTGTTTTTATATGTATTCTTAGTTATGCCTTTGTTTTTTTTATTGTATGTATTTCCTCTAAAAGGAGTGTTGTCTTTAATACGTACAACTGTAGTGTTTGTATTAATTGCGTTACTTTTTACTCCTCTATTTTCTTTAGTACTTAACGTACTTCTGTGTCCGTAAGTGTAATGCTTATTTGAGTGTGCATTAAGATTGTGATTGTAATGCTGATAGGGTCTATATCCATAATACCCATAATGTCCGTAGTATATTCCTGTATAATATGGGGTGTAGTAATAGTCATAATAATAAGGAGAGTAACTATAGTCATAATAATAAGGAGAGTTCCAGTTATAGCCATAATAGATACTAGTTCCACAATATAAAGGATCGTTATTATACCAATAGTAATCAGTATAAATACCACCATAATAACTGCTGCCGTACATTGGTCTATGGAATCGTCTTATCCTTGAAGAAAAACTATAATCATAATAATCATCTGTTTCGTAATAATTATTGATAGTGTTGTTAGTATCAGAAGCTATTTCTTGCCTGTCTATTTGGTTATTTGCTGTTATTTCATCATAAGTGCTGAATTCATCACTGCCTAAATAATTAGGATCAGAATAATTCATATTAGCTGTTGTTAAACATGATGTTAAAAATAACATTAGCAAAGATGGAAGAAGTAGATTTTTCATAGTTCTATTTTTTTGTTTAGGACTCATAAACTTATGCTCATTTAATTTATTAGTTTTGTCCTAACTTTTAGATAAACGAAATTAATACTACAAAATTACATTTTTTAAGATTAAATGGCAAAAAAAATAACATCAAGAGAAGAAGATTATTCTCAATGGTATAATGATATTGTTCAAGAGGCAGATTTAGCAGAAAATTCTGGAGTAAGAGGCTGTATGGTCATTAAACCTTATGGTTATGCAATCTGGGAAAAGATGCAAGCAGAGCTTGATAGAATGTTTAAAGAGACTGGTCATGTAAATGCTTATTTTCCTCTTTTTATTCCAAAATCTTATTTGAGTAAAGAGGCTGATCATATTGAGGGGTTTGCAAAAGAATGTGCTGTAGTTACACATTATAGATTAAAGAATGCAGAAGATGGAAGTGGGGTTGTTGTTGATCCTAATGCAAAATTAGAAGAAGAGTTAATAGTTCGTCCTACCTCCGAGACAATTATTTGGGATACTTATCGTAAATGGATACAATCTTATCGGGATTTACCTTTATTAATTAATCAATGGGCTAATGTCGTGAGATGGGAAATGCGTACAAGGTTATTTCTGCGAACATCTGAGTTCTTGTGGCAAGAAGGCCATACAGCTCATGCGACTAAGAAAGAGGCTTTAGAAGAGACTAAACAAATGATTAATATTTATGCTAAATTTGCTAAAAGCTTTATGGCAATGCCAGTAGTGCAAGGTTTAAAATCAGCTAATGAACGTTTTGCTGGTGCTGAGGAAACTTATTGTATCGAAGCTTTAATGCAAGATGGAAAAGCATTGCAGGCAGGAACATCTCATTTTCTAGCTCAAAATTTTGCAAAAGCATTTGATGTAAAATTTGCAACAGCAGAAGGAAAGCAAGAATATGTTTGGGCTACATCTTGGGGCGTTTCTACTCGTTTGATGGGAGCCTTAATTATGACGCATTCTGATGATCATGGTTTAGTTCTGCCACCTAAGTTAGCTCCTTTTCAAGTTGTTATTATCCCTATTTATAAAGGCGATGAGCAATTAGAAAAGTTATCAGAGGTTGCTATGAAATTACAAAAGTCTTTAGAAAAAAAAGGGATTACTGTGAAATTTGATAAAAGAGATACACATAAACCTGGCTGGAAATTTGCTGAGTATGAACTCAAGGGAGTTCCATTACGTTTAGCTCTTGGTGCTCGTGACTTAGAGAATGGGACAATTGAGGTTGCTAGAAGAGATACATTGGAAAAAGAAACATATCAAATTATTGATATTGATGTCAAGGTAGAAAATTTATTAGAGAAGATTCAGAATAATCTATATAAAAAGGCACTTACTTTCCGTGAAGATAGAACTTTTAAAGCAGATTCAAGAGAAGAGTTTATAAGGTTAATTGAGCAGGGAGGATTTGTTTATGCACATTGGGATGGAACTTCTGAGACAGAAGAAAAAATTAAACAAGAAACAAAAGCAACTATAAGATGCATTCCTTTTGATGCGCAAGAAGAGCATGGAACTTGCTTATTTAGTGGAAAATCATCAAATAAACGAGTGCTTTTTGCTAAAGCATATTAATATGGAATCAGAAAGAAAGATACTTGAGTTACTAAAGAAGAAATCCAGTACTAAACAGAAAGTTTATCGTATTACGCAAGATGTTTTCGCAAAAATTCAAGATATATTGAAAGAAAAATCAGTTAGGCTAAATAATGAAGTCTCGGATAATGATGTTGAGGTTCTGTATGAGGAATCTGGTGATTTTGACGCAAAGATAAAATTTTCTGGAGACACCCTTTTATTTAATATGCATTCAAATATTTTTGATTTTGAACCTTCTCATCAAATACATAAAACAGAATATGTTAATAAGGATAGGATGCGTTCATTTTGTGGCGTCATCAATATTTATAATTTTCTTTCAGACTCATTAAAGTATAATCGTTTGAATGATGCAGGTTTTCTTATTGCTCGTATTTTTATTAATAAGGATATGCATTTCTTTGTTGAGGGAGATAAAGAGTTAGGGTTTTTATTTAATGATTTTGGTAATCAGAAGATTAATACGGATCAAATCGATAAGATTATCAATTCATCTATGGTTTATTCATTAGATTTTGATTTACAGACTCCTAATTTTAATGATGTAAAAGTAGTTTCAGTTCATCAAATATTAGATGTAGATAATAATCATAAGATAAAAACTTCAAAAAGACTAGGCTTTAAGTTATCTCATGAAACAAATAATAAGTAATTTCTTTGTAAGATTAAAAAAAAGTATAAATTTGCAAACTCAATTTTGAGAACCATTATGGCCCGGTCGTCTAGTGGTTAGGACGCCAGGTTTTCATCCTGGTAACCGGGGTTCGATTCCCCGTCGGGCTACTTAAAAATAATAATTATGGCAAATCATAAGTCGGCATTAAAAAGAATAAGACAAACTGAAACGAGAAGATTGTTGAATAAATATAAGCATAAGACTGCAAGAAATGCAGTTAGAGATTTAAAAGAAACAACTGATAAGAAGTCAGCAGTAGAGATGTTGCCAAAGGTTTCTTCAATGTTAGACAAACTAACTAAAACAAATATTATTCATAAGAATAAGGCTGCTAACTTGAAATCAAAGTTAACTAAGCATGTAGATTCATTATCTTAATAAAGAATTAATAACTCATAAAAAGGGCTAATCAATTGATTAGCCCTTTTTTTATTTTTGCTTTATGAAAGAGATAATAATATATACTCCTACAATCACATCAAGACACATATATGTGTTTAAGCTCATATTTGAGGAGATATGCCATGTTGGTTATGAGTTAGTTGATAAAATTGATCTTTTTCAATCTTCGGAGAAAATCAAAATAAATTATTCTAGAAATAGAATGTCTAATGATGAGATCTTCGTTGAGGCTGATGGCTTGTTATCATCTAGAGATATTATAGAGGTTGATTTGAATTTTTTTAAAGAGAACAATAAAGAGTATCTATTTAGGACGACTCAGGATTCATCATACTTACATGATATATTTTCTTCAGTTTTTTACTTGGTGAGTAGATATGAGGAGTACTTGCCGCATTTAAAAGATCAATTTGGAAGATATCTAGCCTCAGAAAGTATAGCATTTAAGAAAGGATTCTTAAGAAAACCTGTTGTAAATATTTGGATTCAAGAATTTGTATGTTTTATTAAAGATTTTGCTTCGACATTAGAGGTTAAAACAGCTTCTTTTAGCTATATCTCAACTATTGATATTGATAATGCTTATTTATATAAAGGAAAGGGGTTTGTTAGAACTATTGCATTAATAGTGCGGTCATTATTAAATCTTGATTTTAAGAATATTAGATTTATGTTTTCTATTTTTTTTGAGAGGAGGAAAGATCCTTTTGATACTTATTCTTTTCAATTTAATTTACAAAAGAAATATAATATAGATGTTAGGTACTTTATATTGCTTGGAGATTATGGCTTAAATGATAAAAATCTCTCTTATTCAAATAGTAATGTTATTTCATTGATTAAGAGGTTGTCTGATTTAGCTTTAGTTGGTATACATCCATCGTTTAGATCGAATGATGGAATCAATATATTGCAAAAAGAAATAGCAAGATTAGAGGATATACAGAAAAGAGCAGTATTTTTTAGTAGGCAACATTTTTTACAATTATCTTTACCAGAAACCTATAAAAGACTTATTTCATTAGGTATTACTGAAGATTTTACAATGGGATATGCTTCCGAATTAGGTTTTAGGGCAGGTATAGCTTCTCCATTTAGTTTTTATGATTTGGATATGGAGCAACCCTTGTCAATAAAGGTTTATCCTTTTTCTATAACTGATGATATTCTAAAGTTTAACTTACAGCTTAATGTAGAAGATGTGCAAAATGAAATTGCAGAAATTATTGAAGCGGTAAAACGTATTAATGGGACTTTAATAAGTGTTTGGCATAATGATACATTTAGTAACTTTGGTGTTTGGAAAGATTGGAAGAATGTGTATGAGGATATGATTAAACAAATAATATATAAAGATGAAAATAATTAATTTAGGAAATAAGAATAGTATTTTCAACCACTTTATTAGAGAGATAAGAGATGTAAGTATTCAAAATGATTCGATGCGTTTTAGAAGAAATATCGAGAGAATTGGAGAGATCTTTGCTTATGAGATAAGTAAGGAAATGGAATATAAAACACAAGATATCACGACTCCTCTTGGAATATCTACGGAGAGCTTAATGAAAGAAAAGCCAGTATTAGCAACTATATTACGGGCAGGGCTTCCGCTTCATCAAGGCTTATTAAATTATTTTGATAGTTCTGATAATGCTTTTATTTCTGCTTACAGAAGCCATCAGAAGGGTGGCGATTTTGAGATAAAGATAGAATATATGGCATCGCCTGATTTAGGAGGTAAGACTCTTATTTTATGCGATCCAATGCTTGCAAGTGGTTCATCTATGATCTTGGCAATTAAGGCAATCTTAAGAACAGGAACCCCAAAACATATTCATATTGTTTCTGTTATTTCTTCTTCTGAGGGGGTAGAATATGTAAAAGAGAATATCCCTATCAAGAATTGTACTTTATGGATTGGTTCAGAGGATGCAGAGATGACTGCTGAATCCTATATTGTTCCTGGTCTTGGTGATGCAGGAGATTTAGCTTTTGGAAAGAAGAAATAAATGAAATACAAACATATATTCTTTGATTTAGATAGAACATTATGGGATTTTGAAAAAAATTCTCATAAGACATTATTGCAACTTATTGATAGATTCTCACTACTAAAGAAAGGAGTTGATACTGCAGAAGACTTTATTAGAAGATATAAAATTCATAATGACATATTATGGGGTTTATATAGGATAAATAAGATTAGTAAAGAAGAGCTGAGAGGGAAAAGATTTCTTCTTACAATGCAGGAGTATGGTATAAATGACCTCCAACTTGCTGAGGATTTTGGATCAACTTATATTGATGAGTCACCATATAAGACTAAACTATTCCCCTTCTCACATGAGATTCTTAACTATCTAAAAGAGAGATATACTCTGCATATCATTACAAATGGATTTCAAGAGGTACAACATATTAAATTAGAAGCATCACGATTAGATGAGTATTTTGATATAGTTATTACTTCTGAACAAGTTGGTGTAAAGAAACCAGACCGAAGGATTTTCGACTTTGCTTTAAAGAAAGCTAATGCATTATCGTATGAGAGTATAATGATTGGAGATGATTTAATAGTTGATGTATTGGGAGCAGAGAAAGCAGGCTTAACGGCTATTTATTTTAACCCTGAAAGAGTGGAACATAATGAGAAATTTTCTTTTGAGGTCTCATGTCTTAGTGAGATAAAACAGATATTATGAATCCGGCCTTTTTTAGGTCTTTCCAGAACTTAGGGTATGATTTGTTTACAACTTCCACATCATTTATTTGTAATTCTCCAAACCTTAAACAACATGGAGCAAAGCTCATTGCCATTCTATGGTCTTTGTAAGTATCAATAATTTTTGACGAAGTTAATTTCTCTAACTCGTTATCTACTGCGATTATTCTGTTAGTTTCTTTATCTTTTAATGTGGAAAGGCCTAAGAACTTAGATTTTATATTGAGTCCAAAAAGAGTGCATCTTAAGGATTGATAGATGTCAGGTGTGTTTAATAAGTCATATGATTTATTAGCATGAATATTTTGGTTTTTCTTTAGAATTAAAACTCCTTCTTCAAATGAAGAATCTACACCTAGCTTATTAAATATTGCGATATTTTTTTTATCTCCTTGTATAGAATCCTCTTTTAGTCCATTAAGTTTAATTTCACATGAATTAGATAAAGCTGCAATCTCAAACCAGAAAGAAGCAGAAGACCAATCTGACTCTAACTTGTATCTCTTAGCTGTATAGCTCTGAGGTTCTATGCTTATAATGTTATCTTTCCAATGACTATCTATGCCAAATTCTTTCATCAATGCTAGAGTCATCTCTATATAAGTTCTTGATACTATCTCTTTATTAATATGTAGTTCAATTCCTTTCTTTAATATTGGGGCGATTAGTAGTATAGATGTGATAAATTGCGAACTTATCTCTCCATCAATTTCAATTTTCCCTCCCTCTAATTTACCTCCAGTTATTTTTAAAGGGGGAAACCCTTCTTTCTCTAGATAATCAATCTTACTTCCCATGCCTCTTAGAGCATTTACTAGTCCTTTTATGGGTCTTTCCTTCATTCTATCAGATCCAGTTAACACAAGTTCGGTATTATTTTGAGATGATAAGTAAGAAGTAAGGAATCGGAATGTAGTTCCTGCATGCCCTACATCAATTGTATTTTTATCTGATATTAGTGCTCTTTGTAAGTATTTTGTGTCATAAGAATCAGATAAGTTATCAATTTTAAAGTCTGTGTTACAGAGCGCTTGAATAATTAATAATCGGTTTGAAAGACTTTTTGATGCGGGTAATTCAATGTCACAATTTACTATCTTAGTTGGATGCGAAATTTTATAATTCATCTTCTGAGAACAAATTATCTACTGTGCAGCTTCCTATTGCTTTTAATAGAGAGAAATTAATTCTTTCTTTTAGGTTCTTCTTATCATTCCACATGAAATTTAAGAGTTCTGATTTTGATGGGTAATGTGGTAATTGGAAATTAGATAATATATAATTTTTAATCTGATTTTTTTCTTCTAATGATAAACTTGAAAGTTCAGTCTCTAAAATAATACCCATGAAGATTGCTTCTCCATGTAGAATTGGATTTCCTTTTTTAAGATAATAGCTTTCAATTGCATGTCCGTAAGTGTGGCCAAAATTAAGTTTTTTTCTTTCATTATTTTCTTTTGGATCTTTAAGAACAATTTCATTTTTTATCTTAATAGAAGTTTCTATAATATGCCTCCAATCTAGTTCTTCGAATGAACTATTACTAATATCTTGCCATAGCATCTGATTTGAGATCAGTACATGTTTTATAACTTCTGCGAATCCTGATTTTAATTGATCAGTTGATAATGTTTCTAAGAAAGCAGGGTTTATAATTACTGAATTTGGATTGGAGAATAGTCCTATCTGATTCTTTAAATCATGAGTATTTACTCCTACTTTACCTCCAATTGAGGCGTCAACCATTGCAAGAAGAGTTGTTGGTATCTGAATAAAATTAATGCCTCTTTTGTATGTCGAGGCACAGAATCCTCCCATATCTCCAATTACACCGCCACCTAAGTTGATCAATAATGAATTTCGATCAAAGTTATTATTTGTAAGTCGATGCCAAATAAAATTACAACTATCTATAGTCTTATTTTTTTCTCCAGATTCTATCTCAATAATTAAAACACCTGGTATCTTGGGAAGTTTCTTAAGACAATCTCTTTTCGTATTCTCATCTACTAGAATTCCAACTTTAGAATATTGAGATAGATCTAGCTTACTTAAAGAATCATCTCCTACCCAGATAGAATAATTGGCTGACTTTATTTCTTTCACTGGGTAATTTCAGGCAAAGGATTACCAGTACAACCGTTAGGATAAGATATCCCTAAAAGAGTAGAGATTGTAGGCGCAATATCACGAATATTTACTTTTCTGTCAGCTTGTCCTTGTGGAATGTTTCCTCCCCAGAAAATAAGTGGGACATGGGTGTCGTAACTATAAGAAGATCCATGAGTTGTTCCTCCAGCTTCCCAATGTGATTTTAACCACCCAGTTTGTAGGCTTACAATTACATCTCCAGATCTTTTTTGATTATAGCCTCGCTGAACTAAAGAATGGAAAGAATTTTGATATTCATTCTCATTCAATTGAGTTGCTGTATATGTATTTTTTACCCATTCATATTTTAAGAGAAACTTTGCACATTTTCTTTCAATTTCTTCTAAATCAATATCTTTTTCTAGAATTAAATCATGGTTTAAAAATAAATGGTTATTAGAATAATCTTTTATCCAATCTCCTTGTCCGTAAATTGTATTTAGATGAGAAAGCAGTTCTGTTTGCATGATAGATTTATCAAAATAACCTGCTGGGATATTTCTTTTTAACAGTTCATTAGGTTCAGAGACTACACCATGATCTGCAGTAATAAAAAGCACTACATTATCGCTTCCTACAGTGTTATCAATTTGTTTAATAATTTCTTCTAAGTCCTTATCTAATCTTAAATAAGTGTCTTCTATTTCAGCAGCATGAGGTCCATATTGATGCCCAATATAATCAGTAGAAGAAAAGCTAAGAGTTAATATATCTGTTTGGTTTCCTTGTCCTAACTTTTCTTTCTTAAGAATTTCAATTGCTAGGTCTTTTAAAATAGTATTTCCATAAGGGGTGCTTTTTATAGCACTTCCTCCTTGCTGACTATATTGAGTAAGTAGGTTATGATTAAACTTTCCTTTTACTTCCCATATGCCTTCTAGATAGTGTTGAGCTGGTTTAGTTTCATTGATTTTTTGAATGTAATCTGGAAGAGCTTCCATATAAAAAGAAGATGTAATCCATTTTCCTTCACTATCCATCCAATATGCGCCATTTGCACTATGTCCTGCAGGTAATATAGCGCCTCTATCTTTTAAAGATATTCCAAAGACTTTACTATTGTTGTTAAATAGCTTTAATTCATCTGCAAATGTGGTAGTAAGCATATGATGAGGAGACATCTTTCCATCTTCAGATTGGACATCTATATTCTTCTGTTCACAATTACAAACAGTATGCATATCTCCATCTCCAGCGCAATAAATATAATTTCCAGACTTTTTATCATACCAGTCATTTGCAATAATACCATGAACAGCAGGAGTAGTTCCAGTAAAAATAGAAGCGTGTCCAGGGCCAGTATAAGTAGGAAGATAACCAAACTGACAATTACGGAAAAAGTATCCTTGGTTAATTAATCTTTTGAATCCTTCATCTCCAAAATTATCCCAAAAACGGTAAACATAATCATAACGCATCTGGTCAACTACAATTCCAACTACTAATTTCGGTTTTTCTTGAGAAAATGACTGTAATGATATAAATGATATAATTAATAAGATGAGTAGTTTTTTCATTTTTTTATTTTTTTAATAAATACAACTAAAAGTGATAAAATAATTGCAGCCAATACGTCTGCAATTGGGGGTACACTTGGCCAAACAAAGTTCCATATACAAACTAATGCTAACCAAGCAAACCAGATCCAGTCAAAGTTTTTGATTTTCATTCTATAAATATAATATACTAGCAAACTTACAAATAGTCCCCAGAACATACCCCCTAAAATATCAAAAGGATAATGGACCCCTAAATAGATTCTACTAAACCCAACTATTACTGCCCACGAGAATAGATGAACAAATCCCCAGAATTTTCTAAAAAGTAAAGCAATAAAAAATGTAATAGAAAAATAGTTAGAAGCATGAGATGATATAAATCCGAAAGGTCCCCCACATCCATCAACTACTCTTATTCCCTCTAAAAAATGACAAGGGCGAGATCTTTCAAAGACCTCTTTAAATAAATGTACAGAACCAAAATCTGCTAGAAATATTAAAAATCCTAATGAAAATAATATTTTTAGGAATTGTCCTGAGAATCGTTTGTAAATTAAATAAAGAATATAAACATAAACAGGAATCCAGAACCATTTAGAAGAGATAAGAATCATTACTTCATCCATTTGCTCCCAGCCTGTGGAATTAATTAATCTAAAAATATATTCATCTATTTTCTGTAGATTATTCATTATTTATTAAGTTTTTCCCAGATCAAATCTTTTAATTCTGTTAGTCCTTGCTGTGCAACCGATGAAATGAAAAGACTTGGTAAATCCGCCGGGAGATCTTTTTTTATTTCTTCAACTAGTTCTTCATCTAGCATATCAGATTTACTAATAGCTAATATTCTATCTTTATCTAGAAGCTCAGCATTATATTTTTTTAATTCTTTTAATAGAATTTTATATTCTTTAGTAATGTCATCCGTGTCAGCAGGGACCATAAATAGGAGAGTAGAATTTCGTTCAATATGTCTTAAGAATCGTAGCCCTAACCCTTTCCCTTCTGAAGCTCCCTCAATAATCCCAGGAATATCTGCCATAATAAAAGACTTATGATCTCGATATGATACAATCCCTAAGTTAGGAACTAAAGTAGTAAAAGGATAATTTGCAATTTCAGGTTTTGCCGCAGAGACAATAGAAAGTAAAGTAGACTTCCCAGCATTTGGTAATCCTACTAAACCAACATCAGCTAATACTTTTAACTCAAGTATAAACCAACCTTCAACGACATCTCCACCAGGCTGAGAGTATCTTGGAGACTGATTAGTAGAAGACTTAAAATGCGAATTACCTCTACCGCCCATTCCTCCTTTAACTAGTATAAATTCTTCATTATTATTGGTAATTTCACAAAGTATTTCTCCTGTTTCCGAGTTTTTTGCAATAGTACCTAAGGGCACATCAATGACCTGACTCTTACCATCTCTTCCGTGTCTATGATTGCCACTTCCAACACCCCCTGCTTCCGCGAAAATATGTTTTTTATATCTTAAGTGTAAGAGTGTCCACATTTGCTCATTTCCTCTAAGTATTATATGACCTCCTTCTCCACCATCTCCACCATCAGGACCACCTTTCGCTGTAGTTTTATCTCTTAAAAAATGAGAAGAACCAGCACCTCCTTTGCCAGAACGGCAAAAGATTTTTACATAATCAACAAAATTGGAATTCTTAACTCTCATTTAAAGGTTGTCAATTACGCTATTTAGCCTATTTGCAATTTCCTCAACAGATCCTATACCCTCAATTTCAGAAAGTTTATCTTGATTTGAGTAAAATGTTTTTAAAGGAGCTGTTTTATTGTTGTATTCATTAATTCTATTGGCAATGATACTTTCATTCTTATCATCTGCTCTTCCAGAATCTTTTCCTCTTTTTAGTAATCTTTTTATAAGCTCATCATCTGCTACTTTTAATGAAAGCATAACAGATATTGAGGTTTCTTTTCCCTTTAGTAGATTATCTAAAGCGGTAGCCTGAGCTTCTGTTCTTGGAAAGCCATCAAAGATAAATCCATTTGCATCTGGGTTATTATCTAATTTTGAAGAGATCATACCAATTACTATTTCATCAGAAACTAAATCTCCTCTGTCCATTATAGATTTTGCTTCAACTCCTAATTTTGTTCCTTCTGAAATTTCGGATCTTAAAATATCCCCTGTTGATAAATGAACTAAATTATATTTATTAATTAATAGGTTTGATTGTGTCCCTTTTCCAGCTCCAGGAGGACCAAATAATACTATGTTTAACATTTTCTATTCTTTTAGTTTATAAATATGTGGCAAATTACGACCAAATTCATCATAATCTAAGCCATAACCAACAACAAAATCATTAGCAATTGATTTTCCAATAAAGTCAATATTAAGATCTTTTGTATAAGCTTCAGGCTTAAACAATAATGTAGCTACTTTTATATCTCCCACCTTTTCTTTTTTAAGTAATGATATTATTTTTTCTAATGTAATACCAGTATCGATTATATCTTCTAATATTATAATATTTCTACCTGATATATCTCCACTTATTCCAATAAGCTTATTTACTTCTCCAGTGGTTTCTTTACCTAAGTAAGAAGAAAGTTTAATAAAAGATATCTCGGTTTTTGGTAGAGTAATTTTCTTCATTATATCTGAAGAAAACATGAAAGAACCATTTAATACAGAAATAAATAAAGGGTTTTTTATGCGTGTATTATTTATATTATTCGCTATAGAATGCACTATTGCTGCAATTTCAGTTTCAGCAATAAAAACTTCAAATTTTTTATTATGTAGAGTGATATCTTTCATTCTATAATTATTTTTTTCTCCACTGTGCCATCATCATAAACATAAAAAAGTATAGAGTTATTTTTCACTTCATTTTTTCTTCCTAGCATATCTTTGATAGATAAAATTTTTCTTTCTGAATTTTGTTTAGTTATATTAATAGATGGTGTAGTAATACCATTAAGTTGATCTACGACAGCTAATCCATCACCTAATTCATAAAAATCTACTGTCACAAAATTGGGAAATTTATTAGTTTGTGTTTGACAGTCCAAAGCCCTATTAATAAAAAAAGGATTTGCATTAACATCATTGGATTCATTGTAGAGGCCATAGCCTAACGTAGCGTCAGTGACAAAGTGATTTAAGATAAATAAATCATTTAACGGATCTCCTCTATTAAAATCACATGTAAAGTCATTGATCGTATTAACACTGAAATGAGTCTCTACTGCATGATTCCATATATAATGGTACCAATTTTGAGATCCATTTGCATCATCTTCATCAGTAAAGATTACAAGTCTATTGTCATTATCAATCATGTTCTGTAGAGTAGGCCAAGCTAGAGAATTATTATGAGTATATAAATAATTAGCTAATCCAGATTGGTTAATCTCATCCTCTATGTCATTAGCTGTTACATAGCACTCTAGAATGATTGTTACAATCTCATTTGGATTATTATCTAGAAATATTTTGATATCATTCAATATATCAGATAACGGGATGTATCCTAGGGCAATTATTGAATGGTATGCCACTGGATTTCCAAATAAATCATTATAAACATCAATCATTAAGCCTCTAACTCCATCATTTAATTGAGATGCTATATTATAGGTTTGATTAGGAAAGAATAATCCATCTTGATCTGAGTTAAATGCATTGTGTGTTGTTAAATAGGCTACTTCACTATATTGCTTTGAACATAAATCCAATGAACCATTACACTGCGCATAACTAATATGTAGTGAGGTTACTAGTATTAATAATATAGAGATAGTTTTTTTCATGTTTAATTATTACACCATACTTTTCTTAAAGTTAATTGTTCTTCTGTGGGTTCTTCTATTCTTACAATCTCTAATAGCTTGTAATGATTTCCAATAGTTAAAGGTATAGATTTTTCTGAAAACTTCTTTTTTATCATAAAGGTTGCTTCTGACTTGCAATCTTTAAGGATATCTGAAATTTTTCCTTCAATATCTTTGCCATCTACTTTTGTAATCTCATCTTCAGGTGCTATTCCCTTTTTATCTGTAACTGAATTTGGCTCTACTTTTTTAATAATTATTTTTCCATCCTCTTTAACTGCAATAAAACCAAAATACTGTGCACATAAGTTTGGGTTTTTTTTCTCTTTTAATTCTAATCCTACTATTTCTAAAGCGGCTTTTAAAGTTGGGATGTAATCCTGAGTCCCATAAATATGATCTTCAAAAATTTCAGCAACTTTCAGTCCTCCAAATTCAACGCAAATATTTCTAAAATCATCTTCAGAATATCCTTTTTCTACAAGTGCAAAGTCTTCATAAAGCTTTTTCATCACAGAGTGTAAACTATCTTTCCCTTCTGTATTGCGGATTATCTCCAGATCAACCATTAGCATACAAAGAGCAGCATCAGGATAAATTGATGTTTTTCTATCTGGAACTCCTAATTTGTAGCCATCTAACCAATTATCAAAACCACTATTAGCTACTGAAAGGTTAAATCTTCCATAATTTGTAAGGTGTCTTTCTAAATTCTGATTCTGAGTTTTTACAAATTCTTCCCAATTAAAAACACCAGAATTATAAAGCATTAAATCTCCCATATAGGTAGTTACCCCTTCTGCAACAAATCCAGTTCTAAAATAGTTTTCTTTTGTAAAATTGTAGGGATACATCTCTTCAGGTCGGATTGCTTTTATGTTCCAAGTATGATATAACTCATGAGAACAAACACCTAATAGATCTTCATATCTTTTATCCATAATCTCATCACCAGGTCCTATTAAAAGAACAGTATTTTTTGTGTGCTCTACTCCATGATAACTTTTATAAGGAGTAATTTGAAAGAAGAAGTGATATTCATCAACAGGGAAGCTCCCAAATTTATTTATTTGACTCTTTGTAAATGCTGTAAAATCAGTTTTTAATTTTTTCCAATCTGGGTTGCATTTTCCTTGGAACCATAAATGAAATGTAATTTCATCAAGATTATAATTGTCATATTGCAGTGAATCAGAACAGATTATTGGCGATTCTGAAAGCAAATAATAACCTTTTACTGAAAGCATATTGTCATCTTGCTTCATTGAAGAAGCAATCTTATAATTTTCTGGAATTTCTAAATTTATACTATATTCTTCTTCAATTCTGTCTACAATGTAAAACATACAATGTACAGGGTTTAAATATAATTGATGCTCATCTAAATAACAAGCACCTGCATCTAATTGATTAGCATAATAATTATAGACAATTGTAATTTCTGCTGATCCTTTTGTTTCAACTTCCCATAGATCTTTTGTAATTTTCTTAAAAGATAGTGGATTGTTGTCCTCATCAAATGCAGCCCATTTTTGTATGTTTTGAGCAAAATTTGCAAGTTCATACCTTCCAGGTCTCCATGCTGAAAGTTGGAATTGCATTTTTTCTTTTCCTAATGTTCTTGCCGAAAGTTCAAAATCAACAAAGTGGCGGTGAGGATTGTTATATGAGATATAATAATTTATCATTTGTATAGAAATAGGATACAAACTTACACATTTTAAGGTGTTTTACCTCTTATAGAAAATGATACATTTTACGTACATTTGCAATAACACGCAAAATTATATAATGAGGAAAGAAACAGTAAAATATGATTGCAAGTATTTTGAGGGTCATATACCATGTAAACCAAATAAACAATTTGATTTGCAATGTGATGACTGTTCTCATTATGATATAAGCCAATCAGCGATTACTTGTCTAGATACTAAGGAGTCATTACTACAAGAGATTTTTAATATTTGCGATTTTGTTAAACAAGATAAGCTAGTAATTCCTACTAAGATAATAGCCCAGTCAACTAGAATCTTATTTATAAAGTTAGGGGCAATTGGTGATGTTATTAGAACTACACCTCTTTTAGAGAGATATAAGCAAGAATATGGTAATTGCCATTTTACTTGGATTACACATAGTCCTCAAGTAATCCCTAAAGACAAGGTAGATGAGATTTATAAGTGGGATTCATCTTCTGTTACTTTTTTGTCAGATCAAGAATTTGATATTGCTGTAAATTTAGATAAAGATAAAGAAGCATGTATGTTATTGTCATGTGTAGAGGCAAAAGAGAAATTTGGATTTATATGGAAAGATGGTCATATTAATACTGCTACTGATAAAGCAGAACATAAACTAATTACAGGACTTTTTGATCATATTTCAAAGAGAAATACAAAGAACTATTTGGAGGAAATATTTGAGATATGTCATTTTGATTTTAGTGGCGAGGAATATATGATTAATCTTAATCAGAATATCAGTGATATTTGGGAAAAGAAACTTAAAGATTTAGCTGTAGGAAAAACTATTATTGGACTCAATACAGGTTGCGGATTAAGATGGAAAACACGTCTTTGGCCTTCAGAATACTGGATACAATGTATTAAAGAATTAGAAGCACAAGGTTATTTTTGCTTATTAATGGGTGGTCCTGATGAAGATGAGATGAATAGGTTTTATCAAAAAGAAACGAATGCAACTTATCTTGGTACTTTTAGTTTAGAAGAGTTTATCGCAATAACAAATAATACAGACATTATTGTAACTCCTGTGAGTATGATGATGCATATTGCATTGGCTCTTAAAAAACAGCTTATGCTTTTTCATAATATTTTTAATGTACACGAATTTGAACTTTATTCAAGAGGAATAATTATTGAGCCTAAGAGCGGTTGTGATTGTTATTTTGGAAATTCTTGTAAGAGAGAAAAAAGTTGTATGTATGACATTTCAGTTCAAGATGTTTTAAGTAATATTGCAGTTCTAAAAAAGAATTTAAAAAGAATAGGTATATGAACTATGATGTAATAGTATTAGGAAGTGGTCCTGGAGGCTATGTAACAGCTATCCGTGCTTCTCAATTAGGTTTAAAAGTAGCGGTTGTTGAAAAAGAAAGCTTGGGAGGAATATGCTTAAATTGGGGATGTATCCCTACAAAGGCATTATTAAAATCTGCTCAGGTATTTGAGTATATTAATCACGCTGAAGATTTTGGAATATCAGTAAAAGATGTTAATGCAGATTTCTCGAATATTATTAAAAGGAGTAGGGATGTTGCAGATGGAATGAGTAAGGGAATCTCCTACCTGCTAAAGAAGAATAAAGTGGAAGTAATAAATGGTTACGGAAAAGTAAAGAAAGGAAATAAAGTATCCGTAACTGCAGATGGAAAATCAACTGAGTATTCTTCAAAGCATATTATTATTGCAACTGGAGCTAGAAGTAGAGAGTTACCTAATTTACCACAAGATGGTAAAAAAGTTATTGGATACAGAGAGGCTCTTATATTGCCAAAGGCTCCTAAAAAGATGGTAATTGTTGGATCTGGTGCAATTGGAGTAGAATTTGCATATTTTTATAATGCAATGGGGTCTGATGTTACAATAGTAGAGTTTATGCCAAATATCGTTCCTGTTGAGGATGTTGATGTTTCAAAGCAATTGCAAAGATCTTTCAAGAAATCAGGGATTAAAATTATGACTAAATCATCTGTTGAGAAAGTAGATACTTCTGGTATAGGCTGCAAGGTACTTATAAAAACTCAAAAAGGTGAAGAGACAATTGAATGTGATGTAGTGCTTTCTGCTGTTGGGATTACTGCTAACATTGAAAATATTGGATTAGAAGAAGTGGGGATTAAAACGGATAAAGGCCGAATTATTGTTGATGATTATTACAATACTAATGTAAGTGGATATTATGCGATTGGTGATGTGTTGCCAAATCAAGCTCTTGCTCATGTTGCATCAGCAGAGGGGATTACTTGTGTAGAAAAGATTGCAGGACATAGTCCTGAACCTATTGATTATGGAAATATTCCAGGGTGTACTTATGCTAGCCCTGAAATTGCATCAGTTGGTATGACTGAGGCCGCTGCCAAAGAAGCCGGATATGAGATTAAAGTAGGGAAATTCCCTTTTACAGCTTCAGGAAAAGCATCTGCTGCAGGACATAAAGATGGCTTTGTGAAAGTTATTTTTGATGCAAAATATGGAGAATGGTTAGGTTGCCATATGATTGGGTATAATGTTACAGAAATGATTGCTGAGGCAGTTGTTGCTCGTAAATTAGAAACTACAGGACATGAAGTGTTAAAGGCTGTTCATCCTCACCCAACTATGAGTGAAGCGGTTATGGAGGCAGTTGCTGATGCTTATGATGAGGTAATCCACATATAACTGAAAGTTTCCGCTTAACTTTGTATTATGTTTTTATTGAATAATTAATTTTCTTTGTTCAATCTTAGTTCCACTTTTTAATTTAATAAAATAAATACCTTTTGGCTGACCATTTAGATCAATATGCTGTAGTCCTCCTATAATATTTTCTTCAGAAACTAACCTACCAAGCGTAGAGTAAATTTCAACTCTCATATCCTTAGCATCTGTTCGTATACTAAATATTCCTTTAGTTGGGTTTGGATAAATAGCAATATTAAAATTGCTATTATTTTCTTCAATAGCTAAAATGTTATCTCCATTAATATTTATATTATCTAGATAAAAATGGTTGCCATAATCATTAATAGCAACAAAACGGACCATAATTGTATCTCCATTTAGCCCCCAAGTACTTAAATTGATACTATCACTTGCCCAGCTTCCACAAGTAGGGACCCAGGCATTACTCTCATACGGAGCCGTTTGTAAATCAGGACCAATTGCACCATAAATAGAATCCCAAGTACTACCACAATCTGTAGATATATCAATTCGTAATCCATCATCATAACCACTTGCATAACCGGAATATGCATAATCATAAGTTAACCAGTTTTGCGCACTTACTCCATTTTCTAAGGATATCTTATTGCTAATTAAATAAGCCTCTTCACCAGGATATTGTATCCAGTAATGATCAACATAGGTAGTAGTTGTGGGAAGACAATCTATTCCAAAATCAACAATAGTAGAGAGCCAGCTAAAAGATGGTGATTCTAATTCCCAAGCTGTAGGAGGGAAGTTGCTATTCTCAAAATCTTGAGCAAAATTACTTGTGTTTGTTATTAAAGATACTGAATCAGTATAGTGAATAAAATCAGTATACGATTGTGAGCTTGTCCCAAATGCATCAGTAACTGTTAAACTTACATCATAAGTTCCAGGCTCTGGATAAACAACAACTGGGTCTTCCTGAGAAGATGAAGAAGGAGTTCCTCCAGGGAAAGACCATTGCCAAG
>PAHP01000016.1 GCA_002705205.1 Flavobacteriales bacterium
ACACAAGTACAAATACTTGATTTATGGGATGCAAATTACCCTTCACTTATCAATTATATAGAACAATCCTTATTTGGATTAAGAGGGATTGTTACTAATTTTGTAGTAATATATCCTAACCTTAAGTCAAGAATAAAATTCAGAATTTATCGTAGAAGTAAAGGTTAGAACGCCAGCTCCAGGGTTTACAAATAATGCTGATAAAGTAAAATCTTGGCTATTGCCTGAAGTTACATTATTATTATCAGGTAAAGAAGTAGCAACAATTAAAATTCCTGATGAAGTATTCTCGATAGTAAAAGATGAAAGAATCTGTAAGGTAGTATTATCAATAGATTTAACCGAAATCTTATCAGTAGTAACTATAAAATCAACTAACAAGGTAGTCGTTGTACTTAAAAATCCGCCTCCTGCTATATTAATAGAGGACCCTATAGTATCGTCTGGATTAATTCCTGAGAAATCAAAATACCCTCCATCTGAACTAAAAACAGAAGATGAAACATCTGGCTCATTTGGATCTTGAGAAAAAGAAAAACTAAAATCTGTAGGAGAGTTACAATTTAAGTCACTTAAAAAGATTGCTACATTAGGAGAAAAATCAATACATGGCAATTTCCCAGTTGTCCCTTCTACACAATTGCCACAACTGTCTAAATAAGCTGATCCATTAGGAGTGTTATTACAGTCCACAGGATAATTGGCTGTAATAAAAGTATCTATAACTGACCATGAAGAATTAGGAGTATTCAAAGGCGAACAAAATGCTTTTGCTTGCCAAATATAAGCTGTATTATTATTTAAGCCTCCAACATCTTCTGATGTTCCTGTTGCATTATGTTCATATGACCATGAAGAGCCTCCTGCTTCTTTATATCTTAGCCTATAGTGATGAACATTAGTATCTAAATCCCAATTTAATGTTGTACTAAAATTAGAAATATTTGTAGTATTTAATCCAATTGGGACATTGCAATTTTGAGCATAAGAAATTACAGGGCTAATTAAGGAAAATAATAAAAATAGAATAAAGGATCTCAATAAGTTTTGAGTAAACTTTTTTGTCATAATACATGTTTTAAAATTACAATACTTGTCGTCTCCTTTTAACAGGAATCAGCAAATATACAAATTTATTTCTTTTTTATTGAACGATTTCTGACGTTACGAAAACTATCATATGATGCATACCTTCTCTTACCAAAAGTTTCAACATACTCATCCTCAGTCTTCTGATACGCAGCTTTGTAGGTTTTTGTTTGTTTTATATTAAAGATATACCGCTTTTCAAAACCTATCCTTCTTATTTCATTCAGATCACCAAACATTGCATTTTTTCTGACTATATAGTCTGAACTACTTGATTCCTGAAGAATAAAATGCTGCAACTCTCTTAGTGTTTTTGAGCAACAATTTTGAACAGACTTATTTCTAAAAGCCATAACAGCATCTATCCACTCAAATAGATGGCGTTCACAGCATTCTTGTGAGTCTGAAAAATTACTATCCAGGTACCTATTAACCTTTCTTAGAAGATCCTCTCTAGTCATTATAATTTAATTGCACTAAAAATTTGAAATGCTAAATATACTAAAATTAAAAATATTAAAAAACACAAATATTTAAAAAACGTATGCCTTAATATTATCATTATCATTGATTTAACAATATTACTTATTTACAAAAAAAAGCAAACGAAACATTGTTCCATTTTATGATAAACCAATTATAATTATTTGAAAGTTGCCCGACTAGGGCTCGAACCTAGACTCTTCTGCACCAAAAACAGACGTGTTGCCAGTTACACCATCGGGCATTTTATGTAATATCGGCAAAAGTAATAATTAAGTTATAAGTACAAAATATTTTATCAATTTTTCGTTATTGTGTAATCATACTAACAAAACTCAAACTAATTTTATAAATTCGCGAATCTATTTTACTAATTAAAATTCAACTATGCTGCAATTTAAAAAACTTAATAATTATATTGGCTGGGGAGTATTTCTAATTGCATCCATTACATATCTATCTACTATTGAGCAAACTGTTAGTTTTTGGGATTGCGGAGAATATATTGCAACTGCATATAAACTTGAAGTTGGGCACCCTCCTGGAGCGCCATTATTTCAATTATTTGGTAGAATCGCGACTCTTTTTGCATCAGAAGCAACTAGTGAAGTCGCAATAGCCATCAATGTTTTATCAGCATTTTGTTCTGCTTTTACAATTTTATTTTTATTCTGGACTATTACAGGTTTCGGAAGAAAATTATTTTTAACCAGTGAAAAAGGGAGTCAATTAGGAAAAGAAATTGCTGTTTTAGGAAGTGGGATTGTTGGAGCATTAACTTACACTTTCTCTGATTCTTTCTGGTTCTCAGCAGTTGAAGGCGAGGTATACGCTATGTCATCATTCTTTACAGCAATAACCTTCTGGTGCATAATGAAGTGGGAACAAGATGCAGAAAATCCTCGTGCTAGCAGATGGCTAGTACTTATTGCTTATTTAATTGGACTCTCAGTTGGTGTCCATTTATTGTCCCTACTGACGATTCCAGCAATGGGAATGATTTATTACTATAAAAGATACGAATACTCAAAAGGTGGTGCTATTAAAGCTTTTATTGCTTCAATGATTATTTTAGGGTTAGTTCAATCTGTTATTATCCCTGGAGCAGTTAGTTTAATTTCTACTTTTGAACTATTTTTTGTAAATACTATAGGACTGCCTTTTAATTCAGGCACTGTCATTTACTTCCTTACAATTATTGCTTCGATTATATTTGGAATAAACTATACTAAGAAACATAATAAAGCCGTTTGGAATACTGCAATACTAGGATTAATGATGCTTTTAATTGGATATTCATCATTTGCGATTTTAGTGGTAAGATCTAACTCTAACCCTCCAATAGACGAGAACAACCCTGAAGATGCCGTGGGACTCTTATCATATTTAAAAAGAGAACAATATGGAAGTTGGCCTATTGTTTATGGACAACATTTTAATGCCAAATTAGATAGTCGCGAACCTTATATTGATGGTAACCCAATCTATGCAAAAGATGAAAAGAAAGGTAAATATATAATTATTGATAAAAGAAAAAATACAGTCCCTAATTATAGTAAAAAAGATAAAATGCTTTTTCCAAGAATTTGGAGTAATACTCAAGCCAGACATGCTGGAGGATATGTGAGTTGGGCAGGACTAAAAAATAAAGATGCAAGCCCAACTTTTGGTCAAAATTTAAAGTTTTTTTTCAAATACCAAATTGGCTGGTCCTACTTAAGATATTTTATGTGGAACTTTGCTGGGAGACAAAATGACTACATGAATATGGATGGAAATTCATTAAATGGAAATTGGGAAAGCGGTATAAGCTTTATTGATAATGCTAGGCTAGGGACACCATCATCTGACGTATTGGTCCCGGATTATCTAGCAAAAAATAAATCTAAAAATCATTACTATTTTTTACCATTAATATTAGGGATAATAGGAATGTTATTCCATTTTAAGAAGAATAATCAGGATGCTTTAGTTGTATTATTATTTTTCTTGTTTACTGGAGTGCTAATTATTATTTACTTAAATATTGTCCCATTCCAGCCAAGGGAAAGAGACTATGCTTATGTAGGTTCATTCTATGCATTTTCAATATGGATTGGGCTTGGAGTATTAGCAATTTATGACTTTATCAGCAAACACCTTGATTCAAAAATAAGTGCAGGTTTAGCAACATTTATCGCGCTTATTATACCGACATTAATGGCTGCTGAGAATTGGGACGACCATGATAGAACAGGAAGATTTACAGCACTTGAAGTTGCAAAGAACTATTTAAACTCTTGTGATAAAAATGCTATACTATTTACGAATGGAGATAATGACACTTTCCCTCTTTGGTATGCTCAAGAAGTAGAAGGTATCCGAACAGACATTAAGGTAGTAAACCTATCTTTATTTAATACTGATTGGTATATTGATCAAATGAAAAGAGCTTCATATGATGCTGCTCCCATACCCTCATCTTTAGAGCATGATGACTACAGAACCGGCACAAGAGATTACACCCCAATTCAAGAAAGATTTAAAAATTATATTGAGGTAAAAGATGTCGTTGATTTTATTAATAGTAATAGTGCAAAAGCTAAACTTAATACATCTGCTGGATTAAGAAATTATTGTCCTACTAAAAAGTTAAAGCTCAAAGTAAACAAAGAGGCTGCTAAAACTTTTGTGCCTGAAGAATATCATAACAAAATTTTGGATGAGTTAAAGTTTAAACTAAAAGGTAATGGAATATTCAAAAATAAGCTTTTAGTACTTGATATTCTTGCTAACTTTAATTGGGAACGTCCTATTTATTTTGCTATTACAGTAGGAAAAGATAATTTCATGGGACTTGAAAATTACTTCCAACTAGAAGGATTGGCTTACAGATTAGTCCCTTACTCTATCCCTTCTACTGACGGGCAGACTGGCATTGTTCATACTGATAAAATGTATGACCGACTAGTAAATAAATTTGAATGGGGAGGATTAAATAACTCTGAAATATACTTTGATGAAACCAATACAAGAATGGTTATGAACTTCAGAAATAATTATTCTAGGTTAGCTGAATCTCTCTACCAAAAAAGAGACACAACAAAAGCTATTAAAACATTAGACAAGTGTATGGCTGAGTTTCCAAGAGATGTAGTTAGATTAAGTTATTTTGCATTACCAATTATTGATTTGTATTACAAGCTAGGAGAAGTCGAAAAAGCAAACAAAATACTTGCAGTCATGATGGATGATAACTTAACTGAGATGAAATACCTTAAAGAATTTGAGAGAGGCAGTGGATTAAAACAAAACCTCTCTATTACAAATCAAGTATTAGGGAGTTTAGGAAGAATATTACAGGTACATAAATTAGAGGATATTTCTGGAAATTACTTAGCCGAAAATAATAGGTATTTTAAAGAAAGTAATGCGGGAAAGGAAGAGACTGATTACATCACATACCGCATCAATACTTTTATGGATGATTACTTAAGTATTCAATAATGTGTTTGTAAGAATTCTGAAATTATTTCAATGGATTAAAGATTCTATATCTCTCCAAATATTAAAATCAATAAGTAGTATTCTGTTTCCTTCATTAGTTTGGCGAAAAGAATCTTGCCAAAAAAAAATATGGCTTACTTTTGATGACGGACCAACTACTGAAGTAACTTCATTCATTTTAGAAGTATTAAAAGCTGAAAATATAAAAGCTACGTTCTTTTTAGTTGGAAAGGAAATAGAGAAATATCCAGATTTATTTAATGCAATAATTACAGATGGACATATAATAGGTAATCACTCTTACTCACATAAAAGTGGCTGGTCATGTAATAATTTCACTTACTTCAATGACATTGAAAAATGTCAAAAATTAATGCCTGAAAACAAAATTTTCCGCCCTCCATATGGAAGAATATCGCCATTACAAATCAAAGAAATACAAAAGAAATACAAAATAATTCTTTGGGATGTACTAAGTTGGGATTTTTCACTAAATACTACTCCGCAAAAAGTTAAAAAAAATGTTCTTCGAAATACTAAAGATGGCTCAATTATTGTTTTTCACAATAATCAGAAAAGTTTTAAAAATCTAAAACCTATATTACAAGAAATTATTCAGGCACTTAAAAATAAAGGGTATAACTTTTGTACTACTTGGTAGCAATTACAAAATGATCTAAACATTTATCACTTGAATTATTGATGGAATAATCTGTAAATTTAACTGTATTAACGATATCTTCATTATTATCCTGAAGATTATGACGGTTAAATCTATTTAGAATATCATATGGGATCTGCAGCAACCATCTTGGCAGCCAATATTGCATATTCAAAAGATCCCATCTTGTAATTTTCTCTACTGATATTTTATTTTTCTGATAATAATCCATTACTTTCTCATTGCCAAAAACACCTTTCACTTCAAAGACAGAAAAAATACTTTTCACAATACTTGTCATTTGCTTAGGACTATATTCACGAATGTGCCAAGGATTCCTTGTAAGTGACATTAAACTATTTGGAGTTGTCATAATAAGCTTACCTCCTGGCCTCAACACTCTTTTAATCTCCTTTAAAAACTTCTCATCATCTTCAATATGCTCAATAACCTGAAAAGTAATCACATAGTCAATAGTATTATCTTCTATGTTTTTTAATGGGGGGACCTCTGACTGGATAAAAACAATGTCATGCTCTCCTTTTAATACATCTGGAATATACGTATCATATTTATCAACTGCAATATATTTATCAGAAAGTGGAGCTAACTCATTAATCCCATAACCTTCTCCAGATCCAATTTCTAAAACTGTTCCACTAATAATCTTTGCAGCTTCTTTATAAGCAAGCAAGTGCCTTTGATATACTACATTCTCTGATGGATCTAAATGTGAGCTTCTCTCTGCAGTTTGCAAAATTCCCATAATATCTGTTTAAAATTGGTAAATATATTAAATTATTCGGCTATTTCTACAAGTACAGGGCAATGATCAGAATGCCTAGCCTCGGATAAAATAATAGCCCGCTTTAATCTAGGCAATAATGAATCTGATATCATATTATAATCAATACGCCAACCAAGATTCTTTAATCTTGCATTTGCTCTATAACTCCACCAACTATAGTTGTGAGGTTCTTTGTTAAGGTACCTGAATGAATCAATAAAACCACTAGCAATAAATTTACTAATCCATTCTCTTTCTTCCAACAAAAAACCTGAAGTATTCTTATTCCTTTGAGGATTATGAATATCTATTGCCTTATGGCAAATATTATAGTCCCCAGAGATAATCAAATTTGGAATTTTTTTCTTAAGACCCAAAATATATTTATAAAATAAGTCTAAAAATTCTATCTTAAAAGCTTGCCTTAGCTCACCACTACTTCCAGAAGGGAAATAAACACTAATAACTGAAAAACTATCATAATCAGCACGAATTACTCTGCCCTCAAAATCAATTTTTTCAATACCACAACCATATTCAATATGTCTTGGCTTTATCTTTGATATAATTGCAACACCACTATAGCCTGGTTTCTGAGCCGAATTTATAAAACACTCATAACCTAAATTATTAAAGAGTGTTGTATCAAATTGTTCAGGTTTTGCTTTAATCTCTTGCAAACAAATAATATCAGGTTTTACAGTATTAATCCAAGTATCTAACCCTTTCTTAAGCGAGGCACGAATACCATTAATATTATATGTAATAATCGTAGTCATTACCTTAATTTTAACTCTGTCTGACCAACTACTCTACCTTCAATGATTAGATTTATCAAATAAATATCTTTTTCTAATGGTTGTACTCTCTCCCATTCAAAACATGACTTCTTCTCAATATTTTCATATTCAAAAGAAGTGGATGCAGTGTACTTAACATGCTGATCATGCACTTTAACTAACAAGTCTAAATTATTAGAAATGATATTCCCATTACTTGATAATAACTGCATATAAATAATTTTTTCTTCAGCATCTGAAATTTGATTTGCCGCAATAATAAAACAGACTCTGATCTTCTGAACTTTTCTTGCAAAACGAGTTGAGACTTCTTTTCCAGTACTTCGATAACGTAAAGTCTCTACCTCAACATCAATAATTTCAAGTATAGATCCTCTATTAACTTTTTCTGTAAGTTTCTTATTTTGTTTATTTAACTTATAATTTTTCCAGTTGATATTCTTATTTACTCTTATGATGCTATCTTTTTCAACAGTTAATTTCTCATTTAAAACTAATAATGAATCAATATTAGCCAAATATCTTTTTGATATCTCTTTTAATCTAATAATTTTTTTTCTTGCCTCACTTAAATCATCTTTAGTTCTAATAAGATTTCTAATTTCTGAAATTTGATTCTTTATAACTGAGTCCTTAGCATGCAACTGATCATTTAAGTCACTATATTCGTCCATTAAATCGTCATGTTCATCTATCAAGTCATCTAAATCATCACGCAATGCATTTTTTTCTTCAATATACTGAATTCTAATTGCTTCTTGCTTATTCTCTCTAACCTCTTGAAAAATTAAAGAAACTATAAGTCCTATTATTATAACTAAGAGGATATAAAATAATTTACTTTTGGGCTTATTCTCTAAAAGATTACTTTGCTCCATCTTTGTTTAATTTTTTTTTGCTAATGTAAGGATTCGGAGTAAAATAAACGAACATAGTAGAAATTTCATATACATTTGTGGAAATTTAGTTTTATGATACTCATTGCAGACAGCGGTTCAACAAAATGTGCTTGGGCAGAGTGCTCTACTAATGGAAATATTGTTAAAATACATTATACAGTCGGGTTTAACCCAAAATTTACAAATTATAACAATCTGATAAATGAGCTTAAAAGTAGCTCTCTTTTGGCAATAAAAGATCAAATCAGTGAAATAAATTTTTATGGTGCCGGTTGTTCTAGCAAAAAAGCCAATGATAAACTTCAAAGATATATGGCCCGCTTTTTTGTAAATGCAACAATTAACATTATGCATGATCTAGAGGCAGCCGTTAAGGCATGCTATAAGGGGTCACCTATTATTTGCTCTATTTTAGGAACTGGATCTAACTCCTGTATATATAGTGGAGATGAAATTATTGAAAATGGGCTATCATTAGGCTATATCTTAGGTGATGAAGGAAGTGGAAATTATTTTGGAAAACAGCTTATTAATCTTTATGTAAATAAAAGACTACCACAACATTTAATAGAAAGTTTTGAAAACTGGACTAATGATAGAGAAGTAAAAATCATAGAAAATATCTACTCGCTAGAAAAGCCAAACTTATATATTGCTTCATTTTTCCCTTTTATGTATCAACATAAAAATGAACCTATTTTTGATATTATATTTAAGCAAGGTATTGAACATTTCTTTGAATTACATGTAAAATGTTTTGATAATTTTAGAAATTATAAATTAACGTTTACTGGATCTGTAGCTTTTTACTTATCTGATTATATTCATACATGTGCTAAAAAAGAACAGATGGAAGTTCAAGAAATCATACAATCACCTATTAGAAATCTAGTAACAGAATATTTCAAATCAAAATAAGATTAAAAAAGAATAAATTAATAGATCTATTTAGCTAATCTAGTGTTGATAAAAAAACCCCACCTAAAGGTGAGGTTTCTGTGGGCCCAGTTGGGCTTGAACCAACGACCCCTTGATTATGAGTCAAGTGCTCTAACCAGCTGAGCTATGGGCCCTCCTTAAATAAGGATGTGCAAAACTATTAAAATTGTTGAATAATATACATCATAAAGCATGAAAAACATCAATGCAATTATATTTGATTTAGGAGGTGTATTTCTTAATATCAGCTATCAAAAAACTATAAATGAATTTACAAAGCTAGGCATTGAGAATTCCGCATCATTCTATTCTAAAGAATCACAAAACAGTATCTTTAATTTACTTGAAATAGGAGAGATTTCAGAACAAGATTTTATCTCTGAGATAAAGACTAAATGTGACTCAGCATCAGCTAGTGAAATTCGTTTTGCATGGAATGCAATGCTATTAGATTTCCCAAAAGAGGGGATCAGACTACTTAAAAGCTTAAAAAAAAGACATTCAATATTCTTGCTTTCAAATACAAATACCATTCATATAAAACAATTTAAGAATATCTTGGGGATTAATCAATATAATAAGTTCTTTAATCTATTTAATCATGTCTATTATTCTCATGAGATGGGATTAAGGAAACCAAATAAAGAAGCATTCCAAATAATATTAGAAGAAAATCGTTTGACTGCTAAAAATGTTTTATTTATTGATGACTCTAAGCAACATATTAATGCCGCAAAAAGAATAGGAATAAGAACGCATCATTTATTAGATAATGAAAGCATTACTGCTTTATTTCCTGACATAACTCTATAAGAACGCCATTAGTATCTTTAGGATGTAAAAAACAAATAAGTTTATTATCTGCACCTTTCTTCGGAATATCATTTAGCAGCCTAATTCCTTCTTGTTTTATTCTATCCATTTCTTTCTCAATATCATCTACATCAAAAGCTATATGATGCATTCCTTCTCTATTTTTTTCCAAATAGCTAGAAATAGGACTATGTATATCTACTGCCGCAACTAACTCTATCTTATTCGGCCCTACCTGAAAAAAAGACGTAACCACTCCCTCAGATTCTACTATCTCTTCTTTAAAATTTCCTTTCCCAAAAATCTTTTTAAATACCTTATTTGATTTTTTAATATCAGAAACAGCGATGCCAATATGTTCTATTCTTCTCATAATTACAAATTATCAATAAGATATAAGCTCTTATTTTGCCTATTCAAGTTACTAATAAGGCCAGAAGCCTATATGTCTTTGTGTAGCAATAGTTTTGATTTTGAAAGTAATTCCAATCTCATGTGTTCCATAAGTATAAGGCATTATCTCTCCAGAAAAAGCATGATCATAAGAATAAGAAATATGCATATTATTTGCAGAAAATCCAAAAGAAAAAATAGCTGTTCCATTAGTTCTATATGTTAGCCCTGCCCAATTTTCTAAATATAAGATTCTTCCAGAAAGATCTGATATACTACTATGATATTGCATCTTTCTTATCAAAAAAGATGGTTCAACTTGCCAATCATTATTCAGAATATTAAATCGATACGCACCAGTTCCATAGTAATTTCTATACTCAGAATTTGGATATGGAGAGCCTGCTACTGTAGTATTAAATGAAGATTGAAACAAGTTTGAAACAGAGAATCCTGCATAAAATTTTTGTCCGTACAAGTATGCTCCAGAAGAGGCATCTCCTAACATCTTATTATACGAGCTAGCAGAAAAAGCCTGATCGTATCCAGGAGGCAAATCCTCTTTATTAAAATCAATATTATGATACATTACCTTAGCTCCTAAACCAAGTGAAAGGTTTACCCTCTCATAGTCTAGAGGAATATGATAAGCATAGTTCAAATGCAAATTTGCTTGCATACTTGGGAAGGCTTTATCAAACATCAAATATCCTCCAATAGCCGAATTACCATCTACAGCTCCATGATAGCTTATGTTTGAACTTAAAGGAGCTCCTTCAAAACCTAGCCATTGTTGCCTAGTTTGTATAATCAATGGATTATATGTTTTACTACCAGAAACAGCAGGATTAATTATCATATCAGCTGTATAGTATTGACTAAATAATGGTTCTTGCTGAGCAAATAAATTTATGCTCAACACAGTTATTATGATTATAAATATCGTTCTCATTACCTAACTATTGTTACTGTTCCCTTAAACACATCATCCCCATTCTGCAAATCAATTATATAGTAATATGTACCTGATGGCCTTGGCTGATTATTTTCATCTTTTCCACCAAAAGCATTTTCTTCTGAATTGGTGTAATTTCTTCTTCTAAAAACTTGGGTCCCATTTCTATCATATATTGATACTACTGCTTCAGGGTAAAGATGGATATTCTCAATTTCCCAGAACTCATGTATATTGTCATCATTTGGAGAAAAAGCCTTAAATATGCTTAAGCAAATATTTGGATTAGATTTTACCTCTATACTATCCTCTATAACACATCCCATATCGTCAATTATTTCTACTGAATAAATCCCAGGAAACAAGCCGCTTATTGATGAAAAAGAATCAATTACCAGAACATCATTCTCTTCTAAGAAAAGATCTCCCTCAACACCCCAATTAAATAAAAATGGTGCTGTTCCTTCTTGAATAAAAACTCTTGCCTCACCACTATTGTCATCTTTACAGATTGTGCCTACTGATGACATAAAAGGATTCATTTCATATGTTTCTTTTAACCATAAATGTACTGTGTCTTGACAAGAATTAATATCTGTAATTGTTAAGATATATGGGGTTAAGGAAGGTGGAAGACTATCAATATCAAATGTAGTCCCTAAGGTATCTCCAACTACATTTTCCCAAATAGTTGAATATGGCTTTGTTCCTCCCCAGATAGTAGTTGAAACATCCGTTGAATCATCAATAGAACATCTTCCTCTTAATGAAAAATCAGCATACAGCTTAACTGTTTCTTCAATATTAATAGAATCAATAAGATCACATGATTGAGCTACATTTGTAATAGTTAAATAGTAGGTCCCGGCATAAAGATCGGTAATATTTAATGACGATGAAGCAAATGAATTAGGCCCAGTCCAACTTACTACAGAGCTGGAGTTAGATAAGCTAATATCAATTGATCCAACACTATCTCCAAAACAATCATTATGCGTGTAATTATCTAATGTATACTCACATTGTCCAAACACGCAGAAACTAGTTAACAATAGCACCACGCTTAATATATTCTTTCTGTTTCTCATGGTTTTTAAAAGATGGGCAAATATATATAAAAAAAGCTTGTTATTTCTAACAAGCTTTTGTTTGAGGTATCGAGCAGATTCGAACTGCTGTAGATGGTGTTGCAGACCACTGCCTAGCCACTCGGCCACGATACCTTTCAATTATGCAAATTTAACTTATTTTAATAACACAGAAAAATTTACAATAATATTATTTACCATTATAATCTGACATAGTACGAGAAATACCAATAGTAGTAAAACTTTGAATCATTTTTACTGCCATATCAATTCTCTCGTCAATACGAAGACACTCTTCATCAGTAAAATTACTCAGTACATAGTCAGCTTGAGATCCTACAGGAAAATTACCCCCAACACCAAAACGCAACCTAGCATAAGCACTATTACCTAGTATATTCTGAATATCTTTAAGGCCATTATGTCCTCCATCAGAACCCTTTTTACGCATACGTAATACGCCAAAAGGCAATGAAATATCATCAGTGATTACTAAGATGTTTTCTTGATTTATCTTAGTTTTTTGCATCCAATAATTTACTGATTTCCCGCTCAAATTCATAAAAGTAGTAGGCTTTACCAAAAACAACTTACGTCCTTTAAACTTTACGTCTGTAACATCAGCATATTTCTCAGTTAAAAAAAAAGTATTGGATAATCCTGCAAGTTTATCCAATACTTTAAAACCTATATTATGGCGAGTATTCTTATACTGTTCACCAACATTACCTAATCCTATGATTAAGTATTTCATGGATTACTCAGATTCTGGATTCTCAGCAGGGGCCTCTTTTTTAGTTGAAGATCCGTCTGAGGTTTCTCCTGAAGCTTCTCCTCCTTCAGCTGTTTCTCCCTCTTCTCCTTCTACTTCTTCTTCCTCTTCTTCAATCGCAGCTCTTGCTGTTTTGACTCCTACAACAACAGAATTATCTGGAGCTAAAAACTGACATCCATCTATATTTAAATCTTTAATATAAATAAATTGGCCAATTTTTAAATTCTCAACATCTAAATTAATTGCATCTGGCAAGTTTGCTACTAAACCTTTAGTAATAATTTTTGGCCTTCTAAACATAAGATTCCCTCCATTTCTAACTCCAATAGCTACTCCATTTAATATAACTGGAATAGAAACTGTTATTGGTTTGTCATTAAATACTTCTAAGAAATCAATATGTAATATTTTATCTGTTACCGGATGGAATTGAATATCTTGCATAATAGCATTTACTTTCTTTCCATTAACATCTAATTCAACTACAAATACTTCTGGGGTATACACGAGTTTCCTAAAATCATTTTCATGAGCATAGAAAGCCACTTGCTTTTCTCCCCCGTAAAGTACACATGGTACATTACCCTGATTTCTTAACGCACGAGAATTAGTTTTTCCAACATTTTCTCTTTCTTTTACGCTAATTGCTAGTGTTTTCATTTTATTAAGGTTTAATTATTTTTTTAATATTATTGATTACTTCTCCATTTTTCTGAGATGGATATATTTTTGACAACAGCATTAATAGTTTGTGCAAAGAAATTAGCAACTGAGATCTCTCTTACTTTAGTGCTGCTATGTTTTCTAGGAATAGTATTTGTTATAACTAACTCCGTAATATTTGAGTTTTCTAACCTTTCATAAGCAGAACCAGAAAGAATACCATGAGTACAATATGCTCTTACTGAATTTGCTCCTTGTTGAAGCATTAGATCTGCTGCTGAAGTTAGAGTACCTGCAGTATCTACCATATCGTCAATAATAATAACATCTTTTCCTATAACATTACCTAAAACCTTCATTTCGCCGATAACATTTGCTTTTTTACGCTCTTTATAACAGATAACAACACCGACATTCAATAACTTGCCATAAGCATTTGCTCTTTTACTCCCTCCCATATCAGGAGATGCAATAACTAGGTCGTCTAATTTTAAATTATTAATATCCTCAATAAATAATTCTGAAGCATATAAATGATCAACAGGAAGCTCAAAAAAACCTTGAATTTGATCAGCATGGAGATCTATTGTCATAATACGGTCAACACCTGCTGCTGATAATAAATTGGATACTAATTTTGCGCCTATTGGAACTCTTGGTTTTCCTTTCTTATCTTGCCTAGCATAACCAAAATAAGGCATTACAGCTATAATTGAATGTGCTGAGGCTCTTTTAGCAGCATCAATCATTAGTAATAATTCCATCAAATTATCAGATGGAGGCGTCGTAGATTGGATCAAGAATACGTCAGAACCCCTAACTGTTTCGTCAAATGATGGCTCAAATTCACCATCAGAAAATTCAACTATTGAAGACCTACTTAATTCTACTCCAAATGCATTAGCAATTTGCTTAGCTAAGAGCTTAGTATTAGTTCCTGCAAAAAATTTTATTGGTCTTTCCATTAATATACCTTATTAAAAAAGGGGTGCAAATATACACTTTACTACATAAATATGCTAAATAATTTATTTTTTAGTTAAAAGGATTATGATTTGGTTCAAACTTATATTTTTGCAACTCATTTGCCCAGATGGCGGAATTGGTAGACGCGTTGGTCTCAAACACCAATGGGGAGACCCGTGCCGGTTCGACCCCGGCTCTGGGTACAAAAAAAGCTCTCATTTTGGGAGCTTTTTGTATCTTGCGCCCTCATTAAAATAGTATGAAAAAGAAAAAACAACAGAGATACGATAGAGCATATTTAAGGATGGCATTGGAATGGGCAGAATTATCTCATTGTAAGAGAAAAAAAGTAGGAGCACTAATTGTTAAAAATAAAATGATCATCTCAGATGGTTATAATGGGACACCAATAGGATTTGACAATTCTTGTGAAGATAATGAAGGGAATACTCATTGGTATGTACTACATGCTGAAGCAAATGCAATTCTAAAAACTGCAAGCTCAACACACGATTGCAGTGGAGCAACTCTATACTTAACTCTTTCTCCATGCAAAGACTGCAGTAAACTAATCCATCAAGCAGGAATTAATCGGCTTGTATACATCAATAAATATTCTGACAACTCAGGTCTTGCCTTTCTGAAAGAAGCAGGAATAGAAGTAATAGAATTTAATAAAGATAAGCTATAAATGAAGAAGCTTCAGCCTTTAGTATATGCAATACTCATAAGTACTGGATTTTATTTAGGAGGAGGAGATTCTCGAAAAGAAATAACTGCTGAAAGAGGTAAAATAAATAGCATCATACAGATGATAAAAGATCATTATGTAGATACTATAAATACTACTGATTTTGAAGATAAAGCAATAAATTCAATATTAAATGATTTAGATCCTCACTCCTCATACATATCTATACAGGAATTTAAAACAGTAGAACAAGATATGCAAGGAAGTTTTAGTGGGATTGGAGTCCAGTTCAACATAATTGATGATAGTATTGTAGTAATTTCAGCTATATCAGGAGGCCCTTCAGAAAAATTAGGGATACAATCAGGAGATAGAATTGTAACTGTTAATAAAGAAAATGTTGCAAGTATTAAGATCAATAATGAAGGAGTAATAAAACGACTAAGAGGAAAGCGGGGCAGTGAAGTAAATATTAGAATTAAAAGAAGAGGGCAGGCTCAACTTATGCGTTTTAAAATTGTACGAGATCAGATCCCTTTATATAGCGTTGATGCAGGAATTATCTTGAATGATAATATTGGCTACATCAAAATAAACCGCTTTGCTGCTACCACTTATGATGAAATGATTGAAAAAGCAAGAGGCCTTAAAGATAAAGGTATGCAAAGCCTTATTCTTGACCTTAGAAATAACCCTGGGGGATATCTTCATATTGCTAATCAAATATGTGATGAATTCTTAAAAGATAACGAACTAATCGTCTTTACCGAGGGAAGAAACAGAAAAAAGGAAGAAACATATGCAACAAAGAGGGGAGAACTTGAGACAATAAAAATAGCTGTCTTAATTAATGAAGGATCAGCATCAGCATCAGAAATTGTATCAGGGGCATTACAAGACAATGACAGGGGGTTAGTGATTGGTAGGCGTTCATTTGGTAAAGGATTAGTTCAAGAACAAATTAGCCTTACTGATGGATCAGTAATAAGATTAACCACTCAAAGATATTATACCCCAAGCGGTAGATGTATACAGAAAAACTATAGCGATAATAATATTAACTATTACCTAGAACTACACTCAAGAGATGAAAAAGAAATACCTGACAGCTTGATTTATACAACAAAGAATGGAAGAACTGTATATGGTGGTGGTGGGATAAATCCTGATATTATTATTGAGAGAGATACTAATCTTAATTATCTTCTGATAAATAAGATGATTAGTAAAGGTTGGGTTAATGAATTCTGTTTTGAAAAGAGTGAAGATCTTAGGGCGCAAAAAATCTCTAGCTACAGAGAAATTAACATGACTAGTATTTATAATGAATATCTTTACTTTATAAAACAAAAAGACTCTTCATTTAAGATAAATATTGGAAAAACTGAATTGAATTATTTTAAGAATTTAATGCTAGCAAGCATCTCAAGGAATCTTTGGGACAATAATACTTATTACAAAATATTAAGTGCAGATGACGAATATATCCAAAGAGCAATAACTGAACTCGAAAGTAAATATTAGTTTTATGACATGAAAAAAATACGTCTTTGGTTTTTAGTTTCTTTTTCTTTTTTTGTACTAGGAGAATTATTCTGGTCCATCAGGCTATATAATCAATCTCCAATATTTGGAAGTGAATATATTGATGACTGGATCTTAAATTTTATGTTTATTATATGTTCGTTAACTGGTTTATTAGGTAGTTATAAATGGTATAAAGAATGCTAAAAAAAGATTTTGAAATATGTTAGAAACTCTTTTTAGTATATCATTTTTTCTGTTTGGCGGAAATATAATAGACACAAAACTTACTCATCATAAGTATGAAAAAGAGAATTATAAAAAACTTTTCTATTTAAAAAATAAAGAATCTGTTAATACATACTGTGTTAAACACTCTGAAGTTGAAAATATTAAGAAAATTAAATGGAATCGAGCTGGTGGGTTACAAGAAACTAACTACACAGTATCTAAACCAAATGAATAGATAAGGAAGTTTTCTAATCTAAATATTGTCTCTATCCCTATTCAACAGTCACCGACTGTTTTTGTATCCGATAATTTGGATTTAGATACTTCAAAAACAAAAGTAGTTGAAAGTATTGATTTATCGTTTGATTTAATTGTTAGAACATCAAAACTGACCAAAACATCTCATTACAATACCTACCAACAAAAACTATATAGATTTGTAAAGTTCCTTAAGTATGAAAGAGGAATTGGTTATTGAAGAACATCACATATTTATTGCATAAGTAATTAATATTTATATCTTTACATCATATTAATCAAAAAATGAAAAAATGAAAAAATTATTATTATTTGTTAGTCCACTTATATTTTTAGTGGCTTGTAGTAGTGGTGGTGATAGTGATCCCCAACCTACAGTAAAATCTGCTGAAGGGGTTTGGGAGGCTGATTCATACATAGTGAATCTTGGCGACACCTTGACTTTGAATGCTTTAGATTCAATTGATCAGGCATACTATTATTGCTGGGGCGACACCTTGTGGGTACTTGAAACTTGGGAACTAGATGGCTCTAAAACTTTATCACTTGGGAGCATGTCTTATAATGACGATCAAACAATGATAAATATGCAAGAAGAAGCTGAAAGAGAATTAGATCCGCAAGGAAATATAGTATATGAGAATTTTGAAATATCTAATTTCGGCTATGAAATAACTAAATTTACTAATACTGAAATAGACTTGGCCTTGTATGCAACAGGAGGAAGCGAAATTATCGAGTTTGCTAAAACATCACTTACACTACCATCTATAGCTACCTTTAAACCTACAAGTATAGATTAAAATAAACCACATATCTCAACTAAATAAAGACCCTTAAAGGGTCTTTATTTTTAACCATTCAGATAACATACACGGTCACGGTCTAATGTCCAATAAAATTTACGATTTACACATCTTGATTTACTAATCGACATCTCCCCCAGGTTTTTGATGTTAGTCGATTAAATCGAATATTCTCACGGAAATATCACATGTATTAATGTAGTACTATTAGAAAGATAGTACTTGTTGAAATATTAGTATTCTAACATTCAACATTGAAACCAATTCATATTGTTTAATGGAATATTGAAAGTGAATGGTAACAAGTAAAAATCAATAACAGGATTTTACAATTTGACTAAGGAAGTTTTATCGGACAAATGTTGGACTCAAACCTACTCAACAGTCACCGACTGTTTTTGTATCCGATAATTTGGATTTAGACACTTCAAAAATCAAAGTGGTTGAAAGTATTGATTTATCGTTTGATTTAATTGTTAGAACATCAAAACTTACCAAAACATCTCATTACAATACCTATCAACAAAAACTATATAGAATAGTAAAGTTCCTTAAGGAAGAAAGAGGAATTGGTTATAGAAGAATATCACACATTCTAACTGAAAAAGGTTATCGAAGAGTAAGAACCAACAGTATATTAAAGAATTCATACATCTACACAATTTACAGTAAAGGTAAGATTAGAGAAAACAGAATTAACAGAAGTTTTGATTCTAAAATTGAAAATATTAAGTATATCTTCAAATATTCCGACTAAATCTTGTAAGTTTGAATAAATAATAATAATAATAATAATGAAAAAATTACTATTCATACTATTACTCTCAATACCATTTATTGGATTTGGACAGAGTGAAGAAAAAAATGAATATTGGGATAATGGTCAAGTATTATCTCAAATACATTATTTAGATGGGAAAAGAGATGGGTCGTGTAGACATTGGTATAAAAATGGTCAACTAATGAATGA
>PAHP01000017.1 GCA_002705205.1 Flavobacteriales bacterium
ATAGAATTAGAAGAACCAGTGTTTGTAAGAACATTTCCATCAACAGTGATTTCACCACCACCATCTCCGTATGAATCATACAAAGTAACTGTTACCTCATCTAATGTGCATTGCGCAGAAGCACCAAATGAAAAAAATACCATGGCAAATGCCATTAAGTAACCTAAGATTCTCTTAGGGTTTGGTTTGTTAAAATTTGTTTCCATAATACAAGTTTTAATTAATAAAAAGGTTAATTATATGTAAAAAGCCATTAGCACTGTGGCATAATGGCTGAGTTACCAAAAATAAAATACAAAAAAACGCATACCAATAAGAGAATGAAATCACAACAGGAGTAACCTGGTAAAAGTAGCTTTTTATCATGTTTTTTGTAGTTTTTTGTCGTAAACTAGGGGTTAAAATTAGTAAAAAAATATCAATAATCATATTTATTTCTATTAAAATCCGACTTATTAACAATAATGTTTTAATAACCTGATTGGTTATATATAATTATCTACGTTTTTCAGTAATTTTTAGTTTCAAGAAAAGAATAAATTATATAGATATATTAATATCTAAAAAAACGTGAGAATAAAACATCTCTTGCTTTAGAACAAAATCTATATTTTATAAAGCCTCAAAACTACGAATATCTCATTATTGTTTAATATCTATTTAACTAACAATAACTATATTTGCCCTATGATAACACAATGGAAATCAATTATTGAAAATGCTTGGGAGAACCGAGAACTTTTAAAAGAAACAGAAACTCAAGATTGTATACATGCAATAATTGAGGAAATAGACAAAGGTAAATTGCGTACTGCTGAACCAAAGGAAGATAGTTGGAAAGTAAATGACTGGGTTAAAAAAGCAGTGATTCTCTATTTCCCTATTCAAAAAATGAAAACTATTGAAATGGGGCCTTTAGAATTTCATGATAAGATGAAACTTAAAAGTGGTTATGCTAAACTTGGTGTTAGAGTAGTTCCTCATGCAGTTGCTCGTTATGGAGCATTTCTAGCTAAAGGAGTGATAATGATGCCATCTTACGTCAATATAGGAGCTTATGTTGACAGTGGGACCATGGTTGATACATGGGCCACAGTAGGTAGTTGTGCTCAGATAGGTAAAAACGTACATCTCTCTGGAGGAGTAGGTATAGGAGGTGTATTAGAACCAGTACAAGCCGCTCCTGTAATCATTGAGGACGATGCATTTATTGGCTCTCGCTCTATTGTAGTAGAAGGAGTAAGAATAGAAAAAGAAGCAGTACTTGGAGCAAATGTTGTGCTTACTGCTTCTACAAAAATAATTGATGTGAGTGGGAAAAATCCTATTGAGTATAAAGGTATTGTTCCTTCTCGTTCTGTTGTAATCCCCGGAACCTATAACAAAGCATTTCCTGCAGGAGATTATGGAGTATCTTGTGCATTAATCATTGGTAAACGCAAAGAAAGTACTGATAAAAAAACATCTCTTAACAATGCTCTTAGGGAATATAATGTAGCTGTGTAATGAGAATAGGTTTTGATGCAAAAAGAGCTTTCTTGAATAATACAGGATTAGGTAATTATTCTCGTGATACGATCCGTGTCCTGTCCCATTTCCATTATAATAATAGATACTTCTTATATACACCAACAAAAAATAAGAACCCTAGATTATCTTTCATCAAGGATAGTAAAAACACGTTTATACGAACACCAGAATCATTGTTCAATAAAACGCTAAAATCATATTGGAGAAGCAAAAATATTGTAAAAGATTTATTCAACAATAAAATTGATATCTATCATGGGCTTAGCAACGAGATTCCTTTAGGCATTGAAAAAACAAGCATCAAAACTGTAGTTACAATTCATGATTTAATCTTTATTCGCTACCCTCATCTTTTTAGAACAATTGATAGAAAGATTTATTATACTAAATTTAAATCTTCTTGTGAGAGAGCTGACAAAATAATTGCAGTAAGCAAGCAAACTAAAAAAGACATCATCGAATTTCTTAATATCCCTGAAAAGAAGATAACGGTAATTTATCAAGGATGTAATGATGCCTTTAAGAGCATTGTTCCTAATAATATAAAAAACACAACACTAGCAAAATATAATATAGCCAATCAATACCTACTATATGTAGGCTCTATTGAAGAAAGAAAGAATTTACTTACCATACTAAAAACTCTTAAAGAATTACCAAATCAAATGTTAGTAGTTATTGGTAATGGAAAATCATATAAATTAAAATGCCTAAACTTTATTAAAGAAAATGATTTACATGATAGAGTGATTTTTTTAAGTGGTTTATCTCTTGAAGAAATGAGTGCCATATACCAATCCGCTCAATTAATGATATACCCTTCAATTTTTGAAGGTTTTGGCATTCCCATATTAGAAAGCTTATTTAGCAAAACTCCTGTTATAACCTCAGAGGGGGGGTGTTTTTCAGAAGCAGGAGGGTTAAATTCAAAATATATTAATCCATTATCAGTTAAGGAAATGAAGATGGCTATACTAGAAATTCAGAATTCTACTGAGCTACAAAATACCATGAGGGAAAAAGGATTTGATTACGCTCAAGAGTTTAATGATGAGAAAATTGCCGCAAATTTAATGACAGTTTACAATACATTATGACGGGAATAACAGCTATTATACCTACAAGAAATGAAGCTCATAATATTATTGATGCTATCAAGTCAGTTAATTTTGCTGATGAGATTATAATTGTAGATTCATTCAGTACTGATAAAACTATTGAACTAGCAAAACCATTTGCTCATAAAATCATTCAGCGAGAGTATGAGAACTCTGCCTCACAGAAAAACTGGGCGATCCCACAAGCTCAATATCCTTGGATTTTTCTTCTTGATGCTGATGAAAGAGTCCCTTCAACATTGCGAGATGAAATTATCGAAACTGTAAAAAAAGATCAAGGTATTAGTGGCTTCTGGATTAAACGACAGAATTACTTTATGGGCAAAAAAATACGATTTAGTGGTTGGCAGGGAGACAAAGTAATCCGTTTATTTAAAAGAGACGATTGTAGATATGAGAACAAAAATGTACATGCCGAAATTATTAGTAAAGGGGAAATAAGTAGTCTTAGGAATAAACTTACTCACAATACATATATTAGTAAAGAAGAATATCAAAATAAACTTAAGCGCTATGCAAGTTGGCAAGCTCAAGATTACAACAAAAAGACAGGAAGGATCACACCTTTCCATAGCGTATTAAAACCAAGCATTAGATTCTTAAAACATTACATTATACAGTTAGGATTCTTAGATGGCTATGTTGGGCTTATAATCTCATTATACCAAGCAAAAGCAGTTGCAATGCGTTATAAATATCTAAAAGAATACAGGCATGCAAACAGAAATTAATCAAGCTCTAAGTGTTCTAGAAAATGATGGAGTGATACTCTATCCTACTGATACAATATGGGGTATTGGATGTGATGCTACAAATCCTAAAGCTATTAATAGAATTTATGAGATAAAGAAGAGGATTGAAACAAAAGCACTTATTTCCTTAGTTGATAATAAAAAACAACTTGAAGATATAACTGGACAAGTACCCAACATAGATATTACTACTAATCCAACTACAATTATTTATGCTAACACAAAGGGATTAAGTAAAAATCTTATTGCAGAAAATGGCTCTGCTGCAATACGTATTGTAAAGCATAAATTTTGCAATAGACTGATACAAAAATTAGGGAAGCCAATAGTGTCAACTTCCGCAAATATAAGCGGAGAACCTTTTCCAACTCAATTCTCAGAAATATCTAATGAAATAAAGAATAATGTTGATTATATAGTAAATTTGCAGATGAATGAAAAAATGTCAAATCCATCTACAATCTTGCTAATAAATAAGGATGGTAACATCAAGAAAATTAGATAGTGAATTATAGCTCAGACTTAACAAATCCTATTTTCAGCACTGTTCAATTAGTTGCTGACAAACTAAATCTACCAACATATGTAGTTGGAGGCTGGGTCCGTGATTTATTATTAAAAAGGGAGCAAGAAAAAACAGATATCGATTTTGTTTGTTTAGGAAGCGGAATACTACTAGCTAAGACGGTTTGTGAAAAATTAGGAAACACAGCAAAATTAAAAGTTTTTAAAAACTTTGGAACCGCAATGGTGAATTATAATGGGGAGAATTATGAATTTGTTGGTGCAAGAAAAGAATCATATAGAGATAATAGCAGAAAACCAATTATTGAAGATGGCACATTAGAGGATGATCAAAATAGAAGAGATTTTACTATTAATGCGATGGCTATACAGCTTAACAAAAAGAAATTTGGAATATTAATTGACCCATTTAACGGCAAAGAAGATCTAAAAAACAGGATAATAAAAACCCCTTTAAACCCATCTATAACGTATTCAGATGATCCATTAAGAATGATGAGAGCAATTAGATTCGCCACACAACTTAACTTTACTATTCATAGTAAATCATTTGAGGCAATTAATAAAAATGCAGATCGTTTATCGATTATATCACAAGAAAGAATAACTGATGAATTAAATAAGATTATCCTTTCTAAAAAGCCTTCAAATGGGTTTAAGATGCTATTTAAAACACAGCTACTACATCAGTTCTTCCCTCAGATGATAAAACTTCAAGGCATTGAAACTGTAGGTAAACATAGCCATAAGGATAATTTCTATCATACTATTGAAGTATTAGATAATATTAGTGAGAATACAAATAATCTTTGGTTAAGGTGGGCTGCAATCTTACATGACATTGCAAAGCCACAAACAAAAAAATATGAAGAAGGGCACGGATGGACTTTTCATGCACATGAATTTATGGGGGGTAAAATGGTACCTAAGATATTTAGACAGCTAAAACTACCATTAAATGAAAAAATGCGATATGTAAAGAAACTAGTCACACTTCATTTAAGACCAATTGTACTTGCACAGGATATTGTAACAGACTCTGCAATAAGACGACTATTGTTTGATGCTGGAGATGATATTGAAGACTTAATGATGCTTTGTGATGCAGATATAACCTCAAAGAACCCAACTAAAGTAAAAAAATACTTAAATAATTTCCAATTAGTCAGAAATAGACTTAAGGAGGTAGAAAAGAAAGACCATATCAGAAACTTTCAACCACCAGTTGATGGGTTAGAAATCATGCAACTATTTAATCTCAAAGAAGGTAAAGAAATTGGTATTCTAAAAGATGCAATAAAAGATGCAATACTTGATGGGGAAGTCAAAAACAATAAAAAAGATGCATTAATCTTTATTATTAAGAAAGCAAAAGAAATAAATCTAACTCCTGTAAAATGAATTACATTATTACAATCCACCTAGAACATAAAGAAGATGTTATTAGAAATATTGAGATCCCATCTGATGAAACTTTAGAAGCTTTACACTCTGCAATTATTAAATCATTAAATTTAGATGGCAATGAAATGGCTTCTTTTTATATTACAAATGAAGAATTTGAGCTGCTACAGGAGATTCCACTTTATAATTTTGAGAAGAAAGATACAAATATGCTGTCAATGAATAAAATCAAGATATCATCAGTACTTACTAAAAAAGGAAGTAAGATTTTGTATATCTATGACTTTATTAAGATGTGGAGATTTTTAGTTACTTTCTCAAAAGAATCTAATAATGAGAGTAAAGTCATTAAACACTTGGAAAAAATAGGTGAGATGCCAAATGATGCGCCTGAAATTAAGTTTGAAGAGATAAAAGAATTTGACCCTTTTAGTGAAGCCTTTGAAGATTCTGATGAATTTAAAGATTATGAGGGATAAAAAAGTAATATTTATAATTGGTCCTACAGCCATAGGAAAGACATCATTAAGCATTAAAATTGCAAAAGAACTAAGTACAGAAATCATATCTTGTGACTCAAGACAATTCTACAAAGAACTTCAAATTGGAACTGCACCACCAAACAAAGAAGAGCTAGCTAAAATCCAACATCATTTTATTCATCATTTAAGTGTTAAGGATAAATATAATGCCGGACAATTTGAAATTGATGCAATCAAACTTATTAATAAGTTACACAAAAAACTTGACACAATAATTATTGTAGGAGGTTCAGGCTTATATGTTGACGCTATTTGCAAGGGTTTTGATGAGCTTCCAGCAATACCACTAAAAACTAGATTGATTCTCAATTCCAAATATCAAGAAAAAGGTCTTGCATGGTTACAAAAAAAGATTAAAAAAATTGACTCTGAATTCTACAAATCATGTGATAAAAATAACTCCCAAAGACTCTTGAGAGCTTTAGAAATATATACTGAGACTGGAAAAAAAATTTCATCTTACAAGTCAAATAAGAAAAAGAAACGGAAATTTAATATAGTAAAAATTGGTTTAAATAGTAATCGAGAAGATCTCTATAAAAGAATAAATAAACGAGTTGATACTATGATAGAAAATGGATTAATCGAAGAAGTAAATTCATTAACTAAGTACCAAAAAAATAATGCTTTACAAACAGTCGGCTATAAAGAGATTTTTGCGTTTATAAATAATAAATGTACATTAGAAGAAGCGATTGAAAATATTAAACGAAATACTAGGAGGTTTGCTAAAAGACAATTAACCTGGTTTAAAAAAGACAAGCAAATAGAATGGTTTGAGCCAAATCAGATAAATGAAATCAAAATTTTTATCTCAAAATTGTAACTGTTCCATTTATTTGATCAAAACCATGACCAATTTCAATTGAATAAAAATAAACTCCAGCAGGAACATCTTTTTCTTTCTCATTTTTTCCATCCCACTGTTCATGATACCCAACTGAATGGAAGACTAAACTACCAAATCTACCATAAATCCTCACCTCACTATCCTCATACAAAAAAGTATCCTCAAGACTCCAAGTATCATTAATACCATCTTCATTTGGAGTAAATACATCAGGAATACATTCTGCTGTCATACTAGCAATTATGAAAGAAGTATCCTGAATACAGTTATTATCATCTATAACTGAAACACTAAAACTACCAGGACTCATACCTAAGTTAATAGGATTCTCTGTAGAACCATTCCACCACTCAACAGAATATGGTTCAACACCTCCAATTGCCGATGCTTCTAAATTAAAATCAAGATTCTCAAGGTTACATTCAAGAATAACTGACGGAGGATCTAATGTAATAATCATGTCTTCAATGATAAAATCTTCTCTAATCATACAGCCCTCCTTATCGGTAATCTCAAGCCAATGAGGACCTGGACAAATATCCGCATGTGTCGAGACCTCACCATTATCCCATAAGTATGTATATGGCTCAAAACCCCATAGAATAGAATCAGGGTGAGCCGTTGTATTTTGAATATCTAAAATTCCAATTGGCAAATAATATTCTACAATAACGGTATCAACTACAAAACAATCATATGATAAATCTGTTGTTAAAACGTAGTATGTCCCCTCACAAAGAATTGGAGAAACCTCCCCTTCTCCTATTGAATCCTCAAAGAAATTTAACCATTCATATGTAAAAGGTCCGGATGAATTTAAAGAATCTACTTCTACCTGAGCAGTATGAGAAGAATCATTATAATAAACTTCGGTGATTAATTCATAATCAACTAAATAAACAGTATCTGAGACTAAAGCCCCACAATCATCTGTAACTCTCACAAAATAAGTGTAGATTGGACCAAATAGTGAATCAATAGTTTGAGTTGTATCACCAGTATTCCATAAGAAATTTATTGGGGGAGTACCTCCATTCACAGAGACAGAGGCTAAACCACCATTACTACAACTAATATCAATAAAACTCATAGATATTGATAAGGAATCCGGCTCTGTAATTAAAACACTAGCTACAGACTCACACCCACTCGCATCTTGAACTATCACAGAATATAAGCCTGCACCAACAACTCTTTGTTGACTAGAATCACCATCATCCCAAAGAATAGTATATGGAGATGTACCCCCTAATATGACTACACTTGCAATCGTACTGGCTCCATTACACAAGAGCATTGAATCAATAACATTCAACTGAACGTCAAGTAATTGAGGACTTTCTAAGAGTAAACTAAATGTATCTACGCAAGTAATAGAATCAGTGACTATTAACGAATAAACCCCATCAGATAATCCGTATAATGAATCACTAGTACCTGTTCCATTTACCCAATAATAACTTAACTCACCTGTACCGCCAGCAACATCAATAGAAATACTACCATAATTCATGCCAGCACAAGATGAAGGGTAAAAAATTTCATTAGCAAGAATCTGATTTGGTTCACTTACAATATATTCTTCTGAATATACACAGCCAATAGAATCAACAATATGAAGTAAATACACGCCTGCACTAAGCGCTAAATTATCTACCCCTCCCCATTGAATATCATAAGGGGTATTACCCCCAATAATAGAATCAATAATAATACTGCCTGATTGATCGCCAAAACATAAAACTGAATTAATTTTCTCAAAAACATTAATTTCATACTGAGCATAACATCTCACAGGTACAGTATCAATACAATTAAAATCTAAATCCTCAATATACATATCATACCATCCAGAAGGGACATAAATAGAATCAGTATTAGGACCTATAAACCCATATAAAATATTACCTCCACCTAAAACACTATCAATCTTTAGATATCCACTATCTGAGTTACAAAGAAGTGGAAAAGTGGTTGATGCAAAAGTTTCGTAAGGATCAGGCTCTATTAACGTAAAAGTATCATTTAAAGTACAACCAAAAGAGTCAATAATAGACATTATGTAATTGCCTGCAAATAAACTATCAAAAATAATCTCATATGGGCTTACATTGGAGGAGAAATTATACGAAATACTATCTCTTGTCACCCATGATACCGTATCGTTTTCAATGATTAAGAAGCAATCATATTGATCTGATGACGCATACTGCTTACCACCAGAAATAGCGTATCTAATACTTCCCGTATTTACTCCTCTACAATTAATATGATTATACGTTGTTGAGTCAATCAGTAATGCTGGTGGAGAATATATATTGGCAATAGTGGTATCAATACATCCAATAGAATCAGTAACAATAATCTGATAAGATGATTCAACTAGATTATTATGAATCGTATCAAATTGACCTGAAGAAAAAAGTACGCCATTTATATACCACTCATAAAGATATGGAGAACTTCCTGCATAAGCAACTGTCTTCACAATACCATTTGAATCATTATCACAGCCAATAATATTCTGATGATACCCTCTTACTCCAAGAGGACATGCAATCCAATAATATTTAGTTGTACTTCCAATATCAACCTTATAACTCCCACATTGCTGAATGATTACTGAATCAAGATTAGCCGAAAATTGCAATTCATTGATAGTATCTGCCTCTATCCAGCCAATTGAGTCATTATCATAATACCATGTAATAATCTGAGGTAAATTAATTATCTCTAAGAATATCGCTCCATCATGAAAACAATTATATGGTCGAACTGAATCATTTATAATCTGTGATTTGCTGATTAATGAAAATAATAACAGAATTAATATAAATATCCTTTTCATAGTACCTTTATTAATGCAAAGATACCAATAAATATAGACTTTATAAATGCTTAAAATCTATCAGTAAACCAGGATATGATAATATAGTATTCTTAAATCCTTTTTGTGTTTGAGTTAAAAGTTTATCAAGATCTCTATATCTTTGAGAATAATGTCCAATAGCTAAAGTCTTAACTTTTGCTTTTCTAGCAATAGATGCAGCCTGTAAGGTTGTAGAATGACCTGTCTCTATTGCTCTCAATTCTAAATCTGAGGTGAAGGTTGCCTCATGATAAAGCAGGTCTACTCCTTTCACCTTTTCTACTAAACTTTCATCATACTTTGTATCAGTACAGAAAGCATATCTATTAGGTGAAGTATTTTGAGTTGTTAAGATCTCATTAGATATGATCTCTCCTTTAGAATTAATCCAATCAGCACCATCTTTTAAACTATTCATCTTATCATAAGGAACATTATACTTCTCCACCTCTAAATTAATAATCTTTCTTTTACTTCTTTTCTCCTCAAATAGGAATCCAGAACACTTAATTGAATGATTAAGAATTAAATTAGACACCTTAATATCATCATCTTCAAAAATAATAGAACCTTCATCTTCAGCTAATGGGTGAAAAAATAAAGGATAATTTAATTCTGTATTAGATGCTGATAATTGTAAATCAATAATATCTTTTAACTCTTTATGAGCATATATATGTAAATCTTTATTTCTTCCTAGAAGATGCATAGTAGTTATTAATCCTATTACTCCAAAATAATGATCCCCATGTAAATGACTAATAAAAATATGATTAATTCGTTGAAAATTTAATTCATATCTTCTTAACTGAATCTGTGTGCCTTCCCCACAATCAATTAAGAAAAACCGCTCATTCACATTTAGTAACTGAGCGGTTGGATTTCTGTCAATTTTAGGGATTGCAGAGCTACACCCTAAAATAGTTAACTTAAATGACATTATTTTTTTATAACCATTCTATTTGTTAATACTTGAGTTCCATTATTTATTGAATACAAATACATCCCATCAGAATAAGAGGAGGTATTAATATTAATCGTATTAACACCTCGATTTGAATCCATTATTATTGATTTAATCTCTTTCCCAAGTAAATTATATACCTTTAAAATAGTAAGACCTGATGTTCCTAGTACAAATTGAATCTTAGCTTGATCAGTAACAGGATTTGGATACACTCCTTTAAGTTCAAAAGTAGTATTATCAAACTGATTAATTGTAGAATTTACCATATCAACTATATCTAAATAATAATAATCAATCACATCTGTTTGTGTAGGAAGGGGAATTGTAACTGGTCCAACTGTTCCCATACCATCTGTTTCTGTAGTCATCATTAACTGATAAGACCCAACATCAGCCATAGTTGGATTTGATGTAGATGTTAATACAGCACAAGAAGTAGTTCCTCCAGGAAAAGAACAGCTAGGAGGATCGCAAGCATAAGTAAAGTTTGAAGGCAAACCAGTAAGACTAGCTAATGTAATAGTTGATACAGTCACGTCAATTAGCGTGCCATTATATATTGTATTAGTATCCAATGGAGTAATTACTGTTATGACCTCACTGTAAGACTGTCCCACATAAGCTGGCGAAAGTCCAGTAGCACTATCAGGATAAATACCTGCAGCCGTAAATTGAGGATCAGGTGTACATTGTGCATTCGCAAAAACTAAAGCAACTGTAAACGTTAAAGAAAGTAATATTTTTTTCATATTTAGTATTTTGAGTTTATAAGTTTAGTTGTCTTTCTATTTCTTCCATCTCAATAAAGTCATAAGCTTCTTGTAATGTTGGTACAATCTTCAAATCATCATCAAAGGAAAAATTACAAACTATTAAAAAAGAGCTATTCTTCTTATTGATACTTTCGTCAAATGTAATAAATTTATCTTTAATAGTATTTATAAGATCAAAATCTACACCTCTAAGATCTGCAATAAAATGTTTTACCTCTGAAGTAATATTCAAATCAGAGAAATTATTATCTACTCCTAACTTAAATACCAATGTACTCTGCTGTATATTCATTAATTTAACTTTATTTTCCCAGCAAGTAAATATAAGACCGCCATTCTTATTGCAACCCCATTTTCTACTTGATCTAAAATAATCGAATGACTTGAATCAGCAACATCAGAGCTTAATTCTACTCCCCTATTTATAGGGCCAGGATGCATAATTGTAATGTCTTTTTTCAACCCATCAAGAACATTCTTATCTATCCCATACACCATGGCATATTCTCTTAAAGAAGGAAAATAATTCACATCTTGCCTTTCTAACTGAATTCTTAATACATTGGCAACATCACACCATTCTAAAGCTTCTTTCAAATCTGAAAAATGCTCTACCTGTAAAGATTCTAAATTTTTTGGCATTAATGAAGAAGGGCCACAAACCCTAACTTCTGCCCCTAACTTTCTCAAACAGAATATATTAGATAATGCAACTCTTGAATGTAAAATATCCCCAATTACAACAATCTTCTTGCCTTTCACTTCCCCATATTTCTCTCTGATAGAATAAGAATCTAGCAATGCCTGTGTAGGATGCTCGTGAGTACCATCTCCTGCATTGATGATTTTTGCATCAATATTTCTTGATAAAAAAACAGAAGCCCCAGGGTTTGGGTGTCTGATGACAACAATATCAACCTTCATAGCTAAGATATTATTTACAGTATCCAAAAGTGTTTCTCCTTTCTTTATTGAAGAGGAAACTGATGAAAAGTTTATTATATCAGCAGAAAGTCTTTTCTCTGCAAGTTCAAACGATAGCTTTGTTCTTGTAGAATTTTCAAAAAATAAATTTGCTATGGTAATATCTCTTAATGAAGGGACCTTCTTAATTGGTTGACTAATAATCTTTTTAAAATTATCTGCAGTCTTAAAAATAAGTTCAATATCTGATTTCTCTAAATATTTTATTCCTAATAAATGATCAACCGATAAATTATTCATTATTCTTCTTTTCTCATTAAGACTCTATCTTTGCCAGCAACCTCTTTCCACTCAACAATTACTTTCTCAGAGTCAATTGCATTTACTGTTCTTCCAACATAATCAGATTGAATCGGTAAGTGCCGACTAAACCTTCTATCTATTAAGATTAAAAGCTCAACACTTGTAGGTCTCCCAAAGGTCATTAAAGCATCAATAGCAGATCTTACTGATCTTCCAGTATATAAGACATCATCAATTAATACAACTCTTTTTCCTTCAACTGAAAGGTTCATATCCATCTCTTCTGGAAGTATAGGATTCTCTCTTCTCATTAGATCATCACGATAAAATGATATATCTACATTACCTGATTCAATAATATTTAATGGATTAATCATATTAAGCTGACTTAGAATTCTATTACTAAGGTACCTTCCTCTTGGTTGAATCCCAACTAGTACAGTATTCTCAAAATTATTATGATTCTCGATTAATTGATGACAAAGCCTTTCAATTATTATTTGAATTGATTCCTTATTTAAGATTTGTCTTTCTTCTATCATTGAGTTACAAAAGTAGCAAAAAAAAGCCCCAAATAAATGGGGCTTAAATATTATTTTTCAGTCTCTATATCATTCTTCAAAGACGCTAGGCTATCGAGATCGCCTAATGTTGATTGTTGTTTATCACTCTCAAGCTTTTTCATTATCTTTTTATTAGAACTCGCAGTTTTCTTTCTTTCAGCTTCAAGCTCCTCTTTAAAGATAGAAGTATGAGATGCTAATATCCTTTTATTCTCTGTAGAAAATTCAAGAATTCTAAAAGATAATGTTTCTCCTACTAAAATAGTAGATCCATCATCTTTCTCAGTATGCCTTCTTGGAACAAATGCTTCAACTTCATCAGATAATGAGATTACAGCACCTTTATCAAACACTTCCTTCACTAATCCCTCATAATCTTTACCTTCTTTAAATTTCTTAGCATACTCATCCCAAGGATTTTCTTCTAATTGCTTATGTCCCAAGCTAATCTTTCGATTACTTTTATCAATATCAAGAACAATTACATCAAGCATTTCATCAACCTGAGTAAATTCAGCTGGATGCTTTATTTTCTTTGTCCAAGATAAATCAGATATATGCACAAGCCCATCAACTCCCTCAACTAATTCAACAAATATTCCAAAGTTTGTGAAGTTTCTTACTTTAACACTATGTTTAGATCCTACTGGAAAATTAGCTTCAATTTCAGACCATGGATCTGGTGTCATTTGCTTAACACCTAACGACATCTTTCTTGTCTCTTTATCTAAAGTTAAGACTTGTGCCTTAACTACATCACCTTTCTTATAGAAGTCATTAGCTGATCTTAAATGTGTTGACCAAGACATCTCAGAAACATGTAATAATGCCTCAACACCTGCTTGTAATTCAATAAATACTCCATAATCAGCTACTACTACAACTTTCCCTTCTACCTCATCACCAACTTTTAAATCCTCGTCTAAACTATCCCAAGGATGAGAGCCTAATTGTTTTAATCCTAACTGGATTCTACTCTTACCTTCATCAAAATCAAGAATTACAACATTAATTGTTTCATCTAAAGATACAATCTCTTCTGGATGAGAAATCCTTCCCCATGATAAATCTGTAATATGAACCAAGCCATCAATACCACCTAGATCAACAAATACACCATATGATGTAATATTCTTAACAGTACCCTCAAGAACTTGTCCTTTTTCTAACTTAGACATAATCTCCTTAGTTTGCACAGCTAAATCAGCCTCAATTAATGCTTTATGAGAAACAACGACATTTCTGAATGCCTCATTTACTTTGACAACTTTAAACTCCATCTTTTTACCAACATATTCATCATAGTCACGAATTGGCTTAACATCAATTTGTGAGCCAGGTAAGAAACACTCAATTCCAAATACATCTACAATCATACCTCCTTTTGTTCTGCTTAATATTTGACCATTTACAACTTCACCTGTTTCTAAAGCAACATTAACCTTTTCCCAAGCCCTTAGCACTCTAGCTCTTCGATGAGAAAGTACTAATTGTCCATTCTTATCTTCCTGTTTCTCAACTAGAACCTCAACAGTATCACCTGATTTTAAGTCTGGATTATATTTAAACTCATTAAAAGAAATAATACCATCAGACTTAAAATTAATATCAACCACAACTTCTCTATCAGTAATAGTAACAACAGTTCCATCAAGCACTTGTTTATCCATAATTTCAGGAAGTGTAGATGTATACTCCTTTTCAAGATCTGCTCTTTCTTTAATAGAATACATATCATTCTGAGTAGCCGTTTCCCAATCAAAATCTTCTTTAGATTTTTCCCCTACTTTCTTATCTGATTGTTCTACAACCTCTACTTGGTCAACAACTAATTTATCATCTGATTTTACGTCTTCTACATTAGTTATCTCACTTGCTTCTAAATTCTCAATCTCTGAGATATCTTTTTTCTTTAATCTCTTCTTTTTTAGAGTTTTCTCAGATTTTACTTTATCAATAACTGGATTTTGTTCTTCTACAACAGAATTATCGGTTACTTCATTTTTTTCTGTTTGTGTATTCTCTTCTGTAGACTCTGGATTTTCTTTCTTCTCTGCTACCATTTTTTTTATTTTTCTTTGTATCTTAAAGTAAGTTAAGGTATTTAGATGTCCAACTTTAAGAGTTGTTAACTATCAATTATTCCTTTTCACTACCTTAAACCACATCCTGAAAAGGCCTGCAAAAATATAACTTTAATTTGAATTACTCAAAAACTATTTAAACAATTTTTGTTATCATTTGTTTTACTTCCTCCATAAGCCATCTTGGAGTAGAAGTAGCACCACAAATACCAACAGATTTTGCATCTAAGAACCAATCAGTATCTAACTCATCTACATCTGATATAAAATACGATCGTTTATTCTGCTTTTTACAAGATGAATATAAAAACTTACCGTTGGAAGATTTTTTACCACTAACAAAAACAATCACATCATTTGTTTGTGCAAAACTCTTTAATTGCCTCTCCCTTCCTGTAACTTGTCTACATAAAGTATCGTTAGCAATATATTTTATTTCAGCATTAGTTGAAAACTTTACTCTTTTCTCTATTTCTGCAGTAATTTCAGCATATGCCTTAGGGCTTTTTGTAGTTTGTGAGTACATATAAATAGATTTGGAGAAATCTACTTTATCTAAATCTTTGATTGATGCAACAAGAATTGCTTTATTATCTGTCTGACCAAGTAAACCTACAACCTCTGCATGTCCCTCTTTACCAAAAATAACAACTTGGCCTTCAATTTTTTTAATTTCCTCATAACCGGCCTTGATCTGATGTTGTAACTTAAGTACGATAGGACAAGAGGCATCTAATAATTCAATATTATTTTTTAAAGCTATATTATATGTTTCTGGAGGCTCTCCATGCGCTCGAATTAATACTTTACAATCACGCAAATTAAGCAAGTCATTATGTTCTATCACTTTCAAACCCATATTATGTAGACGGTCAACCTCCTTATTATTATGTACTATATCCCCTAAACAATACAATACGCCATCATCTTTTAATATAGACTCAGCCATTTCAATAGCGTAAACTACTCCAAAACAAAATCCAGAACTATTATTAATTGTAACTTTCATTATTTACTTAATTTAGCCTTTATCAAATTATGAATTAATAGATTCTGATCTTTAATAGACAACTCTGTATTATCAATTAATATAGCATCATCAGCTTTAAGCAAAGGGTTTATTACTCGGTTAGTATCATGCTTATCTCTTTTGTTTATATTAGCAAGCACATCCTCAAAAGATACATTATCACCCTTATCTATTAATTCTTTACATCTTCTTTCTGCTCGAATCTCAGCACTAGCAGTAATAAACAGTTTTAATTTTGCATTAGGAAAAACCTTAGTACCTATATCTCTACCATCCATGACAACATTCTTTTCTTTCCCAATGTCTCTCTGCAAACCAATTAACTTATCTCTTACTTCTTTTATTTGCGCAACTATTGAGACATTCTCAGAGACTTCAATTCCTCTTATAAAATCTTCTACATTCTCATTATTTAAGAACATCTCTGATTTTTTTGTTTCAAGATTAAACTTAAAATCAATTGACATATTCTGCAGAGAAAATAATATATCATTATTATTAATAACCTTATTAATAATGACATCATTTCTCATAAAAAATAAAGTAACTGCTCTATACATTGCTCCAGTATCAATATAACGCATGCCATACTGTTCTGCTATAGATTTTGCAATAGTACTTTTTCCACATGATGAATGTCCATCTATCGCTATATTAAAATTCAAGCCCATTTAGAGTCCAAAAGTAGTTAAATTTGTAGCAATACTAAAATTATTAGGGTTTCCTGACAAATGATATGATGACCTACTATAATCAAAACGATATCTTGAAACCTTAAAACCAATACCCCAAGAGAAACCAATCATTGCTGGTCTATTAACTACAGTCATATCAAATCTTCTTTGAAAATTAAACCCCCCTCTTATAAATAAACTTTTTCTCAATGGATTCAATTCACCACCAATAATAATATGACGCAAAGCAGTCTTCGCAATTGTTTCCTCCTTTATCTCTAATTCACCAGTTTCCATATTTGTTTGCTGCATTAATTTATATGGAGACTTAATGTCAAATTGATTAATCTTATTATACGAAAGATGATACCTAAAAGGCAAATGTTTTAATTCCTTACTCAAAGCAAACTGAATCTCAAAAGGAAGCTTTTCTCTTTCTGAAGAATAAAAACGTAATTGCCTTCCAATATTTTTAAATAACAATGTTGATGTAAATTTCTTATCTAAATTAAAATAAGTCGAACTTATATTTGATGACAAAGCAAATGAGTTATAGTTAGAATAAACAGAATTCAGTAAGTTAATATTTACTCCTAAAGTAAAGCTTTTATTTAATTTTTTCCCAAAACCAACAGTCAATACTTGATCATTTGCAGAGAAACTACCTTGATTATAGCCAAGTTCATCATTCGCATCAAATTCACCATAAGTAATTGCCTTTAAAGATAATCCTAACACTCCAATCTCATTGAAATTAATAGCATAAGAAAAAGATAGCAAATTAATATCTGAAAAATAATCGCCAAATGTAAAAGCTAATTCATTATTCATAGTTGCATTCAATAATGAAGGGACTGTTGCTGATAAAGAAACGTCACTATCAAAAATCGCAATTGAACTACCTCCAACCGCTTCTGTCCTAGGAGAATGGTCTACATTTAGAAAGGAGAAAGCACTTTTACCACCATCTTGGGCAATCAGACTAAAAGGAAAAAAAAATGTTATTAAAAGATATTTATATCTCATTAAGCTTAGAAACGAATCTAGTTAATTATTATTACAAAGTTATTAATTAATCTCAACTGCATCTCTAACCTTCTCATTCAAGAGTGCAATATCAATAACCTCTTTTAGCGTTTCAACATAATAGAAAGTCATACCTACAACATACTTCTTATTAATCTCCAAAACATCCTTCTTATTCTGTTTTGATAAAATAATTTTATCTATTCCGGAACGCTTTGCAGCTAATATCTTCTCTTTAATTCCACCAACAGGAAGCACCCTTCCTCTCAGGGTAAGCTCACCAGTCATTGCAACGTTCTCCTTAACCTTTCTCTGAGTAAATGAAGAAACTAATGAAGTAAACATTGTAATACCTGCTGAAGGGCCATCTTTTGGAGTAGCTCCTTCAGGAACATGAACATGAACATTCCATTTCTCAAAGATGCCTGGAGATAAATCATAAATATTAGCATGAGCTTTTAAATACTCCATTGCAATTGTAACAGATTCTTTCATTACCTTCCCAAGATTACCTGTTACTGATAGCTTTCCCTTACCTTGACTTAAACTACTTTCAATAAATAATATATCCCCACCAACTACAGTCCATGCTAAACCTGTAACTACACCAGCAACTGAATTATCTGCTACTCTATCCCTATCAAATATAGGCGCCCCTAAAACCTTTTCTACAGTCTCAGCTGATGGTGATAAACGAAACTTTTGATCCATAGCCATTGACTTTGCTACATTTCTAATCATCTTACTAATCATCTTATCCAACGCTCTCACTCCAGACTCACGTGTATATTGATCAATAATCTTTTCTAAAATATTATCAGAGATAGTAAATTTACTGTCTTTTAAACCATGCAATCGCAATTGTTTAGGCAATAAATGTTTCCTTGCAATCTGTACTTTCTCCTCAATAGTATAGCCATTTATCTCGATAATTTCCATTCTATCCCTTAACGCAGGTTGAATAGTTATTAATGAATTAGCAGTAGCAACAAACATTACTTTTGATAAATCATAATCAAGTTCTAAATAATTATCATGAAATGACTCATTTTGTTCAGGATCTAATACTTCTAACAATGCAGAAGAAGGGTCTCCATGATTATCACGACTAACTTTATCAATCTCGTCAAGTACAAATACTGGGTTAGATGATTTTGCCTTTTTTACAGATTTGATAATTCTACCAGGCATTGCTCCTATATATGTTTTTCTATGCCCTCTAATTTCTGCCTCATCACGCAATCCTCCAAGCGAAACTCTTTCATATTTTCTACCAAGAGCCTCAGCTATTGATTTACCTAAAGATGTTTTCCCAACTCCAGGAGGGCCATATAAACATAAAATTGGAGATTTCATATCACCTTTTAGCTTTAATACAGCTAAATATTCTATAATCCTCTCTTTCACTTTCTCTAATCCAAAATGGTCTCTATCTAGAATCTTTCTTGCCTTATTTAAATCAAAATTATCATTAGTAACTTCATCCCAAGGTAATTCAAGTATAAGCTCAATGTAACTTCTTTGCACCGCATAATCTGACATAGAAGGATTCATTCTTTGCAGCTTCCTTAACTCCTTATCAAAAGCGTTGGCAATTTCTTTATCCCACTTCTTCTTGGATGCTTGTTTGCGCATCTCTTCAATTTCTTTATGAGAGCCACTACCTCCTAATTCTTCTTGAATTGCTTTCATTTGTTGATTCAGATAGTACTCCCTTTGTTGTTTATCTAAATCTGTTTGTACCTTTGATTGTATTTTGTTTTTCATTTCAAGCATTTGCAACTCTTTAGTTAGGAACTCTAATGCTAAAATTGCACGCTTTCTTAAATCTACCTCCTCTAATAAAGACTGTTTCTCAGTCAATCCAATATTCATATTTGAAGAAACAAAATTAATTACAAATGATGTATTTTTAATATTCTTAATTGCAATCGCAGCTTCTGAAGGAATATTAGGAGATTCCTCGATTATTCTTAATGACAAATCCTTGACTGATGACACTAAAGCTGAGAATTCTTTATCTTTTAATTCTGGCTTCACCTCTTTCAATTCTGTTACTTTAGCTTTAAAATAAGGATCACTATCAACCATCTCGTCAATTCTAAAACGCTTACGACCTTGTATGACAGCTGTAATATTTCCATCTGGCATTTTTAACATTTTGAGAATATGAGCAATCGTACCAACTTGATGAAGATCAGTTAAATCAGGCAGCTCGGTATCAAAGTCTTTCTGAGCAACAACTCCAACTGTTTTATTACCATTTTCAGCATCTTTTATCAACCTCACTGATCTATCTCTACCTATTGTTATTGGAATTATAACGCCAGGGAATAATACTGTATTCCTTAAAGGTAATATTGGTAATATCTCTGGTGTATCTTCTTTTGATATTTTTGCTTCATCCTCATCACTCATTAATGGCAGAAACTCAGTATCTTCATTCAATAAATCTGATAACTCTAATGATCCCATTCTCATATCTTTCTTCATAATAATTTGTTTTCACCAATTACTAAATGCAATTAGTATGCCACTAAAAAAAATAGTCTTTTTGTCAGTTATTGCTCGTTTCGATAGCGTTTTGTCATATTATAAACTTCTGAAATAATATCCTCCTCAATTTTATCAAACTTTTTGTTTCTTCTATCAAAAACTTTAGATGCTACTTCAAAAGCCTCTGGTAACTTATAAACTGTAAAACCAGAAGCCCCTCCCCAACTAAATGATGGAATAAAATTCCTAGCAAATCCACTACCAAAAAGATTAGCACTAACACCGACAACAGTACCCGTATTAAACATAGTACTAATGCCACATTTTGAATGATCCCCCATAATTAACCCACAAAACTGTAGTCCTGTTTTCTTAAAACGTTCTATCTCATAATTCCATAACTTTACCTCAGAATAATTATTTTTTAGATTAGAATTATTCGTTCCTGCACCTAAATTACACCAATCTCCTATTATTGAATTACCTAAGAATCCATCATGAGCCTTTGAAGAGAAACCAAAAAATACAGTGTTATTAACCTCGCCACCTACTTTACAATAGGGTCCTAGAGTAGTTGCTCCATATATTTTTGTTCCCATCTTTAATACTGAATTATTTAACATAGCAAAAGGACCTCTAATCATAGATCCTTCCATAATTTCCGAATCTTTACCAATATAAATAGGTCCATCAGTAGTATTCAAAATACTATGATTAATTTTTACCCCTTCTTCAATATAAATTGGATTATTTCCAATCTTAATATTAGATTTTTTAATCTGTTCTAATTTTGCTAGATCTCCTTGCCATTTAAGTTTCTTTGAAGGAAACATTCTATAAAAATCATTCTTTATTTCTTCACCATTTAAAGAAAAAATATCACATAAATTATGAATAAAACTAAAGGTAGAATTAGACTCAATTATATTCAGCTTATTAGTATCAAAAGTTCTATTTCTAAAAGCAAAAACTTCACCATTCTTTTCTAAAGCTTCTCCTTCTCTTAAACTTTCAAGCTCTGTAATTAAGAGCTTAGAAGGCAAAACTCTAGCATCAATCCAAAGATTATCTTTTTGAGTATTTAAAGGAAATTTAACCGATAAATAATCTTCTGTTTGTATCGAAACAGATTTGTAATATTGTTCCCATTTCTCTTTTATTGTTAATATTCCAACTCTAAAAAACGAAATAGGACGAGTAAAACTTAATGGATAATAATTAGCACGATTTTTATCAAATAATATTACATTCATAGTAGGCAAAGTTAAATAAAAAAGTCCACACAAATGTGAGGACTTTTTATTGTAAATTCAGATCGCTTTACTTTTTGAACTTCTTATATTTATTTTTGAATTTATCAATTCTACCAGCTGTATCAATCATTTTTGCCTTTCCAGTAAAGAAAGGGTGAGAGTCTGAAGATATTTCCATTTTAAATAATGGGTATTCATTGCCATCTTTCCATTTAATAGTATCTGTAGTCTCAGCACATGATTTTGTTAATATCGAAAAATCAGTTGACATATCTTTAAATACGCACAATCTGTAATTATCTGGATGTATATCTTCTTTCATTTTGTTAAATCTTAAATTAGGGCTGCAAAAATAATAAGTTTTATGATTTTAACAACTTTATGCTGAATAAATATTACAGATTTAGATCTGTTAATAATGAATTCGTTGCATTAACTCCCTCAGCAGATGTCCTAAGCTGATTTAACTCAATATCATCAAGGTTAATCTCAATAATATCTTCAATTCCATTTTTACCCAGAATTACAGGAACACCAATACAAAGGTCATTTAAACCAAACTCACCTTCTAACAAAGCAGAACAAGGGAACATTTTCTTTTGATCACAAGCAATAGCCTGAACTAAAGAACTAACAGCTGCTCCAGGAGCATACCAAGCAGAAGTACCTAACATACCTGTTAGAGTCGCACCTCCTACTTTAGTCTCTTCCGATACCGTTTGTAATCTATCAACCGATAATAATTCAGACACCCTAATACTATTTCTTGTTGCTAACCTTGTTAAAGGAACCATTCCTTTATCTGAATGACCACCAATAACCATACCATTAATATCGGATGCTGGACATTCTATAGCTTCAGCTAGTCTATATTTAAATCGTGCACTATCCAAAGCTCCTCCCATTCCAATAATTCTATTTTTTGGCAAATCTGTGACTTTATGCGTTAAATATGTCATTGTATCCATAGGATTACTCACAATAATCAGAATAACATCAGGAGAATATTTAATTAACTGTTCTGAAACAGATTTTACTATACCTGCATTGATCCCAATCAACTCTTCTCTTGTCATACCAGGCTTTCTAGGAATACCTGAAGTAATTACTGCAATATTACTACCTGAAGTTTGACTATAATCATTGGTTGAACCAATAATCTTGGTATCAAATCCATTTAATGAAGATGTCTGCATTAAATCCATTGCTTTTCCTTCAGCAAAGTTTTCTTTAATATCAACTAAGACAACCTCTGAAGCAAAATTCTTAATTGCGATATACTCAGCACAACTTGCACCTACTGCTCCTGCGCCTACTACTGTTATTTTCATCTTTTATTTTTTTAATTTCTTAGATATCATCACGATGGTTAAACCTTATTTTCTAGGCATCAATATTAGCATACTTAGCATTTGCTTCAATAAAAGCTCTCCTTGGAGGAACCTCATCTCCCATAAGCATTGAAAATACTCTATCTGCCTCTGCTGCATTGTCAATAGTAACTTGCTTAAGAGTTCGAAATTCAGGGTTTAATGTAGTGTCCCATAATTGCGAAGCATTCATCTCACCAAGACCTTTATATCTTTGAATTGTTACATTCACATCTTTTCCTCCTTTCATCTCTTGAATCATTAGGTCTCTTTGATTCTCATCCCAACAATATCTTTGTTCCTTACCTCTTTTTAATAAATACAATGGAGGGGTTGCAATATAAACATATCCATTTTCTATCAGTGATTTTAAAAAACGGAAAAAGAAAGTTAATAATAACGTTGCGATATGACTACCATCAATATCAGCATCTGTCATAATTACTACCTTATGATATCTCAATTTTTCTAGATTTAATGCTCTCTCATCCTCTTCAGTACCAATTGAAACTCCTAATGCTTGAAACATGTTTTTTATCTCCTCATTCTCAAAAACCTTATGCTGCATTGCTTTTTCTACATTAAGAATCTTACCTCTTAAAGGCATAATAGCTTGAAAATGTCTATCTCTCCCTTGCTTTGCTGTACCGCCTGCTGAATCACCCTCAACAAGAAATATCTCACATTTTGCAGGGTCTTTTTCTGAGCAATCAGACAATTTACCAGGAAGCCCACCTCCAGTAAGCACACTCTTCCTTTGCACCATCTCCCTAGCTTTTGCTGCAGCATTACGAGCCGTTGCAGCTAGAATAACTTTCTGAACAATCATTTTTGCTTGCTCAGGATTTTCTTCCAAGTAAGCAGAAAGCATATCACTTACTGCTTGTGAAACAGCAGATGTCACCTCTTTATTTCCTAATTTTGTTTTAGTTTGCCCCTCAAATTGTGGCTCCATTACTTTAACAGAAATAACTGCCGTAAGACCTTCTCTAAAATCATCTCCACTAATCTCAAATTTCACTTTCTTAAGTAGTCCAGAATTATCAGCATACTTTTTTAATGTCCGAGTAAGCCCTCTTCTAAAACCAGACAAATGAGTACCTCCTTCATGAGTATTAATATTATTCACATAAGAGAATACATTCTCTGAATAAGAAGAATTATATACCATAGCTACTTCAACTGGCACTCCATTATTCTCTCCATCAAAATAAATAACACCATCTAAAATAGAATCTCTAGTTTCATCTAGAAATGAAACAAATTCCTTGAGACCACCTTCTGAATAGAACTCTTCTTTAATGAACTCACCTTGATCATCTTTTCTTCTTTTATCTGTAATTGAAAGGTGAATTCCTTTATTTAGAAAAGCCAACTCTCTTAATCTAGCAACAAGAATATCGAAATGATACACAGTATCCTCGAATATTGATGGATCTGGCTGAAAAGTTACGAAAGTTCCTGTTTTATCAGTAGTATCTATTTCACGAACATCATACTGTGGAACCCCAATTTTATATTCTTGTTCAAAAACCTTGCCATCCCGATGGACCTCAACCCTTAAATCAGAAGAAAGCGCATTTACACAAGAAACTCCAACTCCATGTAATCCTCCAGAAACCTTATATGATCCTTTATCAAATTTACCACCAGCATGTAATACAGTCATTACAACCTCAAGAGCAGACCGACCTTCTTTTTCATGCATACCTGTAGGAATCCCCCTTCCATTATCTTGCACTGTAATTGAATTATTCTCATTAATAAAACAATCGATATGTGAACAATGGCCAGCTAACGCCTCATCAATTGAATTATCTACTACCTCATATACTAAATGGTGTAATCCTTTTAGACCAATATCACCGATATACATTGCTGGCCTTTTTCTAACAGCCTCTAAGCCTTCTAGTACTTGGATATTATCCGCACTATAATCCTTTTTCTGATTTTCTTCACTCATAAAATTTTATTATTTATAGTTTCTTTTTAAAAAACATACAAATATATAGTTTTACTACCGATTAAAGACATGCATAAACACATAATAAATAGCTTATTTTATCAACATAGGTTGATAACTTTTAGAAAGAATAACTTATACCGAAAACTCCGTTGAAACCAATGTCTTTATAGCCAACAAACAACTCTTTTTTAGAGTTAGTCAAATTATTAAGTTGAAGGTAAGCTTCAAGCTGTTTAGAATAGGAATAAAAGGCTCTAATATTTAAATACAATAAGGAAGGCAGCACATCTTCTCTAGAAAACCTACCTGACTCATAACTAAATGATGGAATAGCTTTTATTTTATTTCTTAAATTAATCGGAGTCTTAACTTTTATGATTAAGTCTGGCTTATGAAAGACTATTTGATCCCATGTAAAATAATCAACAGAAGCATCAAGCGAAATAATATCATTAATTTGCTTTGTATAATTACTAAATACATGAAACTGCCATACAGATCCAATATAGTTAACTATGAATCTATTATAATTCACTCTCTCCTCTATAGTAAAATGAGCGAAGTCAGTCACTTCACCAAAAGAAATACTACCAAAAAACACCTCATCTTTTCCTAATACGTTTCGCATAGAAACATATAACTCATCTGTAGAGGTAAATTCTAAATTTTGTAAATAAGAATCAGTATCACCAGTTAAAATAGATTGATTTGTTCCGTAAGAATGAATGTAAAGATTCTTATCAGATAGTAATTTTAAAGTATTTTTTTCAGTACTATGACGCAAGCCTCCATACACCAATAACACATCTTTCACAAGCTCTTTAGAAGCATTGATTTGTGGGAAATAGTGAACTGATTCCCTACCATAAACATCCAATGCAAATCCAATATCAAGATCAATATCATATCTTCTTATTGATGCAGAGGGCATAAGCTCTAAAACCTTCTCTCCTACACTTTCATATTCACTATCCTTATTATTATAATTTAGATACTGGTTAAACTTAACCTTTAGATTAAAAGGGTAATCATTTATTATTTTACTCAAATTAGAGCTTAAGTGAAGATGATTTTCTGACAACTCATTTAAATCCGAAACAAAGAAACTTATATCACGAATAATTCTGTCAGGGCCTTTATCCATAGAGACATATGAAGAAGAAAATTTAGTATACGCAAACCGATTATAATCAGTTGGATTATTTCCATGAGTAAAAGCGCCAATCCTACTATAGTCTAAATTAACAATATACACCTTATCTGTTTTTATCTTTTTTAGATATAAATGTAAATTATTATTGCTCTGTCCTGCCTTTTTATCATCAACCTTAACATTATTATTAAAATGATTAAATAATATTCCATACGACATATCTTCTGAACGAACACTATTATACAACGCACTAACATTACTACCTAATCTATAACCGGTCCCCAATGATATCTTCGACTGATAAAGCTTAGGTATTTTATCATCTTTCACTTTTGCAGCTTTTAAAGGTTTTATTTTATAATTTGATCCAAGATCAAGATCTAATACATCATAAACTTGTGACCGATCTCTTTCTGCGGTATCAGCAAAAACAGCATTCTCATTTAACCTTGTCGCATCAGGAATTGAGGGCTGAAAACCTTCTACAACTTGAACCTCCGTCACACCTAGCTCTTGCGCAAAAACAGCCTCGACAGTTACTAGCATAACAATAAGTAATTTATTCAATCTCATCTTCTAATACATTTTTATTAAAGTTTCCTAAAGTATCTATACTATTTATTTTAATAATAGGATCTGGAACCTCATAATCTTCATCCAACTGATACTCAAAATCATCTTCTGTTATTTCAATAAAATATTGATCTTCTGTTTCCTCCAGAACGACTTCTTTTTCATTCTCCACGATCTTCTCCCATTTTTTTCTAGCAATATTGACTATCTCCTCACCATCATGATTCTCAATAACACTTTCTAGTGTCGCTTTTGCTTGAAAAAGATTTTTTTGAAGAACATAAATATCCGAAAGCAAAATAAACCCTTTAGCAATATAATGATCATTACTATATTCTTCTGAAAGTTCAAAAATCATTTTTTCTGCTAACTCTATCTTGTCATCCAAATAAATAAGATATGCTAAATGATATTTTGCCTCAGCCCCTTGATCATAATTAGATAAGCTAATAACCTTCTCAAAGGTAGATTTTGATTTCGCATAATTACCTAAAGCAAACTCATTCCTTGCAATAATAATATAGGCCTTACTTAAAAGCCAATCATCGACCTTTTCAAGTTCAATAACTTGTTTTGCATAATCAAATGCAACAGAATTATCAATATCCTCATATCCATGCATTAGTCTAATTACAACCTCCCTTTTCACAGAATTCGATGACGCATAATCTAATAATCTATAATAGTAATTATTAGATAAGCTATAATTATCTTTAGCATAACTTCCTCTTGCTAAAAATAATAATGCTGGTTCTTGATAGTCCGGAACAGGCAACTCTAATACCCTCTTGTAAAGATTAATAGATGAGATGGAATCGCCAATCTTCAAAGAACTTATTGCATTGTAATAAGTAGCGTCATTAATAAATATTCCTGTGCTAAACTTTTCTAAATAATTATCAAAAGCACTTTTAGCAACATGATAGTTTAACTCAGAAAACTTCATGAATGCTGCATTATAAGTTAATGAATCTTGCTCAGACCTACTTATACTAACTTCTGGTAAAGCATCAATTACTGCTAAATACTTGTCAATTTGATTTAAAGAAGAATATGCCGCTTGCAAACCAGCAAGCGCCTCCTTAAAATAAATAGTTCTCTGATAATTATTTACTACAAACAAAAACTGTGTAATTGCCTCATCATTTCTAGTAGAGTTAAAATAAATCATTCCTTTACTCAGATGAGCATCTGCGATTAGATTTATATCATTTGTTTTATTTAACAAATCATCATAACACTTATGTGCCAAATCATATTGTGCTGAGTTCTTATAAAATTCTGCCAGATCATAAAGAGCATTATCACAATAAGAAGAATAAGTATAATCATCAGTAATCTGTTTTAACAACTTAACTTTTGAGATATTCTTTCCAACAAGACCTAATGAGATTGAACGATTATATAATGCATAATCAGTATCAAACAAATTATAAGTAATAGCTTTTTCATAATATCTTTCTGAGAGGTCAAAGTCACTCATCATAAAATAACTATCTGCAATTCTCAAATAGGAATCATTTAACCTCATGCTATCCTGAGATACTTTTTCATAAGTTCGAAACCATTTTATTGCATTTAAATAATCAGAGTCTTGAAAATAAGAATAAGCTAAATTATATTTCCTACAATGCTCATAATCTGAAAGGACACGATTTGAAGGAGGTAATAACTCAGAATATATCTGAATTGATTTTTTGTAATCAAGCAACTGAAAATAGCAATCAGCTAACCAAAAGTTAGATAAATAAAAATAATCATCATTTATAGGGAATCTAATAGCATCCTTAAAATAAGAAGTTGCAGACTTAAAATTCTGATGATTATATTCTTTAACTCCTAAGAAAAATGCTAATTTCTGCAATGCTTTTTGCTGATTAAGAGTTGGCAAATGAATATCCTTTAATGCATCAAAAGCCTCTAGATATCTACTAGTACCTTGTAATACCTGTACCATTAACATCTCTATTTGTTTCCGATACAAAGGATTATTATATGCTTCTAAATATGTTTTAAAGACATCCAATGTATTCTCAAAAGGTAACTCAAGTTGATAAGATAACTTAGCATAATTAAAATAGGCATGCTCTTTTAACTGACTATTATAATCATATGTTGCTGACTTCTTAAACGCTTGCAAAGCATAATTATAATTCTCTATTTTAAGATAACTAGAGGCTAAATAATACGTAGAATATTGTGCAATGCTATCAACTGAACTAGATACCTTCTCCAAATTAGCAATTGCAGAAAGATAGTCTCCTGATTTATAATATGCATGCCCCAACAAGAAATAAACTAATAAACTATTCTCTCCTCTCTCACTTAAATATACCTCAAAATAATCAATCGAATTAATAAAATCAGAGGTTCTATAATATGCCTCAGCAAGAAATCTATTTATCTCAGCTTTTCTACTAGCAATTACATTAACAGAAAGAGGTTTTACAAAAGAGATTAACTCTTTATATTCTTTCTGATGAAAATAAATTTGAGCCATATAATACGGAACAATATTACCAAACTTCTCATCTGTTAATAATGCCCTGAAACTTTCTAGAGATGACTTATACAATCCTCTTTCATAAGCAATACAGGCATAGTAATATTGTGAAGCAGGAGCAAATTTACTGGTAGAGCTTTTTAACTTAGAAAAATAATATTGAGCTTCCTCTAGTGAATCAATCTGAAAATTAGAATAAGCTAGCTTAAAAAGAAATTCATTTGACAATTCATCAATCTTTAAAAATTGATCTATAGCCTTTGTATACTGTTTATTTCTATAATAAATTAAAGCTAAATCTGAATTTACCTCTTGTCCAAACTCATGACACGTAAAATCGTTAATCAATTCCTCGTAAAGATGTTTGGCATCTGACAAAAAAAGTTTCTTAGAGCATCTTGCATTCAAATACATAGCCTCCGCACCATTAGAAAGAGAATGATTAGACGCTATATCTCTAAATATAGACTGCGAAACACTATATTTCTCATCATTGAAAAGTGACTTAGCCTGAGGAAAAAAGTCATATTGGGCAATTAAATCGCCACTTATAAATAATGTGAAACACAAAAAATTAATCAGTATCTTCATGTAACTCTTCATCAAATTTAAAAGTAGTGATTATATGAAATAGCATAATTCTATACTACTGAAGTTTTCAACACTATTTTTTAACAATTATTACTTTAATTTACCGTTACACAGATAATTTATTCTCTACATTTGCTTAGTGTTATATATCTTAAAAATAAAAGGAACTAATAAAATCCCTGACTTTGTTCAGATTAGGGACAAAAATATGACCCTACAAGCTTATTTTCGTTTAAACCAAATAGAAAAAGGCTTAATAAAGAATAATCTAGAGGATGATGTAGAAAACATCACGAAACTACTAAACGAAATCCCTTTTGGAAAGATCCACCAATACATCAAAAAAAATGAATAATGCTAGCATAACCATTGAAGCAATTGATTTACACCAAATGGATCGTCAAATATTTAGTAATATTACTTTGCGAATTAATAAAGGAGACTTTATTTATCTGATAGGAGAAACGGGAAGCGGAAAAAGCTCCTTACTTAAAGCATTGTATGGTGAATTAAGTGTCAGTAAAGGAAATATCTCTATTGCTGATGTTAATTTAACTAATATAAAACAGAAAGAGATACCATCACTTAGAAAGAAACTCGGAATAGTATTTCAAGACTTTCAACTACTCACTGATCGAACTGTCGCTGATAATCTTAAATTTGTACTTAAGTCAACTGGATGGAAGAATAAAATAGAAATCTCTGATAGAATTAATGAGGTCTTAAATGATGTTCATTTAAATGATGTAAAAGAAAAAATGCCTTACGAGTTATCTGGAGGAGAGCAACAAAGAGCCGCAATAGCAAGAGCGCTACTCAATCACCCAGAAATTATTCTAGCAGATGAGCCAACAGGAAATCTTGATCCTGAAAAATCAGAAAAAATCATTACACTTTTAAAAGAAATCAATTTAAAAGGAACCACAGTTGTAATTGCAACACATGATTACGCAATCATAAAAAAACATCAAGCACGAACCATAAAGTGTGCTGATCAGAAAATAATTGAGGTAGATGTTGAATCACTATAATATGTGCAATATTATTAATAACTTCTCCTTAAAAGAAATTCACACCTTCGGCATAAACGTAAGAGCAAAACACTTTGTTAGTTTTGAATCAATAATAGAACTAAAAGAGATTATAAACTCAAATGTCTTTTTCAATAATAAAAGTTTTATTCTAGGAGGAGGCTCCAACCTACTTTTTACAAAAGATTATGATGGTTTAATCATCCACAATAAGATAACAGGAATCTGCATCTTAGAAGACAATAATAGTAATATAATTGTTGAGGTCGGAGGTGGAGTAAACTGGCACGAATTTGTAATGTGGAGTGTAAGTCAAAAACTATCAGGGATAGAAAACCTTGCACTAATACCAGGAACAGTTGGCGCTAGTCCAATACAAAATATTGGAGCTTATGGAGCAGAAGTGAAAGATAGCATTAAGAGAGTATACGCCTTTGATATTAAAAAGAAGAAATTAAAAATATTTACCAATAAGGAATGTAAATTTGGGTATAGAGATTCTATTTTTAAAGCAAATCTAAAGAATAAGTTTATCATTACTAAAGTAGAATTTACTCTCAGCAAGATCCCTCTTAATAAGACCACTTATGGGGCAATTCAAGAGGAACTCAAGGATCTAAATCTTTCGCCTTCACCAAATAATATTGCAAGAGCTGTAATGAATATAAGAATAAGAAAACTTCCCAATCCAGACGAGATAGGCAATGGAGGAAGTTTCTTTAAAAACCCGATCATCAAAACATCAGATTTTAAGAAGCTGCAAAAGAGATTTCCTAAAATAGTTGGACACAAAACATCAGAAGAAGAAACCAAAATTGCTGCTGGTTGGCTAATTGATAATGCAGGACTAAAAGGATACAGAAAAGGAGATGCAGGAGTGCATAATAATCAAGCATTAGTACTTGTGAATTACGGAAATGCAAGTGGAACAGATATTATCAGCCTCTCTAGAATGATTCAAAAAAAAGTCCTAGAAAAATATGGAATACAAATTGAGCCAGAGGTAACTATCTTGTAAATGAAAAGTCAGAAATTACAAGAGAAACTAAGATTACATTTTCCTTTTGAGCCAACAAGCAAGCAAAACCAAATTATTACTGATATATCTGATTTTGTGGCAACTATAGGAAATAAAAGTATCTTTATGCTTAAAGGTTATGCTGGAACAGGAAAAACTACTCTTATTTCAACACTTGTAAAGTCTTTACCCGTTTTAGGAAAACGCTCAGTACTAATGGCCCCAACAGGAAGAGCTGCAAAAGTACTTTCAAGGTATTCTAAAAAAACAGCAAGTACTATTCATAAAAAAATCTACTGGATAAGAACAAATAAAAACGGGAACACTTTTATCACCCTAAAAGAGAACACCCATAGTAATACTATCTTTATAGTAGATGAAGCCTCTATGATTCCTGAGAATGCGGACAAAGGATTTGGAAACCGCTCACTCTTAGATGATTTAATTGAATATGTATATGATGGATACGATTGCAAATTAATCCTTATTGGTGACACTGCTCAACTACCTCCTGTTCATCTAGAAATAAGCCCAGCATTAGATGAAGAAAAAATAGAAAAAAATTATAATAAGCAAGTAACCTGTAAAGAACTGACACAAGTAGTTAGACAAAAAGAAAACTCTCTCATACTTAAGAATGCCACAGATCTAAGAAATAAGATTAAAAATGCCGACTACTCATACCCGAAATTAGCCACTAACTCTGAAGTTATTCGCCTTAATAGTGGAGAAGACCTGCAAGATGCTCTTGAATCTACATACAATAATGAAGGAGTAAACAACACTACAGTGCTTTGTAGATCTAATAAAAGAGCAAACCTTTACAATCAACAAATAAGAGCAAAGATTAGATGGCAAGAAAACGAGATATCCACCGGAGATATGTTAATGGTTGTTCGTAACAATTATCATTGGCTTGATGATAATAGCAAAGCAGGATTTATTGCAAATGGAGATATTGTAGAGGTACTAAAAATAAGAGAAACAATTGAACGCTATGGGTTCCGCTTTGCAAGAGCAAGTATCCAAATGATAGATTACCCAAAAGAAAAATCATTGGATGTTGTTTTATTATTAGATACGCTAACATCTGAAACGCCAGCAATAACCTACGACCAATATCAAAAACTATATAAAGAAGTTGGTTTAGATTATAAGGGAGAAAAAGAAAGAAATAAAAAAATCAAAGAGGATCAATTCTTTAATGCCTTGCAAATAAAATTTGCTTATGCCATTACATGCCATAAATCGCAAGGGGGACAATGGGAGAATGTATTTATTGACTTAGGCTATTTTAAAGAAGATATGTTAGATAAATCATATCTTAGATGGCTGTACACTGCTCTTACCCGTTCAAGCAAAAAACTATATCTTATTAATTTTAACGAAAATTTCTTTAAATAATAATTACCTATAAATATAAAAAAGAATATGTATAAGAGAGTCCTCCCAGCTATTAACCCTTACCTTTTCATACCATTTTTATCATTAGAAGGACTCATTACAATCGATCTATGATACTATTTAAAGTTTCACTTGGTCGCATAGCTGCAAAAGTAGTCTCAGTATCTGGAAGATAATAACCTTTTATATCCTCCCTACTGCCTTGGGCGCTATTCAACTCTTCAATGATTTTCTCTTCATGGTTTATCAAACTATTTGAAACAGAGCTAAAAATATTTTGCAACTTCATATCATCTGATTGTTTTACTAATTCTTCTGCCCAGCACATTGCTAAATAAAAATGAGATCCTCGATTATCAATCTCACCCACTTTTCGTTTTGGAGACTTTCCTTCTCTTAATAACTTCTCAATAGCGATATCCAAAGTATCAGAAAGTATTTTTGCTTTAGGATTGTTATGTACCTCTGAAAAATGTTCTAAAGAAACTGCAATAGCCATAAACTCTCCTAATGAATCCCATCTTAAATGACCCTCAGTAACAAACTGCTGAATATGCTTTGGAGCAGAACCGCCTGCACCAGTTTCAAATAATCCTCCTCCATTCATTAATGGAACTATAGATAACATCTTAGCAGAAGTACCTAACTCCAAAATTGGAAATAAGTCTGTCAAATAATCTCTAAGCACATTACCAGTAACTGATATTGTATTATCACCATTTCTAACTCTCTCTAGAGTAAACTTACAAGCATCATATGGATTCAGAATCTTTAAATCTAACCCACTAATATCATGATTCTTTAAATATGTATTTACTTTCAAGATAATTTCTGCATCATGAGATCTATTTTGATCTAACCAAAAAACTGCTGGCCAATTTGTTGCTTTTGCTCTATTAACTGCCAATTTAACCCAATCTTGAATTGGCTCATCTTTTGTTTGACACATTCTCCAAATATCACCTTCTTCAACAGTATGTTCAATCAAAACATTTCCTAATGAGTCTATAAGACGAACCACTCCATTATCAGGAATCTCAAAAGTCTTATCATGAGACCCATACTCTTCTGCCTTCTGAGCCATTAAACCAACATTAGGAACTGTTCCCATTGTTTTTGGGTCAAAAGCACCATTTTCTTTACAAAAATCAATAGTTGCACTATAAATACTAGCATAAGAGCTGTCAGGTATAATAGCCTTTGTATCTTCTGTTTCATTAAATTTATTCCACATCTGACCAGAAGTACGAATCATTGCTGGCATAGAAGCATCAATAATAACATCAGAAGGGATATGTAAGTTAGTAATTCCTTTATCAGAATCTACCATAGCTAATTTTGCATTATTTGAGAACACTGACTCAATATCATCTTCAATTTCTTGTTTCTTATCAGATGGTAACTCTTGCATTTTACTTACTAGATCTCCAAAACCATTTCTAAAATCAACACCTAACTCATTCAAAACAGATTCATGTTTTTTTATTAAATCCTTAAAAAACACATGTACCACATGAGAAAATATAATAGGATCTGAAACCTTCATCATAGTAGCCTTCATATGTAAGGAAAGTAGAATATTCGAATCTTTAGCATCCTTAATCTCTTTCTCTAAAAACGATAATAATGATTTCTTACTCATTACAGAAGCATCAATAATCTCTTTTGTCAAAAGAGATATCGCATCTTTTAATACAGAAATAGAGCCATTGGTTTTATGAAGCTCAACTCTTACCTGCGTATCTTTTTCTATAGAAACTGATTTCTCATTATGGAAAAAATCTCCATCACTCATTGTAGCGACATGAGTTCTCGAATCTGAACTCCACTGACCCATTTGATGTGGATTAATCTTAGCATAATTTTTTACAGCTTTAGGAGCTCTCCTGTCAGAATTTCCTTCTCTTAGAACTGGGTTTACAGCAGAACCTTTTACTTTATTATACCTTGCCTGAATCTCTTTCTCTTCATCTGTTTTTGGAGACGCTGGGTAAAAAGGGATATTAAATCCTTTTAATTGCAACTCCTGTATTGTTGCATTTAATTGTGGGACAGAAGCAGAAATATTAGGCAATTTAATAATATTAGCTTCTCGCTTTCTTACTAACTCTGCAAGTTCAGTCAAAGCATCATCTACTATCTGGTCTTTTTCTAAATAATCAGGAAAAGCAGCCAAAACTCTTGCAGCTAAAGAAATATCTTTAGTCTCAATCTCAATTCCAGCTTTTGAAATAAAAGCACTTATAATGGGAAGCAATGAATGTGTTGCCAGAAAAGGGGCCTCATCAGTCTTTGTATAAATTATTTTTGAATACTTCTTATTCATCTTTTACTTTGCTTATACTATTTATCAAACTATTTAATATCCAAAGACATCCTCTAAAGTTAGATGAACTATTTCTCCATATTGCCTTAAAACCTCTAAATCTAAGTTTTCTTTTGAACCTAATACCATTACGACTCTGGTGCCACCTGCAATATGTGAATTATGAAATTCTCTTAAACTATTCATGTCAAAATTTTGAATACTATCATAGAGGTCTTGTCTTATATCATAATCAATACCCATCTTTTGATGTCTTTCATACTCAGCAAGTATTCTTGACTTAGTCAATCGTTCAGTTCTTATCTTTTGCTCTATTGATTCTTTTGCATTATTCATATTTGCTTCAGCCTCAGGCATATTTTCCAATAGCTCAGTCATTCCAGCCATTGCTTCGCCTAATTTATCAGCTTGAGTTCCAATATAACTCATAAGATAATGAGATTTAGTTGTATCTTGAGGTTTCGTATAAGTACTATAAACTGAATATGCTAATGCTTTTGATTCTCTCATTTCTTGAAAAACAATCGAGCTCATTCCTCCTCCAAAATACTCATTATGATAATTGATAATTGGCAATTTATTATTGTTAAATTTATTACCCTTAGAAAGTATCATGACCTCAGCTTGTTTCATATCATAATCTACAATATAAACCATTGGATTATCCATCTTCCCTTCAATAAAATCAACTTTAGCTGGAATTTCTTTTAAGTCAGCTTTATTAATATGTAGCTTGCTTAATTCTGCAGCAACTTTAGTTATACTTTCTGGCCCATAATATAAAACCCTGTGTTTATAAGTTGTTAAGTTATGAATCAAATCAACCAGTTCCACTGAAGTAATATTATTTAAATCTTCCTCAGATAAGATGTTTCTAAAAGAAGAACTATCACCATACTTAGCATAATTCCCCATTGCTCTCCAAAGAATAATCTGTCTATTAAGTTTTGCATCAGATCTCTCCTTCAAAATTTTAGATTTTAGATTAACAAGAGCCTCTTCATCAGCAACCGCACCAGCTAATATTTGCTCAAATAAAGCTACTGACTTATCAAAATTATTAGCCAAGCCACTAAGAGTAATTGTAACTTTATCAGCACTACAATTAACAGATAAATCACAGCCTAACTTGTAAAATTCCTCTTCTTTTTGAGCTGGAGACATTCCTTCAGTGCCTAAAAATTTCAGATAGTCAACTGCTAACTTCAATCTTTTATCATGATCCTTACCCATGTCTAAAATATAATTCAGTTTAAATCTTTCATTCTCTGTATTTTCTTTATAAATCAATTCAACATCTCCTATATTTGATTTTTGAATATCTTGATTAAAATCTAAAAATACTGGCTCAATATTTGATTCTTCCTCAGCTAATAAATTTACTAAGAAATCTGATTGATCATCACGATTTACACTAACAGGAGTAATTGCAGGCTTTGTTACTTTCATAACTGAGTTATCCTCACCATTTCTCTTATAAACAACCACATAATTATCAGAATACTTGGCATTTGCAAAATCAATAATATCTTGCTTAGTAATTTTCTCAAGCTCCGCCATTTCATTCTGATGATCTTTCCAAGATATTCCTAGGATAAAAGCTGAAACAAATTCATTTGCTCTACCACTATTACTTTCTAATTTCTTAATCTGAGATAATTTTAAATCTGAAATAATTGCTCCTACTAACCAATCAGGGAAATTACCTGCCTTTACTTCTTCAATTTGTGATAAAAGCAAATCCTTTACTTCTTCTAATGTTTGTCCCTGCTTTGGGCTGCCATAAAACCCGTGCATTGAATAATCTTTTAACACATAAGGGAAACATCCCCCTCCAATTAATTTTTGTGCCTGATTCAGATTTAAATCAATTAATCCAGCAGAAGAATTAGAAAGGACCATATCCATCATTGTAAGCATTTTTGCATCCTCAGAATTTGCACCATCAAAACGAAATCCAACATATAGTCTTTCAGCTTCTGGTCCAAAAACCTCTTTTGTAATAACTTCTTTAATTGGTTCTTCTTGTATTACATCAAAAGAAGGATCTTCTTTCCGCTCAAAACTACCCCAATACTTATCAATCAATCGGATTGTTTCATCATAATCAAAATCCCCAGAAAGACAAATAGCCATATTATTTGGAACATAATATTTATTAAAATATTTCCTAATCTCAGTTAATGAAGGGTTTTTCAGATGCTCAATTGTTCCGATTGTAGTTTGCTGCCCATATTGATGGTTAGGATATAGCCCATCAAATAATGCCTCAAAAAGCTTATTCCCATCAGAGTCTAAACCTCTATTCTTTTCTTCATATACTGCTTCTAATTCAGTATGAAATAGTCTAAAAACTGGATAACGAAATCGTTCAGCCTCTAATTTTAACCACTTCTCAATTTGGTTTGAAGGAATATCATTGATATATACTGTTTTCTCATTTGAAGTATAAGCATTGGTTCCTTTTGCTCCAAGCCCCGTCACCATCTTATCATATTCATTTGCAATAGCATACTTTGCCGCTTCACCAGAAATAGAATCAATTTGTCTCCAAATCCTATTTCTATTATCTATATCACTCATTGAATAAGATCGATACTCCTCATAAAGAGACTCAATTTTAGCTAACATTGGAGCTTCTTTTTCATAATCCAAAGAACCATAAACATCTGTTCCTTTGAAAAGCATATGCTCTAAATAATGTGCCAAGCCTGTTGCGTCTACAGGGTCATTCTTACTACCTGCTCTAACTGCAATATTTGTTTGCACCCTTGGAGCGTCATCATAAGAGGTTAAATAAATTTTAAGACCATTATCAAGAGTATAAATCCTTGCTTTTAAAGGGTCCCCTTTTACTTCCTCATAATTATTTTCAATTTTATTCATTTGTTTTTTTGCATTTATTGCGAAATAGATTCCTGCCACTACTATCAGCACAAAGGTTAAGATTTGTTTTGGTTTCATAATAATACTTTATTTGGTTAATAATCTGGATCAAGAGCTAGCTTGACTCTTAATTTGTCTAAACTTGGATTTTCTTTCAGCATCTTTTTAAATTTATCCTTATTTGTATAAGGATTCTTACTAATATCTAATTCAGTTATAATAGTTTTAATCTCTATCCTATCATTCTCTAATTTATCCCTTAAGTATCTTAAAACTATTAACTTCTCCTCTAAAAATATTTCTTGCTGAGCTGAATTACTTAATCGTAATTCAATTAAATATTCGTCTAATAATATAGGCTGATGAACACCTAATGTAATACCTAAATTAGATTTTCCTTGTTTTTTAATAAAAGAAATTAAATCTCCCCATACTTGCAACATTCTTGATTCAGAAAAATCAGAACCTCTTATCTCTAAGCTTAGAGAATCTTCTTTAAATATTTGATCTTCAATATTTAATGAGCTATTAATAGAGATTAAAGATGGTTTCTTCTGCATATCAAAAGTGTGTGCAGGTCTTATTTTACTTTCTGTCTCAAGAGAGACTTTATTATTTACAGAGGTCTCTTTTATTTCTTGATCTTTTTTATCAGATTTTATTATTTCTTCTACAGAAATATGTCTTCTTTTATCATTTAAACTAACTACAAAGGTTTTAGTTTTTTTTTTTTCATTAATTCCGATTGAAGAGATTCTCATTAATGTCAGTTCAATTAATAATCTCTGATTATTTGTCGTTTTATATTGAACATCACACTCATTACATAAATCTAAGGCTTTAATTAGAAATTCTAAGTTACATTCCTTTGATTGCTCCAAATATTTACTCTTTAGATTTTCCCCCTTCTCTAGAAGCTTAATTGTACTTTCATCTTGTGAGACCAATAGATCTCTTAAATGCTCTGCTAATCCATTAATAAAATGAATCCCCTCAAAACCATTCTCTAATATTTCATTAAAAATATTTAATAATCCCTCAATATCATTCTTTAATAATAATGTAGTTACTCTAAAGTAATAATCATAATCTAAAATATTAAGGTGCTCTATTACACTCTTATAAGTAAGATTATTATCAGAGAAGCTTATCAAAGTATCAAATAATGATAGTGAATCTCGCATAGCACCATCAACTTTCTGTGCTATCAAATTTAGAGCCTCCTTTTCTACCTCTACACCTTCATTTTTTGCAACAAAATCTAAATGATTAGCAATATCTTTAACTAAAATTCTTCTAAAATCAAAAATCTGACATCTAGATAAGATAGTTGGAATTATCTTATTTTTCTCTGTAGTTGCTAAGATAAATTTAGCATGCTTAGGTGGTTCCTCTAAAGTCTTTAGAAAAGCATTAAAAGCCTGAGAAGAAAGCATATGAACCTCATCAATAATATAAATATTATATTCGCCAACCTGAGGAGCAAACCTTACCTGATCTACTAACTTCCTAATATCATCTACCGAATTATTAGATGCAGCATCCAATTCATGAATATTAAACGAAGTGTTTTCATTAAATGATTTGCATGAAAGACATTTATCACACGATTCAATATTTTTAGTTATACTCTCACAATTAATCGTTTTAGCTAGAATCCTAGCACAAGAAGTTTTTCCTACTCCTCTTGGGCCACAAAATAAAAATGACTGAGCTAACTGATTAGATCTTATTGCATTTTTTAAAGTAGATGTAATTGACAATTGACCTACAACAGAATCAAAAGTTGTTGGCCTATACTTCCTAGCAGAAACAATAAAGTCACTCATTGACAAAAATTATAAAAATAGTAACGACAAATCTAATATTAATTGCAAAAGTACAAGCTAAAAGAACCATCAAATTAAAAAGTGTTAGTAATTATGTTGGATTGAATGTTTTTATTAAATTTGCGGCCCATAAAAATTAATAAATTTATAACTAAAAACAACAATACGATGATGACTTACGAAACTGTTTTCATTATGAATCCCGTTTTATCTGAAGATCAGATAAAGGAAACAGTAAAGAAATTTGTTGACCATATTAAGGCCAATAAAGGAACAATTACTCATGAAGAGAATTGGGGACTAAAGAAATTAAAGTACACTATTCAGAAGAAAAAGACAGGCTTCTACTACTTAATAGAATTCGAAGCAGACGGAAAAATTATTAATGATTTTGAAATTGAATTAAAAAGAGATGAGCGTGTTATTAGATGGCAAACTGTTAAGCTAGATAAATTTGCTTTAGAATATGCTGAAAGAAGAAAAAAGAAAATAAGTACCAATACAAATGAGAAATAATTATGGCAAAGACAGATATTAAATACTTATCTCCAGTAGATGTTGAATTAAAGAATCAAAATAAATATTGCCGTTTTAAAAAAATGGGAATTAAATATATTGATTATAAAGATCCTGATTTCTTAATGCGTTTTTTAAACGAGCAAGGAAAGATCTTACCAAGAAGAATTACTGGAAATTCATTAAAATTCCAAAGAAGATTAGCTGTATCAGTAAAAAGAGCAAGACAAATTGCTTTATTACCATATGTAGCTGATAATTTAAAATAATCTTAAAAAGATAAGGAATCATGCAAATTATATTAAAACAAAATGTAGAAAAGTTAGGATTTAAAGATGAAATCGTAACCGTTAAAAATGGATATGGAAGAAACTATCTTATACCAAAGGAATTAGGAATCTTAGCTACTGAATCTGCAAAGAAAATATTAGCAGAAAATTTAAGGCAACAAACTAAGAAGGAAGAAACTGAAATTGCTTCTGCTAATAAAATAGCTGAAGCACTTCCTAAATTAGATATTGTATTAAAAGCAAAAGTTGCTGAAGGAGGAACTAAATTATTTGGATCAATCAAGAATTCACAATTTTCTGACACTACTGCAGCATTAGGATATGAAATTAATGATAAATTCATTAAGCTCCCTAAAATTAAAGAATTAGGAGATTATGAAGCTGAAGTAAGATTACATAGATCTGTAAGTGTAAGTGTACCTTTTAAAGTTATTTCTGAATAATCCGTTATTAAAAAAAAAAAAGAAAGCTGAGCAGTTGTTCAGCTTTCTTTTTTTTATTTCCATCCTTTTAACAAAGTTTATAAGCTAGTATCATTACAAATTATTAAATTTGCAAGACTATAGCATTAAACTACTTAATGATATAGTAGGTTTTTAAAAAAAATAAACCTAAGATTCTATGACTACATATAAAGAATATCTCAAAGAAATTGAGCACAGAAAAAAACAAAATCTAAAAGCAAAACCGATTGATAATGCTGAACTTACAAATAATTTAATTCTCCAAATTAAAGACCCAAATCATATTTACAGAAAAGCATCTCTCGACTTCTTTATCTATAATATTCTTCCAGGAACAACGGCTGCTGCATCACTAAAAGCAAAATTCTTAAAAGAAATAATTTTTGGCAAATGCAACATAAAAGAAATAGATTCTAATTTAGCTTTTGAACTATTAGCACATATGAAAGGAGGTCCTTCTATTGAAGTACTATTAGATATAGCACTTGGAGACAACTCCACTATCAATAGAAAAGCTGCAGAAGTACTCAAAACCCAAGTATTTCTTTATGAAGCAGACACAAAACGTCTAAAAGAAGCATACGATAAAAACAATGAGATAGCTAAAGAAATTATTAATAGCTATGCAAAAGCTGAATTTTTTACCACCCTTCCGGAAATAGAAGAAGAAATCCAAGTTGTTACCTATATTGCGGGTATAGGAGATATATCTACCGACCTATTATCCCCAGGAAGTGATGCACACTCAAGATCAGACAGAGAGCTACATGGAAAATCAATGTTTGAACATAACATTGAAAAACAGAATGAACTTATAAATTTAAAAAAGAAGCATCCTAAAAAAAGAATCATGCTAATTGCAGAAAAAGGAACTATGGGAGTAGGTTCTTCTAGAATGTCTGGAGTAAATAATGTTGCACTATGGATTGGAAAAGAAGCAAGCCCATACGTCCCTTTTATTAATATTGCACCAGTTGTAGCTGGAACAAATGGAATTTCCCCAATTTTCCTTACAACTGTTGGAGTTACTGGAGGAATTGGTGTAGATCTTAAAAACTGGAAAAAGAAAAAAGACAAAGATGGCAATACAATTGTAGACAAAGATGGTGAGGCGATAATTGAAGAAGTTTATTCAGTTAAAACTGGAACAATTCTTACAATAAATACAAAGAAAAAGAAACTCTATAAAGGAAATCAGGAATTAAGCGATATCTCTGCAGCATTTACTGAGCAAAAAATGGAATTTATGAGAGCAGGAGGCTCATATGCTGTTGTTTTTGGAAAAAAACTACAAAACTTTGCTGCAAATACACTGAATATAGAAGCCCCAAAAATATTTGCCCCATCAAAAGAAATTTCTAACGAAGGACAAGGATTAACAGCTGTTGAAAAAATATTTAATAAAAATGCCGTAGGAATAGCTTCAAATAAGATCCTACATGCAGGATCTGATGTTCGTGTTAAGGTTAACATTGTTGGATCTCAAGATACTACAGGGTTAATGACATGTCAAGAACTAGAATCAATGGCTGCTACAATAATTTCACCGATAGTAGATGGGGCTTATCAATCAGGCTGCCATACTGCTTCTGTATGGGACATTAAAGCTCAGGAAAACATCCCTAGGCTTATGAATTTTATGAGCGAATTTGGCCTTATTACTGCAAGAGACCCAAAAGGAAAATACCCTGCTATGACAGATGTAATTCATAAAGTTCTTAATGATATTACTATCGATGACTGGGCAATCATTATTGGTGGAGACTCACATACAAGAATGTCAAAAGGAGTTGCATTTGGCGCTGATTCAGGAACTGTTGCGCTTGCTCTTGCTACTGGAGAAGCTTCAATGCCAATACCTGAATCCGTAAAAGTAACCTTTAAAGGCAACATGCAAGAATACATGGATTTTCGTGATGTAGTACATGCCACACAAACACAAATGCTTGAAAAATTTGATGGGGAAAATGTATTTCAAGGCAGAATCATTGAAGTACATATCGGTACTCTTCCTGCAGATCAAGCCTTTACTTTTACTGACTGGACTGCAGAAATGAAAGCAAAAGCTTCAATCTGTATTTCTGAAGACCAAACCTTAATTGAATCACTAGAAATTGCAAAAAAAAGAATACAAATTATGATTCAAAAAGGAATGGACAACGATAAAAATGTACTCCAGGGATTAATTAATAATGCAGATAAAAGAATATTTGAAATAAAATCAGGAAAGAAACCTGCACTAGCTCCTGATTATAATGCAAAATACTTTGCTGAATTTGAAGTAGATTTAGACATTATATCTCAACCCATGATTGCTGATCCTGATGTTAATAATGAAGATATTTCAAAAAGATATACTCATGATACTATTAGACCTCTTTCATATTATGAAGGAAAAAAAGAAGTAGATCTAGGATTTGTTGGATCATGCATGGTACATAAGGGAGATCTTAAAATACTTGCTCAAATGCTTAGAAATCTCGAAAAAAATAATGAGAGAATTACTTTCAATGCACCTCTTATAGTAGCAGCTCCTACCTATAATATTATTGATGAACTAAGAGATGAAGGGGATTGGAAGATACTTCAGAAATATTCTGGTTTTGAATTTAATGATAATGATCCTAAAAATGTCGCACGTACAGAATATAAAAATATGATGTATTTAGAAAGACCTGGATGTAACCTATGTATGGGGAATCAAGAAAAAGCCGCAAAAGGAGATACAGTTATGGCGACTTCAACTCGATTATTTAAAGGAAGAGTTGTGGCAGATTCAGATCGAAAAAAAGGAGAATCACTACTAGCTTCAACTCCGGTAGTCGTGCTCTCTGCAATTCTGGGAAGAACGCCTACAATTACAGAATATGAAGATGCTGTAAGAGGAATAAATTTAACTAAATTTGCACCTCCTAAGAAAAAATTATGCGCTTAAAAAAATACTTTTTAAAAATAAGAAGAACATCTGCTAAGAGTGCCATTTTCTTATGTATACTTCTACTTCAATCTATTTTTACGCATGCTCAGATAATATTATCTCCAGATACTTCAGTATGTGTTAGCTATACAGGAACATTACAAGCATTAAGTGCAAATGAAAGTTATCTGTTCGCCGATGATCAGCACGATTCTTTAAGATCTATAGGTTTTACTTTTAATTTCTATGGACAACCATACACTGAACTAGTTATATCAGGAAATGGTTATATTACATTTGATGTAACACAAGCTAATAGTTACTCTCCATGGGCAATCAATACTCCTGTACCTAATCCTGGCAACGTACCTCAGAACGCAATTATGGCTCCATGGCACGACATTAATACTGCTGTAAGTGGTTATGTAAGTTATGGGATGACTGGCGTTGCTCCAAATAGGAGATTCACAGTTACATGGTGCTCTATCGCTATGTTCTCTTGTACTTCAGATCTATTCACATCACAAGTTGTATTACATGAAAGTAGTGATAAGATTGAAATGTTCATACAAGATAAACCTTTATGCATAACATGGAATAGTGGCGCAGCTATTCAAGGATTAGTAGATGCTACATCTACTAATTTTAACATTGTGAATGACCCTATATTACTACTTCCTAGAAACTGGCCCTTACCATGGACGGCTACCAATGAAGGATGGGAATTTATTCCTAATGGAGCTAATGATTATTTATATAACCAGATAACATATATACCAATTAATACCGGCCTTAATCAATGGTCTGATCTATCAGGGAATGTTTTAGGACAAGGCTCTAATTTACCTATTTCTATATCAACAACAACTTCTTTTATTGCTAGTATCACAGGAAATTGTATAGCTGGTTCAACCACAGATACAGTTACTATTAGCATTACAAACCCTAACGTCACATTAGGTCCAGATATATCATTAGCATGTAATGCCGATACGATATTATATCCTCAAATAACGGGAGCGACTTATCCTTATACATATCTCTGGAATACAGCCTCTATTGACTCTTTCTTATTAGTAGATAGTACTAGTTTATATACCGTCACAGTAACAGATAGTTTTGGGTGCCAGACAACAGATGACATCTTAATCTCGACATTCCCTGCACCGTCTATTATATTAGATAATTCTTGGACTATTTCTTGTGGTTCAGATACTTTAGTAGATCCTGTTATTTCTGGAGGAACATCTCCATATACATATCTATGGAATACTGGCGAAACAGATACTATGAT
>PAHP01000018.1 GCA_002705205.1 Flavobacteriales bacterium
ACCTTCTTCTTTTGTCCATATAATATGTGGATTTACAGTAGTTGTAACTGAACCCTGAACCTCTCCACTTTTGGAATAAGCAAATGTAAAAGGACTAACACCAGTAAATGAAACACTAACTTTTGCAGAGTCTAGAGCATTTGAACAAATAGTATCATTACCAGCAATAAATGCAGACTGCCCATTTACAAAAAAAGGGAAAAATAATACAGCTAAAACTCTCTTTATCATTTGGCAAATATAAAAAAAGCCCTACAAAATGTAGAGCTTAATTAAATTATCATTTAAATGCTATTTATTGCTTCTCGCACTCAATTCTAACATCACTTTTACTATCTAATTCAAGCTCTGGAAATAGCTTATCCTGCATATAAACAGTAATATCTGCTTCCAACTCTTTATTTGTAAGTCTTGTAATCTCCCAGTCTTCACGACCTCCCTCATCATACTCTAATTCTATTTCCTCTTTATCATTAGAAAACTCCCAATCACCTGTAACTTGATTATTATATGTATATGTAGTTGTCTGACCATAATAATTAGTATACGTATAATCATATGTGCTCTTAAGCTTGAAATCTCCATCACTATCAAACTCTAACTCAAGTTCCATATTATTCTGATTAATTTGGTTTACACCGTCCACTATTACTTTTTTAGCTTCCCACTCACCAGTTAATCTTTGTTTCTTAGTTAGAAGACTAAACATTGGCCCATCTTCGTATTTTTTACATCCAGATATCCCAATAGCTGTAGCTAGACCTCCTGCCAACAATACTTTATTGCTTACCTTTACCATTATCTTTTGTTTTTAAATTAGTATTCTTCGCAATATTAGTATTTTTATACCAAAACGACAAATTTTTAGCCACAATCGTATTTTCTACCAATTCACTAACTCTAGTAATAACATTAGGCCTTAATAAATCTGGCAATACCTGTACATCAAAGATTTCATTAATTGGAGAAGAATATTTTATCTCTCCTACATATCCCCAGGTAGGTTTATAAAACACAACAATACCAGCTGACTGTTTCTTAAATTCATCTGGCAACTTCTCAAATGTTTTACTACTTTTCCTTGGCTTAGAAACACCTATAAATACATACCCTCCATATTCTACCATACCCCTTAATATACCTGGAACTTTCGCTACCACCTCATATTTCTTATTAGCTACATCTACCTTCACGACCTCCCCCTTTGAGGATTGTAATAAAAACAATTCATTATTAATTATTCTTGGGGAGTGTGGCATTCCTAACCCTTCAAGTATTAGCTTATTCTTAACAATATCAATTAATACTCCTGATGATGTAATGTTATCTCTCCAGCCTCCAGCAACATCTGTTTGAGATAAAGCAGTAACATATCTAGGTTTCCCTTCTAAAAGAGCCATACCATTTAAATGGCACCTATCCTCAGGTAATATCCTACTTACAAAAGAAGGCTTCCAGACTGGCTTAAAACTAAAATCAGCGTCAATCTTTGATATACAAGAAAAACGTGTATTAACTGCATATATCTCATTATCAGAACCAAAGTCTATATCATGTAAATCAAGATTACCTGTATAATAACTAGCCCTTGGCATATAAAGAGAATCATAAGTTTCCGGTTTATTTGGATATGTTAATGCTAAATCATTATTATTCGAGAATATTAATAATTCATTAAAAGTAGCTAATGCTAATTTATCTTTATTTAGTGCTATTCCCATTGGTTTTTTAAAACTTCTGGTAAGTTGCACTAACTTATTCTCTTTAGCACTAATAATTACAATACAACCTGACTCATATGTAGTAAAAATCAAAGAACATTTAAGATTCTTTAATAAATTAACTAGAAACTCTGAGGAAGTTGATTTAAATATATCCAAAATAAATAATTAGCCTGTACAAAAATAAAAAAAGCCTACTAATTAAAGCAGGCTTCTTTAAATATTAAATCTAAATGATTTACTCTTCGTCTTTTACTTCTTCAAACTCAACATCTGTAACATCATCACTTGAGCTCTCAGCTTCTCCACCATCAGGCGCAGCTCCTTCCTCTTGTGTTGCTTTATACATCTCTTCAGAAGCCGCCGTCCATGCAGCATTAATTTTCTCCATTGCAGCATCAATAGCATTTAAATCTTTACTCTCATGTGCAGATTTTAACTCTGTTAAAGCTTCTTCAATCGGAGCTTTCTTATCATCAGACAATTTCTCACCGAATTCTTTAAGTTGCTTCTCTGTTTGAAAAATCATACCATCAGCACCATTTATTTTATCTGCTGTTTCTTTAGCTTTATTGTCAGCATCAGCATTTGCTTCTGCCTCTTGCTTCATCTTTTCAATTTCTGCATCTGACAATCCAGAAGAAGCTTCAATCTTAATGTTCTGTTCCTTTCCTGTAGCTTTATCTTTTGCAGATACATTTAGAATCCCATTAGCATCAATATCAAAAGTCACTTCAATCTGAGGAATACCTCTTGGTGCAGGCGGAATGTCTGCTAGTTGAAATCTTCCAATTGACTTATTATCTGCAGCCATTGGTCTTTCTCCTTGCAAAACATGAATATCAACAGCTGGCTGATTATCTGCAGCAGTTGAGAAAACTTCAGATTTCTTAGTTGGGATAGTAGTATTTGCTTCAATTAATTTTGTTAAAACACCTCCCATAGTCTCAATTCCTAATGAAAGTGGAGTTACATCTAAAAGTAATACATCAGTCACATCACCAGTTAGTACACCTCCTTGAATAGCAGCTCCTACAGCTACAACTTCATCAGGATTTACTCCTTTTGAGGGAGATTTTCCAAAGTACTTTTCTACGACTTCCTGTATCGCAGGTATTCTTGTTGAACCACCTACCAAGATAACTTCATCAATATCTTCCTTTTTCATTCCCGCATCTTTCATAGCAGACTTACAAGGAGTAATTGTAGCTTGAATTAGCTTATCAGCTAATTGCTCAAATTGAGCTCTTGTCAACGTTCTTACAAGGTGTTTTGGACCTGAAGCAGTAGCAGTTACATATGGTAAATTAATCTCTGTTTGGGTTGAAGATGAGAGCTCAACCTTTGCTTTCTCAGCAGCCTCTTTTAATCTTTGTAAAGCCATAGGATCGTCCCTTAAGTCTATCTTCTCATCTTTTTTAAATTCTTCTGCCAACCAATCAATAATTACTTGATCAAAATCATCTCCACCTAAATGGGTATCTCCATTAGTTGACTTCACCTCAAATACTCCATCTCCAAGCTCTAATATTGAGATGTCAAACGTACCACCACCTAAATCAAATACAGCAATCGTTCTGTCCTCATCTGATTTATCTAAACCATATGCAAGTGCAGCTGCAGTAGGCTCATTAATAATTCTTTCAACTTTTAATCCTGCAACCTCACCAGCTTCTTTTGTAGCTTGTCTTTGTGCATCGTTAAAATATGCCGGAACAGTGATCACTGCTTGTGACACTGAAGTTCCTAAATAATCCTCTGCAGTCTTTTTCATTTTCTGAAGAACCATTGCTGATATCTCCTGAGGAGTATATAATCTACCATCAATATCAACTCTAGGGGTATTGTTGTCACCCTTAACTACTTTGTAAGAAACATTTTTTATTTCCTTCGACATAGCAGAAAAACTCTCACCCATAAATCTTTTAATAGATGCTATCGTCTTTGTAGGATTAGTAATTGCTTGACGCTTTGCACTGTCTCCAACTTTACGTTCTCCTCCTTCAATAAAAGCGACTATAGACGGGGTAGTTCTAGCTCCCTCAGCATTTGGAATAACCACTGGCTCATTCCCTTCCATTACAGAAACACATGAATTTGTTGTTCCTAAATCGATTCCAATAATTTTACTCATTTTATATATGTTTTAAAATTTAATAATTCATTTTGTAATAATTAATACTTGCAATTATAGTGCCAAAACAAATTGCACGACAAAAATGTCATATAAAAAGAATTACTACTATAATAAATAAAAAAAGCACTGACAGAGTGTCAGATTATAAAAAATTATGGATTACAATTAATCAGCTCTAATAATGGATTCTCAACAAAACCCCTATCTAATTCATCGATTAAATATTTACGAGTGCATTGAGTTAAAGTCATATTATTCTTAGTATATACATATCTTGAAGCAAACACACCAATACCATTATTGATATTTGTAAATACAGGTCTTTCCTGAACAATTCCAGTTATAGGCTCATTAACTCTTACATAAGTATGTAAATCTTCACTTCCTACAGTCATTATCAAATCTATAGAAACAAACATTCTTATTAGATCATCATTATCAGCATTTAGATTATTTCTTAAGAAACTAAAAAACTTTGGTGATTCCAATGTTCTTTGCATAGAAATCCCAGTATAAGAAACTAAAGGCTGTTTCCAAACTAAACTTTTTAAAACACCATTCTCAGTATAATAAAATTTAAGATCTAATTGATAAATCTCTCCATTATCAGACTTATACCAATCTACAGTTTTGTCTTGAAACTGTAGACTATCTTGAACAAAAGGATTATAAAAACCCAATGGATAATTTTCATTAAAAGTCCTAAAACTAAAGCCATCTATAATTTCAGTATTTGAACTAACTTGATTGCCTGAATTCTTATTATTAATAGTAAGGGCGTACTGGCAATCATCATTTAAAAAGTTAGAAATAGAATCATGAGCAGCCCAGAAAATAATATTCTTATCACTAGCAAAATCACCATCTTCTTTATCTAATAAGGTATCCTCAAGAGTTATTGACATTAAAGTATCACCAAGTTTAATCTTATGTAATTTCACCTCTAAATCATTTGGATCAACATTAATAGAATCCGCATACTCCTCTGCTATCTTTTCAGCTGAACATTCACATAAAAATGCTCTATTAATTTTTACGTATTGCGTATCTTTACTTGCATCCAGAAGCCCATAAACAATAGTCGTTTCTTTCCAATCTGCATTAATCTCAAAATCTGTTTCACATGAAGTGAGTACAAGACCAAAAATAGCAGCTATTAAAGATATTTTTTTCATGTTTGCAAAGTTATCTTTTTATATGAGATGTTAAACACATAATTTGTAAATTTGCCACAATTAGAAAAAAACAAACAATGAAACATTTTATCTTAACTCCACTAATATTTATTTTTTCCTGCAATCTTCTTACTGCACAACAAATATCATCTGACTCTTTTAATAAAGATTTTATACATGAAGATTTTAATCAAGAGGGTGAATATTTTAAGATTGTAACTACTACAGACAATTACTTTATATTAGATAAAGGAGATTATCTACTAAGCAGAAATAGTAATGAGAGTGAATATGCTATTATTGCAAATAACTCATTAGCATCTGATTTTATTCTAAAAACATCTTTAAGACTTGGTCCTTCTGAAAACAAAAAATCAAGCATTGGTATTATACTAAAAGCTCAACAAGACGGGAAGGGTGCTATTATTTTTGAGATAAATAAAAAAGGAGAATACCGGATAAAGCAATTAATAGGTAATTCGTACCAAGCATTAAGTGGAAAATCTAAAGATGAAGGCTGGGTTAAAAGTAAATTAATCAATGGAATTGATGAACATAATTTTATTGAGATTAGATCAGAAAAAAATATTTATGATATCTATACAAATAGTGAATACCTAACAACTTTCTTTGTCCCTGACCTTATTTCAGGATCATTTGGCTTGATAATTAGTGCTGGAACAAAAGCTAGAGTTGCTTATTATTATCTGAATATTAAGGGAGCAAAGGAAATTACAGCTGACTACACCAACAAAGATAATGAGAGTGTAAACTCTAACATTGAGGATCTAAATAGAAAGATACAGATACTAGAAGAAAATAATTTAAAACTTAATGAAATAAAATCTGGAACAAAAGCTTTACAATCTGAAGAAATCACTAAATTAAAGGCAGCAAATACAAAGCTTGAAAACACAATAATCGAGGTAGAAGAAGATAACATCGAGCTGAATAAGGAAAACGCCACTATAAAAAGTCAAAAAGCATTGCAATCTGAAGAACTAACTAAATTAAAGGTAGTAAGTTCAGAGCTAAAAAATACAATAGCTGAGATAGAAGAAAAGAATATAGAGCTAAATAAGCAAAACACTAATATAACAAGTGAAATAAATCAGTTAAAAGATAAGTTATCTAAAGCGAAACTCAATAACTCAGAATTAGCGTCTGTAAGTGTCCAGCAAGAAAAAGAGATTAATTCCTTAAACAACACTGTAAAGGTCCTTAAAGAGTCTTCAAGTGATGCAACTGATAAAAACAAGAAGTTACAGAAAAAAATAAATAGCTTAAAAGGAAATATTACTCTAGAGAAAGCAATCAACACAGAACTTGAGAATGATTTAAATAAAGTCAATACAAAACATAAAAACAAAATTGCGAAACTAACAAAAAAAGTAAGTAGCCTTAAAACTGAAGTAAATAGCCTTAAAACTGAAGTAAGTAAATTAGAAACTACTAATTCTAGCTTAGCAACTGACTTATCAAAAAACAAGAAAAAGCACCAAGAAACTAAGAAGGGCCTTTCAGCTTCTGTAAAAAACAAAAAAGCTGAAATAAATGAACTCTCTTCTGAGATTAAAACACTCAGAAGCACTCAATCAAAGCATAATAAAGTAACTTCTGATCTAAACGAACAGATTGCACAAATGAAAAATAAGATTAATGATTTAGAGAATCAAAATAATCTATTAAACACTGAATTTTCTGTAATGAGCAAAACAAATACTGAGTTAAAGGAATTATTTATACAAAAAGACTTTGAAGTAAATGGTGTAAAACCATCTGATATGATGGTGAAAACTTCAAATACACCGCCTGCCCCTATCGTATTAAAAGGTAGCGAAACCATCTATACAGTTCAATTTGGTGTGTTTATGCAAGAGCAATCATACCAATCAACTAAACAACTTGATGCTGTATGGTATAACACTACAGAACAAGGCACATATGTCTATTATTCAGGAGAATTTAACTCTCCTCAAGAAGCTGCAAGCCATCAAAACAATCTAATTGCAAAAGGATACAATAATGCTTTTGTAGTAACCCTTACTAAATAAAATATGTCAGTAGCTAAAGGAAACTATAAGAAAGTAACTACCCTTAGTCTTTCTGAGATGAAGCAAAGTAGAGAAAAGATTTCTATGCTTACAGCTTATGACTTTACTCTTGCTAAAATTATTGATGGTGCAGGTATTGATGTCATCTTAGTTGGAGATTCTGCTTCTAATGTAATGGCTGGAAACGAAACAACGCTACCAATAACACTAGATCATATGATCTACCATGCTAGTTCAGTTGTTCGTGCTGTAGATAGAGCATTAGTAGTTGTAGATATGCCATTTGGATCCTACCAAGGAAATTCAAAAGAAGCATTGAATTCAGCAATTAAAATAATGAAAGAAAGTGGTGGGCACTCAGTAAAACTAGAAGGAGGAAGCGAGATTATTGAATCTGTTAAAAGAATCCTGACAGCAGGAATCCCTGTAATGGGGCACTTAGGATTAACACCTCAATCAATTTATAAATTCGGAACCTATACCGTTAGAGCAAAAGAAGAAGAAGAAGCTGAAAAATTATTATCAGATGCTAAACTACTAGAGGAAGCAGGTTGTTTTGCTTTAGTTCTAGAGAAAGTACCATCTAAATTAGCCCAAAAAGTAGCAGAAAGCATTAATATCCCTGTTATTGGAATTGGAGCAGGAAATGGCGTTGATGGTCAAGTACTAGTACTGCATGATATGCTAGGTATGACTCATGAATTTAATCCAAGATTCTTAAGAAGATATCTAAAACTATATGATGAGATCACTGGTGCTGTTCAATCTTATATAGATGATGTTAAATCAAAACGCTTTCCTAACGAAAAAGAACAATACTAATGCTTGATATTTTGTATGAGGACAACCACCTCATAGCAGTAAACAAAAAATCAGGAGATATTGTACAAGGAGATAAAACAGGTGATGCCCCATTATCTGATTTTGTAAAAGCATACATAAAAAAGAAATACAAGAAACCAGGAGAAGTATTTTTAGGAACTATTCATAGATTAGATCGTCCAACTTCAGGTATTGTTTTATTTGCCCGTACTTCAAAAGCACTCAGTAGAATGAATGAACAATTCAGAAATAAAGAAGTACAAAAAACCTATTGGGCTGTAGTGGACAAGTCTCCACCAAAAGATACTGACACTCTAGAAAATTACCTAAATAAAAATCAGAAACAAAATAAATCCTATGTATTAAAGGAAAGCAATGGAAAGCAAGCAATATTAAAATATAAACTACTTAAAAAATTAGATAATTACTACCACTTAGAGATAAAACCAGAAACAGGTAGACACCACCAAATTAGAGTGCAATTAGCGCATGTTGGCTGCATTATCAAAGGAGATCTAAAGTACGGGGCAAAAAGAAGTAATAAGGATGCATCTATACATCTATTAGCTCAAAAACTAGAGTTTATACACCCAGTACAAAAAGAAGTTTTAACAATTATAGCAAAGCCTCCAAAAGATAATATCTGGGATGCGCTAAGTTGAAAAGATGTATTAAACAGGATCAACATCAATTATAAAACGAACTGACTTAAAATCTGAATGTTTTTGCATACTATCAATAATATTTTGTAGAATGTTTTTTGCCTCTGAAATAGAACCCTTTTGTTCAATCTTTAACAGCACATTCTTATGGTAATAGCTTCTAATCCTTGAGATTACAGGATACTCTGGACCTAATACTCTGTCACCAAAGCTCTTGCGCATCTGTATTACTAATTGCAAGGCTGTATCATCTAATTTTCTTTGGTTTTTATGTTTTAATGCAATTCCAATAAGGCGAGTATATGGAGGATAATTAAAAAGTTTCCTCTCTTCTACTTGTTTACGCATAAAAGATAAATAATCATTAGCCTTTAATAAAGCAAATAACTCATGTTCCTCATCGTATGTTTGTATCATCACATCTCCCTGCTTTCCTTTACGCCCTGCCCTACCTGCTACTTGCATCATAAGTTGAAAGGCCCTCTCATAAGCCCTAAAATCAGGAAAATGAAACATGCTATCAGCATTTAATATGCCTACTAAGGCTACATTATCAAAGTCAAGACCTTTTGTTAGCATTTGTGTTCCAACCAAAATATCAATCCTTCCTTGTTCAAAATCTGTTATTATCTGCTGATGTGAGTACTTCCCTCTAGTGGTATCATAATCCATCCGCTTAGTTACGAATTCAGGAAAAAGGTCTTTCAAACTCTCCTCAATCTGCTCAGTCCCAAAACCTTTATCCTTAAACTCTTTAGCTAAACAAGAAGGACAAACCTCAGGAACATCTTCAGTGTATCCACAATAATGACATTTCAACTGATTATTCCATTTATGATAAGTAAGACTTACATCACATTGCTTGCAGTTTGGGGTGTAAGCACAAGAACTACAAGTCATAACAGGAGAATACCCCCTCCTATTCTGAAATAAAATCACTTGCTTTCCTTTTTCTATATTCTCTTTTATTGCTAATAACATATCTGGAGCAAACTGCCTTACCATCTGTTTTTTAAGATGAGCTTTTCGTATATCAATCGTATTGATTCTTGGCAATGCAATATCTTCATATCTTGAGTGCATTTCAACTAATGCATATTTATCTATCTTAGCATTAAAATAACTCTCCATGCTTGGTGTAGCAGAACCTAAAAGAACTTGTGCACTATGCTCTTTTGCTAGAAAAACTACAGCATCACGAGCATGGTATCTTGGAGCTCTCTGATGCTGCTTAAATGATGGATCATGCTCCTCATCTACAATTATTAATCCTAAATTATCAAAAGGCAGAAAAAGTGATGATCTAGCACCCAAAATAATAGGATATTGAACATTACTACTATCTTTCTGCTGGACAGCTCTCCATACTTCTAATCTTTCAGAATTATTTAGATGTGAATGTGTTGTTCCAACTTTATTTCCAAAATGCTTTCTAAGTCTATTAATAATTTGAGCAGTAAGTGCAATTTCAGGAAGTAAATACAATACTTGCTTCCCCTTTTCTAGTTCTTCTTCAATTAACTTAATATAAAGTTCTGTTTTTCCTGAAGATGTAACACCATGCAAAAGGCAAACATTCTTTTTCTTAAAAGAGTTTTTAATCTCTAAAAGTGCTTTTTTCTGAAAATCTGCTAGCTTCTTATCTTCAATTTGCTTTCCAGAGACGCTCAATAATCTACTAATACTCTGCTCTTCTATTACAAAGATCTGATTTTTTACTAGAGTATTTAATATACCTCTACTAAAACCAGTTTTTTTCAAGAGTTCAGCTATTTTATATTGCTTTTTAGGATACAACTCTTTTAATTTTAGGTAAGCGTCAATAAAGGAACGCTGCTTAATAGTTAATTTACTATCTTTTAAAGAAAACTCGGATACAACAAGTTTTACAATTCTAATCTTCTTTTCTTTATACTTATCATGCAGATCCTCTTTTATGAGTATGATCTCTTTACGTATCAATTCATTTATAAAGGAAAAGATTGGCTTAACGTTAATAAGTTTGGCAACCTCGTGAATCTTTAATTCTTCATGATTAGACAAAACATTTATCAAATTTTGCTCATGCTCGTGTAAATAATCTAGATCTCCATCAAATTCTGGATGTATTATTATTTTTGATTCACTTGCTAATTTATATGATGATGGGAGAGCAGCATTCATTACATCACCTAGATTACACATATAATAATCAGAAATCCAATCCCAAAATTTTAATTGTTTTTTATTTACGATTGGCTCCTCATCCAAGACTGCAATTATAGGTTTTGGTTCATAATCATCAGGCTTTTTACTATGAATCTCCTTGACAAGCCCGCTATATAACTTACGCATACCAAATTGTACTATAACCCTTTGTCCTACTAGTATATTCTGATCAAGAGTACTATATGTAAATATGCCTTTTACAGGTAGTGGAAGGATTACATTAATATATTTTGGAGTATCTAACATTCTTAGCAAAGATGATTAAATTAGAAAAAAAAGCCAATTATTATCAATCTATCTTTTAAACATATTTAAAGTAGGCAAGAGTCTGTATTACAATAACTACACAAATTATATGTTATTAAAATGAAGTTCGTAAATTTGTAACATTAATATCAAAGCACAAAAATGAAAAAATTACTTTTACTCTCTATAACGATTGCAATTACATTCTTTGCTTGCAAAAAAGAAGAGGGATGTACTGACCCTGTAGCAACAAACTTTAATAGTAATGCTGAAATTGATGATGGAAGTTGTGAATATACACCTATATCAACAAACCTAACAATAAACTTTACTCATACGGTTGATGCTACTAATTTTATTTTAGGAGCAGTAGGGACACTTCCTTATACAAATAATGCAGGACAACCATATAATGTAAAAAGATTATGGTATATTATATCTGACATAACCTTACATGCTGAAGATGGTACTAGCAATTTAATCAAAGATATTCATTTTATTGATGCCAGTGAAGTTTCTACATTAAGTTTTATAACAAATGATCTAGAAGATAATAATTACACCTCAATATCATATACTATGGGCTTAAACCCTACTAAAAATATTAGTAATGCATATGTAAACGAAGATTTTCACTCAAAGATGTTTTGGCCTGAATTTATTGGAGGTGGATATCATTATATGAAACTAGAAGGAAACTTTAATGACTCTATAACTTTTTACAATACACATACAGGCCCTACTAATGGAGAGGATTATTCATTTATTCATACTGATATAATTACACTAGTTACTACTGAGACAACATCAGAAGCAATCATATCAATTAACATGGAAATAAATAACTGGTATCAAAACCCAAATTCAATTACTATATCAAATAATGGAATAATGGAAAATATGCCAATACAAATGCAGATGAAACAAAATGGTAGTGATGTATTTAGCACCCTAATTAATTGATTTGAGAAAATTAATTTTAATATCTCTTTTGTTTGCTATTCTTTATTCTTGCAAAAAAGAAGAGGGATGTACTGACCCTGTAGCAACAAACTTTAATAGTGATGCTGAAATTGATGATGGAAGTTGTAATTATCCTGCTGAAGGATGTACTGATTCAACTGCAAGTAACTACAACCCCTACGCTATCTTAAGTACAAATACTTGTGAATATATTGGATGTACAGATAGTACTGCTGATAATTATAATATTTATGCTATTTATGATGATGGAAGTTGTGAGTTTTCTACTACTCCATACATCATTGAAACTCCTTTCGGGTTTCCTAATATGATAATCCCTGATAACAACCCCACTACTATTGAAGGTGTACTCTTAGGGGAAAAATTATTTCATGATAAAATATTAAGTGGTGACGAATCACAATCCTGTAGCTCATGTCATCAAAAAGAATTAGGATTCTCTGATGGAAATAGATTTAGTGCAGGTATTGATGGAATAATAGGAAGCAGAAATGCATCAACACTTACTAACTCTGGATGGAATACAAGCTTTAATTGGGATGGAAGTGTTTCTAGTCTTGAAGAGCAGGCATTTGAACCAGTAGTAAATCCTATTGAGATGCATAATACATGGGCAAATGTTGAGACTAAACTAAATGCAAATGGAGAATATCTACAACTATTTAAAGAGGCTTTTAATATTAATTATATTGATTCAAATCATGTAGTAATGGCAATAGCACAGTTTGAAAGAACATTAGTATCTGCAAATAGTAAGTTTGACAGATATATTGAAGGAAATGAACAACTTAGTGCATCAGAATTAAGTGGTTATGCAATCTTCAATTCTGAAAAAGGAGATTGTTTTCATTGCCATGGAACTCAACTTTTTATGGATAATGATTTCCATAACAATGGTTTAGATCATGAGCCGTTTCTAGATATTGGACTTGCTAGCATTACTAACAATCCTGCTGACAATGGAAAATTTAAAACTCCAACACTAAGAAATATTGAGCATACTGCTCCATACATGCATGATGGAAGGTTTTCAACACTCGAGGAGGTTGTTGCACATTATAACTCTGGTGGAATTTACTCATCTACCATTGACCCTAACATGAAAAAAGTAGGCATAGGTCTACAACTTACAGAACAAGAAAAAGCTGACTTAATTGCTTACCTAAAAACACTTACAGATTCAGATTTTTTAGAAAAGAAATAATCATTATTCTTTTAATAAATTTATATTTGCAATCCAATATAATACACCAAAAAACAAATGAAAAAATTAATTACTTTCCATCTATTATTTTATTTTAGTTTATTATCAATAGCGCAAGAAAATTACAAAAAGTGCATTACAAATCGATTAACAAATCAAGAAATCTTAAATAATCCTGAATATGCAAAAGGAAGAGCAACTGCCATAGAACAAAACAGACAATGGCTAGCTAAAAATAATAAAGCAGAAAGTACTATTTCTATACCAGTTGTGATTCATGTTATTCACAGACAATCACATTCAAATATTGGAACTGGAACAAATATCTCAGATGAACAAATTGAAGATGCCTTAAGGGTACTAAATGAAGATTATAGTAAAACTAATCCAGAATTCCCCAATCCACCAAGAACAACTTTCTTAAGTTACTGGGGAAACCCTGATATAAAATTCTGTTTAGCCACTACTGACCCTGACGGAAATCCAACAACTGGTATTACAAGAACCTCAACAATAAAGAATAGCTTTGATGCTGACGACAATAATGATTCCGAGGCTATGAAAAGAAATAGTACTGGAGGAAATGATACCTGGGACTCAAAACGTTATGTAAACATTTGGGTTTGTAACCTAAGTAATTCACAAGGGGGTGGAGAAACTCTTGGCTATGCATACCTTCCTAGTACATGGCCTAGCGGACATTGGAAGGATGGATTGGTCGTTGATTACCAACATTTTGGAACTATAGATGCAGCATCTGCTTCTGATGGAAGAACTCCTACCCACGAAATTGGTCATTATCTAGGCCTTGAACATACCTTTGCTGAAGGCAGTTGGTGGGGGCCTGCAAATGCCTGTGGAACATCAAGCAATCCAACTTGTTGTGATAATGATGAAGGCAATGTGGACGACACACCTGCTTGTTTGGATATATATTTTGGACCAGTTGATAATTCTACAAATAACAATAGCTGTAATGACCTACAATACACAAATACCTTCAATACAGATGTGTTAGATATGGATGAGAACTATATGTCATATGCAGCAAATACATGGATGTTCTCTAATGGTCAAGTAGATGTTATGCACGCAACATTAAACAACTCAAGACTTGAGCTGCAAAATTCAACCGTTCCAACTAATTGCAGTGGTATTATTTCTTCATCTTTAAATATTAATAAAGAAAATATAAGCGTATATCCAAATCCTAATAAAGGAGATTTATTTGTCAAGTCATCAAGTAATATCAAAAATATTACTATAACAAATATTATTGGAGAAATTGTATTATCAAATAAGATTATTTCCTTAAATCTAATAGATATCAGTTCATTAAATAATGGAGTCTACTTTATATCAATTAAAACAGATAATGAAACTGTAAATAAGAAAATCGTATTGTCAAAATAAATGCTAAGCACGTCTATCAATTTTGATTTTGTTAAGAAGAATCTTCAACCAATAATTAAAAAAATAATTGATGAAGAAAGAATCTCTGAGGAAGAAGGGGTATTACTCTACATGCAAGCCCCACTATCATTACTAGGAATATTAGCAAACGCTATAAGAGAGAAGAAAAATACAGATATAACGTATTTCAATAAGAATATTCATATTGAGCCAACAAATATCTGTATTTTTGATTGTAAGTTTTGCTCATACTCTAGAAAACTTAGTAAGAAAGTAGAAGCTTGGGAATATTCTATTGATGAGATGGTAGATCAACTTAAAGATTATAAAGGAAAAGAAATTACTGAGGTTCATTTAGTTGGCGGTGTTCACCCAAAAATGGGTTTACACTATTTTATTGAACTAATTAAAAGAATCAAAGAAATACGCCCCGACATTCATGTAAAAGCATTCACTGCGGTAGAACTTGAGTATATGTGTAGGAAGGCAAAAGTATCCTACAAAGAAGGATTACAAATGTTAAAAGATGCTGGTCAAGACTCTTTACCTGGCGGTGGAGCTGAGATTTTTGACACTGATATTAGAAATAAGATTTGTGCAGATAAATGTGACAGTCAAACTTGGCTTAAGATACATGAAACGGCTCATAGTTTAAATATGCCATCAAATGCCACAATGCTTTATGGGCACATTGAAAAACCAATTCATATAATTGATCATATGAACAGGTTAAGAGAGTTGCAAGACAAAACAGGTGGATTCAATGCTTTTATTCCTCTGAAATTTCGAAATAAGAACAACCAAATGTCACATATTGATGAAGCAACAATAATTAGCGATATGCGCATCTTTTCTATTGCAAGAATATACCTAGATAATTTTTCACACATAAAGGCATATTGGCCTATGATAGGCAAAAAAAGCACACAAACATTACTCTCTTTCGGTGTAAATGATATTGACGGAACTATTGATGATACAACTAAGATCTATTCTATGGCAGGCGCAGAAGATCAAAACCCTACAATGAGCACTGATGATATTGTAAAATTAATAAAAGATGTAGGCAGAATACCTGTAGAAAGAGATACTACCTATAATACAATAAAAAAATATTAAGAATTCTGGTGAAGTGCATATTTACGCCACTTATCAATAAGCTCCATCATATCTTCTGCTAATTCAGAATCAAAGAATACCTTTTCTTTAGTTACTGGATGAATAAATCCTAATGATTTTGCATGCAGAGCCTGCCTATCACAAATCTTAAAACAATTATGTACAAATTGCTTATATTTTGTAAAAGTAGTGCCTTTTAATATTGCATCCCCACCGTATTCTTTATCATTAAAAAGCGGATGTCCTAAATATTTAAAGTGTGCTCTAATCTGGTGCGTTCTTCCTGTTTCAAGTTTACACTCTACAAGAGTAGTATAACCAAATCTTTCTAACACCTTATAATGTGATACTGCATGCTTGCCAAAATCTCCATCAGGGAAAACAGTCATAATTTTTCTATTTTTTAAACTTCTACCGATATTACCCTTAATAGTCCCCTCATCTTCTTTGACATCACCCCAAACTAAAGCAATGTACTTTCTATTAAGATCTCTATTAGCAAATTTATCTGCTAAATTGGTCATTGCTAACTCAGTCTTGGCAATGACTAAAATTCCTGAAGTATTCTTATCAATTCTATGAACTAAGCCAGGTCTATCTTCATCATCTAAATTAGGAAGAGATTGAAAATGAAAGGCTAAAGCATTAACTAATGTTCCATCATAATTACCAAAACCTGGATGTACAACCATACCAGCATCCTTATTCACAATTAATATACTATCATCCTCATAAGTAATATTTAAAGGAATGTCCTGAGGAATTAACTCATATTTCTCTTTTGGGTAATCATAAACAATTGTGACAACATCATTTGCTTGAACTTTATGATTTACTTTTACAATTGAATTATTGACTTTTACATTACCAGCTTTAATAGATTTTTGAATTTTATTTCTTGTTGCAAACTCTACAAAATTTAAAATAAATTTATCTACTCTTAAAGGTTTCTGACCTTTATCAGCTACAAATCTATGATGCTCAAAATCATCTCTACTCTCCATTACTCTACAATCATTTTCTGGCATCTTCTCTCATCTTTACTTATAATTTCAACAAAATAAACTGATGGAGATAGATCAGAAATATTTACACCAGTGATAGGGATTGAGGTTCTTAGTTTTTTTACTAAAACTCCTTGTGCATTATAAATAGAAACATTGCTACAAGCCTGTGTTTCAATCATTATTATTTCAGATGATGGGTTTGGATATATCCTAGAGTATTCTCTTTTTTCAGAGATAGTAGATATTATAGCATCCTGGCTTACAATAGGTCTGATCATCCAACTTCCAGGATATGCTGACGTATTCCATCCTGAGCCAACATTATAGAACATGTACTGATTCGCTTCATTGTTCTTATCAAAACCAATATTCAATAAGTCACTAGTATTTTGCTCCCATCCTACATAAAAAGTACCTACAATTCTAAATGGTCGATCAATATAATAAGTATGAAATGAACCATTTGTACTATGAACTGGTGAGACAGTCTGAGAATATAATGTGTCGCCAGGCATACCATTTATATCTTTCCATATTGTTAGATTAAAATCAATATCATTAACAGAGTCTAACATTTGAGGAAAATACATCTGTACAGCTCGTAAAGTATCTGGCCTATTTAATTTAAACTCATAAGCTAACTTTGCTCCATTCACATTGATTCCATATGCTGATTCTGCAATACCATCATCATAAGAAAAATAATAGTGAAAGTTCTGCATATGATTAAGAGTATCGTTAGATTTATTATCAGAAGGTGCTGTATTAATAATATTCTTAATAATGAATGTAGTAGTGTCAGATGTTTGGAAAGAAGTAAATACATTACTTTGAATATCAATAGGAGGATTTGTAAAAGAGAAATTCCCTGTTAGATCATAATCCAATACAGACTCATTACGAGGTCCAGAAGTAGGATAATAATAATACGGGTTATTATATTCAAATATCGTATATTGATAATCAACATTAATACTAGCATTATTATTACGTAAAATAATATCAATAGAGTCTTTGAGTTCTGACATCTCATAATTTAAGAAATGTGTCCATGGCATCTCCGAATAACGCTTCAAAAAAGAAGGTGAATTATAAACAAATGACATGTCATTTAATTCAACTATATCTATTGGAGCTATAAACTCATCTAATTTAACATAATCAATATGCCAATGATCAAAATTACCAGAGATCGTTGCGTAATTTCTGAATCTAAATTGAAAAGAACTAGCTAAATAATCAGATGATTTAAGTATAATAACTTTCTTTCTAAAATCATTAATAACTGTATCACATATATTATGCCATACCATATCCCAATTTCCATTTATATCTTTAAACTCTAGAATTAATGAATCCGATACTTGTGGCTGATCACCTATTCCTTTTGGCTGATAAAAAAATAAAAAATAAGCTGAATCGACTCCACCTAAATCAATAGTCTTAGATAAAAGTGTATCTGAGGGTGCTGATAGACTTGACTGAGAAAAATCTCGAGCTAAACCATATTCATCTAACCCATCAAAAGTTGCCACACCAATTGTTGGAGGATTTATAGGATATGTTCTATTTACAAAAACGCTACTTTTCTCCCATAAGTCATTGTCTACTAATGGAGAATCATAAGAAAAGTCATCTATAAAAGGCAAAGACAATATTGGTTTAGAAGAATTTGAGCTCCAATCTACATTCAATAATTTCGGATTTAAAGACAAATCGGTAAGTGTTTCTTGTGAAAAAATCAAAGCTGGAAGTAATAATAAAAAAAGGATTCTATTCATTATTATCTGTCTTTTTCTGTGTTCTTTGCTTAAAATACAAATCTAAAGATGAACCAATACTTACCTTATTCTCATTAATTGACTGAGGATATTGTTTGTAAATTATAGCAGAATTAGAATCAACTACATTAGTATGGAAATACTCTAGTCCTAAATTTAATGAAGTTGATTTTAGGATAATATTTGCTTCTATTCTAGACAATCCAACTAAATTAGGAACAGGAACCCTCTCATAACCAAGCCCTCTTCCAACAATCAAATCAATAGTAGTTCCATGATACAGATCTTGACCCACCTCAATTGACCTGCCATTTATTCTAGAATCTAAAATCTTATTTATTGCAATGTTGGACTGATATTCTAGCTTACCTACCTCTAAGCCATTACTTCTAAGTATTCTTACAGCCTGCCTCAAAGTTAAATCAAATACATCAGGGAAACTTACTCTTCTTGTCTGAATAGAATTAATAGTTAAGTACACTCGTCTATTACTTTTCACATCAGTTCCAGCTAAAGGATCTTGATTAACCACAACTCCCTTCTTCTTTGATTTATCAAAGATAGAATCAATTACAGTATATCTTAAATCAAGTTCAGTAAATATTGAATCAAGTTCAGTAACATGGAAACCATCAAAATCTGGCAGCTTAATAAAATTATCATGATCTGTATAGATATCTAAATACTTTAACCAAGCAACAAATAACAAAACCAAAGTAACTATAGCTAGAAGCAAGTTTCTAAATATCACATTCTCTTTAATAACTCTTAACATTTAGTAATAATAACGATTTACAAATATAAAAATTATGACATGATGGTGTTGGATAAATAATAAAAATAGTTTAAGTTTGTTTTACTAAACAATAATGGAGAACATAGCAATATTAACAGGTGGTGATTCGGCTGAGTATAACATCTCTCTACTCAGTGCTAATACTGTACTTAAACATCTTAATAAAGCAAAATACAACGGTTTTATTGTTCATTTAAAAAATGGAAGATATACAGTTGACTCTAAGGAAATAAATACCAGAAACTTCTCTTTTAAGAAAGAGAATCAAAATATTATTATTGATAAAGTATTCATCGCTTTACATGGGCCGCCAGCAGAGAATGGATTAATCCAAAATTACCTTGACAGTATTAAGATACCGTATACAGCGTGTAATGCAGATATATCTGCACTAACTTTTGACAAATATAATTGTAATAGAAAATTAAGATCTCTTGGGTTTAATTCTGCAGAATCTGTTTTAATAAGTAAAGAGAATACTCTAAATAATAAAGAAATACTAGAGAGTATTAGGCTTCCATGTTTTATTAAACCTAATGGAGCTGGATCAAGTCACGGGATATCCAAAGTAGTTAATAGAGAAGAATTAGAGGCTGCTATTGATAGAGCCTATAAACACGATAATAAAGTAATTATTGAAGATTTTATTAAGGGAATAGAAGTAAGTTGTGGCGTTTACTTTGACGGATTAAATATCAAAGCTTTACCAATTACTGAAATTATAAGTGAAAATGATTTTTTTGATTATGAAGCTAAATATGAAGGTAAATCTGAGGAGATAACACCTGCAAGAATAAGTCGTAAGATAACTAATAAGATACAAAAAACAACAATTGACATTTATAAAAAAATGTTTCTCTCAGGTATATGTAGAATTGACTATATTATTCAGAATGAACAGGTTTTTATCATTGAGATTAATACAATTCCTGGATTGTCAGAAGAAAGTATTCTTCCCAAACAACTAAAAGCTGCTAACATAAATTTGTCAGAAGTTTTTGATTTGTGCCTAAACAACATTAATTAAAATAATATATTTGCACGAAAATTACATCAAAATATGAGTGATAGAACAAATGATGAGAAATTAAGAATTCTACGAGAAAGATTAGCTCAGATTAAGCAAAAGCAAGAGATTCCTGCTAATCCAAGAAAAGAAATAGAAAATATAACTGATAATAATGATTATGAAATTACAGATATTTCTTACAAAAGAAAACCTTCATATTTATCATGGATATCAAAAACTATCTTAATTGGAGCTTTAGCTTATGGTGTATTTTTTATATATAATAAATTTACTACCACCTCTTCAAACAAAGAAACAACAGAAAAAGAAAATATTGTTTTACAATACAAGATTAATTTACAAGGAGACAACATTGCAATTATTAGATCTTTTAAAGATGAAAATTCTGCTAAAGCATTAGTAAATGATTTAAAAGTCAAAGGATTTAAGACAGACTTCTTCTTTCTTCCAGATATATCAAATAGTACTAAAGAAGTTTATGAGGTATTTATAGGGCCTTATGAAAATGAAGATGAGACAAGCCAGTGGGTGCAGAATATTGATACAGAAGTAAGTATTATAAGTATCTCTAAGGGTAGTTTTATTAGAAATATGAAAAGCAATACACTAATTGAAAAAGAAAAAGCAGAAAGAATAGCTAGAGAAAAAGCAGAGAATGAAAGAATAGCTAGAGAACAAGCTGAAAATGAAAGAATAGCTAGAGAACAAGCTGAAAATGAAAGAATAGCTAAAGAACAAGCTGAAAATGAAAGAATAGCTAAAGAACAAGCTGAAAATGAAAGAATAGCTAAA
>PAHP01000019.1 GCA_002705205.1 Flavobacteriales bacterium
ATGATTGGAAGTATGGAAATAATTATCTTTCTGTTAATCCTATATCATTTAATATTGATGTTGAATGGAGTGATAGAAGTCACCACATGGGGGTTTTATTTCCAAATCAAAAAATTTTACTTAAAAAAACTTTGTCAGCAAAAAATGAAAAAGGTATACTTTGGATTAATTTCAACAAAAATGTCTTTTTAAATAGATTTAAGCGTAATTCATATCATAACGCAGACTTTAATTTATTTTGGATAAATATTAGAAAAAATTTAATTAAAAGATTTGAAGATAATTCTATTTAACTGTTTATAATCCTGCTAACCCGACTTTTTTCTCTTGAAAAACCCCATAAATTTTCTGTATTATTGTTGTATGAAAAAACTACTATTTATATTAATGACATTAATAACAATTACAAACTTTAGTTATGCTTCTTTTCCTGTTACAGGAAGTAATACTGAAATACTAAATACTGTAGTGTCTGAAGATACTGAGGAAGATGAACCTTCACTTCTTGAAGCTATTCTTATGGTAATTTTGGTGGTTTCAATATTAGGATTTGCTTCATACTTTTTAATTAAGGCATGGTGGAGGGCTTGGAGAGATGAAGTGAAATGGGTTAGAATATTCACCTATGTAATCTTAGGTATTCTTTCATTAATGCTATTATTAGGTATTATTTGTGGTACTGTTAAAGGAGGATGTGTATACAATATGCAATGATTTTGATATATTTGGCGTGTAGTTTTAATGTATAAAAATAGCAAGGAATTAGGATTCCCTTTGAGCTTTCATCTCTAGTAATATTTAGTATTTCCACCTCAAAAATTAAATAAATTAAAATATGAAAAAGATAATACTTATAATTTTAAGTTTTCCAATAACACTAGTATTATATATACTATTATTTACAGGGAATGTAAAATATACTGAAGAAATAGAAATAAACTCTAATATAGACACTTTAACAGTATTATTTGATAACCCATACAATATGAAAGAATATATGGAGGGTATTGAAAGTTATGAATTAATTAGTGGAGAACTTAGAGAGACTGGAGCAAAAGCAGAGATAACTGTTGTAATGGGAGAAAATAAAATTATAATGATTGAAGAAATTATCACAAATAATCTACCAGAAGGTAAAAAAGTAACATATACAACTGATGGAGTATATAATATTGTAACAAATAGATTTGTAAAAATTTCTAATAATAAAACTAAATTCATTAACGAACAAGAGTTTGAATTCAAAGGATATATGAAAGTTATAGGATTCTTTATGCCATCAGCCTTTAAACAACAAAGTAGAGTATATCTAAAAGACTTTAAGGAATTTTCCGAAAACCGCTAATTACTAGATATAAAACCAATATTTACAAACACCCACTATTGTCCTATAATTAATATTATGTTAAATTATAAGACCTAAATAAATGGGAGTACTATCTCCCACTTAAATATTATCTTACTGCAAAGATGCTATCTGCTTCTTCATTTCTTCTGATTTTTTATAATCACCATTCATATAATATAATTGCTTTAGTGATAATAAGGTGTTTTTATCTTTAGGATCAATCTCATATGCTTTTTCTAAATATGGAAGTGCTTGTCCAAATAAACCTTCAGCTTTAGATTTTAGATTCTTATATATTGAATTATTTGATGTTGCATTAGCTTTATTATTCTGCTCAATAGCTAAATTAAAAAAGAGAGCCCCTAAGTTATAGTTAGTTCCAAATGCCTCAGGGTTTATCTCTAAAGATGCTTTATAATCTTTCTCAGCATTTAAGAAATCTCCCTCCTGATCATAAATAGTTCCTCTGTTAAATAATAATAAGTCATTCTCTGGATCAATTTCTAGCGCTTCATTTAACTTTACAATTAACTCAGAAGTTCTTCCAAGCTGAATATATAAGTTAATCTCTGTATTAATTAATCCTTCATCATTTTCAAACATATCCCTTCCAAGAGACAGATATTCTATCGCTTTGTCAGTATCTCCCTCTCCAATATAAATATTACTCATATGAATATAAATCGCAGGTTGATTAAAATTCATGTCTATTAACTCCTGTAATAATTCTTTTGATTTAATATTATCTTTCAGCTTACTAGATGCAAAGAATGAATTATATAATATTGTTTCTTTAGTAATATTTCCTCTCTTTAATTGATCCTCTATATCATAAGGTATAATATCAAAAATAGTATTGTAATAGACAAGTGCTCTTGAATGATTATTCTCCTGATATGAACCAACCCCTAGATTAAAAAGTTTATTTCCACATTGTAACAAGCCTTCTAAAACATCTTCTTTAGACCATTTCTTGTAAATAATTATCTTATTTTTTTTCTTTGGATGAGGCTGCATACATTTTAAATGAGATTCAGTTGCTTTAAATATAGCATTAGAATCAAGAGAAGCATGGTAAAAAGAGATCATCTTATATATCTTTGCTCTATACATCCACATCTTAGGATCATTAAATGTACTCTGATTTTCATAAGCCTTGTCAATATATTCTTTAGCTTCTGCAATTTTTAAACCTTTTATTGATTTATCTTTCTCAGAATTATATTGCTTTAATAATATTGCTGATGATGTTACATTCTGTGATTGTGCAAAAACTAAATTAGTCATTGCTAACATTACTATAATTAAAATCCCTTTTCTCATATCCTTAATATTTAATTTCTGTTATTTTATATCCCAAACCCTTTAATTCTTCTTGTATTACATATTTATTGCCAGCAATAACAATAATAAATTCATTAGGATTTATACTCTCTTTAGCTAACTTATCAATATTAGACCTTTGCATATTATTTATAATAACCTTTTGCTGCTCTGAATAATCTTTTGGTAAATCATTTGAAATAATAGATAATAACAAGAATAATTTATCATAATTAGATTCATAACCCATCAATTCGCTATTAATCATATTCTGTTTTGTTAAACTAAGCTCCTCTTCGCTAACACCATTATTAATATATTCTTCTGTTAGCTCAATAAGCTCAGCAATAGATTTAACAGTTCCTTTCGTGCTTATATTACTTCCAATCGTAAAAGAGCCTCCATATTTATCATTACTAAAATAAGAACCAACTCCATAAGTTTCACCACCCTCTTCCCTTATTTTTGACAATCTACTTGTAAGGCCATTACCTCCTAAAGGATAGTTTAGAATCTTATTTCTAAAAGCCTCTCCATTGTAATCATATTTAACTGATCTATGACCTATCAAAACAGTTGATTGAGTAGCACCAGGAAAATCACATATATAAATTTGTGTTGGCTCTTCTACTGGAAAATCAAAAGCAGATGAAATAATTACTTCTTTTGTTTTCCATTTTCTCAAAAAATCTAGTTTATTCAGAATATCTTCTCTACTAAAATTACTTACAATTACTATATCCGTGACATTTGGCGAATAATTTGATGTATAGTATTTTTGTAAATCTTTTATTTTAATCTTCTTTATATTCTTTTTTACAGGATGACCGCCATACGGATTATCTCCAAAAAGTTTTTTTCTAAAAACCCTAGATGCAACTGCTTGTCTATTCTTTTCTACATTCTCTTCATCTTGAATTTTATTCTTTTTTAAACGCTCAAAATCTTCTGTATTAAAACCAGGATTAAATAACTTCTCTTCAAGTATCTCAAGTGTTTTGTCAATATTCTCACCCAATGATGAAATAAGAATACTATTTGAAGTTCTTCCAGACATAAAAGAAATACTACTTCCAATCTTATCTAATTCTTTACTTATATCTTCAGTGGTAAAATTCTTTGTTCCTTCATTCATAAGTGAAGCTGTCATACCTGCAATACCTTTCTTACTCTCAACTAAACGCCCCCCTTCAATATCAATCAAAATCTTAATAATAGGAGATTCAGTATGCATACCTATTATATCAATTCCATTCTCAAACTTATCAATATAATATTCAGGTACTTTAACAGATTTTGGAGCAAGTATATTAGGCGGGTTATTCCTGTCAATTTCCTCAACTGGCCTATGGTATTCCAACCCTTCATATTGAGGGTCTCTTTTTATTACTTCTGGCATATAAGGATTAAAACTTATCAAAGAATCTTTTTGCTCAGAAAAAGGATTAGACGTTTTTATATCTAAAATTACAGCATTCTTATTTTTTATATATTTAGTATAAACCCTCATAATATCTTCTTTTGTAACTGATAAATAGCCATTTAATTCATCCGAAACATTAATTCTATTACCATTATATATAGAATAAGAAGTAATGGCTTGCGCCTTTCCTGCTACAGTTTCATACCCCTCAATAAAACTTGCCTCATATTGACTTTTGATACGCTGTAGATCTTCATCCGAAAATCCTTCTTTCTCAAAATCATCAAGTGCCTTTCTAAGGCTATTATTAATATCACTAAAAAAGTTTGCTTCATCTGTATACATCTCCATACTTGGTCTTGGAATATACTGTACAGCCAATAATCCTGCAAGCTCTAACTGAAAAGGAGAAATAGATGCTTGTATAGCTTTATCTGATTTTACAAACTTTTGATAAAAAGGAGAGCTCTTCCCTCCTGCTAAAAGCTCAGCTAATAACTCAATTGCAGGTGCATCTTTATGACCATCATGTACAGTAGGAAAAGCCATTATAGTCATTGGTACTCCTGTATAAGGATCAACATAAGAAGTATAAATATCAGAAGACAACCTTACTGGCTGTTTTCTCATTTTTCTCACTGGCTCACCTCTAGGTATACCAGAAAAATATTTATTAGCTAAAGCTATAACCTCTTTTGTATTTACATCACCTGAAACTACCAAAGTTGCATTATTTGGACCATACCATCTTTTTAACCAATCTCTCATATCATCCAGATTTGCTCTATCTAAATCCTCAACATAACCAATTATAGGCCAGTTATAAGGATGATCAGCAGGGAAAAAATCTACAAATAACTTCTCTAAGATCATAAACATCGAAAGAGGAGTGTGACATCTCTCAATTTTCTCATTTTTTACAGCACCTCTTTGCGCTTCAAAAGCTTTCTGATTAAACTCATTGTAGCAGTACCCCATTCTATCTGACTCCAAAAACATAATACGTTCTAAATAATTTGAGGGGAAAACTTGAAAATAATTAGTCTGATCCCAACTAGTACTTGCATTTGTCATACCTCCTGCTTGCTCTACAAAATTCCATTGTCCTTTATCTGGAGCATGTTCTGATCCCATACAAAGTATATGCTCAAAAAAATGTGCATAACCAGTTTTTCCGTGAGTTTCTCTTGCGGAACCAGTATGGTAAGTTACCCCTAGATAAACAATAGGATCTGAATGATCTTCATGCACTAAAATAGTTAACCCATTTGGCAACTCCCATTTTTCATAAGGAATATCTAACTGATTATCTCCATATTTAGCAATAAATGTTGGCTCTGTTATATCTTGCGCAAATAAAAATCTTACTAAAAGTAATAACGCTACAAATAGATTAATTTTCTTCATTAGTCTGATCTTTTAAATTATTATCTGTATTTTCTGAATCTGTATCAGCATCTTTTTCAATACTGACATCACCCTCTACAGGTTCATTCTGTATAATTATATTACCATCTTCATCTAATAAAGACTCATCCTGAGCTTCCCATTTTGAGACTTTAGCTACAGAAGCAATCTTATCTTCATCTCTCAACCTGATAACCTTTACGCCTTGTGTTGCTCTTCCCATCACTCTTAATGTATCCACACCAATCCTGATGGTAATACCTGACTTATTAATCACCATTAGATCATCTAAATCAGTAACGTTCTTAAGAGCAATAAGGCCACCTGTTTTCTCAGTAACATTAATAGTCTTAACTCCCTTACCTCCTCTATTAGTAATTCTATAATCTTCAACTGCTGAGCGTTTACCATAGCCATTCTCTGAAACTACCAATACTGATGACTCCATATTATCTACACATATCATACCAATAACCTCATCATTATCATTAGCTAATCTAATACCTCTTACCCCAGCAGCAGTTCTTCCCATTGACCTTACCTTCTCTTCTTCAAATCTAATTGACTTGCCTGACTTAACTGCCATCATTATCTGAGAATTACCAGTAGTCATCTTTGCTTCTAGTAATTGATCCCCTTCACGAATAGTAATCGCATTAATACCATTTGTTCTTGGCCTAGAATACTGCTCTAGCGATGTCTTCTTAACAACACCTTTTTTAGTACACATTACGATATAATGAGAATTAATATACTCTTCATCTTTTAAATCCTTAGTATTGACATAAGCCATTACCTTATCGTCCTTAGGTAAATTAATCATATTTTGTATTGCTCTCCCCTTAGATGTCTTACCTCCCTCTGGAATTTCATATACCTTTAGCCAAAAACACCTACCCCTCTCAGTAAAAAACAACATATAATCATGATTATTAGCCATCACCATTTCTTCCACGAAGTCCTCATCTCTTGTTGTAGCCCCTTTAGAACCAACCCCTCCTCTACCTTGCGCTCTATACTCTGATAAAGAAGTTCGTTTAACATATCCAAGATGAGAAATTGTAATTAAGACCTCCTCATTAGGGATCATATCTTCAATACTAACCTCTGAAGATGAATATTCAATATTAGATCGTCTTTCATCACCATACTTCGCTTTTACTTCTTCTAAATCTTCAACTAAAAGATTAAGTCGTAAATCCTCATTATTAAGAATCTCTTGAAACCTCTTAATCTTTTCCATAATCTCAGCATGCTCTTCTTTTATTTTATCCATTTCGAGACCAGTAAGTTTTTGTAGCCTTAAGTCAAGAATTGCCTTAGCTTGGATTTCTGATAATTTAAAGTTAGATATTAATCCATTCCTAGCGTCTTCTGGCGTTCTGGAGGCTCTTATTAATTGTATTACTGCATCTAGATTATCTAATGCAATAATTAATCCTTCAAGAATATGCGCTCTTTTTTCTGCTTGAGCTAATTCAAAATTAGTTTTCCTAATCAGAACTTCATGACGATGAGCAACAAATAATTGAACTAACTGCTTTAAGTTTAATAGCTGAGGCCTTCCCTTTACAAGAGCAATGTTATTGACTGAAAATGAAGACTGTAGAGCTGTATATTTATATAGTTTATTCAACACAATATTAGGTATTGCATCTCTTTTTAAATCATAGACAATTCTCATTCCATTTCTATCAGACTCATCTCTAATATCAGCAATACCTTCCAGTTTCTTACTATTTACTAAGTCGGCAGTTTGTTTAATCATATTTGATTTGTTCACCATATAAGGGATCTCATCTACAATAATCTGCTCCCGGGTTGCAGTTTCTTCAAAACGAACTTTTCCTCTAATAACAATACGCCCTCTACCTGTTTCAAATGCAGATTTTACCCCATCATAACCATAGATTATTCCTCCAGTTGGAAAATCAGGAGCCTTTACATATTCCATTAAGTCAGAAACCTCAATATCTCCCTTTCTCTTAATGTAAGCAATAATCCCCTCAACAACCTCAGTAAGATTATGTGGCGGCATATTTGTCGCCATACCTACTGCAATCCCTGTTGTTCCGTTTAAAAGCAAATTAGGCAATCTAGAAGGCAATACAGACGGCTCCTTTAAAGTGTCATCAAAATTTAAATTCCAATCGATTGTTTCTTTATCAATATCCATCAACATATCTTCAGAAGACTTTCTCATCCTAGCTTCTGTATAACGCATTGCAGCAGGATTATCTCCATCAATAGAACCAAAATTTCCCTGACCATCTACCAACATATAGCGCAAACTCCAATCCTGAGCCATACGAACCATAGCATCGTAGACTGAAGTATCACCATGTGGATGAAATTTACCTAACACCTCTCCTACAATTCTTGCTGACTTCTTATAAGCAGTATTGGACCTCACCCCTAACTCATGCATTCCAAATAAAACCCTTCTGTGTACTGGCTTTAACCCATCCCTAACATCTGGCAAGGCTCTTGAAACAATGACCGACATTGAATAATCAATGTACTTTGACTTCATTTCCTCCTCAATATTGATAGGTATAATCTTCTCTCCTAATGACATAATCTAATTCTTATTATTTATAAGGTAACAAATTAAAGAAATTTGCGTATTCTATAATAGTAAATCGCGTTATTCTTATATAGTGAGTTATGAACAATTTTTGTTAAAAAAATTGACTTGATTCAATAGTGAAAACCGCAATTTTAGTAGGTATCTTGCAACAGATTTTTAATAACCTAAAATTATTGGATTATGAATACAGGATTTTCAAACAGAATGAAGGAGGTTTTTACATATGTAAGAGAGGAAGTACTTAGACTAGGAGATTCTAGCATTGGTGTTGATCACCTATTCTTAGGAATCATAAGAGAAGGAGAGGGAACAGCAATAAAGGTATTAAAAGGACTAGCAATCGACACTAGAAAACTAAGAGTTATTATTGAGAATAATATTTCTAAAAAACATCACGCAATAAACATTGAGAAAAATAACATTGAATTTAAAAAACAAACTGAAAGGATTCTGAAAAAATCAATCCTAGAACAAAAAAGTCTTGGGGAGAATGAGATTAAAACAATTCATGTTCTGCTAGCTATCTTATTAGATCCTAATAATACAGTAACTATATCATTCAAACATATTAATATAAATTATGAAACAATATTAAGCGAATACGAAAGACAAATTGAACTAAATATTTCTTCAAAAATAGATGACGAAATTGAAGGGTCTGATAATGATGATGATATTTTTGGACCAAGCCAGCCAGAAAAAACAACAAGTCAAAAAATAAAAAGCGCGACACCTGTTTTGGATAACTTTGGAAGAGATCTCACAAAATATGCAGTTGAAGGTAAATTAGACCCTATTGTTGGTAGACATAAAGAAATTGAACGAGTATCACAAATACTTAGTAGAAGAAAAAAAAACAATCCCATATTAGTTGGTGAGCCTGGAGTTGGTAAGTCTGCTATTGCAGAAGGGTTAGCTTTAAGAATCATACAGAAAAAAGTATCAAGAGTGCTTTTTCATAAAAGAATTATAATGCTTGATTTAGCAGCCCTTGTCGCCGGAACAAAATATAGAGGCCAATTTGAAGAAAGAATGAAAGGAATTATTGGGGAGCTAGAGAAAAACCCAAACATTATTCTATTTATTGATGAAATACATACTTTAGTTGGTGCTGGAGGAGCTTCAGGATCTCTTGATGCGTCAAACATGTTCAAGCCAGCTCTAGCAAGAGGAGAAGTTCAATGTATCGGAGCCACTACACTTGATGAGTATAGACAGCATATTGAAAAGGACGGAGCTCTTGAAAGAAGGTTCCAGAAAGTAATCATTGAACCAACATCTATTGATGAGACTATTCAGATACTTAATAATATTAAAATCAAATATGAAGAACACCACAATGTCATTTACACCGATGATGCTATTAAATCTTGTGTTATTTTAACTGATAGATATATGAATGACAGATTTTTACCTGACAAAGCTATTGACGCTTTAGATGAAGCAGGATCACGTGTTCATATTATTAATGTTAAAACACCTGACAACATTACTCAGTTAGAATCTAAATTATCTAACATTACTACTGATAAGAAATCAGCAATAAAAAAACAAAAATTTGAAACTGCCGCTGAATTAAGAGACACAGAAAAGAAAATACAATCCCAACTCGAACATGCGCAAAATATTTGGGAGAACAAATTAAAGCAAAATAAAGAAACAGTTTCAGAGGAAAATGTTGCTGATGTTGTTTCAATTATGACTGGAATTCCAGTAAATAGAATCGCCTCTCAAGAGAAAAAGAAACTTTCTTTAATGACTGAAAACATTAAGAGCAAGATTATTGGTCAGGATGAAGCAGTAGTCAAAATTGTTAAGGCAATAAGAAGAAATAGAGTTGGACTAAAAGACCCTAACAAACCTATCGGATCTTTTATATTCTTAGGACCAACTGGAGTCGGAAAGACCCAACTCACCAAAGTTTTATCAGAAGAGATGTTTGATTCACAGGACGCTCTTATTCGAATTGACATGAGCGAATACATGGAAAAATTTGCTGTCAGCAGACTAATCGGAGCACCACCAGGATATGTAGGATATGAAGAGGGAGGGCAATTAACTGAGAAGGTAAGAAGAAAGCCATATTCTGTTATCTTAATGGATGAAATTGAAAAAGCCCATCCTGATGTTTTTAACCTGTTACTCCAAGCATTAGACGATGGAGAAATGACTGATAGCTTAGGAAGAAAAATAAGTTTTAAGAACACTATCATCATCATGACCTCAAATATTGGTGCTCGACAATTAAAAGATTTTGGGCAAGGAATTGGATTTAACACCTCATCTAAAAAAGAAAATGAACAGAATTACAGCAAGGGAGTTATTGAAAAGGCTTTAAAAAGAGCATTCTCACCAGAATTCCTGAACCGAATTGATGATATTGTATTATTCAATAACCTCACTAAAGAAAATATCAATAATATAATTGATATTGAAATGAACAGCTTGCTTAACAGAATTCATACATTAGGATATAAAGTCACAATGTCTGAGGATGCCAAGGATTTTATTGCAGAAAAAGGATTTGACTCTAAGTTTGGAGCTAGACCATTAAAAAGAGCTATTCAGAAATATTTTGAAGACCCTTTATCAGAAGAAATTATCAACTCAAAAGTATCCGAGGGAGATACAATTAAGGTTAATCTGAATAAAGAAAAGACTGAACTAATAATGAGAATTTCAAAACCAAAAAAGACAAAAAAAAAGAAGGTGATAAAGAAAATAACAAAAAACAGCAACCAGAAGACATAACTCATTAGTATTAACTAATAAATCCTTGAATTAATCTAAAAAGGAATACACTCTCCATCTGTTTCTGTAAGTTGCTTAAATAAATTCTGAAGCCTAGCTAAAAGCCCGCCTTTATTTTTGATCTTTCTTCTATCAATCTCATTGACTCTTGCTAACTCTCCCATGGTACCTGTTGTAAATACCTCATCAGCATTATACAGTTCGGTTACTGAAATATCTCTTTCTAGTATGTAAATATTATTTCTTTTGCAAATCTCTATAACCAAACCTCTAGTTATCCCGGGCAAACAGGCGTTAGGAAGAGGGGTAATAACAACCCCACCTTTAATCATAAATATATTTGTAGAATTAGTCTCTGCTACAAAGCCATTTAGATCTAACATCACAGCATCATCAACTCCTGCGTGATTAGCCTCAATCTTTGCCAAGATATTATTTATTAAGTTAGCATGATGAATCTTTGAATCTAAACAAAGTGGCGAATTTCTTCTAATGTTTGACGTTACTAAAGAGAGTTCTTTACCATAAAATATTGATGATTTCCATTCTGCCAGCACAATTAGAGTACATCCAGATTGATTTAATTCTGGATTCATTCCTGAGGTAATCTTTTTACCTCTAGTCAAAGTCAATCTAATATGAACTTCTGACTTCATCACATTAGCTTTAAGTGTAGAAAAGACTGCTTCTTTAACTTCTTTAACTGTAGGAACATTAACAAAATTCATACTTTTTGCTGACTCCATTAATCTATCTATATGCTTATCAAAATAAAATATTCTACCGTTATACACCCTTAACCCTTCCCAAACAGCATCACCACCCTGAACAACACTATCAAAAACAGATATCTTTGCATAATCTCTATGTAGCAAAACTCCATCAATCCATACTTTAATATCCTTATTTCTATCATTAAACTTCTGTATCATAGTTATACCGCTTTAGTTATTAAGAAATCATAATATGGCTTGCACTCCAATGCTAATTCTAAATTATTCCCTTTCAAGTTAATTTCCTTTTCAACATATGGAATAAATCCTGTAGAAGCATGAACATTTGAATACCAATATTTTGCCCAAACCCCATCCTCATTTTTCACTCCCTTTTTCCATTTTAACATGCTATTATCAAAAGGAATTTCTAATAGAGAACAAAGTTTATTAAGAGCTAACTTTGGATCACGCAATAAGTATTTTGAATCCAAAACAATAGGATTTGGTCCCCTATCCTTTAAATATAAATACAACTCATACTGTTGCTTAACACCAATATCTTTCATTTTAGGGTTTGGAATTACCTTGTTATATGATTGAATAATCTCTTTAGGATTCCTAATAAAGATAATATTCTTAACCTCTAAGAGAAACTCTTTATCAAGATCAACTAAAAAATGAGTCATTAGCTTATGAAATAATATATCCTTGCTTTTTTGAAGGATCACTTCTTTCACTACTCTACCCCCATCGTTATCCAAAGAATCTAGAACTTGTTGCCTGCCTGGATGTTTTGCTCCACTTACCGTAAGATAATGAGCATATAAAGGCTCATCATAAACCTGAGTATCTTCTCTTTGAGCAAAAGAATACATAAGTGCTGTTGAGACATTTCTAGGGCAAGACCATAAACAAATTGGTTTATTCATAATAGCCAAAAATAAATAAAAGAATCCTTTTATTATTTATTTACCTGACAATATGCACTATAATAACACATATAACCATCCTTAAAAGATTGATTCACCTTACTACCATCAATAGCCGCAAAAGATTCCAGGACTTTCTTAAACCAACGATTTACTCTTAAGTCTCTGATAGTAGACTTGCGTTCTTTCGTCATTTTTCTTGAAGCCTGAATGATATTATTAGTAATATCATTTTTCTCTATTAACGTAAATCCGTTTGAGTTAATAGAAACTAACATTTCTTCTAAATATTCCTTCCTTCTTAAATCACAAAAAAGAAAAGATCCTTTTACTTTGATTACTCGCTTTACTTCAGATAAAAAATTATCCATTGAAGAATAACAGTGTGAAGATTCAACATTAATAACAACATCAAAACTATTATCCTCAAAAGGAAGGCTCTCAGAATCACCAACTTTAAAGCTTAAGTTATTGATATTGTATATTTTATTACACAAATCAACAGCGGTAGGTGAAATGTCAACCCCTAACATATTTTCAACATTATGATATCTTGCTATATATGAAGAGCCGCCTCCTCTTCCAGATCCAATTTCTAGAACCTTCAATCCTTTTAAGTTAACTTGAGAAGCAACATGATGGTACAGCTGAATAGAATACCTATCCTTTTCATCTTCGTCACTTAGGTCTAATGCAATCTTTTCACTAAAGTACCCATAATTCATGAACCTTAAATCAGGATCATTAACCTTACTTGCCAAAATAGTATACCACTTTTTCCAAAACCACCTTTTTAACGCTGGAAAAAGCTGAAAAATAAAATACACTATCTTATAAAGCATATTATTTTACCTTCTTCTCATCTTCCATTACCTTTATATAAGTTTCCATTGCTGTTTCACTCATTCCAGTAAATGAAAACCCTCCATCATGGAATAAATTCTGCATTGTCACTTTTTTTGTATAATCAGAAAATAATGAAATACAATAATCAGCACAATCATCAGCCGATGCATTACCTAAAGGAGATAAATCATTTGCAAAACGATAAAACCCATCAAAACCATCTACTCCACTACCTGCCGTAGTATCAGTTGGAGATTGAGAAATAGTATTTACCCTTACCTTCCTTCTTATGCCATAATGATAACCAAAACTTCTAGCTATTGACTCAAGTACAGCTTTATTATCAGCCATATCATTATAAGTGTGAAAAACTCTTTGAGCTGCAATATATGATAATCCTACAACAGAACCCCATTCACTAATAGCATCTAACTCCCAAGCAGCCTGCATAGTTTTATGAAATGACATAGCAGAAACATCATACCCCTTCATAGTCCAATCATAGTTCTGCTCATAATAAGCCTTCCCTTTTCTTACATTCACTGACATACCAATAGAATGTAATACAAAATCAATTTTACCACCTAATTCGCTTATAGCTGCTTCATAAAGCTCTTTTAAATCATCCATTGAAGTTGCGTCAGCAGCAATAACTTTTGACCCTGTCTTCTCTGCTAATTCATTAATTGTACCCATTCTTAAAGCAATTGGAGCATTTGTAAGAATAAATTTAGCTCCTTCAGCATGAGCATGCTCAGCAACCTTCCAAGCAATTGATTTACTATCAAGAGCTCCGAAAATTATCCCTCTTTTTCCTTTTAAAATATTATTTGACATCTTATTATAATTTATTATGCAAATATAGAATTATTGACTTAATAATACCTTCGCATTTTCTAATGCTGCAGCCGTCACTTCTTTTCCGCTTAATAATTTCGCAATCTCCTTAACTCTTTCTTGGTCACTTAACTCAACAACACTAGATACAGTATGAGATCCTACAACTGACTTTGTTATCTTTAAATGTTGAGTAGCTTTTGAAGCTATCTGCGGTAAATGAGAAATTGATATCAATTGATTATTTCTACTTATCTCTAGCATCATATCCCCCATTAATGATGCTATCTCACCACTTACACCAGAATCTATTTCATCAAAAACTAACGTACTCACTTCTGATGATTGTGCAGAAATGTATTTAATTGCAAGCATAAGCCTAGATAATTCACCACCAGAAGCAACTTTAGACATCGGCTGTAATTCGCTTCCTTTATTTGCTGAAAATAAAAATTGCACCTTTGTATTTCCTAAATCATGATAACTCCCAAAAGGATCAATCTTAACCTCAAAATTAGCAAATTGCATGCCTAGTTTTCTTAAGTAAAGTTCAATATCTCTCTTAACTTCTGGCAAAACCTTGTTGCGTTTTTCATTTAAATCAAGTACTAACTTACCCAAAATAATATACTGTTGGTCTATCTGAATCTGCTTATTATTTAACTGCTTATCAAAAGACAAAGAGACACTAATCTTATGCTTAATTTTATCTTTATAGTCAATTAAATCTATTACTGATTGTTTCTTATGTTTATGCAGTAAAGTATTTATTAGATCTAGTCTTTTATTTAATCTAGACAACTCGTCTGGATTAGCTTCTAAGTCACTAAAAATAGAAGATAATTCTGCGCTAATATCATTAACCTCTATTAAGATACCATCAATCCTATCTGATAAATCTCCAAAGACATCAAAATCAACAAGTTTACGTTTTATAGAGGAAACTTGTGATATTACACCCTTTTCATTATTAAACAGACTTTCACTATCCGAGACTGCTTTTGCAATTCCTTCAACATTTTCTAATAACAAAATCTTTCTCTCTAAAACCTCTTTCTCACCAGCAAGCAAATTAGCCTCTTCTAGCTCATCTAATTGATATCTTAAAAAATCTAACTCAGACTCAGATAGAGTACCTGAATCATTAATAATATTTAATTCAGATTTTAATTTATTGTATATCTTAAAACTCTCTTTATAAGCAAACAACTCATTATCTGATTTTGCTAGATTATCTATAAACGTAAATTGTGCTATTTCATCTTTAAATAAGATGGATTGATGCTGTGCGTGTATTTCAATAATACGCTGGCCAAATATAGCTAATACACTCAGTAGAACTGGAGTATCATTAATAAAAGCTCTACTCTTACCATTAGAATTTATTTCTCTTCTTATCACAGTCTCTTCGTCAAAATCAATATTATGACTCTCAAAAAAAGATTTTTTTGATTGATCAATAAAGAAGACTCCTTCAATAATACTTTTTGGAACATTGTCATCTATAGTTAATCTTTCTACTCTTTTTCCTAAAAGCAAAGAAAGTGCATCAAGCATTATAGATTTACCTGATCCAGTTACTCCAGAAATAACCGTAAACCCTTCCTTAAAATCTATGAATATATCTTTTAATAGAGCATAATTCTTAATCTTGAGACTTTTAATCATCGACCGTCTCCTTCTAATTTGCTTATTAACTGGTATTTTGTAGAATGTGATGGATCTATCTCAACTAATGTTTTAATTATTCTAGCCTGCTCATTAGGAAATGCTTCAGAATAAATATTAACAATCTCATCAACTTTTGCATCAAAGAATAATTTTAAAATGAATGCTGAGGAGTTTTCTCGATAGATAGCCTTTAAAGACTCCAAAGCTTCAGTAATCTCAAACCTAGCATCTTCCGGCTCTTCTCCCAATTTGTCAAGCCCCAATCTATGATACCTGTACATACTCATATGAAAATCAGAATACCTTTGATCCATTAAATCATGAACCAACCAATACCTATTCTTATCACTCTCAAATGCTTTCCATCCTTTCTCAGGAGAATTTTGAGCATTATTTACAATTCTCTCTGCTATAGTGAGATATTCATTTCCTCCTTCTTCGGAGAAAGTAGCAAAGTCTAATCCTAAAATGATATTTACATAAAATGCTAACACTGAAGTCAAGTTTGAAACATGAGTTGTTTCTGAGAAATCCAAAGGTTGATACTCTAAATATTTAAACCTAAAATTATTATCTAAATAATTAAATAGAGTAGACTTATAAGAAGTTCCATATACAGGCCTTGTACTTTGTATTTGAATAGACCCTTCAAATTCGTCATTTGAGACTTTCCTGCTGATATTGATCATTATTGTGCATTCAATGCGTTCCTCACTCTGAATATTAGTAGATGTCCATTTCCTATTATTTATAAACTCATAAATCTCAGTTTGCATAGTCTGAAAAACTTTCCTATCACTAGTCTGGACTTGAGAAGAATTCACTCTAACAGTACACAACAACTCTTGTGCACCTACTAAAAGTGTAAGAATAGAAAATATAACAGATAACAGATAATTCTTCATTATTTTAATTCAATAATCCTAGCTACAATATCTTTAGCTACCTCTGATTTATTCTTTAAATCAAAATCTATAATATTGTTTCCTTTTTCAATAATAGTAATTTTATTTGTATCAGATTGGAAACCTGCCCCTTCATTATTCAATGAATTTAAAACAATCATATCAAGACCTTTTCTTTTTAATTTTTCTTTAGCATTCTTAACTTCATTTTCTGTTTCTAAAGCAAAACCAACAACAAATTGACTATCTTTCTTACATGAAGACATCTCAGATAATATGTCAATCGTCTTAATTAATGAGATTGATATCCTTTTTTGAGACTTCTTGATCTTGTTCTCAGATATCACCTCTGAAGAATAATCAGAAACTGCTGCAGCAAATATTGATATCTTAGAATTAATAAAATGCTTTTTTACAACATCATACATTTCTTTGGCTGATTCAATTCTATGAATAATAATATTTGGATGTTTACACTCTAGATGTGTTGGACCCAGCACTAGATTAACCTTTGCTCCATTATTAGCACATTCCAATGCAAGTTCAATTCCCATTTTACCAGAAGATCTATTTCCAATATACCTAACAGGATCAATTGCTTCATAAGTAGGACCAGCAGTAACCAAAACCTGAATACCACTTAATGGTAAATCTTTAGACAAATCAGAAATAATATACTCAACTATTTCTAATGGCTCAGCCATTCTACCTTCTCCAAATAGACCACTAGCTAATTCACCAAAGCCTGAAGGAATAAGTTTATTGTGATAAGATTCTAGTTTTTTAATATTATCCGAAGTCGATGGATGTTGGTACATGTCAAGATCCATTGCAGGAGCAAAATACACAGGACATTTTGCTGATAAATATGTTGCTAAAAGTAAGTTATCACACTCACCTATTACCATTTTTGCTATTGTATTAGCGGTAGCTGGTGCAATAACCATAAGGTCTGCCCACAAACCTAATTCAACATGGTTGTTCCAATCATTAGTATCTTGATCAACCATTTTACTTAAAACCTGATTTTTTGACAAGGTAGAAAGAGTTAATGGCGCAATAAAATGTAAAGACGCCTCAGTTTGTATTACTTTAACTGAAGCGCCTAATTTAGTCAATAAACGAACTAGATCCGCAGCTTTGTAAGCTGCTATACTAGCAGATATCCCTAATAATACTTTCTTACCCTTAAGCATCTAACTTTAATCTTCTTCCTCAGACACATTAGCATCCCTAATATATAACTCATCATTCAACAATTCTTTCATCGCAATAGCCCAAGGTTTTGGTAAACTCTCGTAAAACTTTGAAACAGCAATCTGCTCTTGATTTTCAAAAACTTCATCTAACTGTTCCTGAGAAATAGCAAACTCTTGTAACTTCTCCAATAATTCCTCTTTCATTTTTTCATTTACCTGATAAGATCGTTTTGCCATTATAGAGACAGCTTGAAATATATTATCAGTTTTATCCATAAAATCATTTATATTTCTAGTAATTGTTGTTTTCTCAGCTCCTGTGTTTTTAAATTTCATTTTTTTCCTTTTTTAATTGAATTAATGCCTCTTGTGTATTATTATAAGTAGATTCTAGCTCTTTTAAATATTGACTCTTAGGGTAATTATCTTTAAATTGAGAGTACACATCTAATGTTTCCTTTAATCGTTCTTCAATTTTAGTACTAATGCTATTTTTTGCTAATAAATAAGAAGACCGAACAATAAGATAGTGAACCTCCTCTCTATTATTAAAAGAAGGAAAATCAATTAATACATTATCTAAAGCAATAATTGCAGACTTATAACTCTCTGTTCTATAATATTGTTTTGCATTCTCAAATGCTTTTCTAGATAATTTACCTCTTAGTTCATCTATTAAATCATTGCAGCGTAAAACTCGATCACTAGAAGGATATCTATCAATAAATCCTTGTAGTTCTTTAATAGCTTTACTAGTATTTGTTGCATCCAAAGAATAAACAGGTGCCTCATTATAATAACAAAATGCACTCATAAAAGCACACTCTTCAGTATGCTTACTATTTGGAAAATTTATTGTATAATTCCGAAAAAGGTAAGCGGCCATTAGATTCTCTCCAACTGAATAATTACAGTATGCATAATAATAACTTACCTCCTGTATTTTAGAAGTTCCTCTCATCACAGTAGAAAGCTCATTAAATAATGGCATCGCCCTATTGTATTGATCAGACTCATAATAAGATACAGCTTTCTCATATTTATAATTGTAATCATCACTTTTGAGTACTTTTTGAAATTCCCCACAAGAAGAAATAATTAAAGAAACTAATAATATTTGTAAAAACTTTCTCATCATATTTTTAATAGCTAGCAAAGATAAATGCAATAATTGGATATTCCTAAATTATTTTTATATCTAGTAAACTGCTTTTTTTATAAATTATTGTTCAATTAACTTCTTTAAATCTTGTGTTATTTTCTCAGAAGCTTTTACCAGTGGTAATCTAACCTCACTTTTACAAATACCTAAAACCTGCAAGCAAGCCTTCACTCCTACTGGATTTCCTTCTTCATATAACGGTTGATAGAAAGCATATAATCGTTTATGTAATTCGCCTGCTATTACATTATTCGCTGAAATACCAAAAGAAACCATATCCGAATACTCTTTTGGATGAGTTTGACCAATTACTGATATGACTCCCTCTGCTCCCATATAAATCATTGGCAAAGTAAGACCGTCATCACCTGACAATACTATAAATCTGGATGGCTTTCCTTGTATTATTTTCATAATCTGATCCATATCTCCAGAAGCTTCCTTAATTGCAACAATATTTTCAAATTCACTAGCTAATCTCAAAGTAGTCTCAGCACTTATGTTGCTAGCTGTACGTCCAGGAACATTATACATAATTATTGGTAAAGGACTATTTTTACTAATCATTTTATAATGCTGATAAATCCCCTCCTGACTAGGCTTATTATAACAAGGAGAGACAGATAATATAGCATCAATCCCATCTAAATTAGTACTCTGCAGATCTGAAACAATTTGCATCGTATTGTTTCCTCCAATGCCTAAAACAATAGGTAATCTTTCTTTATTTATCTCTTTACAGAAATTAACAACCTCTATCTTCTCTTCTTTACTTAAGGTTGCACTTTCACCAGTTGTCCCCATTAAAACTAAATAATCAACTCCTCCATCGATCACATGTGTCAGTAAGCTCTCTAAACCCTTATAATCAATTGATTTATCAGCGTTAAAAGGAGTAACTAAAGCTACCCCAGTTCCTTTTATTTTTTCCATTCTTACTTATTTATTAAATTGATATAATGTTTTATTTCATGTATCAGCCTCTGCATACTCCTGTCCTCTTTTAAGGAAATCATCAAATCATAAATCTCGTAATCTTCCTCATATATGCCTATCTTAAAATGTGCAATAGAACTTGCTACTAAATACTTAATTGGAATTGTAGTGCTATCACATAAATTTATTAAAATATCATATTCTTTTGTTATAAAATTATCAATAATATAATTCTGAGGTTTATAATACCAATTCAAGTCTTTCTGATAAAAAAAATCATATTGCAATTTTGGTGTATGACAATAAGAAAGCTCTTTAGCATTTACATAGCCCAGAGCTTTAACATCCTTTTTTAAATCAAAAAAATAAGAGACAAAAGGCTGTATTATCTTTATCTGATTTTCAGATGTAGCATCATACAAGATTCCAATTGATTTTGCATCATCAAGATTACAAACCTCTTTGATTCTTGAGTTTGTTTGTAATTCTCTTTGAAAAACCCATTTCCCTACCTTTTGTTTAAAATCTTCAAGAAACTGCATTAACTTATTTTTAATAAAAACTCGTTCTCATTAATCAATGGCACATTCAAATCTACTGCTTTTTTTTTCTTGCTGGGCCCCATATTATTTCCTGCAAGTACAAAAGTAGTGTTTTTTGATATTGAACTTACATTCTTCCCGCCATGCTCTTCAATCATTTTCTTTAATTCTGATCTACTGTACTGAATAAAAACACCTGAAACAACAATCTTCATCCCTTCTAGCTTACTTGATAATGATGTATCCTTAATAGTAGAAATAAATTGCAATCCACTAGACTTTAATTTTCTTATTAATTCAATATTCTTTTGATGAGAAAAATATTCAAATACACTTTCTGCTATTTTATCACCAATCTCATCAATAGTAATTAAAGTTTCAATATTTGCATTCATTAATGCATCAATATTATTAAAATACTCAGCTAAAATCTTTGCAACTGTCTCCCCAACAAACCTAATTCCAAAACCAAATAACACCCTCTCAAAAGGAATTTTTTTACTCTTTTCGATACCATTTATTAAATTATCTGCTGATTTATCAGCCATTCTTTCTAATGGCAATATCTGCTCTTTCTTAAGCAAATATAAATCTGAAATATCAGAGATTAGGTTTTCTTTTAGTAAAAGTTCTACTGTTTCTACTCCCAACCCATCAATATTCATTGCTTTTCTAGATATAAAATGTTCAAACCTACCTACAATTTGAGGTGGGCAATCCTCAAAATTAGGACAATAGTGTTTTGCATCTCCATCCTTTTTTACAAGCTCTGTATTACATTCTGGACATTTTTTTATAAATATTGTTGAAGGAGCAAATAAATCTCTAGCTTTCAACTCTACCTTTACAACTTTCGGTATTATTTCCCCCCCCTTCTCTACATATACAATATCACCTTCTCTAATATCTAACCTCTCTATCTGACCAGCATTATGTAATGATGCTCTTTTTACTATTGTTCCTGCCAACTTAATAGGCTCTAAATTAGCAACTGGAGTAATAGCTCCAGTTCTCCCAACTTGATACGTAATTTTATTTAATCGTGTTGAAACTTGCTCGGCTTGAAACTTGTAAGAAATTGCCCATCTAGGTATTTTAGATGTGAAACCCATTTCTTGCTGCATGTTAATGTCATTTACTTTTATAACAATACCATCAATCTCATATGGCAAATCATATCGCTTTTTATCCCATTTATTGATAAAGCCAAGCACTTCGTTTATTGATGTCTTTTTTTCAATCTCATCAGGGATCTTAAAACCCCACTCTTTTGCTTTCCGAAGATTCTTGTAGTGTTTATTTGTAGGGAGATTTTCTCCTAATAAATAAAAAAAGTAACAATCTAATGGACGATTAGCAACTTCATTAGAGTCTAATAATTTTAAACTTGAAGATGCTGTGTTTCTAGTATTTGAATACGGCTCTAGTCCTTCTAATAGTCTTTGGCTATTAATTAACTCTAAACCAAAAATAGGCAAGAAGATCTCTCCTCTTATCTCAAAGGTCTTCGGATAATCTCCTTTTAATTTTAAAGGAATACTTTTTATAGTGCGCACATTTACAGTAACATCATCTCCTTGAGTTCCATCACCCCTAGTAAGAGCTTTAACTAACTCTCCATTCTCATAAGTTAAACTAATAGACACTCCATCATATTTTAACTCACATATATATTCAAATTCCTGATCAGTATGTTTTCTCAATCTATTATCAAAATCATGTAAATCTTCTTCAGAATATGTATTACCCAAAGATAACATTCTATATTTATGCGGAACAGTTATAAATCCATCACTCAAGCCACTACCAACTCTTTGTGTCGGAGAATTAATATCATTAAATTCAGGATACTTTGCCTCTAGCTTTTCTAATTCTTTAAGTAGTTTGTCAAACTCAAAATCTGAAATATATGGAGTGTTTAAAACATAATACGCATGATTATGCTTAGCTAATTCTTTCCTTAATAAGCTGATTCTTTCCTTCTCTCTCATTTATTTTTGATAAGGCAAGTGTGAGTCGTGTAAAATAATCTTTATGCTACCACAATCATCTTTCTTATATACAAAAGAAAACTCAACTTTCAAATTACCATCAGCATTCTTAAAATAATAGTTACCCATTGCAATAGCAATATTATCAAAAACCTGAATACCAGTATTCTCCCACCTTACACTCTCCCATCCTTTAAGTGCAAAACCATCATCTTCTCTGAAATTAGAATTGCCAGCAATAAAATATGAAAGAGCTGACTCTTTTGTTTTCCTGAACTGAATATCAGAAGCAAGAGTTGGTTTAAATAATACCTTAGATGAATCATACGCATAAAGTCTATCAATAAAATTAGATGCTTCAATTATGTAATCCTTATTTTCTTGATGTTTTGAAACTATTTTTAACAATCCATCTGACCATTGTTTCTGTATGTCTAAAACTTCTTCTTTTGTTATCATGTGACACATATTTATATTTATCAAAAATAATTATTTCTTTACAGATTTTATCATTCTATCTTTACCGTTTACATCTTTTTTCAACTCAATATCAACAAAACCAATCTGAGATAATATTAATATGATTTCTTTTCCAAATTGCTCATTAATCTCAAAAAACAACTTACCATTAATATTAAGACTCTCAAATGCTAATTCAGAGATCTTTTGATAGAAAGCAAGTGGATTTTTATCATCCACAAAAAGTGCTAAACTAGGTTCAAAATTAAGAACATTATTATTCATATTTACTTTCTGAGTGTTTAATACATAAGGAGGATTACTTACAATAAGATCTACTGCTTCTAAAGTATTTAACTTAAATATATCTTGCTGTATAAAGTGAATGTTTTGCTGATTTTTTTCAGCATTCTCTCTAGCAATCTTAAGCGCATTACTAGAAACGTCTAACGCATATATTTTAGCCTGAGAATTTCTAGCTAATGCAATAGAAATACAACCGCTACCCGCACCAATATCTAAAGCACTTTCAAAATCTTCTTTAAGAATCCAATCAACTAACTCTTCCGTCTCTGGTCTAGGAATTAAGGTATGTTGATTAACTTTCAGCTCTAACCCATAAAAATATGCTTTACCTAATATATACTGAATTGGTTTATTCCTTTTTAAATCAATTATTATTTGATGTAATCTTGTAACAGTATCACTAGTCAACTGCTGATTAGCATTTATAATACAATCAGAACGACTATAACCTAAAAGATGATTAATTGCAATGTACGCAAAAGAAGTTATCTCTCTTTGTTCAACAGTTCCTAAAAGCTCTCTCTTAAAAAATGGCAAAATATTGCTGACTTTTTGCATGCTACAAATGTATTCATTTTGCTATTTTTGACGTATGCAAAATCATGAGTTTTTCATGCAAAAATGTATTGAACTGTCAAAGAATGGGATTGGGTCAGTTTCACCAAACCCTATTGTTGGCTCTTTAATTGTTTATAATGGAAAAGTTATCGGTGAAGGATACCATGAAAGACCTGGTTCAAATCATGCAGAAGTAAATGCTATAAATAGTGTAAAAGATAAATCTCTTCTATCAAAATCTACTTTATATGTAAACTTAGAGCCCTGCTCACATTTTGGAAAAACCCCACCATGTTCAGATCTTATTATTAAATGCAAAATCCCTACTGTTGTAGTGGGGTGTATAGACACTTATTCAGAAGTATCTGGAACCGGAATTGAGAAATTGAGGAAAGCTGGAATTGATGTGAAAATTGAAATTATGAAAAAAGAAAGCAGAGAACTGAATAAAAGATTTTTCACTTTCCATGAAAAAAAAAGGCCTTACATCATATTAAAATGGGCAGAGAGTAAAGATGGGTTTATTGCTCCTAAATATCAAACTGGACCTTTTTGGATGACTTCTGCTAAATCAAAGAAATTAGTACATAAATGGAGATCAGAAGAAGATGCAATATTAATAGGAAGAATTACTGCTGAGAAAGATAACCCATCTCTAACAGTTCGTGAAACCAAAGGAGACAACCCAATCCGAATTATAATTGACAAAGATTTAAAACTATCCTCAAATCTTAAATTATTTAACTCTAAATCTGAAACCATTATAATTAATGAAATAAAAACAGATTATAAATCTAAGAATAATAATTATATTAAAGTAGATTTCAATGGCTTGATTAACAACATGCTATATGAATTATATAAGCGAAGAATTCAATCATTAATCATTGAGGGGGGAGCTACTACCATACAATCTTTTATTGATAAGAATATTTGGGATGAAGCAAGAATATTTAAGGCAAATAAAAATATAGAAAATGGGGTAAGACCACCAAAAATCAATGGCAAAATATCATCTGAAATACAAATAGATACAGATTCCTTAAAAATCATTATAAATGATTAATGTATTATATACTATATTTCTTTTTAATATTATAATTATTCTATTTAAGATGCTCAAGAAATATAAAGTAGATAATCTACAAACATTAATTGTCAATTATTTAACAGCTGCAATATTATCGTATTTCTTGTTAGAACAAGATTTCTCTATATATCACATCTTGCAATCTGACTGGATAATGCATTCAATTATAATTGGATCACTATTTATTATTGTATTTAACTTTTACGCGTTCGGAATACAAAAAGTAGGAATTTCAGTAACTACAGTTGCGAATAAGATATCTTTAATTATACCTGTATGTACCGCACTAATATTATATCCTAAAGAAAATAGCTTTGATGAATTAAAAGTAATAGCATTATTCTTAGCTCTTATTGGGATATATTTATCAACCACTAAAGGTGGCAAAATCACATTTGACAAAAAATATTTATGGATTATTATTTTAGTCTTTACAGGGCAAGGGGTCTCAGATGCAATATTTAATGATTTTGCCCAAAGATTCCCCAATGAAGGAGGTTATTTATTCTTCATGTCATTATTCCTTTTCGCTAGCATTACTGGAATTTTATTATACATCTTCTCAGGAAAATATATTAAATTAAAGAATCCATTACAATTAAAAAGTCTTTCTTGGGGTATTCTTCTTGGCATCCCTAACTTCTTTTCTTTAGTATTCTTTTTAAAAGCGTTAAATGATCCTGAACTAGCAAGCTCAATTATTTTTCCTCTTGTAAGCATGGGGGTTATTATAAGTTCATCTATTATAGGAACAGTTCTTTTTAAAGAAAAATTAAGCAACAATAATTGGATTGGGATACTGCTTTCTATTTGTGCTATTTATATCTTATCAATCTGATGTTTAACAACAATTATAAAGAAATAAAAAATCCAACAATAGGATTTTATAAAGAAAAGGGGAGTAAATTTATCTCATATCTATTTCCTGTTTATTCAGAAGAAGATGTAAAAGAAAAACTAGTGAAAATCAAGAAACTTGAACATGCTGCAAGACATCATTGTTATGCCTATATTATAAATTCTGATAAATCAGAACAAAGAGCAAATGATGATGGAGAGCCATCATCTACTGCAGGAAAACCAATTTTAGGACAGATACAATCTAACAACTTAACAAATACTCTAATTATTGTAGCTAGATATTTTGGAGGAACAAAACTTGGCGTGCCTGGATTAATACGTTCTTACAAGAAAGCTGCTTCAGATGCAATATCTAGCGGTATTATTCTCAAAAAAACTATAAAAGAAGAATATAAAGTAGATTTTAAATTCCCACAAATAAATAATGTAATGCGCCTGATAAAAGAAAATGAACTAGAAGTGGTAAGCACTAACTTTAAAACAGATTGCACCCTCATATTTACAGTTCCAAAGAACAAGGCCGATAATATTGTATGTAAATTTAAAAATAATCATAAACTAAAGTTAAAATACTTAAAAACGATATAGATGGAACTACTAAAAGAAATATGCAAAATACATGCTCCCTCAGGAGAAGAACTGGCTATGAGTAAATTCCTACTCAAATACATCAAACAGAATCAAAACAAATGGAAAATAAAACCAAAAATTCATTTTGGAGATGGATTCCAAGATAATATTATTCTAGTATTTGGAGATAACCCTAGGACCGCAATTTTTTCTCATATGGACTCAATTGGTTTTACAGTAAAATATGATAATGAGATTGTCAAAATTGGAGGACCAATAACTACTGAAGGAATTATTTTAGTCGGAGAAGATAGTATCGGTAAGATTGAAGGAAAGCTAACTACGAAGAAAAACAGACTATTTATTGATTTTCACAGAAATATTGAAAGAGGAACCTCGCTAACCTTTAAAATAGATTTTAGAGAAACTGAGGACTTTATTCAATCCTGCTATATAGATAATAGATTAGGAGTCTGGAACTGCCTACAGATAGCAAAAACACTTGAAGAAGGAATAATTGTATTCTCATCATGGGAAGAGCATGGTGGTGGCTCTGTTGGTTATCTAGGTAAATTTATCTACGATACGTATAATATTAACCAAGCTTTAATCTCTGATATTACCTGGATAACCAAAGGAGTAAAGCATGGAAAAGGATGCGTCATTTCCTTAAGAGATAGTGGGATCCCAAGAAAATCATATGTAAATAAGATTATAGATATTGCTAAAGAAGCTGCAATACCTTTTCAGCTAGAAGTAGAAAGTACAGGAGGAAGTGATGGGAACGGGTTACAAAAAAGTGACTACCCTTGGGACTGGTGTTTTGTTGGGGCTCCAGAAGACAATGTACACTCACCAGATGAGAAAGTTCATAAAAAAGATATTGATTCTATGGTAAGACTGTATAAGCAGCTATTGAAAAAACTTTAAGAATCCTTTTTGATGACTTTTAGTTGGCTCCTACACACCAAAGTCAGACAGTGGTTTTTCCATTGGATTAAATCCAGGGTCTAAATACCAACAATAAATTGGAGCTAATATTCCAAGTATAATACAAAAAATAAGATAAGCCCTTCGTAACAGCTTAACTTTCACATACTTCATTGATAAAAATTAATATTGCTTACATTACCAGCAACAATAATCGTATCAATAAACTGATCTGTATCTATATTATACTTATATATTGTATTCTTGCTATTTTCTGAATCATTAATGTATAAAACATTCCTTGTGTAATACTGCGTTAATGAATCACTTACAACCTCAGAATACTCCTCTTCTTGATAGTACAAGACATCAGAAATAGTATTAATAATATTAGTATAGTCAGTTCCATTTGAATTGACACTATAGATACCATCAGATGCCGTAAAATAGTATTTATTATCATCATTGTCGGACACTAGATTTTTAGCATTATAAACATCATCTAATTGCTGCGTCCAAATCACTTCCCTATTCAAGGGATTAACGCTTACCAATGTTGCATTTGTATTATAATCCATATTATTTGGATCATAGATACCTTTACATAGAACCTTTAGGTTATTAACCCATACGGCAGAATTAGGATTATCTCCAATAGTTATACTACCCCAGGAATCAGCCAATGGAACTAAGTCATCTCTATAATCTATAATAAAAATAGTCGAATCTTTTAACGAATCAGCAATAGCACCTCCATTCATAACAAATGAGCGATATAAATTTTTAATAATAGAGATAGGCTTGGTACTATCTCCTGTTTCTATATCTGAAGTAATCTCCATTACATCAAGATTAACAACCTTTACCTTTGAATCTCCCATATCAACTACAAACATTCTGTCTTCTGGACTCACAAACTCAAAATCAATTGCATCTACAAATCCACCAGTCCAATCACCTTTTTCAAAGGTTTTAACATTTGCTGTAAAAAGATTATTATCAGTTAAAATATATGCTCTTGTTGTTTTGAATTTAATCCTTTTAACATTAGACAATGTAGTATTATTTACCGTTGCATATATTTGATTCTTAACCGTATCTCCATCAAAAAAACTAACTCCATTATCAGTAGCTATATACAAACCAACACCATAATTATTACTAAGTATTGGACTTTCTTCATTCTCTTCTTTACAAGAAGAAATAAACACTAGAGCAAGAAGAAAATAGTTAATTAATTTCATATTCTATTTTTTTGGTAAAGATAAGAAAATGAAATGAATCTAAAATATTTTCCAGCTATTCTAATAATCAGATTTACTTATATAAACCTTCTGATTATTCTTAATATAAACTCCAGAAGGCAGATCTTTTTCATTCAAAATAACTCTTCCTGAAAGATCATAAAGAATCGTATTCTTTTCAGAGTCTAATACAATTGACTCATCAATAGATGTGATATTATTTCTTATATCAAATACAATCTTTCCTGGAGATATTCCACAATTAAAGCTTTCTATCATTACATTAGCAGAATCATATATTTCAACAGATCCATAAGAGAAAAAATCTGTAGAAGAAGTATATAAATAGTTATTTATATTATCCATCTGTAGAGTATAAAAGTTCTGAGCAAATCCTATTGGAATTCCTGAAATTGGCATCGTTGCAGGGTCCCATTCATATAAATCTGTATCTCCTGATATTTGATACACAACCTTATTATCTCTAAGACATGATGTCCCACAACCTGTACTAACCATAGACATATTAACTGTTGTTGGTGTTGATGTAGCTAAATCTAATTTAGAGATAGATGCACCTGACCAATCTTTATTATTTACAGTATAGATATTAGTGCCATCAAATAGCATATTATCTGGATTTTTTGCATCAGGACCTAAATCAATCTCACCCGTATAATACATTGTTGACATATCTACAACACCAACTATTCCTTTCTCGTTTCCCCATTCATAAGCATTATTTACTGCAACGTATAACATATCATTATTTACAATCATGTTTTGAGTAGACCATTTAGGACCAGAGATTGTATCAAATTGCATATAAAAACTTAAATCTGATGTATTAAATATCTGTAGATATGAATTAAACAATACTGGCATAAAGGTTGTGTTATCATAATCACCTCTAGTGACAATAATTTTATCATTCCATATTGCTAAATTTCTTATACCATCTACTTGCTGATTATTTATTGCTGCCATAGTATATTTATCATATTTATAAAGCATATTATCAGCTGCTATATATATATAATCTCCATCTATAATCATATCAGAAGCAAATCTTGATCCTGATAGAGTATCTATTGATGTGTACACTTGAGTTAATGGATCGTAACTTCCAATTGTTGGAGGCACAATTATTTGATTTGTGGTGAAATCGAAATAACCCTCATTTAGTATTAATACTTGATGCACATAGTTTTGTGCAAATACTGTGTGCGTTAACACTACTGATAATAATAAAATTCTTTTCATAATTCTTTTTTTACATTAAACATTAAAAATATACACTAGTTCTGAATGACCTTATCCAGAGATCACACAAACATGTCTGAGATAGCAGGTCTTCTGACTTAGTCCTTTTTAGAATGGCCTTCCCATCAACAAGATAGTGGCACATGAAGTATCCAAAATTATAGAGGACTTTACAGCTTCTGGTAAAGTTAAGGATTCTCACCCTATTCCCTTTTCAACACTATTAATAAGCGTATCTAAACTCGTTACAAAACTATCTTTTTAAATTTAATACGATCATTTATTAACATCTAAAATTAATCTAAATTTATTGACAAGTTTCAAACATTTTATTCTAAGAGATAAGATCACCAAAAGAATACTCTATCTAGCATTAAAAACAGAACTAGTTAATCCCAATGCTTTATCAAACTCTTTCTTGTTCAGCGTCAAATCTTTTGTAAAATAAGTAATAACCTTTTCTGTTGGCATATTTCCAGTAAGCTTTTCCTTAGCCATCGGACACCCTCCATACCCCTTCATTGCAGTATCAAATCTTCTACATCCATTCTTGTAAGCTGAAGCTATTTTTTCCTCCCATTTCTCTTTAGTAGTATGAAAATGCGCACCAAACTCAATTGACGGATATTCATCTATTAAAGTGCTAAATAGTGGCATTATATTTTTAGGATTAGACACTCCTATGGTGTCAGATAATGAAATAATACTAACCTTTAGCTTGTGCAATTTATCTGTGAGTTCAGCAACAATATCAGGATGATAATTCTCCCCATATGGATTGCCAAAAGCCATAGATATATAAACTACTAACTGCTTGTTATTCTTGTACAATAAACTCTGAATTTCCTCAACAATTTCAAGTGATTCATCAATAGTTTTATTTGTATTTCGTTTTTGGAAATTATTAGAAACTGATAGAGGAAATCCTAGATAATCAATTTGCTCAAAATTACAAGCATTAATAGCTCCTCTTAAATTTGCGATAATGGATAATAATTTACTGTTTGTATTCTGCAGATCTAACCCTTCCAATACTTCATAAGTATCTTTAAGCTGTGGAATAGCCTTAGAAGACACAAAAGAACCAAAATCAATAGTATCAAAACCTACTTTTAATAACTGATTAATATATTCAATCTTCTTAGCAGTAGGAATAAAGTTATTAATTCCTTGCATTGCATCTCTAGGGCATTCTATTATCTTCATCTATTCAAGATTGCCTTATTAATTCTTTTTACAAGAGCAGGTCCTTCATAAATAAAGCCAGTATATATCTGTAACAAAGCAGCCCCTGCCTCTAATTTTTCTATTGCATCTTCTGCTGAATGTATACCACCTACTCCAATAATTGGAAAAGCTTTATTTGATTTTTCTGACAAGTACCTAATCACCTCTGTTGATCTCTTTTTAAGAGGTACACCACTTAAACCACCATTCCCAATTGATTCTATTTTATAATCCTTTGTTTTAAGCTGTCTTCTATCAATAGTAGTATTAGTTGCAATCACACCGTCAATCTTTGTGTCTGAAATAATTAGAATAATATCATCTAATTGCTTATTTGTTAAGTCGGGAGAAATTTTAAGTAAAATTGGTTTTCTTATATCTTTTTTTGAATTTAACTCTTGTAATCTGAATAAAAGCTCTGTTAGAGGTTTTCTCTGCTGTAACTCTCTCAAACCAGGAGTGTTTGGGGAACTAACATTCACTGTAAAATAATCTATATAAGGAAAAAGTTTCTCGAAACATATCTCATAGTCATTTACTGCTCTTTCATTTGGAGTTTCTTTATTTTTCCCAATATTTCCTCCAATAATAATGTTAGATTCTTTTCTTCTCAGTCTAGCAATAGCAGCCTCAATTCCTTCATTATTAAAACCCATTCGATTAATAATTGCATTATCCTTTTTTAATCTAAACAATCTTGGCTTAGAGTTGCCACCCTGAGGCAATGGTGTAACCGTTCCTATTTCTAAAAAACCAAAACCAAAAGAAGATAACTGATCAAATAATTTAGCATCTTTATCAAAACCAGCAGCTAATCCAACAGGATTAGAAAATTTTAGCCCAAAGACTTCTCTTTCTAGTCTATCATCGCTTATGTTAAACAAAAATCTCCAAAACCAAGTCTTTCCAGGTATAATAGATCCAAACTTAATTAATTTGAAAGAGACATGATGAATAAACTCAGGATTAAAAAGGAACAAAAAAAAACGAACTATTTTATACATTTAAAATTTTTATGCAAAAATAGAAAATGTAGTCAGAATTTAAGAATTTACCTCCTCAAATGAAGCATCATCATAAAAGACTACAACTTTCTCTATTTTTTTAGAAACCTCTATTTCTTCAGCCTCATTCTTAACATACATATATCCAATACCTGTTATCAGCCAATTAGAATTTAAATCTGTATATCTATTTAGTAATTTCTGGAAAAAGTCAATACTTGGTCTATTACGACCTGAGAGAATATGAGAAATCGTTGCTCTATTTACACTAATATTATCAGCAAGTTGAGATGCTTTTAAGCCCTCAGAAACCATCCATTTCTTCAATCTAACATGCATTAATTAATTATTTACAAATGTTAATGGCAAAAGTACATATTTGTTTTAAATTTTAGGTAAATTATTGTTAATTATCTCTAAAAAACAACCACTTAAAGTTTATATAAAAACCATAAAACATTGAAATAGAATTATTTACAATTAAATATGTAAAAAAAATAAAAAAAGGGAAACCTAACAGCAATACAAGTGTAAAATAATTAACATACGTAAACTTTCTCAGAAAATTAGAATGACTTCAGCGCTAATCCAACAAAGATAGTTCTTGGCAAACTAGGACCGTATATAAAGTTACTATCCCTGTTTTTTAGAGTGTCAAAATATTTCTGATATGAGTCTGTCAAATTCTTAACTCCAAAACTATATTCTAATTTTGCACCTACTCGACCCAATTTATGCAGATAAGTAATCTTTAAGCCAACCGAATTAAAAGAAGGAGATACTACAAAGTCATCTTCAGCTTGCTCCGGAGCTCCTGAAAAATGAATTAAATCCATTTCCCCTGTATGAAGCAGATTTGCTGAAAAAGCTATTCTACCAGAAGGATTATAAGTGAGAGTCGCATACCCATACCTGGCTGGGGTCCTTAAAAAAACCCTCCTACCTGGCAAGTAATCAGAATAACTAACTGACTCATCATACATTGAGCTCTGCAAGGTTATACCAGATTCTACATGTAATTTCTGTGCGAAATTTAGCCTAAACTCCGTCGCAACACCCTTTACAATCGCTCCTGACCCATTACGCTTCACAAAAATGCTTCCAAACTCATCTTCTCCAGAAGGGTCTTGATAATAAGCTCCATCTAAATAAGTATAAAAACCCTCAAAAGTAAACCCATAAATATAATACTCAGCAGCCTTATCATAATTAACTGATGCACTGAAACTTTCCGAACGCTCTTCTTTCAAATTATCAGAAAGTATTATGCGTGAAACCCCTCCTCCAGAGAACGCAATATGTAAATCTGTATCAAAAGCTTGTGGAGCCCTAAAACCTGTACTATAAGAAACTCTAAATTGTGTTTCTTGTCTTAATTTGTACAAGAATGATACTCTAGGACTAACAATAATATTATCAAGCAAAGAATGTTTATCAAATCTTACGCCGCTCAACAAACTAAAATGACCTGTTAAATCCCAATCAGACTGAATGAACGATGCTATATTTGCAATCTTTTGATCTATCAAATAGTTATAAGCTGCTATCTCATCCATCACATCATCAGAAACATACTCAGAACCAAAGGTCATTATATTCGATCCAAAAAAGTTATTTATCTTATAATTCAACTGTACACCAGCCTGCTTTGTATAATTTAAAGAAGATCCATAAGGAGGATTAGACAAATGCTCAATATCTTGCAAACTACCAACTTCCGGCCTAATACCTGTGTAATGTTCACGCTTCGTTTTCTGAGAAGCAAAATAGGCAATAAAAGATGAGCTGCCATCATTAAATTCTAACTTATAATCTATACTGCCCAGAAGAACATCGTGCACTCTTTCTTCTGACTGCATAGCAAGATGAGGAGCGCTACCCACCATTTCCCCTCCATAACGATACTCATGCAAGCTACCCATATTTATTTCTATCTTTTGATTGTCAGATGGCACAAAAAAAAGAGTAGCCCCAAAAGTATTATCTCTTAACACAGGTAACTCTGAATAATTGTCAGCATTATGATCATACCACATTCTATCACGATTATTAACAAAAAATGTAGCCCCAGATTGCTTTTTATCAGAAATAATAGTTGCATTTCCATAAATAATCTTATCATCAGCAGAAAAATTTATAGTACTATAATCAAAACCTAATATATAATTATTGGAGGTCGGCAATTTAGTAATCACATTTACGACACCACCAACAGCAGAAGATCCGTAAAGCGAACTACCTCCACCCCTAACAACCTCAATCCTCTCAATCATATTGGCAGGGATTTGGTCCATACCATACAAACCAGTTAGCGGACTAAAAATAGATTTCCCATTTATAAGAATCTGAGAATAACCTCCAGACAAACCATTCATTCTTAATTGCGTATAATTACATGTTTGGCAATCAGTCTCAACTCTTAATCCAGTCTGAAAATTAAGCCCCTCTGCTAAATTACACGCTTGAACACTCTCCAACTGCCTGCTATCAATCACACTCACAACCACAGGAGATTGAGTTCTTCTCTTAACAGTTTTTGTAGCTGTAACTACAACTTGATCTAAGCTATAAATAGATATATCTAACGTAACATCAATAACATTTACCCCCTTATTAATTTCATAATAAGACCTCTTACTCCTCATACCTATAGCTGAAAAAGAGATATAACAACCTCCTAACGGAACATTATCAATAACATAATCTCCATTCTCATCAGCAGAAACACCCAAGCCGACCCCCTCAATCATAACATTTGCGAATGACACAACTCCGCTCGCTGACACTACACTCCCTTTTACAGTTTGAGAATCTGCATTTAGCGAGAAAAATATAAAGGTAATTATTACTAGATACGTTAATCTACACATATTTTAATTATAAGTTTGCAATTATATTTAAATTTTTAGACATGTCTAAATTTATATTTATATTAATTTAATTATTGGTACTTTTGTCAAATGATTACGTTATCAGAAGAAAATTACCTGAAAGCAATTTTTTTGCTCAGCTTAAATACTAACGAGAAAGTTTCCACTAATATTATCGCTGCTGAAATCGGCACTTCTGCTGCGTCAGTATCAGATATGCTCAAAAAATTACAAGAAAAAAAACTAGTAGAATATGAGAAATATAAAGGAGCATATTTGACTAAAAAAGGAAGAGCTCTAGCATCCTCAGTTGTAAGAAAACATAGGTTATGGGAAACATTCTTAGTTAACAAGCTAAACTTTGATTGGGGAGAAGTACATGATGTTGCAGAGCAATTAGAACATATAAAATCAGAAAAGCTAGTAGACAGATTAGATTCTTTCTTAAAATATCCAAGCTTTGACCCTCATGGAGAACCAATCCCAACAAAGAATGGAGAAATCCCAGATACAAATACAGTGCCTTTAAATAAACTAAAAACAGGAACAGCAGGAAAAGTAATGGGAGTCACAATAGATGAAAAATATTTTCTAGACTACCTTACAAAATTAAACATCAGTATAGGGACAGAAATTAAGCTCCTTGAAAAGATAAGTTTTGACCAGTCGCTAAACATAAAAATAGAAACGACTAATCAACACATAAGCCATGAAGTAGCAAAACACCTTTTAATTAAAATGATATAAAAATGGAAAATTACGATTTATATAAATGGTTCATTGAACAACACCCTGCATTCCAAGGACTATATGCAGGATTATTTACTTGGATATTAACAGCACTAGGTGCAGCACTAGTATTCTTATTTAACTCATCAAATCGTAAAGTTTTAGACTGTGCACTAGGATTTACTGGAGGAGTAATGATAGCCGCGAGCTTCTGGTCACTTCTTTCTCCTGCCATATCTTATGTTGAATTACAAAATGAGATAGGACTAAGTAACATGCCAGAGTTCTTACCACCTGCAATTGGCTTTTTTCTAGGTGCATTATTCTTATATATTTTAGATAAGATAATCCCACACTTACATTTATTTGAAAAAAGAGAGAAAGCAGAAGGTGTAGAAACAAATTGGAAAAAAACAATATTATTGGTACTAGCAATAGCACTACACAACATACCTGAAGGATTAGCAGTAGGAGTTGCATTTGGCGCATTAGCAAGCCCTGAATTAACAGGTATAAACGAAGTCTTCTCAATTGGATCCGCCATAGCTTTAGCAATTGGAATTGGAATACAAAATTTCCCTGAAGGATTTGCAGTATCTATGCCACTAAGAAGACAAGGCGTTAGTAAATGGAATTCATGGAAGTGGGGACAATTGTCTGCTATTGTTGAGCCTATATTCGCAGTAATAGGAGCTTTAATAGTAATGACAGCCTTACCCATACTACCTTATGCCTTATCATTTGCAGCAGGAGCAATGATATTTATAGTGGTAGAAGAAGTTATACCTGAGAGCCAGAAAGGCGGCAATACGGATTTAGCTACAATGGGATTAATAGCCGGTTTTATAGTTATGATGGTACTTGACGTATCTTTAGGATAATGCTTTACCATAAATTAAACTAACAATTACAAATTAACTAATCAACACACATATTCTTTTTTATCTTTGCAAGCATGTCAACTAAGATAAATATAAAGAATCGAAAAGCATCTTATGAATATCAATTTATAAATACTTTTATCTCTGGAATAATACTAGTAGGGACAGAAATAAAATCAATTCGTAATAATAAAGCTAATATTTCTGATGCGTATTGCGCTTTTAATGGAAGCGAACTTTTTGTGCGAAACTTACATATTGGAGAATACAGCAATGGAGGGAAAAATAATCACGAACCAAAAAGAGAAAGAAAACTTCTACTAAATAAACAGGAATTAAAAAAGATGTTAAATAAGGTAAAAGAAAAAGGAAACTCAATCATTCCGATTCGATTATTTATTAATGAGAAAGGAAAAGCTAAACTAGAAATAGCTTTAGCAAAAGGAAAGAAGATATATGATAAGAGAGAAAGTTTAAAAGAAAAAGATCTAAAAAGAGACATAGAAAGAATAAAGAAAATAAACTAATGTACAGAATCTCTATTGCTATAATTCTCTTTACGATTCTTTTTTCCTGCAAAAAAGAAGATCTCGAAAACAATAAAAACAAAACAGCAACGCTACAATTTTCTAGTGACACGATTACCTTTGACACACTCTTCACATCAATTGGCTCTCCTACAAAAATGCTAACAGTTTACAACAACAATAACTTTGATATACAAACAAATATAAATCTAAAAGGAATATCTCAAGGACATTTTAGAATTAATGTTGATGGGATACCAGGCAACCAGCATGATAACATTGAAATCTCCGCTAATGACAGTATTTTTATCTTTTTGGAAGTTACAATTGACCCCACACAAACAAATACACCATACATTGCAGCAGACACATTAGAATTTACAACAGGAACAAAGCAACAATATATTGATTTAATAGCTTGGGGACAAGATGCTTATTTTCATACTGCTAACAATTTCGGTATTATTATTGAAGGAACTGACACCACTCTATTTCCTTATCATGAAATAGACTGCACAAATCCATGGGAGAACGACAAACCCCATGTTATCTATGGCTATGCAGTTATTAATCCTCAACAAACACTTACTATTAATGAAGGGTGTAATATTTACTTTCATAAAAACTCAGGAATATTAGTAGGGAACCCCTTCTCAAGTTCTTTAGGAAGCAGTATAAGGGTAAATGGAACTCTTGGTAATGAAGTTGTTTTTCAAGGAGACAGACTAGATTCATGGTACACAGTCTCACCAAAACCAGCTGGACAATGGGATAGAATTTGGATAATGCCAGGAAGTGTTAATAATAAAATAAATTATGCAATTATTAAAAACGGAAATGTAGGAATTCATGCTGATTCATCATTAATAAACGAAACAACTATAGAAATCAACAATACAATTATTGAAAACATGTCTGCTATTGGTATTTTAGGTCAAGGCGCTCGTATTACAGCCACCAACACCATTGTAAGCGAATGCGGGCAATATACTGTAGCTTGTAATATAGGAGGAGACTACAACTTCACACATTGTACTTTTGTAAATTATTGGAATAACAGCCAAAGAACCACTCCCTCTATCTTGCTTAACAACTTCTATGAAAGCGCTAACGGACCAATTCCTCGTGAATTAAATAATGCCTATTTTAAAAATTGTATTATTGATGGAAGCCTATCTACTGAGCTTAGCTTACAAAACCAAGAAGGGATCGAATTTAATTATACTTTCGACCATTGTCTTATAAAGCTAGACCCTACTTTAAATACCAATAACTCTCATTATGAAAATGTCATAATTAATCAATCCCCAAAGTTTATAAATAATACGCTAAGCAACTTCCATTTAAAAGAAGAATCACCCTGCATTAACACCGGAAACAATGCAACTGAAGGATCCTTTGACATTGAAGAGAATATCAGAAATAATCCTGACATAGGCACTTATGAATTTAAGTAACTACAAGCTCCTTAAGAACTCTACTGTATCCACCCCATCTGCATAATCCCAAAGCTTTGGCTTTTGAGTATGACCAAATGGCGTTTTTTCATTAGAAACTACACACTGTAGAATATCTGAATTATCTTTAATAAAATCTTGCACTAAATCAATATCTGTATAATATTCATAATATAACATTGCTACAGGAGAAAGCAATGATTTATCTTCTTTTAAAAGCAAGAAACCATTTTCCACCAAATCATTATTACCCATCAAAAAAATAGCCTTATTATAATCGTAATTATTTGCATACTTCTTATGTTCTATTATACCACTGTATGCATAAAACACTTTAAATAATCTGTTCAAGTCATATCCTTCAGGAAGAAATATTTTAGAAACATTTCTACAGCCTAAGCCAAAATACGAAAATACGTCATCAGCCAGCCCCTGTAACTCGCTATTAGTTTCTTCTCCGGTTAATACAGCAATCGATCTTCTGTTTTTTCTAATAATCTTTTCTACATCCTTAAAATAATACTCAAAATACTTAGATGAATTATCATTACCTGTAGTAATTACAGCATCAAATCGCTTTTCTTTTATATTCTCAACAGACTCAATCTGACTTTTAAAATAAGGGGCAATCTTAAGTAATCTTTCAATTATTACTGGCATCAATACTTTATCATTTGACGATAATTTAATTACTGCTCGATGACCTGTTATTAGAACTGATAATAAATCATGTAAACCGACCAATGGAATATTGCCAGCCATAACAATCAACACCTCCCTTCTTGATTCCGGCTCTACTAAAGCATAAGGATTCAACCAAGATCTTAATGCCTCATCTGTTAACAGATCACCCCAAGCAATTATTACTTTATTAATATTAGAGATGGTAAACCATTGGTTTTCTAGTTTTGACTGATTAATCTTCTGCTGCTGACTTTTAAAGAAACTTTCTCTCAAATAATTTCCTAATTGTATAAACGCTCTTATTCTGTTTTCTAAATTCATTATATAAAACTCCTATTTATAAAAAACTCCTAACATTAATGCTAGGAGTTTTTATAACCTAATTTTACTTTCTTCTATTGAAGAATTAATTTTTTATTAATTATCCCATCATTGGTTTCTATTTCTAAGAAATAAATTCCTTTTGCATTACCCTCTAAATTAATCTTCTTAGTGTACTCACCAACAAACTGTTGTAGATCATCACTTACAAGCTCCTCTCCTATTACATTAAGCACTCTCACCTTTAAGTCTTGTATCGACTCAGATGTAAAACTAATATTAAATACAT